>NZ_JBEYSX010000021.1:0-130968 GCF_040642815.1 Nocardia sp. NPDC047648 | reverse complement strand
TCATCGACACACTATTGAGTTCTCAAAGAACACACGCACACACATTCACTCCGAACATTTTCGGAACTTCAGTGAGGCAACTTTTCCAGCTTAGCTCAGTGGTGAACCCAGTTGCAAACCGGGGTCGCGATCGAGCCATGTGAGCGTCAGGCGCTCCTCGTCCTACCTCGTTTCCCTGGCCTCCGGCTCAGCGTTTCCGCTCAGCTCCTGGGCCCCGGGTCGGTGTCCGTGTCGCTCTGACTTGGAATAAGTTACGTGTCTGCCTGCACGATGTCAAATCCCCTGGTCATCACGCGTTTTCGGCGAAACGATCGATAACTCGCGCCCACCGGGATGGGCGCGAGCGCTCAATCCGCGGCGCCGACGCGCGTGACATCGCCGCCCAGCTCCTGCAGCTGCTCGACGAAATTCGGATACCCGCGATCGATATGGAAGACGTCGTGCACTTCGGTGGTCCCGTCGGCGACCAAGCCCGCGAGGACCAGACCCGCGCCGGCCCGGATGTCCGAGGACCACACCGGAGCGCTCGACAGCCGAGGAATCCCGCGCACCACCGCGTGGTGCCCATCGGTGCGCGCGTCGGCGCCGAGCCGGATCATCTCTTCCACGAACCGGAAGCGCGCCTCGAAGATGTTCTCGGTGATCATCGAGGTTCCGTCCGCGATGGACGCCAGCCCGATGGCCATCGGCTGCAAGTCGGTCGGGAAACCGGGGAACGGCAGGGTCGAGAAGTTCACCGCGCGCGGGCGCTCGGCCTGGACCACCCGGAAGCCGTCCTGCTCGAACGAGATGCGCGCTCCCGCGGACCGCAGCTTGTCGAGCACCAGCGACAGATGCTTGGGGTTCACGCCCGTGACGCGAATGTCGCCGAGGGTCATCGCGGCGGCGATACCCCACGTCGCGGCCACGATGCGGTCACCGATGACGCGGTGGGTGGTCGGCGCGAGACGCTCGACGCCCTGGATGGTGAGCACCGAGGTGCCCGCGCCGCTGATCCGCGCGCCCATCCGGACGAGCATGTTGCACAGGTCGACGATGTCCGGTTCACGCGCGGCGTTGTCGATCACCGTCTCGCCCTCGGCCAGTACCGCCGCCATGAGGATGTTCTCCGTCGCGCCGACCGAGGGGAAGTCGAGCCGGATCCGGGCGCCTTGCAGCTCGTCGGCCTTGGCCACCACGCAACCGTGCTCGATCTCGCTGGTCGCGCCGAGCAGGCGCAGGCCGGCCTGATGCATGTCCAGCGGGCGGGAGCCGATGGCGTCACCGCCGGGCAGTGCGACGACGGCGCGCTTGCACCGCGCCATCAGCGGACCCAGCACGCACACCGACGCGCGGAACTGCGTCACCGCGGGGAAGTCCGCGTGGTACTTCGGTTCGGCGGGCGTGGTGATGGACACCGTCCCGCCGTCGATGGCCACATCGCAGCCGAGGCCGCGCAGCACATCGCCCATCAGCGGCACGTCGAGGATGTCCGGGCAGTTCGTGATCGTGGTGGTGCCCTCGGCGAGCAGCGCAGCGGCCATCAGTTTGAGGACGCTGTTCTTGGCGCCCCCCACCGTGACCTCACCGACGAGTCGATTTCCGCCGGTAACCAAAAACCGTTCCATGCCGCCTCTCCGCGTATTCGGCGCACTGTTGGTGCAAGGATAGTTGGGGCGGCGCACTACGGTGCCGCCTCTCCACGACTCCCCTCGCCTCCGGACGTTTTCGCCGTTGGAGCGAGTGCCGCGAGATGGGCGCGTTCTGTGGTCGACGGGGTGGTCCCGACGCCTTGCCGGCAATACCCCGTGATCGCCCGGGTACTCGCCCGCGGTCCTACGCGATCAGGCGCTCGGCGGTTCCCCGCCGGGCTTCCACAGGATATCGCCGCCAGGATTGGCCACCCGGCTCAGGATGAACAGCAGGTCCGAGAGGCGATTGAGGTACTTGGCCGGCAGGACCTCGGTGTCCTCCGGATGCGCCTCGATCGCCGCCCACGCCGAGCGCTCCGCTCGGCGCGCGACCGTCCGGGCGGTGTGCAACAGGGCGGCCAGCGGGGTACCGCCGGGGAGGATGAACGAATCGAGCGCGGGCAACGCGGTGTTGAACTCGTCGCACCATGCTTCGAGCCGATCGATGTAGGGCTGAGTGACCCGCAGCGGCGGATACTTCGGCTCCGCCACGACGGGTGTGGAGAGATCTGCGCCTGCGTCGAACAAATCGTTCTGTATCTGCCGCAGTACCGCGAGCATCGTCGCATCGGGCCCACCGAGGGCGATCGCCACACCGATGGCGGCGTTCGTCTCATCGCAGTCGGCGTAGGCCACCAAGCGCGGGTCGGTCTTCGCGACCCGGGAGAAGTCGCTCAATCCCGTGGTCCCGTCATCGCCGGTCCGGGTGTAGATCCGGGTCAAATGCACGCTCACAGCACAACCCTAGCGGGCGCGGCCGAACCGGGTCCGCCGAGAGCCGTGGGCTACAGACCCGGCATCCGCCGTGTGCGGTCGGACGGGCGGGATTCCACCCAGGACAGGAAGGCGGTCAGGGAATCGCGATCCAAGGCGAGTTCGAAGTCGCCCGAGCGGTCCGACACCGCGATCACGGCGATGTCGTCGGTCATGATGTCGTACTCGTCGCCGCGCGGACCCCGGCGATCACCGATCTCGATGCCCTGCCGCCGAATGGCGGAGTCCGGGCCGAGTTTGAGGCTGGTGAGTTTGAAGAAGACCAGGCGGTCCTCGTCGTAGCGGATCAATCCGTGGCGCCATCCCTGACCGCCGCGAGCGGGCAGGACACGCAGGATCGCGGCGGTTCCGCCGCGCCGCAACATGATGAGGCGGTAAGTCGAGGCAAGCGCGAGGAACACGAGCGTCAGCACCAGAATGATCAGGAGAACCATCCCGGTTTGCAATGCTGTTCGTCCCTTCGCTACGCCGCCGTGTGGTCCACACGGCATTCGATTGGCGGGTGTTCGCAGGCCTTCGTGGTGACGAGGACTGCCGCTCGGCGAGCCTGATGTTCACACCGCGTGCGGTCATTCAACCACGGCACCGAGTTTACAAATGGCCCGGCCGTGTCCGACTCGCCCGAAAGACGCTGTCGGCGGTGAAGAGACTCTTCACCGCCGACAGCAGTCGTGCTCGAAATCAGGTTGTAACTACGCGTTCGCCGTCTGTTCGACCGCGCGCACGCGGGCCTGAGCCGCCTTCTGCTGCTCTTCGCTGGCGTCGGAGTCGGCCAGCACCCGGCGGGCCTCCTCGACGTCCACCTCGTCGGCGAATTCCGCCGACTCGGCCAGCACCCGAACCGAGTTCGCGGTCACCGAGAAGAAGCCGCCGTGCACCGCGGCGACGACCCGCTGACCGTCGGTGTCCACGATCGTCACGATGCCGCCCTCGACCAGCTGGCCGAGCAACGGTTCGTGGCCGGCCATGATGCCGATCTGGCCCTCGGTGGTCTGCGCGCTGACGAACGACGCCTGGCCGGACCAGAGCAATCGTTCGACCGCGACGAGATCGACTGACATTTCCGCCATCGGTGACTACTTTCCGAGGATCTTCTTGGCGGCCTTCTCGACGTCGTCGAGACCACCGCAGCTGTTGAAGGCCTGCTCGGGGTAGCTGTCGAACTCACCCTTGCAGACGCGATCGAAGTCGTCGATGGTCTGCTCCAGCGGCACGACCGAACCCGGCTGACCGGTGAACTTCTCGGCCACGATGAAGTTCTGGCCGAGGAACTTCTCCAGACGGCGGGCGCGGCCGACGAGGACCTTGTCCTCCTCGGACAGCTCGTCCATACCGAGGATGGCGATGATGTCCTGCAGTTCCTTGTACTTCTGCAGGATCCGCTTCACCTCGTTGGCAACCCGGAAGTGCCGGTCGCCGACGATCGAGGCCTCCAGGATGCGGGAGGTCGAGGTCAGCGGGTCGACGGCCGGGTAGATGCCCTTCTGCGAGATCGGGCGGGAAAGCTCGGTCGTCGCGTCGAGGTGGGCGAAGGTGGTCGCCGGAGCCGGGTCGGTGTAGTCGTCGGCGGGCACGTAGATGGCCTGCAGCGAGGTGATGGACCGGCCACGGGTCGAGGTGATGCGCTCCTGCAGCTCACCCATCTCGTCGGCCAGCGTGGGCTGGTAACCGACGGCGGAGGGCATGCGGCCGAGCAGGGTCGACACCTCGGAACCGGCCTGGGTGAACCGGAAGATGTTGTCGATGAACAGCAGCACGTCCTGGTGCTGCACGTCGCGGAAGTACTCGGCCATGGTCAGCGCCGAGAGGGCGACGCGCATACGGGTGCCCGGCGGCTCGTCCATCTGGCCGAAGACGAGGGCGGTGTCCTGGAGGACGCCCATCTCCTCCATCTCCAGGTGCAGGTCGGTGCCCTCACGGGTGCGCTCGCCGACACCGGCGAACACGGAGGTGCCGGAGAACTCCCGCGCGATACGGGTGATCATCTCCTGGATCAGAACGGTCTTGCCGACACCGGCGCCACCGAACAGACCGATCTTGCCACCCTTCACGTACGGGGTGAGCAGGTCGATGACCTTGATGCCCGTTTCGAGCAGCTCGGTCTTGCCCTCGAGCTGGTCGAACGACGGCGGCTTGCGGTGGATGCCCCACTGCTCGCCGTCGCGGCCGAGGCCGGGGGTGTCCAGGCAGTCGCCCAGCGCGTTGAAGACGTGGCCCTTGACCACGTCGCCGACGGGCACCGAGATCGGCTTGCCGGTGTCGGTGACGGTGGCGCCGCGGACCAGGCCGTCGGTCGGCTGCATCGAGATGGTGCGCACGATGCTGTCGCCGAGGTGCTGGGCGACCTCGAGGGTCAGGGTCTTGGCCACCGAGGTCAGGGTGATCTCGGCGTGCAGAGCGTTGAACAGCTCGGGAATGGCTCCGCGCGGGAACTCGACGTCCACGACGGGGCCGATGACCCGGACGACGCGGCCTGCGGCGCCGCCGGTCCGGCTCGTGTTGTCTTGGGTGACAGCTGCGGTCATTGGTGTTGGTTCTCTCCGTGTCGATGTGCGGCCTTCGGGGGCCTTACTACGTGCCCGTCGCTCAGGCCGCGTGTGGCGCTCAGTCGCGGTCCGAGCTCGACGCCAGCGCGTTCACGCCGCCGACGATTTCGCTGATTTCCTGCGTGATCTGGGCCTGACGCACCGAGTTGGCCTCGCGTTGGAGCACGCTCGCGAGTTCGTTGGCGTTGTCGGTGGCGGCCTTCATTGCGGTGCGCCGAGCCGCTGACTCGGATGCCGCTGCCTCGAGCAACGACGCGTAGATACGCGTGTTGACGTACTTCGGCAGCAGCGCCGCCAGCAGCACATCGGCGTCGGGCTCGAATTCGTACTGCGCGTGGACGTCCGCCGTCGGCGAATCCGACACGATGTCCTCACCCAGGTCGAAGTTCTCGTCGACGTAGCTCACCTGGATCGGCGCCAGTCGGCGCACCTCAGGGCTCTGCGTCAGCATCGAAACGAAGCGGGTGTACACGACGTGCAGCTCATCGACGCCTGCGATGTCACCCGTCCCGTTCGGAGCGGGCACCGCTCCGTCGGAGCCGGCCATGAAGGCGTCGACCAGGTGGTGGCAGGCGGACGAAGCATCGGAATACTTCGGCTGCTGCGAGAACCCGGTCCACGCCGACACGTACGAGCGGTTGCGGAAGGCGTAGTAGGTCAGGCCCTTGTTGCCCATCACGTAGAGCACCGGCTCTTTGCCCTCGTCACGCAGGGTGCTCATCAGCTCTTCGGCGCGCTTGAGCACGTTCGAGTTGTAGCCACCGCACATGCCGCTGTCACTGGTGATCACCAGCACGGCCGCCCGGCGCGGGTTGGCGCGCTCGGTCAGCAGCGGATGCGAGAGGTTCTTCGACGCGCTCGCCAGCTCGCTGAGGACCTTGGTGATCTCCTCCGCGTACGGCTTCGCGGCCGCGACCCTGGCCTGAGCCTTGGAGATTCGCGAGGTCGCGATCAGCTCTTGGGCCTTGGTGATCTTCTTGATCGAATTCACACCACGAATGCGGGAGCGCAATTCACGCAAGCTTGCCATCAGCGGTTCACACTCCCTTCATTCGCTGCGTGGGATTGACGGCATACGCCGAGCACGAGGAGGTCGCGCACGCGTCCTCCTTCGTGCCCGTCGCGTATGCCGCGGATCGAATAGCGCATTTGCCGGCTCGCGTTACTTCTCGACGTGCTTGCGGGTCACCGACAGGGACTCGACCTCTTCGTGGTCGAGCTGGCCCGCCTCGGCCTCGTTCACCACGGGAGTGCCGTCGGAGGTGAGGAAGGTCCCCAGGAACTTCTTGGTGGCCGCCTCGACCTGCTCGGCCGCCTCGCCGTCGAGCACCTTGCCGCCTTCGATGGCCTTGAACGCGTCGGCGGCGCTGCGGTGCAGCTCCTCCAGCAGCTCGGCGTTGAAGCGGCGGATGTCACCGACCGGGATCGAGTCGTAGTGGCCGCGGTCGACCAGGTAGATCGAGATGATCTGGTCCTCGACCGGCACCGGCGAGTACTGGTCCTGCTTGAGCAGCTCGACCCAGCGGGCGCCGCGCTCGAGCTGCGCCAGCGAAGCCGCGTCGAGGTCGGAGGCGAACGCGGAGAACGCCTCCAGCTCGCGGTACTGCGCGAGTTCCAGACGCAGCGAGCCCGCCACCTTCTTCATGCCCTTGGTCTGGGCGGCACCACCGACGCGGGACACCGAGGTACCGACGTTGATCGCCGGGCGGACGCCCTTGTTGAACAGGTCGGACTCGAGGAACACCTGGCCGTCGGTGATCGAGATGACGTTGGTGGGGATGAACGCCGAGATGTCGTTGGCCTTGGTCTCGATGATCGGCAGACCGGTCATCGAGCCCGCGCCCAGCTCGTCGGACAGCTTCGCGCAACGCTCCAGCAGCCGGGAGTGCAGGTAGAAGACGTCACCCGGGTAGGCCTCGCGGCCCGGCGGGCGACGCAGCAGCAGCGAGATGGCGCGGTAGGCCTCGGCCTGCTTGGTCAGGTCATCGAACACGATGAGCACGTGCTTGCCCTGGTACATCCAGTGCTGGCCGATGGCCGAACCGGTGTAGGGGGCCAGCCACTTGAAGCCGGCGGAGTCGGAGGCCGGGGCGGCGACGATGGTGGTGTACTCCAGCGCGCCGTGCTGCTCCAGCGCGGCCTTCACGCCCGCGATGGTGGAGCCCTTCTGGCCGATGGCGACGTAGATGCAGCGCACCTGCTTGGTCGGGTCGCCGGTCTCCCAGTTGGCCTTCTGGTTCAGGATCGCGTCGATGCAGACCGCGGTCTTGCCGGTCTTGCGGTCGCCGATGATCAGCTGACGCTGGCCGCGGCCGATGGCGGTCAGCGCGTCGATCGCGGTGATGCCGGTGGCCAGCGGCTCCTCGACCGGCTGGCGCTCCAGCACGGTCGCGGCCTGCAGCTCGAGCACGCGCTGTTCCTCGGACTCGATCTCGCCGAGGCCGTCGATCGGCTGGCCCAGCGGGTTCACCACGCGGCCGAGGAACTTGTCGCCGACCGGGACCGAGAGCACGTCACCGGTCCGGCGGACCTCCTGGCCCTCCTCGATCTCGGCGAACTCGCCGAGGATGACCGCACCGATCTCACGGTCCTCGAGGTTCAGTGCGACGCCGAGCACGCCGCCCGGGAACTCGAGCAGCTCGTTGGCCATTGCCGAGGGCAGGCCGCTGACGTGCGCGATGCCGTCGCTGGTGTCGGTGACCACACCGACTTCTTCGATGGAGGTCTCGGGGGTGTAGCTCTGGGTGTAGCTCTCGATCGCGCTACGGATCTCGTCGGAGGAGATCGTCAGCTCCGCCATGTTCTTCCTGCTCTCGCTGTCTGGGTCTGGAATGTCGGGGGTGGTGGAAGCGCGCTAGGTCAGGGCCCTGCGCATCTTCTCCAGTCGGCCGATGGCGCTGCCGTCGATCACGTCGTCACCGACGCGCACCACGACTCCGCTCAGCAAACTCGGGTCGACCTGGATGTGCACCGTGGTCGCCTTGCCGTAGATGCGCCGCAGCGAGGCGGCCAGCCGGTCGCGCTGCTGCTCGCTGAGCCCGATCGCGGCGCGCACGTGCGCGACGATCTGATCGCGGCGCCCCGCCGCGAGGTCGGACAGCTCGTCGAAGGCGGCGCTGATGCCCGACCGCTGCCTGGTCACCACCTGCTCCGCCAGGGTCAGGGTGATGGGCTCCGTCTTGCCGGCGAGCAGCCGTTGGATCAGCTCGCCCTTGGCCGAAGCCTGCTGCGACCGATCCGACAGCGCTTGGTCCAACTCGGGGTTGTCGCTGATGATCCGGCCGAGCCGGAACAGCTCGTCCTCGACCGCTTCGATCCGGCCACGCTGGGCCGCCGACTCCAGCAACGCCTCCTGGCCGAGCAGCACCAAGGTGTCCACCAGATCAGAAGTGCGCGACCAGTTCTCGGCCACCGCGGTGGTCAGCACTGCCAGCGTGGCAGCGCTGACCTTGCCGCCGAAGACCCGCTCGCAGAGTTCCGCACGCGCGGAACCCGGCACCGACACGTCCGCGAGCGCCACACGCAGCGAACGCTGGTCGTCCAGCACGGCGACAACGGCGAACAGTTCCGACCCCGTCGTGGCCGCAGCACTGTCGCTTCCGGTCAGAGCGGCCCGAAGCGCCTCCCGAGACCGGGCACTGGCCTCGCGGCTCGCTGCGTACATGCTTCTCACTTTCGCGTCGTTACCTTCCGACCCCGATGCCTGCGTCCGTCTGGTCGAGCTCGTCGAGGAAACGGTCGATCGAGGCCGCTTGCTTGGCCTCGTCCGAAACCGACTGCCCGATGATCTTCTCGGCCAGGTCGACGGCCGTGCGGCCGACTTCGTGGCGCAGTTCGGTCAGGATCTGCTGGCGCTGGGCTTCCAGCTGGGTGTGGCCCGCCGCGATGATGCGGTCGGCCTCGGCCTGGGCCTCCGAGCGCATCTGGGCCAGGATCTCCTGGCCCTGGGTCCGCGCGTCCTCACGGATGCGCGCGGCCTCGAGCCGGGCGTCGGCCAGCTGCTGCTGGTACTGCTGCAGGGTGAGCTGAGCTTCTTCCTGCGCGGCTTCCGCGCGAGCGATGCCGCCTTCGATCTTCTCGGAGCGCTCGTCGAGCGTCTTCATCAGGCGCGGGATCACGTACTTGTAGAACAAGAACCCGATGATGATGACGCAGACGATCGACCAGACGATGTCGTACGTTTCGGGGACGAGAGGATTCACATCCTCTCCCTCCGCCGCCGCGAGCAAAACTGACTCGTACATCGGAATCAGAAAATGAAGCCGGCGACGAGACCGATGAGGGCCAGGGCCTCGGTGAACGCGATACCGAGGAACATGTTGGTACGGATGGTGCCCTGCAGCTCAGGCTGACGCGCGATGCCCTCGATCGCCTTACCGACGACGATGCCCACGCCGATGCCGGGGCCGATCGCGGCGAGACCGTAGCCGACGGCGCCCAGGCCCTTGAAGGTGCTCTCGTTCGTGGCGGCTTCCTGGGCCAGGTAAGCGAGGCTCATGAGTCTTCCATTCCCTTTCTGTTGCTCACCCGCCGGTCGGCGTGGTGTAGCAGGTTTCCGGTAGTTGGGTCGGTCAGGTCAGTGATCGGCCGCGTGCTGTGCGAGTCCGATGTATACGGCGGTCAGCAGCGCAAACACGTAGGCCTGCAGGAAGATGACCAACAGCTCGAAGAGTGTGAATCCGAGTCCCGCGAGCAGCGAGAACGGCGAGAACACCTTCATCCACGAGGTGGCGTCGAACAGGAAGAACCAGGTCGCGCTGAAGAACAGGACCAGCATGATGTGGCCTGCCAGCATGTTCGCCATGAGTCGGACGGTCAGCGTGAACGGACGCAGGATGAAGGTCGAGACGAACTCGATCGGAATCAGCAGCACGTGCAGCGCGGCGGGAACGTTCGGAACGACGATGCTGCTGCGCATGTAGTTGAGGAATCCGTACTTCTTGATACCGACGTAGTTGAACGTCAGGTACGCGATGACGGCCAGCACCAGCGGCATGCCGATTCGGGCGTTCGACGAGATGTTCAACCCCGGCACGACACCCGAGAAGTTCAGAAAGAGGACCGTGAAGAAGATCGTCGCGATCAGGGGCAAGAACTTCCGTCCCGACTCCTTGCCGAGGACCTCGTCACAGATCTGCTCCTTGACGAAGACCAGGCCGATTTCGGCCACATTCTGCAGGCCGCGCGGAACGATCCGGGGCGAGCGGAATGCCAGCACCATCACGACAGCGAGAACGGCCGTCATCAGAATGCGGATCAGCATCAATCGATCGAGTTCGAACGGCGTTCCCTCGAACAGCACAGCTGGAGGGAAGAAGTCGGTAAGCGACGGCGCATGGAACTCGGCCGCCAGAGTGGTGACGCTCAGCGTTCTCTCCCGTGTTCGGGCCGCGGGTACGGTCATTCCCGCGGTTCGATCGGACATTGACGATCAATTTGGGTCGACTCAGGTCGGCTCGAAGTTCGTCAGCAGCTGGGCGGTGGTTTGATTTCCACCAGGCGTCTGTACGTGTGTCGGCGACATTCGTCGACATGCAGAACCGGAACACCCCTCGGAGCCCGGCACGGCAGTAAGCATAGCGGCCCATGCAGGGGATCTCGGCGGTGACCCCTCACAGATCCCCGACTTGGTCGCTTGCTTACCAACACTTTACCAAGTCATCTACGACAGCGTGTAGGGGGTGGGGTGTTTTCGTTACTCCCGGGTACCGGACGCGGTGTCCGGGTCGGTCGTCGTCACGTACGGAACCTTCTGCCGGACAACGCCGTACGTCTCCGCGCCGAGCACGATGACCAGCGCTCCGACCACCGTGAGGAACAGCACGACGCGATCGTAGAAGTGGAACCGCTGGAGGATCGCGACGACGATCAGCGCCACCAGGACCTTGCCCGCCCAACTGACCAGCATGATCAGGCCCGCGGTGCTCGGCGGCAGCTTCGCGCCGAACAGCACGACGGCCGCGGTGGTGAGGATGAAGCCGCCACCGATCGCGGCGCCGAGCACGGCGCCCCACACTCCGGAGCCACCCGCGACGGCGGCGCCCAGCGCGACGGCCAGGACGACCAGCACGCCCAGGCCGATCAGTCCGTACCGCAGCGCGGACCGCAGCGGCGCGTCGGGGCCGGGCACGGGTCGGGGTGTGAAGCTCACAGCCGCCGACTTTACCCGGACGCCGATCCGTCACCCGCCGGGTCCCCACGCCGCAGCCCCGGAATGGCGGTGATCACCAAGGCGAAAACCAGCCCGCCCGCCATCAACAACACGACGAGTGTGCGGTCCATCAGCGAGGTGCCGACCGCGCCGAAGGCGAGCACGCCGACCCACAAATAGATCAACAGCACCACGCGGCGGTGCGAATGGCCGATCTGCAGCAAGCGATGATGCAAGTGCATTTTGTCCGGCGTCGAGAAACTCACGCCCGCGCGAACCCGGCGCACAATGGCGAGCAACAGGTCGAGCACCGGAATGAACATCACCGCGCCGACCAGCAACAGCGGGGAAAGCAGACCGACGATGTCGCGCGGGCCGTACCCCTGCAACGGGATTCGCCCCGACGCGCCGGTCGACACCGCGGCCAGCATCAATCCGATCAGCATCGAGCCGGAGTCGCCCATGAATATGCGCGCGGGCTGGAAATTGTGCGGCAGGAATCCGAGGCATCCACCCGCGAGCGCGGCGGCCAGCAATGCCGGCGGGTAGGTGTCCACCGAGCCGCCCTGCTCGTTCATCAGTCCCAGGCAGAACACGAAGACAGCCAGCGCCGCGATCAGACCAAGACCGGCCGCGAGGCCGTCCAGGCCATCGACGAAATTCATGGCGTTGACCAGGGTGACGGTGACCGCCACCGTGACCAGCCCGCCCTGCAAGCCGTCCAGCACCACCGTGGTGTTGCTGAACGGGTTGTAGATGACGTACCAGCCCAATCCCATGACGGCCATCACACCCGCCGCCGTCACCTGGCCGGCGAACTTCGTCAGCGCGTCCAGTCCCCAGCGATCGTCGACGATGCCGACCAGCACGATGACCGTGGCGGCCACCAGCACGGCGATCGGGATGTCGGGTTTGTAGTCGAAGCCGCTGCGCAGCGCGGGCAGCTGGTGGGCGAACAGCACCGCGGCGACCACACCGATGTACATGCCGACCCCGCCCATCCGCGGAATCGGCTTGACGTGCACGTCCCGGTCCCTCGGCACGGCGACCGCGCCGAAGCCGATCGCCAGCACCCGCACCCCACCGGTGGCCAGGAACGTCACCACCGCGGAGATGAGCAGCACGACGAGCAGCTCCCGAAGCGGGACGACGGCACTCGAACCCATCATCCGCGCTGCTGTGCGGCGCCGCTGAGCGCTTCCGGCGACATGCCGAGCACCTCGGCGATGTCGGCGACCGGCACCGCGCCCACGCGCAGGATGCGCGGCTGATCGGCGGTCAGATCGACGATGGTGGAGGCCACGGCGTGCTCGGCAGGGCCGCCGTCGAGGTAGACGCCGACCAGGTCACCGAGCTGGTCACGGGCTTCGGGCGCGGTCTTCGCCGGGGGCTGCCCGGACACATTGGCACTCGACACCGCCAGCGGGCCGACCTCACGCAACAGCTCCAGCGCGACCGGGTGCAGCGGCATCCGCAGCATCACCGTCCCACGGGTGTCACCGAGATCCCAGGCGAGCGAAGGCGCTTGCTGCACAACGAGACTCAGGCCGCCGGGCCAGAACGCCCGGATCAGCTCGCGCGCCTGCGGGCGCACCGAGAAGACCAGGCCGTCGATGGTGTGCCAGGAACCGACGAGCACCGGCACGGGCATGTCCCTGCCGCGACGCTTGGCCGCCAGCAGCGAACTCACCGCGGTGGCATCGAACGCGTCGGCAGCCAGCCCGTACAGGGTGTCGGTGGGCAGCACGACCAACCGTCCGGATTTCAGGGCGCTGGTGGCTGCGGACAGTCCGGCGGCGCGCGAGTCGGGATCCGCGCAGTCGTAGACGGTACTCACGGCACCCATCCTGGCATGCTGGGCCGCCGGCCCGCCTCCCCGGGTCTTCAGGCCATACCAGCTGCGGGCGGGTAGTAGGTGCGCCGAAGGAGCACACCGGTTCCGGTGTGCTCGTGCGATAGACGCGCGAAGCGGGGATCAGGTGTGGGTGGCGGCGACGAAGCGAGGTTTGCCCGCCAGGTCCGGGTGTTCGACGACGTCGGTGAAGACGCCGGTGGCGGTGAGGAGGGCGGCCACGCCGGAGCCGTTGGTGTCGTCGTGCTCGATGGCGGTGGCGCCGCCGGGGCGCAGCAGCCTGGTGATGTTCGGGACCATCCCGCGGATGACCGACAGCCCGTCCGGGCCGCCGAACAGGGCGACGGACGGATCGTGCTCGGCCACCTCGGGGTCGAGGCGAGCGCCCTCCGGGATGTAGGGCGGGTTGGACAGCACGATGTCCACCCGGCCGTTCAGATCGGTGAGCAGTTCGGGATCGGTGGCGTCGTCGGCGTAGAGGGTGATGGGGGTATCGCCCGCGGCGATGCGGTCGTCGGCGTTGCGCCGCGCCCAGACCAGTGCGGCGGGATCGAGTTCGACGGCGTGCACCTCGGCGTCGGGGCGAGCGTGCGCGACAGCCAGCGCGAGCGCTCCGGATCCGGTGCACAGATCGATGACGATCGGCGCGTGATCGTGCGGCAGCGCTTCCAATTGCGCCAGCGCCCACGCGTACAGCAGCTCGGTCTCCGGGCGCGGCACGAAGACGCCGGGGCCGACCGCGAGGTCGAGCGCGCCCATGACGGCCGTCCCGGTCAAGTGCTGCAACGGGATTCGCTCCGCACGACGAGCGACCAGCTCGCGGAACGCGTCCAGCTCGTCCGGCGCCACCAGGGGGCTCAGCGCCAGCCGGGTTCGCTCCACACCGAGAACGTGCGCGGCCAAGTGCTCGGCGTCGGCGCGGGGGCTGTGTACCCCCGCGGTCCGTAACGTCTCGATGGCGTCGTTGAGGACGGGGCGCAGCGCGACTCGGGTGGTAGACATGGCACCGACTCTGCCCGAACGACGGCTATTCCGCGGCCATACGTGCTTCGCGATCCGCTTTCCCGAGAGCGTCCAGCAGCGCGTCGAGATCCCCGTCGAGCACGGCGTCGAGGTTGTGCGCCTTGAAACCGATCCGATGGTCGGTGATCCGGTTCTCCGGGAAGTTGTAGGTGCGGATCCGCTCGGAGCGGTCCACCGTGCGGATCTGGCTGGCGCGGCCCGCCGCCGCCTCCTGATCCGCTTGTTCTTCCGCCAGCGCCTGCAACCGCGCCGCGAGCACCTGCATGGCACGCGCCTTGTTCTGCAACTGGGAGCGCTCGTTCTGGCAGGTGACGACGATGCCGGAGGGCAGATGGGTGATGCGCACCGCGGAGTCGGTGGTGTTGACGCCCTGACCGCCCTTCCCGGAGGAGCGGTAGACGTCGATGCGCAGATCCGACTCGTCGATCTGCACCTCTTCGATCTCGTCGGGCTCCGGATAGATCAGCACGCCCGCGGCCGACGTGTGGATGCGGCCCTGCGATTCGGTCACCGGGACGCGCTGCACCCGGTGCACCCCGCCCTCGAACTTGAAGCGCGACCAGACACCCTCGCGCGTCGCGTCACGGCTCTTGATCGACAGCGTCGCCTCTTTGTAACCGCCCAGGTCGGACAGGGTGACGTCGAGGATCTCGACCTTCCAGCCGTGGCGCTCGGCATACCGCACGTACATGCGGGCCAGGTCGGAGGCGAACAGCGCGGACTCCTCGCCGCCTTCCCCGGACTTCACCTCGAGCACGACGTCGTCGCCGTCGTGCGGGTCGCGGGGGGCCAGCAGGTCGGCGAGCGCCTGTTCCAGTTCCTCGACCTGTTGTTCCAGCTCCGGGACCTCCGCGGCGAACGCGGAGTCGTCGGCGGCGAGTTCCCGGGCGGCGGACAGATCGTCGCGCGCCGTCTCGAGCTTGCGATAGGTGGCCATGACCGGAGCCAGCTCGGCGAACCGCTTGCCGACCCGGCGCGCGGCGCCCGCATCGTTGTGCAGCGACGGATCGGCCAGCTGCGTCTCCAGGCCCGCGTACTCGGCCAGGATGTCGTCGATGGCGGACGGTTGCGTCACAGTGCTTCCTTCTCCTGATGCCGGTCCATACAAAACACCGACGCCCGGCCTGCGCAGCAGGACCGGGCGTCGGCGAGGAAGCTACTTGGCGTCGGCCTTCTTGCCGGCACGCTTGCCGTAGCGGGCCTCGAAGCGGGCCACGCGGCCACCGGTGTCGAGGATCTTCTGCTTGCCGGTGTAGAACGGGTGGCACTGCGAGCAGACCTCGACGGTGATGTGTCCCGACTCCTTGGTGCTGCGAGTCTGGAAGGTGTTGCCGCAACCACAGACGACCGTGGTGTCGACATACGTCGGGTGAATTCCTGCCTTCATGGATGTCCTCTCGATTGTGGTCGCCGGGTCGCCCGCGCGCGCAAGCGCTGAGCGTGAACCGGAACCGACTAGGCGGGAGCTCTGCTCACCTGAGCAGACGCAACGACGGTCCAGTATGCCAGAACTGCCGTTACGCTCCCAAAACGCCCCCGGCGGGTGGTTTGTTCCCGCCCAGGTAATCCCCTACCGTTCCCGCCCCTGGAAGTCCGGGCACGCGAATCGGCGCCGCCTCCGGGACCCTGAAGTCGGGTAGTCCGCTACTCAGGAACGTGAACAAATTCGTTCATAGAGTTGCATACCTGGTGCACATCGGCGTGCCGAGACAGGAAGGAGACCTCGTGAACATCCGAATCGCGTCCGCGATCCTCGTTCTGCTGACTCTCGCGGTCGCCGTCGGTTTGTTCGCCCTCCCGGCAGGCACGCCCTATCCGGCTCCGGAGAACGCCGTGTACATCGGGGCTTCCGGGTCCGCCGGGCCGAACTCCGGGGTGGGGACGTGTGCGCTCGTCATGAGCTTCCTGATCTGCGGCGCCGCCACGATCGGTGTGGCCTTCTTCGGCCCCGGAGCGCCGAAAGGGTCCCGCATCAGCGGGACCCTTTCGGCCGAACAGCTGGTCAGCTCACTCGTCGAGCGCGCCGGGCGCGGTCTTGCTCACCTGCATCAGGAACTCGAGGTTGTTCTTGGACTTCTTCAGACGGTCGATCAGCAGATCGATCGCCTGGTGCGAGTCCAGGCCGGACAGTACGCGGCGCAGCTTGTGCAACACCGCCGCCTCGTCGGGGCTGAGCAGTAGTTCGTCCTTGCGGGTACCGGACGGGTTGACGTCCACCGCGGGGAACACTCGCCGCTCCGCGATCTTGCGGTCCAGCTTGAGCTCGGCGTTACCGGTGCCCTTGAACTCCTCGAAGATCACCGTGTCACCGGTCGACCCGGTCTCCACCATCGCGGTGGCGATGATCGTGAGCGAGCCGCCGTTCTCGATGTTGCGCGCCGCGCCGAGGAACCGCTTGGGCGGGTACAGCGCGGTGGAATCCACACCACCGGAGAGGATTCGGCCCGAGGCGGGCGAGGAGTTGTTGTACGCGCGCCCGAGCCGGGTGATCGAGTCGAGCAGCACGACGACGTCCTTGCCCATCTCCACCAGGCGCTTGGCGCGCTCGATGGCGAGTTCGGCGACCGAGGTGTGGTCTGACGGCGGACGGTCGAAGGTCGAGGAGATGACCTCGCCCCGTACCGAACGCTGCATGTCGGTGACCTCTTCGGGACGCTCGTCGACCAGCACCACCATGAGGTAGACCTCGGGGTTGTTGGTCGCGATCGCGTTCGCGATGTCCTGCAGGATCGTGGTCTTACCCGCCTTCGGCGGCGACACGATCAGGGCGCGCTGGCCCTTGCCGATCGGCATGATCAGGTCGATCACGCGGGTGGTCAGCTTGTTCGGCTGAGTTTCCAGCCGGAGGCGCTGGTTCGGGTACAGCGGGGTGAGCTTGCCGAACTCGGGACGGCGCTTGGCCGCCTCGACGTCACCGCCGTTGACCGTGTCCAGCCGCACCAGCGGATCGAACTTCTGGCGCTGGTTGGACTGTTCGCCGTCGCGCGGAGCGCGCACCGCGCCGGTGATCGCGTCACCACGGCGCAGGCCGTTCTTGCGGACCAGGTTCATCGACACGTAGACGTCGTTCGGCCCGGCCAGGTAACCCGACGTGCGGACGAAGGCGTAGTTGTCGAGCACGTCGAGGATGCCCGCGACCGGCTGGAGGACGTCGTCCTCGCGGATCTCGAGCTCACGGGCCTCGCCGCCACCGGTCTCGCGGTCGCGCCCACGACGACGCTCACGGAAGCGGCGTCCCCGCCGTCCGCGACCGCCTTCCTCGTCGTCACCGCCGCGGCCGCCCGCGCTGCCGTTCTGGCTCTGGCCGCGCTCGCCCTGGCCACGATCGCTCTGACGGTCGCCTTGGCCGCGCTCGCTCTGACGCTCGCCCTGGCCACGGTCGCTCTGACGGTCGCCTTGGCCCCGGTCACTCTGACCACGGTCGCGGCGACGCTCGCCGCCCTGGTCGGCGTCCTGCTTCGATTCGTCGGAACGCGTCTCGGCGGGTGCGGTCTCGGTCGCCGATCGCGCCTGGTCACGACCACGG
This sequence comes from Nocardia sp. NPDC047648, assembly GCF_040642815.1. Lineage (NCBI taxonomy): Bacteria > Bacillati > Actinomycetota > Actinomycetes > Mycobacteriales > Nocardiaceae > Nocardia > Nocardia sp. NPDC047648. The sequence goes on along the minus strand of NZ_JBEYSX010000021.1, from coordinate 113,426 downwards.
CGCTGCCGGCCACGGCCGCGCTGGCCGCTCTCCCTGCCGGACTCCTCGGTGGTCTCGGTCGCCGTGGACGATGCCGAATCGGCCGCGTTCGTGGCGGCGGGCGCGGAATCGGCGGGGGCCGTCTTCGCCGGGGCGGGAGCCTCGGTGGGCGCGGCCGAAGCCGCGGGCGTCACGTCGAGGGTCGCCTGCTCGGCCTTGGCCGGCGCCGCGGAAGCGGCGGACTTGGCGGGGGCATCGGCTTTGGCGGGGGTGTCGGCCTTGGCGGTTACCGCGGACTTGGCCTCGCTCTTGGCGGGCTTTTCCGCCTTGGCTGCCGCCGCCCTTCCGGCGGCCTGATTCTCCTTGATGGCGGCGATGAGATCGCCCTTGCGCATCCCGGAGGTGCCTCGGATACCGAGCTCCCCCGCAAGCGCGCGCAACTGCGGCAACAACATTCCAGTCAGCCCCGATCGTGCGACGTCGGTGTGTTCGCTCATCTTCGAAATCTGTCCGGATTCACTTTCGCGGTCGCCCGTCGGGTTCGATTCCACGCCGGGTGTCGCGAGCAGGTCCGTATCTGTCACGGAAATCCTTTCCTTCCCTCGATCGCCGTGTGCTGTTTCGAGGGTTCGTCCCGCAGCCCGGGCATTCTGCCGGACTGGGATGCGTCCGTCCGGGCGCTGTGTGCCGTATCACCTGCTCCGCCGGACCGGCGGCTTCTCCACCATTGGTGAAAGGTGGGGAGAGATCATTCCAGTTGCGCAGCTACGCAGCACCCCCATGGCCTGGAGGCTCGAGCCTGGAGCCTGCTGGAGCGATTGCCCTGATGAAGCACCGGCGTCTGATGCGCACGATGTACGGACTTGCCCAGGATAGCTGTCCATTGCGAATCTCGGCAAGACAGACTCGCCGTCAGTCGACCAGGACACCTTCGGCGATTCCCGGCTCCACCACGCGCAGGCCGTCGGCCGCCGCCAGTTCGCGCAGTTCCGCTGGAAATTCGCTGGTACCCAGGGCCAGGATGGTCGGGCCCGCCCCGGAGACGGTGGCCGCGATCCCCGCCGTGCGCAGGCGGGTGATCCAGGCCGTGGTCAGCGGTAGCGCGGGGGCACGCTGGGCCTGGTGCAGACGGTCCGCGGTGGCCGGCATCAGCAGGTCGGGACGCTGCGTCAGCGCCACCACGGCCAGCGCGGCGCGGCTGACGTTGAACGCGGCGTCGCCGTGCGGCACGACGTCGGGCAGCAGGCCGCGGGTGTGCGCGGTGGACGAGCGCTCCTCGGGGATCAGCACGATCGGACGCACCGCGGGATGGGCCTCGAGCCGCACCGCGCGGTAGGTGCGGCCGTGGTATTCGGTGCCCGGAGCCTCGTCCGCCGGACGCTCGCTCTCGGTCCACGAGACCACGATCCCGCCGAGCACACTGGCCGCCGCGTTGTCCGGATGACCCTCGAATTCCGCGGCCAGCTGGACCATTCGGTCGGCCGGTGTGGCCAGCGCCGGGTCCAGTTTCGCGGCGAGGGCGCACCCCGCGGCGAGTCCGCCGACCACCGCCGAGGCCGAGGAGCCCAGCCCGCGCGAATGTGGAATCACGTTGCGGCACACCACATCGAGGCCGTCGGCCCACACACCGGCCGACTCCAGGCCGCGCTCGATCGCGCGGACCACGAGATGTGAAGGGCCCCATGGCACATCGTCGGCGCCCTCGCCCTCGACCCGGACGGTGAGCCCGGAATCGGTGGTGCGCACCTGGATCTCGTCGTAGATCCCCAATGCCATACCGAGCGAGTCGAACCCGGGACCGAGGTTCGCTGTGGACGCGGGTACCCGCGCGGTCACGGTCAGACCGGCGGGCAGCGTCGCGCTCATGAGCTGGCTCTCGCGCGAATTCAACTCAGGCCAGCTCTAGTTCGGCGGCGACCGCGACCGGGTCGACCGAGATCGGCTGCACCTGCGGCATGCCCGACAGCGCGGTGTCGGGGTCCTTCAGGCCGTTGCCGGTCACGGTGCACACCACGGTGAGCCCGGAGTCCAGCCAGCCCTCCTTGCGGGCGGCGAGCACACCGGCCACACCGGCCGCCGACGCGGGCTCGACGAACACGCCCTCGGTGGCCGCGACGAGGCGGTACGCGTCGAGGATCTCCTCGTCGGTGGCGGCGCGGAACGCGCCACCCGACTGCTCCTTGGCCTCGACGGCGCCGTTCCAGGAGGCGGGCGCGCCGATCCGGATCGCGGTCGCGATGGTCTCGGGGTCCTTCACCGGTGCGCCGTTGACCAGCGGGGCAGCGCCCGCGGCCTGCACGCCGAGCATGCGCGGCAGCGCGCCGGTGACGCCGTCGGCGTAGTACTCCCGGTAGCCACGCCAGTACGCGGTGATGTTGCCCGCGTTGCCCACGGGAAGGGCGTGCACGTCGGGCGCCTTGCCGAGCACGTCGCAGATCTCGAAGGCCGCGGTCTTCTGGCCCTCGATGCGCGCCGGGTTCACCGAGTTCACCAGGCCGACGCTGGGGAAATCGGCGGTGACCTTGCGGGCGAGTTCGAGGCAGTCGTCGAAGTTGCCCTGCACCTGGATGATCTTCGCGCCGAGCATGACCGCCTGGGCCAGCTTGCCCATCGCGATCTTGCCCTGCGGGATCAGCACGGCGCAGCTCATGCCCGCGCGGGTGGCGTACGCTGCGGCGGATGCCGAGGTGTTGCCCGTGGACGCGCACAGCACCGCTTGCTGGCCGCGGTACTTGGCGTCGGTCATCGCCATCGTCATGCCGCGGTCCTTGAACGAACCGGTCGGGTTCAGGCCCTCGACCTTGAGGTACACGTCGCACCCGGTGATTTCGGACAGGTGCGGCGCGGGCACCAGGGGCGTGCCGCCCTCGAACAACGTGACCGGCTCCCAGTCGGCCGCGCCCGCGAGCCGGTCGCGGTAAGCCGCGATCAGGCCCGGCCAGCGGGAATGCACTCCTGCCTGGGGCGCGACGCCCGTCGTACGGCCCCCCGGCTCCCGGCCGCCACCCCTCATGGAGTCGCTGCGCGACGCTGTGGTCATTCTTCGGTGCCTTCCAATCTCAGAACGCTGGTCACAGATGTGACGGATGCCATTTCCGCCAGGGCGGCCACGGTGTCCGCGAGCGCCGACTCCACTGCGTGGTGGGTCACCACGACGAGGCGCGCACCCGAGCCGTGCCCTTCTTGACGGACGGTCGAGATGCTCACCCCGTGATTGGCGAATTCGCCCGCCACCGCCGCCAGAACCCCGGGACGGTCCTCGACCTGGAGGTTGACGTGATAGCGGGTGGGCGTATCGCCGATCGGCGCGATCGGTAGCTCAGCATAAACCGATTCGCCGGGAGCGCGACCCCCGTAGAACTTGTTCCGGGCCGCCATCACCAGATCGCCGAGGACGGCGGAAGCGGTCGGAGCGCCGCCTGCGCCCTGCCCGTAGAACATCAGCCGCCCGGCGTTCTCCGCCTCGACGACGACCGCGTTGAAGGCTCCGGTCACCGCGGCAAGCGGGTGCTTGCGCGGAATGAGCGCGGGGTAGACGCGCACCGAGACGCGCTCTTTGCCGCCGTCCTCCGGTCCCGGCTCGCCGGGACCCGCGTCCACCCGCTCGCAGATGGCCAGCAGTTTGACCGTGCAGTCGAGCGCCGAGGCGGTCTCCAGATCCTCGGCGGAGATCCGCGAGATCCCCTCGCGGTACACGTCGGCGGCGGTGACCCGGGTGTGGAAGGCCAGCGAGGCGAGGATCGCGGCCTTGGCCGCGGCGTCGTAGCCCTCCACGTCGGCGGTCGGATCGGCCTCCGCGTAGCCCAGCCGGGTGGCCTCGGCCAGCGTCGCCGAGTAGTCGGCGCCGGTCTCGTCCATCGCGGAGAGGATGAAGTTGGTGGTGCCGTTGACGATGCCGACGACCCGGTTCACCCGGTCGCCCGCCAGCGACTGGATCAACGGGCGCACCACGGGGATGGCGCCCGCGACGGCGGCCTCGAAGTACAGGTCGGCGCGGCTGCGCTCGGCGGCGGCGGCGAGTTCACCGGTGTAGTCGGCCAGCAGGGCCTTGTTCGCGGTCACCACAGATTTGCCCGCGTTCAGCGCGGCCAGGATCAACCGGCGCGGCGGATCGATGCCGCCGATCACCTCCACCACCAGGTCGACGTCGTCCCGGGCGACCAGTGCGTCGGCGTCGGTGGTCAGCAGACCCGCGGGAAGACCGCGGTCGGTGTCGAGGTTGCGGACCGCCACACCGCGTAGCACTACGGGGGCGCCGACGCGGGAACGCAGGTCCTCGGCGTGCTCGCGCAGGATGCGCACGACCTCGGTGCCGACATTGCCCATGCCCAGGACCGCGACACCGATCGGGCGATCGGTCCCCCACGCACCCTTGTTCGCGTTCGCCGTCACGCTTCCACCTCCAAGCTGAGCAGGTCCGCCACCGTCTCCCGGCGAAGGATCAGGCGTGGCTGTCCGTCCCGCACCGCGACGACCGCGGGACGGGTCAACTGGTTGTACCGGCTGGACATCGAGTAGCAGTACGCGCCGGTGGCGGCGACGGCGACCAGGTCGCCGGGGCCGACATCGGCGGGCATCCAGGTGTCCCGGATGACGATGTCGCCGCTCTCGCAATGCTTTCCGACGACGCGCGCGACCACCGGCCCGGCCTGCGACGACCGCGAGACCAGGCGGCAGTCGTAGTCGGCCTGATACAGCGCGGGCCGGATGTTGTCGCTCATACCGCCGTCGACGCTCACGTAGCGGCGGCGCAGGCCACCGTCCAGCGAGACGTCCTTGATGGTGCCGACCTCGTAGAGCGTCACCGTGCCGGGCCCCGCGATGGCACGGCCGGGCTCCACCGCGATCACCGGCGTGGGCAGGCCCGCGCGTTCGGCTTCGGCCGCGACCAGCTCGCGCAGGTTCGCGGCGAACCGGTCCAGCGGCGGCGGGTCGTCCGACGGCAGATACGAGATCCCCAGTCCGCCACCGAGATCCAGCGTCGCGATCTGCGCGGTGCGCTCGACGCCGAACTTGTCGATGGCCTCCCGCAGCAGGCCGAGCATGCGCCGCGCGGCGATCTCGAAGCCGTCGATCTCGAAGATCTGCGAGCCGATGTGGCTGTGCAGGCCGACCAGGCGCAGGTTGTCGGCGTCGAAGACGCGCGCGAGCGCCTCCATCGCGTCGCCGCCCGCGATCGAGAAGCCGAATTTCTGGTCCTCGTGCGCGGTCGAGATGTATTCGTGGGTATGGGCTTCCACCCCGACGGTGACCCGGACCAGCACGTCCTGCACCACGCCGGCGCGGATCGCGACGGCTTCCAGGCGCTCGATCTCGATGAGCGAGTCGACCACCACGTGGCCGACACCGGCGGACACCGCCGCTTCCAGCTCCTCGACGGATTTATTGTTGCCGTGCAACGCGATTCGCTCCGCGGGGAAGCCCGCGTGCAACGCGATGGCCAGTTCGCCGCCGGAGCAGACGTCCAGCGCCAGGCCCTCGTCCCGGATCCAGCGGGCGACCTCGCCGCACAGGAACGCCTTGGACGCGTAGTGGACTCGCGCGTTCGCCCCGAAGGCGCGGACCATGTCACGGCAGCGGGAACGGAAGTCGTCCTCGTCGACCACGAACAGCGGAGTGCCGAACCGCTCGGCCAGCTCGTACACCGGCACGCCCGCCAAGTGCACGATGCCGGCCTCGTCGCGAGTGGCGTTGCGCGGCCATACGTTGGCGGGCAGGTCGATCATCTGCTTCGGATCGCTCGGACGCTCCGGCAGGTTCGGCGCGTGCGGAATCTCGGCATGCCGTGGACCGGCGGGATGCGCGCTCATTCTCCCACCTCGCTGTGCTCGCTCACTGAGCCTTCCTTCCTCGCTGTGGTCGACCGGCCGGTCACATGCGCTCCGGCGCGCCGACGCCGAGCAGGGCCAAGCCGTTGGCCAGGACCTGGCGGGTCGCGTTGACCAGAGCGAGCCGGGCCGCGTTCGTCGGGGAGACGGGGTCGTCGCCCAGCGGCAGGACGCGCAGGTTCTTGTTGGTCTGGAAACGGTGGTACGCGCCGGCCAGCTCCTCCAGGTAGCGGGCCACCCGGTGCGGTTCACGCAGGCTCGCCGCACCGGCCACCACGCGCGGGTACTCGCCGAGGGTGCGGATCAGCTCGCCCTCCTCCTCCGCCGACAGCAGCGCGAGGTCGGCGGTGACGGAGTCGTAGTCGAACTCGGCGGCGTTGCGGGCGATGGACGCGGTCCGCGCGTGCGCGTACTGCACGTAGTAGACCGGGTTCTCGTTGCTCTGGCTGGCCCACAGATTCAGGTCGATGTCGATGCTCGAGTTCACCGACGAGCGCACCAGCGAGTAGCGCGCCGCGTCCACGCCGATCGCCTCGACCAGGTCGTCGAGCGTCACCACGGTGCCCGCCCGCTTGCTCATCTTCACCGCGACGCCGTCGCGCAGCAGGTTCACCATCTGCCCGATCAGCACCTCGACGGTCGCCGGATCGTCGCCGAAAGCGGCCGCGGCGGCCTTCAGCCTGCCGATGTAACCGTGGTGGTCGGCGCCGAGCATGTAGATGCACAAGTCGAAGCCGCGGGAGCGCTTGTCCTGGAAGTAGGCGATGTCGCCTGCGATGTAGGCGGCTTTGCCATCGCTCTTGAGGACCACCCGGTCCTGGTCGTCACCGTATTCCGAGCTGGCGATCCACCAGGCGCCGTCCTTCTCGTACAGGTCGCCGGAGTTCTTCAGCCGCTCCACGGCCTGCTCGACCGCGCCGGAGGCGAACAGCGAGCTCTCGTTGAAGTAGACGTCGAAGTCGGTGCCGAACTCGTGCAGCGACTCCCTGATGTGCGCGAACATCAGCTCGACGCCCTCGGCCCTGAACACCTCGAGGCGCTCGGCCTCCGGCTTGCTCAGCGCGTCCGGGTGCGCGGCCAGGATCTTGTCGGCGATCTCGCCGATATAGGCGCCCGCGTATCCGTTCTCCGGGGTCGGCGCGCCGGTGGCGGCCGCGACCAGCGAGGCGGCGAACCGATCGATCTGCGCCCCGTGGTCGTTGAAGTAGTACTCGCGCACCACGTCGGCGCCCTGCGCGGCCAGAATGCGGCCCAGCGCGTCGCCGACCGAAGCCCACCGAGTGCCGCCCAGATGCACGGGACCGGTCGGGTTGGCCGAGACGAACTCGAGGTTGATCCGGGTGCCCTTCAGCGTCTCCGCGGTGCCGTACGCGGCGCCGGCGGCGAGTATCCGCTCGATGATCGCGCCCTGCGCGGAGGCCGCGAGGCGGATGTTCAGGAACCCGGGCCCGGCGACTTCGGCGGCGGCGACGCCGTCGGCCTCGGCCAGCGCGTCGGCCAGCCAGGTGGCCAGGTCACGCGGCTTGGTTCCGGCGCGCTTGGCCACCTGCATCGCGACATTCGTGGCATAGTCGCCGTGTTCGGGGTTGCGGGGGCGTTCCACGGTGACCTCGTCGGGCAGGACCGCAGGGTCCAGTCCACGTTCGACAAGCACCTTCGCCGCTGTCGAGCGAAGGAGATCTGCAAGGTCAGCTGGAGTCACGAGTCTCTATCCTATGGTCTTGGCGGGTGTACACCTCGGGGTGGGCACTGCGCAGCCAGCGGATCCATCAACGTCGAAAGAGCACACTGAGCGATGCCTAGCAGTCCCAGCGCCAAATCGGCCAAGGCCGCCAAGGCCGCGGCGAAGTTGTCAGATCCCCGCAAGCGAGGCAGACAAGGACAGCTTCCGAAGAAAACCCGGCAGATCCCCTGGCCGGCCATCGGCGCGGCCGTAGTAATCATCGCATTGATCGGCGCACTGGCTTACAACCTGGTCCCCAAGTACCGGGAAAAGGCCGACCTGGACAAGTACACGCCGAGCGCGCAGAAGAAGGACCCCTCCGACGGGATCGCGGGTGTGGTGAAGAAGGAATACCCCGCCGGTCTGCACATCGCGTCCAACCAGCGCGTGGCCTACGACCAGGCGCCGCCGTTCGGCGGTCCGCACGACCAGTCCTGGGCGACCTGCACCGGCATCGTCTACAGCAAGCCGATCCGGGTGGAGAACGCGGTGCACTCCCTCGAACACGGCGCGGTGTGGATCGCCTACAACCCGGACAAGGTGAACGCCGACGGCATCGCGACGCTGAAGGCGAAGGTCGAGGGCAAGCCGTACACGATGATGTCGCCTTACCCCGGCCTCGATTCCGCCGTCTCGCTGCAGTCCTGGGGTCATCAGCTGAAGCTGGACAGCCCGGACGACAAGCGCGTCGGCCAGTTCATCACCGCGCTGCGGCTGAACAACTACGCCTACCCCGAAGTGGGCGCCGACTGCTCGACCATCGTCTTCGACACCGACAACCCGCCGCCGTTCGACCCGACGCCGCCCGGACCGGACGCGGTGCCGATGGACGGCAAGGGCCTACAGCAGGACCAGTCCGAACTCGGTGGTGTGCCCGGCGGCCTGCCCGGTGTGCCCGGCGTTCCCGGTCTTCCCGGCCTGCCGGGTATGCCCGGCGCTCCGGTGCCCGCGCCGCCCGCCCCTGCCCAGCCCGCCCCCGGCGCGGGGCAGTAGTGGCCGACGATCGGAATCGCGGAGCTTCGGCTGCGCCCGGTGATCCCGATGCCACCGGCTCGGACCGAGGCGAAGCCGCGAGGTCCGGTGGTGACGAAGCCACCGGATCCGGCGACCGCGCGGCGTCGACCGAACCCGGCACTCGTGCGGTGGCCGGGACCGGTGGTAGCGAAGTCATCGGGTCCGGCACTTCCGAAACCGTCGGCTCCGGCAGTTCGGAAAGCACCGAATCCGGCACTCGTGAGGTCACCAGGCCGGACAGCCGCGAATCCACCGGCTCCGGCACTCCCGAATCCACCGGCTCCGGCACTCCCGAATCCACCGGATCCGGCACTCGTGAGGTCACCGGATCGGGCGGTCGCGACGTCACCGGATCCAACGAACGCGCAGGTCGCGACGCGTCGCGCGAAAGCACCGGGGTCGCCAAGGAGGCTCACATTTCGGTCGACAAAGCACCTATCGGGTCCGGCACGGGCGAAGCACCAGCCGGATCCCACGATCGCGAAGCGACCGGTTCAGATGCCCGCGAAGCACCGGCCGGGTCCGGCATCGGGGGCCAGTTCCGCCGACAGCGCACCGCGCTGCTGACCCTCGGCATCATCGGGGCCATTCTCATCGGCTTCGCGATCGGCGTCCTGGCCCGGATTCCGCTGGACAGGTCCCCGGAACCGGATCCGGACCCGGTCGACGTCGGTTTCAGCCAGGACATGTCGGCGCATCACGCGCAAGCGGTCGAAATGGCGGGCGTGGTGCTGGTTCGTTCCACCGACACCGAGGTGCGCCGTCTGGCCTACGACATCCTCACCACCCAGCAGAGCCAGATCGGGCGCATGCAGGGGTGGTTGCAGCTGTGGGGCGAACCCGCGCAGGGCCTGGACGGGTTCATGGGCTGGATGACCGAACCGATGGGCGGCCACGACCACGCCGGGGCGGACATGCCGCATCACTCCGGCCCGGTGTCCGCCATGCCCGGCATGGCCACGCCCGCCGAACTCGCGGCGCTGCGCCAGGCCACCGGCCCCGCCCTGGACACCAAGTTCCTCCAGCTCATGCTGCGCCACCATCAGGGTGGGCTGTCGATGATCGACTACGCCGCCCAGCACGCAGCCACCACAGCGGTGCGCACCCTCGCCGAAACCATGGCCACCACCCAGCGCGGCGAATCCGATCTGATGACCACCATGGTCACCGCCCGAGGCGCCGCCCCCCTCCCCTGACCCGAAACCACACCGCCGCCCGCGCTTTTTGGCGGACGGCCACCGATACGATAGGCTGACCCAGCCCGATCGGACCGCCTCCCCGGCCCCGACCGAGTCCTATCCCGCCCTCGTAGCTCAGGGGATAGAGCGTCTGCCTCCGGAGCAGAAGGCCGCAGGTTCGAATCCTGCCGAGGGCACGCGACGCAATGGCTCCCGACCAGATTCTTCTGGTCGGGAGCCATTGTCGTTCATGCCTTCGTTGCGCTGCGCTCAGCTGCTGCCGAACACGCCATGCGGTATGAAGCTGTGGAACAGACGCCACAGCGGATCGTTGCCGCGACCACGGTCGTGATCCCCCGGCCAATCTTTGCCTTGGAAGTCGGGACGGTCGTCCCATCGGTCATGCCCGATTTCCGTACCGACGGCAGGGGGCGTCGCCGGAGCGGCCGAGGCCGGAATCGTCGATATCGTCAGGGGAACGGCGGCGATCGTTCCAGCGACGAGTGCGCGGGCCAATATCCGACGCGCAGCGGTGGATGTGGTTGCCGAGAACACCGGCAGATCCTTTCTAGCGACAGTGAAGCATGCACCCATCCGCCTCGATCGAGGCGACAGGAGCAGGCCGAAGATCGACAGCGCCCGGGTACGGGTGTCGAGGCACCGGCCCGGGTCGACCGTACCCCGATCTTGTTACAGGGGAACCGCACGGGGCGAAACGCCTACTCCCCGGCTATGCCGTCGGTGCCGCGTCAGTCCAGTAGGCGGTGGCAGACGCTCGCATCCGCGCCACGGCCGTATGCCCGTTCGAAGTCCGCGTAGTCCGGATCTATTTTGTCGTCCAAGTAGTACGGGACGAGAGCCGCCTCGACACTGTTGCACACCCATGCCTCACCAGATCCGCTGTTTCGCAGCTGGAAGGTGATCCAGTGGTGGCCGGTGAGAGGAGCGCCCGCCGAGGCCGTGCATTCGCGACCTTTGACGGAGCCGAACTGAGGTAGGTCGATCGTGTAGCCGCAGGTGTAGGTCGGCAGAGTTCGGGCCTGCGCGGCGGGGGCGGTCACCAGACCGGCGGTGGCGGCCAGCAGGAATATCGGCAGCCCGAGTCGGGCCGGGCGGGTCGTTTTCATCACGGGTTCCTGTTCGAAAGAGAAATCAGTACTTCTCGGCACTCATAAGCAGCTGTCGCGCGCGCGTCGCGGTCAGATCGGGCGACAGTTGCTCGCGTCCACACCGGCGTTGAGCACCGCCTCCGCCTCGTAAGATCCCATTTCCGGATGGATCGGCTTGCCGAGGTACGGGAACGCGCCACCGCACTCCCATTTCTCACCGGTGACGCTGTTCTCCATCCTGACCGGATAGAAGTAGTTGCCGTCCAGCGGAGCGCCCGGAGACGCCGCGCACCTGCGCGCTCGCATCGAGCTGAATACCGCGAGGTAGCTGGTGATGGGCGTGAATTTGCAGGTGTAGGTCGGCAGCGGGGGCTGCGCCACGGCAGTCGGTGCCGTCGCCAGACCAGCAGTCGCGGCCAGCACGAGCGCGGGAAGTCCCAGGAGGGTCAGACGGGCTGTGATCATCAAGGCTCCTACGCGAGAAGGGAATCACTGTCGCGCGACCCTCACAGGACGGCCTGAAGGAATCCTTAACGACTGGTAAGCACGGGCGGGTCGACCGGCCGCGGCTTCCGCGCCGGACCGGCCGCTGGAGTGTCCGGACCGTCCCGCTGGGATCGGATACCTCGACCGACCGCGGAACAGAGACGCACTGCGCGCCGACGTCGCCGCTGGGCGAAGTGCCCGTTCGCCAGGTCGCGGTAGCCCTATGCCCGGTCGAACCTGCCACGGACGACGCCGATGGTGAAGGTGTCCCATGCGCCGGGCGTGAAGATCAGCGCCGGGCCGGTCGGGTTCTTCGAGTCACGAACGCCGACCGTGCCTCCGGCGAGGTGGGCGACCTCGACACAGTCGGCTCCGCCTTGGCTGTGGCTCGATTTGAACCAGCGCGCTCCGGACAAGTCAGCGTTCACGATCGAACTCCCTCGCAATCTCTCGCAACAGGTCACGGCTCGGTCGGGCGTCCGGGCCTGCCTGTTGAAGCATCGCGAACGCCTCACGGAATCTGAGCACATCCGCTCGCCTTTCAAGGTACGCGGCGCCAGTGTAGTTCTCGCAGTAGATGACCGGAGGCTCCACCGTCTTGCCGCGCCCGTCGCGAACGAAATCCAAAATGGTGAACGGTGGCAGAGCTGCTCCGAGCGGAATTCCGGCGTGGAACGGCAGGATTCGGATATCTATGTTGGCGAGAGTGCTCATGTCCGCCAGGTGCCTGGACTGGGCAGCCATGACACGTCGGCTTCCGACCACAGTTCGCAAGACGGATTCGTGAAGCACGAACGACGCTCTTGTCGGGTTGCGAGACCGGGTGAGGATGCGTTGCCGCTGAGCACGAACCTGAATACGGCGTTCCAACTCCTCCTCTGTGTCTTCGGTGAAGTAACGCCGGTCGATGGCTCGCGTGTAGTCCGGTGTCTGTAGCAGTCCGGGTATGAGCAATGGCTGATAACTCGCCAATTCTGTCGCGCTGGCTTCCAATCCGACATACAGGTTGAACCAGGCCGGGATCAAGTCGCCATAGGTATGCCACCACGACTTCGCCGGTGTCTGTTCGGCGAGCACCTTGGCGACAGCCGTGTGCTCGTCACTCAATCCATAGATCTCACAAAGCCCGGAAACATCCCGAACTCTGACCTTTTCGGTCAAACCGCGCTCCAGGCGGCTCAAAGTCGATTTGTTCCACTCCATGAGGGACGCGGCTCGCTCCAGGGTGAACCCGGCCCCCTCCCGAGCCTCTTTCAGATACCTGCCGAGCTGCCGACGCGGCAGTGTGCTGCCCGTTTCCTCCGCGCGGTCGTCTGCCATGCACGCCTCCCCTGCCGTTGCATTCCGCGATCTCTGTTTGTTGCGGTCCGCGCCGATCGTAGGGGGCCTTGCACAACCGGAGCTGCCAATTTGCGCGAATTTGTGCACGTAATCCATTGCCGGAACCGGCTATCCGCACTTCGCACATCCTTTGCCGCATGCCACCGGACATCCGACTCAGCAGAACCCAGGCCGACGTGCTGTCGGCACTCGAGCCGGGCGGAATCTTGTCCGTCGACGCGCTGGTGAAGACGGTGAACCTGGCCGGATGGCAGGTCCGCCGCACGTTGCCACAGCTCCAGTCGGCGGGGCTGATCATGCATGCCGGGCTGATCAGCCGTCGCGGATACCAGATCACCGCCCTCGGCAGGCGGGCGCTCGCCACCTACGGCGGGATCGACGCCACGCGAGGGAGGCCCGATGTTGCGCCGCACGACATGTGGTGATCACACCGTCCTCTGGCGGATCATCCGAGGGTCACGGATCGCGATCGAATCACTGATCGACGACGCCGCGACGACCCCGGCCTACCGGATGAGAATGGACGGCTCCATTGTCGATATCCCGAACGGCGACCCCGGCGTGGTCCTTTTCGGCGAGGGCGACCACCGCCCCGACCTCGCCCAAGTCCGCGAGTGGTTCCCCAGACACTTCCACCTCTGGAATGCGGTGAAATCCGACTACTGGAACGCCGTAGCGCCCCGTCGATAACGCGAGTGGCACACCACCGAGAGGTCTACTCGACGTTTGCCTCAGCCAGGTGCCACCCGTCGATTCGGCCGCCGGAAGGCGATGCGCCGGTCGGGGGGACGGTTTGCGTTGTCGGGGAGCCTACTATGACACCGCGTGTGGTTGTTGGCGCTGGTCATCGTAGGCGTGCGCGATGCGGTGCGGCGGGGTGTGTTTACTCGGAGGAGGGTGAACAGTATTGGCTGACGGTTGGATTCGGCGCGGTACGGTACTGCGCTGGATCATGGCGGGGATCTTGGTGACGGGCGCGGGGCTCGGGATCGTGCTGCTGGCCGAGATCACCGGAAGTCGGCCGCCTTTCGATCCGGACGCGGTTCCGGGGACGCAAGTCGTTTGGGTGACGGCCCCGGCAGGCGCCGATCGAGGGACGTTGGAATTGTGGCAGCGGAACCGGTTTCGACGGTGGGAGCGCACGTTGGCGGTACCCGCCTGGGTGGGCTCGGCGGGGATTTCACGGGAGGCCAGAGAAGGGGCGGCGTACACGCCGGAAGGGACGTTCACGTTGACCGAAGGGTTCGGTCGATTGCCCGGTGCAGACGCGAAGCTTCCCTATCGGGCAGTGGATGAGTCCATGTGGTGGGTGTCCGATACGGAGAGTCCGCTGTACAACCAGGAATATCGGTGCGCCGAGGGCGAATGTCCGTTCGACACCACGCTCAGTGAGAATCTCGGCCGGACCGACCCGCAATACAATTACGCGCTGGTCATCGACTACAACCGTTTTCCGGTCGTGCCGAAGCGGGGCTCGGCTTTCTTCGTCCATGTGGAGGTCGGCAGGCCGACGGCAGGATGCGTCGCGGTCGGTGACGACGTCATGCGTACCTTGCTGGCCACCCTCGAGCCGTCGCGGAAGCCTGTTATCGGCATCTACGCGATCTGAATCCGTTGCCGCGCCCCCTCGATGGCGATGCACGGTTACTCCGGCGAGCGGAGCGACTCCGCTTCGCGCCGCGCGGCCACCGGCGGCACGTAGCCCGCCGACAGTTGCGAACGTCGATCGACCGACCGACGGCGTTGGATACGTCGACGAGGGGTTTCTCGAATGCCGCCGTGATATGAGCGAAGGGCCCCGGAAGCCGGAGCCCTTCTCGAATGGTGGGGTGTCGCCTGCGATCAGAGGGTCACGACAGAGGTTCGGTGGGCTTGGCGGCGGACGTGAGGACGCCTGCGTTGGTGAGGTAGGTGAAAGCGGGGGCCGTCAGACCAGGCTCGAGGAAGTAGAAATGAGCCTTGGTGACGGTGCCGTTCTCGGTGGCGTCGCAGAGGGCGTGCAGGGCGGTGGGGTCGACGGTGAGGGCGGTGAGCTTGCCCGCCTCGTAGTCCATCTCCACCCACTTCGCGTGGATGGCGGCGCTCATGACGCTGCCGGTGAAGCTCTCCCGGTCGGAAGCGGCGCTCAGGCCCATTTCGAGACCGTCGTCGAGGTCGGTCGGCGTGTGCTGCCAGCGGCCGAACTCCCACCAGCGCACGAAGCTGACCGGGCCGTCGACGCCGCCGGGCAGCTTTGCCGTCGGTTCCACCGAGCGCACCCAGGCGGGCGCCGCGGCGAGCGGATCGTAGGAGGTCCCGGCGACCTCGTTGTCCTCGTCCCGCCCGAATAGCAGCGCGCGGTCGCCGGGATATCTGACCAGCGAGTACCAGTTGCCCTCGCCGTCGTCGCTGATCAGCCGGCCACCTTCCACTCCGGCCGTCTGCCCGATCTCCTGTCCGCTCGCGACCCGATCCGTGCGAGTGGCGGCGGTGATCACGTCCAAGACGGTCACGCGCGCCCACAGCACCTCGGGATGCGGCAACTGAAATCCCATGCCGGGCAACGTATCACCGGCCCCCTACGGCGACAACCGATCGGCAACCGGCCGGACAACCCGCCTGGTCGCGCGCCCCCGCCCTGGCAAACAGAGGCGAACCGGGCACTCACAGGGGTCTCGCAAACCCGGAGACGAAGGGCAAATCGGTAGCTATGACGGACTACCCGATCAGGCGGACTCCGGTTCGGATCGCTCGGTGCGCCGGGGGCGCAGCGCGTAGGCCGGGACCAGTTGGTCGCGCACGTGCAGGTCGGGGCGACCGTCGGCGAACTGGATGCTGTAGGTCACCCGTCCCATCCAGTCCCCGTCGACGGTGGGGAACCAGTGCGTCAAGGTGCCGGGGCGCTCGCCGCGCATGACGACTCCCGCGCCGTTCACGTGCCGCGGGGTGCCGGGGTCGCGGACCAGGATCGCGTCCAGCCGCACCCACACCGGGCGCGGCGGGTAGGTCAGTGTCCGGTAGTAGTGGCCGGTCCTGTTCGGGTAGACCAGCTCCGGTCCCGTGCCTTCGGTTCGCGGCGTTTCATCGCTTATCGAACCCATGTTCGAATGTTAGCCGGACATATGCGGCAAGCACCAGGCAACCCGGTCTCGAATCGGACGACATGACTCCGGCCACACGACTATGGCAGTCGCGCCCGAGACGTTCTAATATGATCGTTCTAGAACAATCACTTTAGAAGGAGACGGACATGTCCGTGAAGAGCGAGGTCGTCAAGGGTTTCTACACCGCTACGCAGACGGGTGACGGACCGGCGATCCTGGCCCTGCTACATCCGGAATTCGAAGTGCGCACCGCCCCGGGCATGCCGTGCGGCGCGGGCGGCGCCTTCCACGGCCCGCTGGCGGCCATGGCGCGGATCTGGGGCGCGGTTGCCAGGGACTTCGACACCGCACCGTTCGACGAGACCTGGCAGGAGACCACGGACGGCACCGTCGTGGTGACAGGTCACTATCGCGGCGCGGCCCGCGCGACCGGCCGCGAGTACGAGGCCGAGTTCGTGCACCTGTGGCAGGTCGACGACGAAGGTCGCATCACGCGACTGCACCAGTACACCGACACCGCGCGCTGGCACGCCGCATTGGCCGCCTGACGTCGCGGAAACCGTTCGCCGCGCGTCCGACCACCGCACCTCGGCGACATCGCCCGTCGCCCCGCCCGAACGATCACACCCGTTTGGTTTCCGCTACCCCGGGCACGCCTTGGCGTAAAGATCCAGGCACCGGGGGCAGACCGGAGGACGAGATGACTTATCCGCCGGGCGGGCAACCGCCGGATGATCGACCGCCCCACCCGCAACAGCCCGAGCCCGGCTATCCTCCGCCCGAACAAGGGCAGCCTCCTTCGGGCCCGGGTAATCCACCCCCCGGGCCTGGTCAGCCACCATCGGGTCAGCCACCCTCGGGCCCGAGTAACCCGCCCCCCGAACCCGGGCAGCCACCATCGGGTCAGCCACCCTCGGGCCCGAGTAACCCGCCCCCCGAACCCGGGCAGCCACCCTGGGACTCTGGTTATCCACCCCCCGGACCCGGCCAGCCACCCTCGGCCCCTGGTTATCCACCACCCGGCTACCCGCCCTGGGGATATCCGCCGCCGCCCGAGAAGAGCCACACCGGCTTGATCGCCGGCTTGGTGGCGATAGTCGCTCTGGTGATCGCGGGCGCGGTGATCGCGGGGGTGTTCCTTACCTCGCAGGGCAGAGGTCCGCTCGCCTCGGACGAGAAGCGGATCGAACTCGCGATTCGCGACTTCTACGAGACCCTCGACACCCGCGGCTTCCGCGCGGCGGCCGAGCAGGCGTGCGCGCACGAACGCGCCGCGTTCGAGGCGATGACCGAGAGCGAGAAGAGTGAATTCGACAGCACCTCGATCTCGGTCACCATCGATAGGATCGAGGACATCGTCGTCACCGGAGACACTGCGACCGCGAAGGTCACCGGCAAGCTCACCGTCGCGGTGCCCGGCCGGCAGCCCGATACCGAATCCAGCACCACCGAGCATCTGACGAAAGAAGACGGCAAGTGGAAGGTCTGCTCCGCGGAGGGCACGCGCTGATCGCATGCACCCACGCATGAGTTGTTGCGGACCGAACCGCAGAACCGTTCTCGGGGCACTCGGCCTCACCGCACTCCTCCCCTTCGCCGGTCGAACGAGAGCTCGGGCACTGCCGGACACGGCCGTCGCCACCGATCTGGAAGTCGTGACGATCACCGACACCACGGTGATCCTCACCTGGACCACGCTCGCCCCCGACCCGGCCGGACGGCTGATACCCGTCGACGCCGACACCCACGTACGGATCGGTCCCGCCGACTCGGCGCGCGCGCCGGTGCCGGTCTTCGCCGACGACCACCCGACGCCGTTCCACTATGCCGAGATCGGCGGGCTGGAACCGGGCCGCGCCTACCGCTTCGAAGCCTGGTCGGCGGGTCTGCGTGCCACGCCCGCACTATCGCTCACCACGTCCGATCCCGCCGCGCCGGAAGCACGCGGCGAGTTCACCACCCTGGTTCCGCCGCCGGGCCGCAGGCTGCGCACCCTGGCGCTGGCCAACGATGTGCACTTCGGCGAGCAGGTCAGCGGGCTGATCGCCGGTGACCTGCCGCCCGGCTTCCGGCAGGGCCCCGGCCTCGCGCCCTATCCCGAGGTGATGCTGGCCGCGGTACTGGACGACCTGCGCCGTCCCGACCGGGGAGCCGAACTGCTACTGCTCGCGGGCGACCTGACCGCCGAAGCCTCCGAGCTCGACACCCGCACGGTGCGGGCCCGGCTCGACGGGTGGGGTGCGCTCGGCCGCGACTACCTCGCCGTGCGCGGCAATCACGACCGGCCGCACACGGGCGGCGAGTACGCCGGTTGCGCCCCCGCGCCCGCCGATCACCGTGACTGCTGGGCCGATGTCTTCTCCGCGCGCCAGCAACTCGTCGAGCACGAGGTGGGCGGTCTGCGCGTGCTCGGCTTGGATACCAGCAGCCTGGACGGCGCGGGCGGGTCCATCGAGCGCATGCAGTTCGATCATCTCGCCGAACGTCTGCGCGCCGATCCGGATCGGCCGACCCTGCTGTTCGGCCACCACCCGGTCACGACCGAGTCCGGGCTGACCAACCTCGCCGGACCGGGTTTCGTGCTCGACGGACGCGACAGCGGCGAACTGCAAGCGCTCTACACCCGCTCTCCCGGCGTCTTCCTACAGCACAGCGGCCACACCCACCGCAACCGTCGCACCAGGCCGGACGTGCCGTGCGCGGTGGAGTTCCTCGAGGTCGCCGCGGTCAAGGAGTATCCGGGCGGCTACAGCCTGCTGCGCCTCTACGAGGGCGGCTACATGGTCAACTTCTACAAGACCCGCACCGAGGACGCGCGGCGCTGGAGCGCGCTCACCCGCGGCGAGTACTTCGGACTGCTTCCGGATTACACGCTGGGCACCTGCGCCGATCGCAATCACGTTGTGCCGCGCGATTTCTCGGGTCTGCGGTAGCGGGCGCGCGGGCTCGCCGCATCCGGGAAACGTTTACGCACGTCGGACGCTGTATCTTCCTTAGGTAAGGCTCAACATATGCAACGGGGAACGCGGTCGGAAGGACGAGGATGAAGCCGGTCAGATGGAAGACGATTGCCGCTGGATTGGTCCTCGCGATGACGGCGCTCGGCAGCACGGCTTGCTCGAATTCCTCCGACGACGCGAACGAGATCACCGTCTACAACGCGCAGCACGAGTCGCTCACCAAAGAATGGGCCGACGCGTTCACCAAGGAAACCGGCATCAAGGTGACGTTGCGCCAGGGCGGTGACACGGCGCTGGGCAACCAGCTGGTCGCCGAGGGCGCTGCCTCGCCCGCCGACGTCTTCCTCACCGAGAACTCCCCCGCCATGGCGCTGGTGGAGAACGCGGGCCTGTTCGCCGACGTGAACGCCGAGACGCTGGCACAGGTGCCCGCGCAGTTCCGCCCGTCCACCGGCAAGTGGACCGGCGTGGCCGCGCGCTCGACGGTTTTCGTCTACAACAAGAACAAGGTCCAGCCCGGCCAATTGCCCGCCTCGCTGCTCGACCTGGCGCAACCACAGTGGAAGGGGCGCTGGGGCGCGGGCGTTTCCGGCGCCGACTTCCAGGCCATCGTCGCCGCCCTGCTCGCGCTGAAGGGCGAGGACGCCACCCGCGCCTGGCTGAAGGGCATGAAGGAGAACGCGACGCCGTTCCCGAACAACGTCGCCACCATGAAGGCGGTCAACTCCGGCAGCCCGGACGGCGGCGTCATCTACCACTACTACTGGTACCGCGACCAGGCGAATACGAAGGAGAGCAGCGGCGACACCGCCCTGCACTACTTCAGGAACCAGGACCCGGGCGCCTTCGTCAGCGTCTCCGGCGGCGGCGTGCTGAAGGCGAGCAAGAAGCAGGAGGCGGCGCAGAAGTTCCTGGCGTTCATCGTCGGCAAGGCGGGGCAAGAGGTGTTGCGTGACGGCACGTCGCTGGAATACCCGGTCGCCAGCGGGGTGGCCGCGAACCCGGCACTGCCGCCGCTGGCCGACTTGCAGGCTCCGGCGATCGACCCGTCGAAACTCGATTCGAAGAAGGTCACGCAGCTGATGACCGAAGCCGGTCTGCTGTAGCCGTGGCACTGCGGAACGTCGTCGCGGCGCCCCGGGTCGGCAGGCCGGGGCCGGTGGTCACGGGCGTCGCGCTGCTGCTGGTGGCGGCTACGTTCGTGCCGCTCGGGTACATCGTTTCGACCGTTTTCTCCACCGGTATCGATCAGGCGGCGGAACTGGTGTTCCGGCCCAGAGTCGGTGAGCTGCTGGGCAATACGGCCGCGCTGGTGGCGTGCACCGTGCCGATCTGCGTGGCGCTCGGCGTCGGGCTGGCCTGGGTGGTCGAGCGCACCGACGTGCCGGGGAAGTCGTGGTGGGGGCCGGTTTTCGCGGCTCCGCTGGCGGTGCCCGCCTTCGTCAACAGCTACGCCTGGGTCAGCGTCTTCCCGACCATGCACGGTCTTCGGGCGGGGGTGGTGATCTCCACGATGTCCTATTTCCCGCTGGTCTATCTGCCCGCCGCCGCCACGCTGCGCCGCCTGGATCCGGCGGTGGAGGAGTCGGCGCGGGCGCTGGGCTCGGGACCGGTCGCGGTGTTCGCGCGGATCGTGCTACCGCAGCTGCGCTTGGCCGTCCTCGGTGGCGGGCTGCTCATCGGACTGCATCTGCTCGCCGAGTACGGCGCCTTCGTGATGGTCCGGTTCGACACGTTCACCACGGCCATCTTCGAGCAGTACCAGTCCAGCTTCGCCGGTCCGGCGGGCAGCATGCTGGCCGGTGTGCTCGTGCTGTGCTGCCTGGCGCTGCTCGGGGCCGAGGCGGGACTGCGCGGCCGGGCGCGCTACGCGCGGATCGGCAGCGGGGCTCCGCGCGCCGCGGCCCGGATCCGGTTGGGCGCGGGCACGTTACCGGTTCTGGCCGTGCTCGTCGCGGTGACGGCGGCCGCGCTGGGCGTGCCGCTGTGGACCATCGGGCGCTGGCTGCGCATCGGCGGAGCGGCGGTATGGGATATCACCGACATCGGCAACGCGCTCGGTCAGACGGTCGGCCTCGCGGCCGTCGCCGCGCTGCTCACCACCCTGTGCGCCTTCCCGGTGGCGTGGATCGCGGTGCGTTCCACCTCGGCGTTCGCGCGGCTGGTCGAGGGCGCCAACTACGTCACCAGCTCGTTGCCCGGCATCGTGATCGCGCTGGCCATGGTGACCGTGACGATCCGGTGGGCGCCCGCGCTCTACCAGACGGCGGGCATGGTGATCGCCGCCTATCTGCTGCTGTTCCTGCCCCGTGCCCTGGTCAGTGTGCGGGCCGGGCTCGCCCAGGTACCGGTCGGCTTGGAGGAGGCGTCCCGTTCGCTGGGTAAATCGGCGCCGGCGACGTTCTTCCTGGTCACGCTGCGTCTCGCGGCGCCGGCCGCGGCCGCCGCGGCCGCACTGGTGTTCGTCGCGGTGGCGACCGAGCTGACCGCCACCCTCCTGCTGGCGCCCAACGGAACTCGCACGCTGGCGATGCGGTTCTGGGGCCTGTCCGGCGAATTGGATTACGCCGCCGCCGCTCCGTACGCCCTGATCATGATCGCCGCCGCCGTGCCCGTGACGTACTTGCTGTTCACCAACTCGCAGAAGGCGGCCGGGATATGAGTCGCGTTGTCGTCACCGATGTGTCGAAGACCTTCGGTCACACCCGGGTTCTCGGTGGCATCACCCTGGACGTGCCGAACCGCACCGCCACCGCCGTGGTCGGGTCGTCGGGATGCGGCAAGACCACGCTGCTGCGCGTGATCGCCGGATTCGAGTCACCGGACACGGGTTCGGTGTCGATCGGGGCGGAAACCGTTGTCGGCGAACGAGTCTCGGTGCCGCCGCAGCGTCGCAACATCGGCTACGTCGCCCAGGACGGGGCGCTGTTCCCCCATCTGACCGTCGGCCAGAACATCGCCTACGGCCTGCCCGGCTCGGCCCGCCGCAACCACCGGCGGGTGCGCGAACTGCTGGAGATGGTGTCGCTGCACGCGTCCTACGCCGACCGGCGGCCGCATCAGCTCTCCGGCGGCCAGCAGCAGCGCGTGGCCCTGGCCCGCGCACTGGCGCGCAAGCCGTCGGTGATGCTGCTGGACGAGCCGTTCAGCGCGCTGGACGCGGGCCTGCGCGCCACGACCAGGCAGGCCGTGGCCGACACGCTGCGCGAGGCGGGCATGACCAGCATCCTGGTGACCCACGACCAGGAGGAGGCGCTGAGTTTCGCCGAACAGGTCGCGGTGATGCGGGAGGGGCGCTTCACCCAGGTCGGGACGCCGGAGGAGGTCTACGCCACGCCGAAGGACCTGTTCACCGCCCGGTTCCTCGGCGATTGCGTGCTGCTGGAGGCGGTGGTCGAGGGCGATGTGGCCAAGTGCGCACTGGGCCGGATTCCGGTGCAGCGCAACGCCGCGAGCGGACCGGCCACCGTCATGCTGCGACCGGAACAGCTCGTGGCCGATATCGCTTCGGAGAACGAGGCGGAGAGCGGCCGGATCAGCGCCGTCGACTTCCGCGGCGCCGACGTCATCCTGACCATCGACCTGGACGGCGCGAGCACTCCCATCCGGGTACGCCGCGCCAGCGTCGCCGCCCCTGTCACCGGGCAGCGGGTGCGCCTCGACGTGGTCGGCACGGCCGTGGCGTACGCAGAACCGAACGACGCCGTCTGACGCGGAACGCTGCGTGGGAACCCGGGCATACCGGGTAGCGGCGTGCCTCGAAATGCCCGGCTCGGCGATGACGCGCACCGAGCCGAGCACCGAGGACACTTGGAGCGAGCGGCGGGAATTGAACCCGCGTAAACGGCTTTGCAGACCGTTGCCTAAACCACTCAGCCACGCCCGCCTCGCCTTAGATAGTGCCCCCGGCAGGTAGGCCCGGCCTACCATTGCGCTCACGGTGATCCGAAGCCTGGCCGGATGTCCCCGTCCGGACCTGGCGGCATGGAATGATCGGAACATGTCTCGGCCACGCCCGCTTCCGAACGACCCGATCGAGGAGGCCCACCGCCAGTGGGTCGGCCACGGCTGGGGAGATGTCGCCGACGGCATGGCCGCGGTGACGTCGCTGGTGCGGGCTCAGCAAATCGTGATGGCGCGGGTGGACGAGGCGCTCAAACCCACCGGCTTGACCTTCTCCCGCTACGAGCTGCTCATGCTGCTCAATTTCAGCAAAACCGGTGCGCTGCCGATGGCGAAGGCCAGCGCGCGCTTGCAGGTGCACCCCACCAGCGTCACCAACACCGTGGACCGGCTGGAGGCGGCGAAGCTCGTCGAGCGCGTACCGCATCCCAGCGACCGGCGCGCTACCCTGATCGAAATCACCGACGCGGGACGGGAATTGGTGGCGAAGGCGACCGAGGAACTCAACGCGAAGGTTTTCGCGCTCCCCGGACTCCCCCCGGAACGACTGCACACTCTGCTGCAACTGCTCGCCGAATTCCGACATGCCGCGGGCGACTTCGACACCGCAGAGGGAACGGCGCGCTGGTCGGCCACGGCCACAGACTGATTCGACGTACCGGTCGGTCGCATACCCGGTGCGACCGACCGTCGGGTGACGATCGGGCATCCAACCGGCGAATTGCCGGGCATGCCGTCTTGGCAGCGGAAGCGAAAGGGTCCACCATGTAAATCATGGTGCTGGTCTTGGGGGTATCGGCGGGCGCTGGCGGCGCCCATGCGATGCTGACACACTCCGATCAGCCACACCTACCCCCGATCGATCGCTGCGAAGTGCCGCGCCGGGCGGGCGGCGGTGTCGAGGAATCGGTCTTCGAGGCGATCCGCCGGATGAACGGCGCCGCCGACCGGCGTGACGAGCTGATCTCGGGCACGGCGGTGACCTGCCGCTGTCCGCTGCACGCCGACGCCATCCGCGCGGGCGTGCGCGGTCGCCGCGTGACCATCGTCGACGAACCCCTCGCCCAGCTGCGCTATCTGCGCTTCACCGGGCAACTGCCGGACAGCGGCTCGGTGATCCTCTACGACCTGGGCAGCTCGGGGCTGACCATCACGCATGTCGATTGCCGCACCGACGCGATCCTGTCCAGCAAGCGCAGCACGGTGCTCGGTGGCGACGGCTACGACGCGCTGCTGCGCTGGCGGCTGGCCCGCGACGGCGTGCTCACCGACACGCCGACCATCCGGCGTCACCGCGAGGAACTGAGTGAGGCGCGGGTGGTCACCGCCATCGACGACGGCACCGGCGAACGGGCCGTCGTCACCCGCAGCGATCTGGCCGAATTGTGCGCGGCGGGCATCCATCACTCGGTGTCGTTCGTCCGGCAGATCATCGACGAGACCGGTGTGCGGCCGGAAGCCATGGTGCTGCTCGGCGGCTGCACGCGCAGCCCGAGCATTCGCGCCGAACTGGCCGAACTGGTCGACCTGCCGATCGTCTACGACCCCGAACCCGAGTTCGTCTCCGCGCGCGGCGCCGTGCTGCTCGCCGCCGAACGAAGGGGCGGCGACGTGCGGATGGCCCGGCTGCGCGCCGGAGCCACCCTCGTCCCGGTCGCCGTCGACCGGCGCAAACTCATCGCGGCGGCCGCGGTCACCGTCGCACTGGGCGCCACGATCGCCGGACTGCTCGCCGCGGAGAAGGACGCGCCCACGCCCGAGGGCACCAAGGTGCCCACGCCCGCGCAGATCGTCGCGCCCACATCGGGACCCTTCGGATAACTCGCGACGAACCCGCCCGGCCGGGGGAATCGGCCGGGCGGGCCGGACGTCAGCGGTTGGTGAACTTCGCCGGACGCTTCTCGACGAAGGCGCTCATGCCTTCCTTCTGATCCTCGATCGCGAACAGCGAGTGGAACACTCGGCGTTCGAAGCGCAGGCCCTCGGCGAGCGTGGTCTCGAACGAGCGGTTCACCGCTTCCTTGGCGATCATGGCGACCGGCAGCGACATGGACGCGATGGTCTCGGCGACCTCGGCCGCGGTGTCGAGCAGCTCCGCCGCGGGCACGATGCGCGAGACCAGCCCCGCCCGCTCGGCCTCCTCGGCGTCCATGTTGCGGCCGGTGAGCACCAGATCCATGGCCTTGGCCTTGCCGATCGCGCGGGTCAGGCGCTGCGAGCCGCCGATGCCGGGGATGACGCCCAGCTTGATCTCCGGCTGCCCGAACTTCGCGGTGTCCGCCGCGAGCAGGACGTCGCAGATCATGGCCAGCTCACAGCCGCCGCCCAGCGCGTAGCCCGCCACCGCGGCGATGGTGGGCTTGCGGAACTGCGCCAGCCGGTCCCAGCGGGCGAAGTAGTCGTCCATGAACATGTCCATGTACGACTTGGGCTGCATCTCCTTGATGTCGGCGCCCGCCGCGAAAGCCCGCTCCGAGCCGGTGATCACGATGGCACCGATCTCGTCGTCGTGTTCGAGTTCGTCGAGCGCGGCGATGACGTCGTCGAGGACCTGCGCGTTCAGCGCGTTCAGCGCCTTCGGGCGGTTCAGCGTGATCCAGCCGACCCGGCCCTTGCGTTCCAGCAGAATCGTCTCGAAGTCGGCCCCACCCGTCGCCCGGCCGCCGCCGCCCACGGAATCGCTCTGCGATGCGTTCATCCTTCTGCACCCTCTTGGTCGGATCGGTCACGGATATCGGTGACGATAGCCGAGAAGTCCCGTCCGGCATCCGTCTGGTTGAAGCGGTCGTAGATCGCGGCGGCCAGCAATCCGAGTTGCCCGTCGATGTTGTTCTCGCGCAGTGCGTTCGCGGCCAGACCCAGGTCCTTCGCCATCAGGGCGGTGGCGAAACCCGGTCGGTAGTCGTTGTTGGCCGGGCTGGTCGGCACCGGGCCCGGAACCGGGCAGTAGCTGGTCAGCGCCCAGCTCTGGCCGGAGGCGGTGGAGACCACGTCGAAGAACGACTGATGGCTCAGGCCCAGCTTCTCGCCCAGCACCAGCGACTCCGACAGCGCGATCATCGACACGCCCAGCAGCATGTTGTTGCAGATCTTCGCCGCCTGACCGACGCCGGAGCCGCCGCAGTGCACGACCTTGCCGCCCATCACCTCGAGCACCGGAAGGGCGGCGGCGAAGTCCTCGGCGGCCCCGCCGACCATGAAGGTCAGCGTGCCCGCCGCCGCGCCCGCGACACCGCCGGAAACCGGGGCGTCCAGGGCACGGTGCCCGGCGGCGGTGGCGCGTTCGGCCGCGGTCTTCGCGTCGGCCACGTCGATGGTGGAGCAGTCGATGAACAAGGTGCCCGGTGCCGCGGCCGGGAGCAGTTCGGCGTACACGTCGAGGACGAGTTTGCCGTTGGGCAGCATGGTGATCACGGTGTCGGCCGCGGCGGCCTCGGTGGCCGTGCCGACCGCGATCGCGCCGTCGCGCTCGGCCTGTTCGCGCGCCGCGGGCACCGGGTCGAAGGCGAGCACCTCGTAGCCCGCGCGCACCAGGTTGGCCGCCATCGGCGCGCCCATGTGGCCGAGGCCGAGGAAACCGATTCGCTTACTCATCACGCCACCTCCCGGGTCGCCAGACCCAGCTCTCGATCGCCCAGCTCGGCGAAGTATGCGTCCACCTGCGCGTCCGTGACCGCCTCGAGCGTCGCGGGCGACCACCGGGGGTTGCGGTCCTTGTCGATCACCTGCGCGCGAATGCCCTCGACCAGGTCGTGCGACGACAGCGACGCGATGGACACCCGGTACTCCTCGTTCAGCACCGCCTCCAGGCTCGGCGCGGTGCGGGCCGCGCGCAGCGAACGCAGCGTGACCTTCAGCGCCACCGGGGATTTGGCCAGGATCTCGTTGGCCGCCGCCCGCGCGTCGGGTGCCTCGTGTGCCCGCAACCGCGCGACGATCTCCTCCACGGAGTCGGCTCCGTAGCAGTCATCGATCCAGTCCTGCGCGGCGGCCAGCGCGGAATCCGGCGCGTCCGTGGCGAACTTGGCGATCGCGATGTCGGCGCTCTCCGTGCGCAGCGTCTCCAGCAGCGCGGGCAGATGCTCGGAGGCGACGAAATAGTCCGCGAAGTTCGCGACGATGGCGTCACCAGCGCTCATCCGCGCGGTGGTGAGCCCGACGTGCGTGCCGATCTCGCCCGGGGTGCGCGCGAGCAGATAGGTGCCGCCGACGTCCGGGACGAAGCCGATGCCCACCTCGGGCATGCCGATCTTGGACCGCTCGGTGACGATGCGGTGGCTGCCGTGCCCGGAGAGCCCGACGCCGCCGCCCATCACGATGCCGTCCATGATCACCACGTACGGCTTCGGGTAGCGGCCGATCAGGGCGTTGAGGATGTACTCGTCGCGCCAGAACCGTCCGGTCGCCGAATCGGCGCTGGTGGCACCGCTTTTCGCGTCGGCGTGGATGGCGACGATGTCACCGCCCGCGCACAGGCCGCGCTCGCCCGCGCCGGTGACGACCACGGTGCGCACCGCGTCGTCCTCGGCCCAGGTGCGCAGCGCGTCGGTGATGGCGAGGGCCATCGAGTGATTCAGCGCGTTGATGGCCTTGGGCCGGTTCAGCGTGATCAGGCCCAGCCCGTCGCGCTGTTCGAGAAGAACCTCGGGTTCACTCGTGGTCTGTCCGCTCATGCCGCTCCTACCAGTGCGCGGGCGACGACCACCCGCATGATTTCGTTGGTGCCCTCGAGGATCTGGTGCACCCGCAGATCCCGGACGATCTTCTCCACGCCGTACTCGGTGAGGTAGCCGTAGCCGCCGTGCAGTTGCAGGGCTTTGTTGGCCACCTCGAAGCCGGCGTCGGTGGCGAAACGCTTCGCCATCGCGCACAGCTCCACCTTGTCCGGCGCGTCGGCGTCCAGCGCCGCGGCGGCGCGCCACAGCAGCGTGCGGGCGGCCTCCAATTCGATGCGCATATCGGCGAGGTCGAATTGCAGCGCCTGGTTGCGCAGCAGCGGCTTGCCGAACGCCTCCCGCTCGGCCAGATACGGCACCGTCTTGTCCAGCGCCGCCTGCGCGCCGCCCACCGAGCACGCGGCGATGTTGAGCCTGCCGCCGTTGAGGCCGTTCATCGCGATGCGGAAGCCGTCGCCCTCCGCGCCGAGCCGGTTGGCCGCCGGGACCCTGGCGTCGGAGAAGATCACCTGGCGGGTCGGCTGGGCGTTCCAGCCCATCTTCTTCTCGTTGGCGCCGACGGAGATGCCGGGGGTGTCGGCGGGCACGATGAACGCCGAGATCCCGCGCGCACCGTCGTCGCCGGTCCGGGCCATGACGACGTAGACATCGGTGGAGCCCGCGCCGGAGATGAACTGCTTGGCGCCGTTGAAGATGTAGTCGTCACCGTCGCGAACGGCCTTGGTGCTCAACGCCGCCGCGTCGGAGCCGACCCCTGGCTCGGTGAGCGCGTAGCTGGCCAGCAGTTCCATCGCGGTCAGCCGGGGCAGCCAGCGATTGCGCTGCTCGTCGTCGCCGTAGCGGTCGACCATCCACGTCGCCATGTTGTGGATGGAGATGTAGGCGGCGATGGCGGGGCAGCCGGTGGCCAGTTGCTCGAAGATGCGCACGGCGTCGAGCCTGCGCAGGCCCGAACCGCCCACGTCCTCGCGCACGTAGATGCCGCCGAGACCGAGCGGGCCCGCCTTACGCAGCACGTCCACCGGGAAATGTTTCTGCTCGTCCCACTCCAGCGCGTTCGGGGCGAGGAATTCGTCGGCGAAGCCGCGCGCGGTGTCGCGGATCGCCTTCTCGTCGTCGTCGAGGATGAACATCCGGGTCAGTCCATCGTCGGGATGACGAACGCGTTGCTCTCCTTGAGCCCGGCGGGCCAGCGCTGCGTCACCGTCTTGGTCTTGGTGTAGAAACGGATCGAATCCGGGCCGTGCTGGTTCAGGTCGCCGAAGCCGGAACGCTTCCATCCGCCGAAGGTGTAGTAGGCGATCGGCACCGGGATCGGCACGTTGATGCCGACCATGCCGACCTGCACGCGCGCGGCGAAGTCACGGGCGGTGTCGCCGTCGCGGGTGAAGATCGCCACGCCGTTGCCGTACTCGTGCTCGTTGGCCAGCCGCAAACCCTCCTCGTAGTCCTTGGCGCGGACCACGGTGAGCACCGGACCGAAGATCTCCTCGCGGTAGATCCGCATCTGCGGCGTCACCTTGTCGAACAGCGTCGCGCCGACGAAGTAGCCGTCCTCGGCGCCTTCCACGACCAGGCCGCGTCCGTCCACCACCAGCTCGGCGCCCTCGTCGACACCGATCTGGACGTAGTTGTTCACGCGGTTCACGCCGTCCTGGCCGACCAGCGGCCCGTAATCGGCGCCCGGGTCGTCGGAACGGCCGACGTTGAGCTTGTGCACCCGCTCGGTCAGCTTGGCCACCAGGCGGTCGGCGGTCTCCTCGCCGACCGGGACGGCCACCGAAATGGCCATGCAACGCTCGCCCGCCGACCCGTAGCCCGCGCCGATCAACTGGTCGGCGACGTCGTCGAGATCGGCGTCCGGCATGACGATCGCGTGGTTCTTCGCGCCGCCGAAGCACTGGGCGCGCTTGCCGTTCGCGGTCGCGGTCTCGTAGATGTACTGCGCGATGGGGGTGGAGCCGACGAAGCCGACGGCCTTGACGCGCGGATCGTGCAGCAGCGTGTCGACGGCTTCCTTGTCACCGTTGACCACGTTGAACACACCGGGGGGCAGACCGGCCTCGAGGAACAGCTCGGCCAGCCGCAGCGGCACCGAGGGGTCGCGCTCGGAGGGCTTGAGCACGAACGCGTTGCCGGTGGCCAGCGCGGGACCGGCCTTCCACAGCGGGATCATGGCCGGGAAGTTGAACGGGGTGATGCCCGCGACGACGCCGAGCGGCTGGCGCATCGAGTACACGTCGATGCCGGTGCCCGCGCCCTCGGTGTATTCGCCCTTGAGCAGGTGCGGGATACCGACGGCGAACTCGATCACCTCGAGACCGCGCTGGATGTCGCCCTTGGCGTCGGCGATGGTCTTGCCGTGCTCGGAGGACAGCAGCGCCGCCAGCGAATCCATCTCGTCCTGCACCAGGGTCAGGAACTTCATGAGAACGCGAGCCCGCTTCTGCGGGTTGAACGCGGCCCATATCGGCTGCGCGGCCTCCGCGTTCGCGATGACCGCCTCGACCTCGGATTTGCTCGCCAGCGGCACCCGCGCCTGCACCTGGCCGAGGTTGGGGTCGAAGACGTCGCCGAACTTGCCGGAAGCGCCCGACACATGCTGTCCGCCGATGAAATGGGTGAGTTCGCGAACCATGCCAGTCCTGTTCTCGTAGCGATCGGGACACCGCGGTGCGGTATGCGGTCATCCTATAGTTGGACGTCCAAGTATCAGCAATGTCCGGGGGCAGATGTGATTCATCCCACGCCTTCCCCAGGTGAGGGCTCGGTCAGCCCACCTACGGCTTCGGCAGGGGAACGGCCGGATCGGCTTCCTTCTCTCGCCGCGGGCGCACCAACCGGAACGCGCCCAACCCGAGCGTGACCGCGCCGATCGCTACGACCACCGCCGCCGCGCCGAGCGAATCGCCGGTCCATTCCGAGACCGCCTCCCCCGCCGCCACCGCGATGGCCACACCGCCCCCGACGACCAGCACCGCCGACCGCTGGGTCGCGTACAGCGCGAAGCAGACCACGGCGATCAGCGCCGTGATCCCGTAGGCCCAGATCCGGCCATCGATGTCGAGACTCTGCGCGGCCGCGACGGACGTGACGATCGCGATCAGGTATCCGATCCGGAGGTCCGCGAGGGCGCCGATCCTGGTCAGCGCGAACCACACGCCACCGAGTAGCAGTACCGCCGCGCTGCCCCAGGTGTCGTCGAGACCGATCACTTCGGTGATGATCCCCGCGACGGCCGCGGGCACGAAGCAGGCGCAGACCAGCAGTCCGATCACCGACGGCAGCGCGAGGTAACCGAGTACGGCGATCACCGCTCCCGCCGCACAGGCGAAAACCCACGCGGCATCGGTGCTCGCGTTCTCGAGCGCGGTGCCGACGGACCCGGCGAGCGCGACGGACCCGAGCGCGAAGAGCACGGCCGCCAGCCTCGCGCGGGCACTGTTCGCGCTCGTGCGGCCGGTCGGCACCCCGGCGAGCAGAACGCCCCCGAACAGCAGACCCGCCGACACGACGGCGAGCACGCCGACTCGCACCGGCCGGTCGAGCGTGTCCCAGGACGAGGCCGCCACCAGGGCGATTCCGCCGAACAGCAGACCCGCTCCGACGTAGGAGGCGATCTCGGCGAGCACCTTCCCGCGCGCCACCACCGCCGCCCGCTCGACGGCGAGCGCCGCGAGCACCGCGTCGGCCTGGTCGCGGGTCAGCACACGCTCGGCGACCAGCCGCCCTACCGCGGCTTCCGCCCTGTCGTCGCTCACCATGGGCCCAGTATGTCCGAGTCGGCCGCCCTGACAACACAATCGGCCGGAGCGGGGTATCGCCCACGGTCACCGCCGTCCGATCCATCCGTCCCGCGACGATCCCCGCCGAAATGCCCGCAGTCACGATGTCCAGCGCCGTGGCCTGCCGCGACGGCTGCGCGAAACACCCCGCGATCGAACCCGTCGACCGCCACCGAATCCGCCGGCCGCCGACCCGGAACCGGCACGGCGGCAGCGACGCGGACAACCCGGGCGGCGACGCTGGCGATGTGATCGCAGTCACCGTACGATTAGTTTGACGTCCTAGTATCGGGCGACAATGGAATCCCGAGAGGAATCCCGTGGCCGACAGCAGCGCGCTCTACGCGCCCACCCACCCCGTTCGCTTCGTCACCTCGGCGGCCCTGTTCGACGGGCACGACGCGGCGATCAACATCATGCGCCGCATCCTGCAGAGCCAGGGCGCGGAGGTGATCCACCTCGGCCACAACCGCTCGGTCAGCGAGGTGGTCGACGCCGTGCTCACCGAGGACGCCCAGGGCGTCGCGGTCAGCTCCTACCAGGGTGGCCACGTCGAGTACTTCGAATACCTCGCCGACGCCCTGAAGAAGGCCGGAGCCGAGCACGTGCGGATCTTCGGCGGCGGCGGTGGCGTGATCGTGGCGGAGGAGATCGCGCGACTGGCCGCGTCCGGCGTGACCATCTTCTCGCCAGAGGACGGACAGCGACTCGGCCTGCCCGGCATGATCAATCAGTTGATCCGCGCCTGCGACGTCGACCTCGCGACCGAGCCGCCGGTGCCGGACGCGGTGCTCTCCGGCGAGCGCGCCGCCTTGGCGCGCGCCATCACCTGCCTGCAAGCGGACGCGCTGCCGGACGCCGACCGGCGGAAGCTGGCCGAGGCCGCGGCGGCGCGGACCGTGCCGGTGCTCGGCATCACCGGCACGGGCGGCTCCGGAAAGTCCTCGCTCACCGACGAATTGGTGCGCAGGCTCCGTTCGGATCAGCAGGACAAGGTGCGGGTGGCGATTCTCGCGGTGGACCCGACCCGGCGGCGCGGGGGTGGCGCATTGCTCGGCGACCGCATCCGGATGAACGCCCTCGACGGCGAGCACGTCTTCTTCCGTTCGCTGGCCACCCGGGGTGGACGCGAACTGCCGGACAATATCGATCTGATCGTGACCGCCTGCAAGGCAGCGGGTTACGACCTGGTCGTCCTGGAGACCCCCGGCATCGGACAGGGCGACGCCGCGGTGACCGACCACGTCGACGTGTCGATGTACGTGATGACGCCCGAGTTCGGCGCCGCCTCCCAGCTGGAGAAGATCGACATGCTGGACTACGCGGACGTGGTGGCGATCAACAAGTTCGAGCGTCGCGGCGCCGCGGACGCGCTGCGTGACGTGGCCAGGCAGTTGATCCGCAACCGCGAGGAGTTCCATGCCGCGCCCGAGGACATGCCGGTCTTCGGCACCAGCGCGGCGACGTTCAACGACGACGGGGTGACCGCGCTCTACCAGCACCTGACGGGCCTGCTGGCCGGTCACGGCCTGCGGCTGGAGCCCGGCGCGCTGCCCCGGGTGGACACCCGCGTGTCCACGCGCTTCGCCCAGCTCATCCCGCCCGCGCGGGTGCGCTATCCGGCCGAGATCGCCGAGACCGTGCGCGGCTATCACGCCGAGACCGCGGCGCAGGTCGCCGCCGCGCAACGGCTGCAACGCCTCGAGCAGGTGGCGGCCGAACTGCCCGGGGACACGGCCGTCGCCGAACTGGCCGAACGCGCCCGCGCCGACCTGACGCCCGCGAACGCCGCACTGCTGGCCGAGTGGCCAGCCCTCGCCGAGTCCTATCGCGGGGAGGAACAAGTGGTCCGGGTGCGCGACCGGGAGATCCGCACCCCGCTGCGCCGGGAGACTCTGTCCGGCAACTCCATTCCGCGCGTGGCCCTACCTCGTTTCACCGATCACGGCGAGCTGCTGCGCTTCCTGCGCGCCGAGCACCTGCCCGGGCGGTTCCCGTTCACCGCAGGGGTTTTCCCGTTCAAACGGGACAACGAGGATCCGGCGCGCATGTTCGCGGGCGAGGGCGACCCGTTCCGCACCAACCGCCGGTTCAAAGTGCTCAGCGAGCATTCCGACGCGAAAAGGCTGTCCACGGCCTTCGATTCGGTGACGCTCTACGGCCACGATCCCGCCGAGCGCCCCGACATCTACGGCAAGGTCGGCACGTCCGGCGTGTCGATCGCCTCGCTCGACGACATGAAGGTGCTCTACGACGGTTTCGATCTGACCGCGCCGACCACCTCGGTATCGATGACGATCAACGGCCCCGCGCCGACCATCCTGGCCTACTTCCTGAACACCGCGATCGATCAGGCGCTGGACCGCTTCGCGGCGGAGCAGGGCCGCCCGCCGACCGGCACCGAGGCCGCCGACCTGCGCGCCCGCACCCTGGCCACGGTGCGCGGCACGGTGCAGGCCGACATCCTCAAGGAGGACCAGGGCCAGAACACCTGCATCTTCTCCACCGAGTTCAGCCTGCGCATGATGGCCGACATCCAGGACTGGTTCGTGCGCAACGGCGTGCGCAATTTCTACTCGGTGTCGATCTCCGGCTACCACATCGCCGAGGCGGGGGCGAACCCGATCAGCCAGCTGGCTTTCACCCTGGCCAACGGTTTCACCTATGTGGAGGCGTATCTCGCGCGCGGCATGCACATAGACGACTTCGCGCCGAACCTGTCCTTCTTCTTCTCCAACGGGATGGACCCGGAGTATTCGGTGATCGGCCGGGTGGCCCGCCGCATCTGGGCCGTCGCCATGCGGGACCGCTACGGCGCCGACGAGCGGTCGCAGAAGCTGAAGTACCACATCCAGACCTCCGGCCGGTCGCTGCACGCGCAGGAGATGAACTTCAACGACATCCGCACCACGCTGCAGGCGCTGATCGCGATCTACGACAACTGCAACAGCCTGCACACCAACGCCTACGACGAGGCGGTCACCACCCCGACCGAGGAATCGGTGCGCCGCGCCCTGGCCATCCAGCTCATCATCAACCGGGAGTGGGGGGTCGCGATGAACGAGAACCCGCTGCAGGGCAGCTTCCTGGTCGACGAGCTCACCGATCTGGTCGAGGAGGCCGTGCTGGCCGAGTTCGAGCGGATCAGCGAACGCGGCGGCGTGCTCGGCGCGATGGAGACCGGCTACCAGCGCGGCAAGATCCAGGACGAATCGATGCGCTACGAACAGCGCAAGCACGACGGTTCGCTGCCGATCATCGGGGTGAACACCTTCCGCAACTCCCACGACGAGCCGCACCGGGAGCTGGAGCTGGCGCGCGGCACCGAAGCGGAGAAGCAGTCGCAGCTGCGGCGGGTGCGCGAGTTCCAGCAGCGCAACCGGGACGGCGCCCATGCCGCACTCGCCCGGCTCGAAGCGGTCGCCCGCACCGACGACAATATTTTCGAGGTGCTGATGGAGGCCGCCCGGGTGTGCACGTTGCAGCAGATCACCGACACGTTCTTCACCGTCGGCGGGCAGTACCGCCGCAACGTGTGAGCCGGTCGCCGCGCGCACCTCGAGCAGCCGGTGCGCCCCCATCGGCCGGTGGGCCCGGCTCGCGCGAGGAAGCCGGGCGGGCACCGTGAATCCGGCCGCGGCCGCCGCGCGGGGCGGCTCCCGTGGATTACGGGCCCGCCGTGTGCGGGGCATGTGACAATCGCCGAGCAAACCTTCGGCGCGGTTGGGATGGCAGACATGGAGCTCTCGGGTATTCGGATCATCGACGCACACATCCACCAGTGGGACCCGTTCACCACACCGCGAGATTTCAGCGCCTTGGCGAAACTGTTCCGGCTGCTGCCGGTCCCGGTGGACGCGGCAAAGCGCCTCGCACCGCGGCGCGACCGTGAGTTCGTCGGAGATCCGGTCGCCTACCTGCGGCCCTACCTCCCGTTCGACTACCGCGCCGACGCGGGCAACGCGCCCATCGAGGTGGTCGCGCACATCGAAGTCGAATGGTCGCAGCGGGGACCGCTGGGGAAGGCCGGGGAAACCGCCTGGGTGGCCGGGCTGCCACTGGAGGCGGCCCCGCGGCTCGGCGCGATCCTCGCGGGCGGCGACCCGGCCGACCCGGCGTTCGCGGAGCTGCTCGACGCGCACGCGGCCGCGTCACCGCTGCTGCGCGGTGTCCGCACCATGGTCGCCCACCATCCCGATCCCGGCGTGCGATCGTTCACCGACGCGCCCGGCAAGCTCACCACCAAGGAATTCCTGGACGGCTTCGCGCGGCTGGCCGAGCGCGGCCTCTCGTTCGAAGCGTGGGTGTACTCGCACGCCATTCCCGACGTCACGGCGCTGGCCGAACGCTATCCCGAGGTGCCGATCGTGCTGAACCACCTCGGCACCCCCGCGGGGATCTTCGGCGCGGTCGGCAAACACACCGGTACCAATCCCGGCCTGCGCAGGCAGCTGCTGGTGCGGTGGCGCGACGATCTCGCCGAACTGGCCGCGCGCCCGAACGTGGTCGCGAAGGTGAGCGGGCTGATGATGCCGATCCTGGGCCACCCGATCCCGCCGCGGGGCACGCCGACACCCGTGGGGGATCTGCTCGACCGGATCGGCCCGCTGGTCGAGCACGCGCTGGACGTCTTCGGCGCGGACCGTCTCATCTGGGGCTCGAACTTCCCCGTGGACAAGCCGGTCACCAGCATCGGCAACAGCATCGAGGCGATCGCGACCGCCGTC
Organism: Nocardia sp. NPDC047648; assembly: GCF_040642815.1. Lineage (NCBI taxonomy): Bacteria > Bacillati > Actinomycetota > Actinomycetes > Mycobacteriales > Nocardiaceae > Nocardia > Nocardia sp. NPDC047648. The sequence continues at coordinate 77,634 of NZ_JBEYSX010000021.1, read as the reverse complement.
ACCGGCCACGGCGGCGGAAGGACGGAATTGGAGCAGGTCTTCCGGACCACCGCGCAGCGCGTCTACCGGATCGCGGACTGAACCAGGACCCGGCGCCCGGGACGGTCGATCATGTCGGTGCCGGTGGTTACCATCGGCCGCGTGAAAGCTACCGGCACCTTCTCTGTGAGCAATTTCGTCCCGACCGAGGTGGTGCCCGATCCCACCATCGCTACCGCGTTGCCGGTCGGCGTCGCCCTCATCACCAAGCAGTTCGCCGGCGCGATCGACGGCCGCTCCTCCACGATCTTCACCGCCGCGTTCGACCAGGCCACGGGCGTGGGAAGCTACACGGCGATGGAGTCGTTCGAGGGCGCGCTCGACGGTGTCGCGGGGACCTTCAACTTCCTGCACGTCGCGAGCACCAGCGGCACGGACCGCACGAACGAGTTCTGCGTGATCGTCCCGCACAGCGGCACCGGTGACCTCGCCGGCATCACGGGCACGGGCGGAATCGGCGTGGACGCCGACGGCACGCACCACATCTGGTTCGACTACGACCTGGGTTGAGCCGCCCGGGCGAGCTGCGCGGTGAGCGTCCCGCGCGCGGTCGCCAGGGACGGCCCGTACCAGGTGAGGGCCCGGCCCTCCACCAGCGCGACCGGGATATCCGGAAACGCCTCGGGCCCATCGTCTTCGGTGAAGACATACGGCTCGTCGGGCAGCACCGCGAGGTCGACGCCCACGGTCAGCTCGGCCTCGGTGAGACGCGGGTAGCGATCGGGCCGATCGGCATGCACCAGCCGCAGGCCCAGACGGTGCGCGATATCTCCGGTGAACGTGTTGCGGCCGACCACCATCCACGGATCGCGCCAGACCGGAATGACGGCGGCCCGGGCCGGTTCCGGCGGCGGTGGCGCCCAGGCGGATTCGGCTTCGGCCAGCCATGCCGGAACACCGGCGCCGAGCACCTCCACGCAGAGCCGGGTGAGCGAGACCATGGCCTCGTCGACCGTCTCCACCTCGGTGACCCACACCGCGACCCCGGCCGCGCGCAGCCGCTCGACATCGATGCGGCGGTTCTCCTCTTTGTTGCACAGCACCAGGTCCGGGGCGAGTTCGATGATGCGCCGCACGTCCGGGTTCTTGGTCCCGCGGACCCGTTCGACCGCCAGATCGGCGGGGTGCGTGCACCATTGCGTGGCGGCGACCAGGACTTCCGGGCAGGTGTGCGCCACCGCCTCGGTCAGCGACGGAACGAGCGACACCACCCGGCGCGGGGGTGTGCGGAGGTCCACGGGGGTACCGAGGTCGTCGCGAGGCAACCCGCACGCTGGGCTCTTCCCTGCCACACGGTCAGCCTATAACAGGAGATCTACGCTGCTCGGCGCTCTTTTCCGGCTGGAAGAGGCCGGGTGCGACCGTTGAGCAAGTTCGGCGCAAGGGCAGCGTCCGGGCGTCACTGGGGCAGTTCCGTGCCGAGTTCCGCTGCGCGAGACTGGATAGCGGCACCCGGTGTCGGGAAGTCTCCGGTCCCTTCGCTCCGCCGGTATCGATCCCGCCCCGACAGACCGGCGGTAACCGACAGCCCCGACGCTGGGTGCCCACCAACGTCAGCGGTCGAACAGCCGATAGAGCGCGGTGAGTTCACGCAGGCCGGTCGCGGCGGTCGTCTCCTCGGCCGAGGTCATCCGCAGCGCCTTGCGCAGCAGCATCGGATCCAGATCCTCCGAGGCCGGGCGGAATTCGACGGCGGGCAGGTCCGGCAGTGGAGTGTGCTCACCGTAGGGGTCATCGGAAGCAGGCGGTCGCGGCTCGCGTTCGATGCCGCCGATCAGGGTGTCCAGGTCGAGCCCGCGGAGGGTCAGGATCTCGCGCGGGTGTTCGTCGAGCCGCTCGGCCAGCAGGTAGCAGACCGCGGCCACGTGCTTGCACGGCCAGCCCGGGTCCGGGCAAGTGCAGGTGAAATCCAGCTCCGCAGCGGTGCTCGGCAGCAGCACCGGTCCCAGCCCGCTCGGCAACGCTCCCGAGGCGATCTCGGCGAGCATGCCCGGGGCCGAGCGGATGGTCTCGATGAGTTCCTCGAGTTCATCCTCGCGCAACGGGCGCACGGTGAACACCGCGGTGAAGGGTCGCGGTTGGCTGCCCTGCACTTCCGCCGTCACCGCCCCCGGCTCGATCCGGTAGTTCACCACCTGACCGGACCTGGCGTAATTTCGGCCGCGCGCCAGCCGGCCGGGCTCCGCCATCCGCTCCACCGATTCCACCAGCGCCTTGCCCCACCAGGTGCGCCCGAAGCCGCCGCGCCTGCTGCGAGCTTCCACGCCACCGCGCACCGGCAGCTTCTTGCCGTACTCCGAGTAGTCGACGAAAGGACTCATTCGCCCACCGCCGCCGCGCCGAGGGTGAACAGGTCGCGCAGTTCGTCGGTGCTCAGCTCGGTGATCCAGTTCTCGCCCGCGCCCACGGCCAGGTCGGCGAGTTGCCGCTTGCCGTTGATCATCTCGTCGATCCGCTCCTCGATCGTGTCCACGCAGACCAGCTTGCGCACCTGCACATTGCGCCGCTGGCCGATCCGGAAGGCGCGGTCGGTGGCCTGGTTCTCCACCGCGGGATTCCACCAGCGGTCCAGGTGCACCACGTGATTGGCGGCGGTGAGGTTGAGCCCGGTGCCGCCGGCTTTGAGCGACAGCAGCATCAGCGGCGGGCCCTCCGGCGCCTGGAATCCGGTGACCATCGCGTCGCGCTTCTTCTTCGGCACGCCGCCGTGCAGGAACGGGATCGCGGTGCCGAACCGTTCGGCCAGGTAGGGCGCGACCAGTTCGCCGAATTCCCGGAATTGCGTGAACAGCAGCGCCTTCTCGCCGTCGGCCAGCACCGCGTCCACGACGTCCTCGACGAGGGCGAGTTTGCCGGAACGGTGCGCGCCGCGGTGCAGCACACCCGACCCGTCGCCCAGGAAATGCGCCGGATGGTTGCACACCTGCTTGAGCCGGGTGAGCGCACCGAGCACGGCGCCTTTGCGCGCCATGCCCTTGGCGTCCTTGATCTTGGCCATCATGTCGTCCACGACCGCCTGGTACAGGGCGGCCTGCTCGACGGTGAGGTTGGCCCGAACGGTCATCTCGAGCTTCTCCGGCAGGTCGCTGATCACCGTCGGGTCGGTCTTCACCCGGCGCAGCACGAACGGCTGGGTGAGCCAGCGCAGGCGGCTGATCGCGTTCTGGTCGCGTTCGCGTTCGATGGGCACCGCGAAGCGGGCGCGGAACGACTGGGCGCTGCCGAGCACCTTCGGCATCGCGAAATCCATGATGGAGCGCAGTTCTTCCAACCGGTTCTCCACCGGAGTGCCGGTCAGCGCCAGCCGATGCCGCGCCGGCAGCGACCGCGCCGCCCGCGCCTGTCGCGTTCCCGCGTTCTTGATGTGCTGCGCTTCGTCCAAGACCACGCGGTCCCAATCCTGCCTGCCGAGTTCCTCGGCGTCGCGCGCGAGCAGCGCGTAGGTGGTGACTACCAGATCCGCGGCGGCGACCGTCTCGTCGAGGTCGGCGCCTGCCCGCCGTCCCGCGCCGTGGTGCACCCACACCCGCAGGTCGGGCGCGAACCGTTCCGCCTCGCGCTGCCAGTTGCCGACCACCGACATCGGGCACACCAGCAAGGTCGGGCCGGGCCGCTCCGGCTCGGAGGCGGTCTCGCGCTCGTGGACCAGCAGGGCGAGCACCTGGACCGTCTTGCCCAGGCCCATATCGTCGGCCAGGATCGCGCCGCACCCCATCCTGCTCATGGTGGCCAGCCAGGCCAGGCCGCGTTCCTGGTAGGGGCGCAGCTGGGCCTTCAGCCCGACGGGCGGGGCGAGGGCTTCGGGCTCGCGCGTGCGATCGAGCAGGTCCTCCACCCATCCCGAGGCCGTGACCTCGGTGATCGGCACCTGCGGCACCCGGGAGACCGCGATCTCGCCGAGCATGTCCGCGAAGGTGACCGGAGAGTCGTCGGCATGCGCGGCGACATACCGGGCCGCGGCGGCCAGCGCTTTGTGATCGGCTTGCACCCACTGGCCGCGCAGCTGGACCAGATCGGACTTGCCGCGCACCAGGCGTTCCATCTCGGCCCGGGTCAGCACCATGTCGCCCAGCGCCAACTCCCAGCGGTAGGACACCAGGCCGCGCAGACCGACCGTGCTCTGCGCGGCGGGCACCGCGCTGTCCACCCGCAGCCGCATGCTCGGCTCCGCGACACTCCAGGCGCGCGGCAGCAGCAACCGCACCCCCGCGGCGTGCAGGGCGTTCGCACCGTGCGCGACCAGATCGAGCACCACTTCGGTGGGCAACAGCAGATCCATGCTGCGCGGATCGCTCGGCAGATCACGCAATCTCGGATACGCGCGCTTGGCCGCCCCGAGCTTGTCCCCCGCGATCCGCACCAGACTCGGATCTTCGTGCAGCGGGATCGTTCTGGGCGCCTCACCGGTCAGGCGCAGGCAGACCTCCAGCCGCCACAGCGCCACCGACTCGTCGGCGAGGCCGAGTTCACCGTCCGGTTCCAGCAGCCGCAGCACCAGTTCCGGCTCGTCGCCGGTCAGGCTGGCCCGCCAGCGCTCCAGCACCTCGGCGACCTGATAGCTGCCGTTGTCCAGCGGAGTGTCGCCGACCAAGGCGGCCACCAGGGGATGCGGCGAGTCCGGCGGATCGGCCAGTGACCGGGCGATCGGATCGGTGAGTTCGGTGACCATGTCGTCGAGCAGCGCGGCCGGACGCCCGGCCACCCGCAGCGCCTCTGGCATGGCGACCGCCAGTTCGGCCAGCCAGGCCCGTTGCCGCTCCCCGCCGACCAGCCGCCAGCGCACCCACCACTGGCCGTCCTCCCTGCGCAGATCCGGCACGACACGCCCGGCGCGCACCCAGCGTTCGATGCCACGGGCGACGTGCGCGAGGTAACGCAGATCCCCGGACACCAGCTCGACGGGCAGCCGCTGCCGGAGGGCCTGCGCCGCCGCGACCGGGGCCAGCGCGTGCGCCCGGACCCGCTCGGTACCGGCGACGCCGTTCGCGACCACCAGGACCTCGGCACGGTGCCGGAACTTCGACGCCCGCAGCACGCGGCCCAGCGGATCGGGAAGCTCCGCGGATGTCGCGGCGACCGGTGCGTCGTGCCAGAGCAGCAACCCGGATCCCGGCGACCACAGTCCGTGCAGCATCACCCCATCAAAGCAGGCGGCTCCGACACGGCCGCGCACACCGCGGCCCGAGCGTTGTGGATTTCTGCGCGATACCGGAACATACTGGGATATCCGCAGGTCATCGCAGAATAATCGCAGCTCGGCGTCAACGAAGCGGAGGAAGCAGCATGACGATTCTGCTCCAGGTTCTCGAGCAGAGCTTCACACCGACGACCGCGTGGGAACGGCGCAAATTCACCTTCGTGCATGCCGACAAGATCGTCGGCATGCGGCTGGACGGGCAGTGCGGCGTGTGGCTGGACCTGTCGCGCCCCGGCGAATCCCAGCGGCTGGCCCGCACCGCCGACCCGCGCGAGGCGATCACGTTCCTGCTCACCACCTTCGCCAAGCTCGCCGAATGCGAGGAGCGCGGCGGCTCGTGGGTGATCGGGCACGACGGAACGCATATCGAGTCGATCGCGGCCACCCGGTTCCCGCCGCGAGCCAGCGAGGTCACCGACGACGACCTCCTGGCGCGCGCCTGGCTGTAGGGGCCTTTACAGCGGCGGGTCAGCTACCTGTCGCTACCGGCCGTTTCGGATCGTTCGACCACTGCGACCACGACCCGGGATACAACGCCGCCTCCACACCCACGATGGCGAGCGCCGCCACCTGGTGCGCCGCTGTGACGCCGGAACCGCAGTACACGGCCACCGGCCCGGATCCGAACCCGGCGAAACGGTCGCGCAGTTCCGGTACCGCGCGGAAGCGTCCCTCGGCGTCGAGATTGTCGGCGGTCGGGGCGCTGAGCGCACCGGGGATGTGCCCGGCGCGGGGGTCGATCGGCTCCACGTCACCGCGGAAGCGCTCGCTCGCGCGGGCATCCAGCAGGACGCCCTTCCAGCGAGCGGCCGCGTCGGCGTCGATCACGGGCAGGTGGCCGGGGCTCAATTCGACATCTCCGGGCTCCGGGTCGGGCTCGGCGCCGGTCGCGACGGGGCCGCCCGCGTCCACCCAGGCGGGCAGCCCGCCGTCGAGGATGCGCACGTCCGCTACTCCCGCCCAGCGCAGCAGCCACCAGGCGCGTGCGGCGGCCATGCCGCCGGTGGCGTCGTAGACGACCACCGGATCGCCCTGGCGCAGACCCCAGCTGCGCGCGCACTTCTCCAGCTGCGCGAGATCCGGCAGCGGATGCCTGCCGCGCGCCGGCGACGGCGGCGCGGCCAGTTCGGTCTCCAGGTCGACGAACACCGCACCGGGGATGTGACCGTCGAGATAGTGCTGCGGGCCGTCCGGGTCGCCCAGTGCCCATCGGACATCCAGCAGCCGAAGCCGCTTGTCCGCCAAGGCTTCCCGAAGCTTTCCCGGTGAGATCAGTACCGCGCTCAACTCAGCTCCTCGTCCCGAATGACGTCCTCGCGCACCGACTCCCCCACCCTACGCACCGGATGTGCCGATGTCGCCGTACTCTCGCCGCGCGTGCCACCGGCCGGTCCAAGTCAGTCCAGTTTCGCGGCACTGGCAGGCGACACACCCTCGTGACCAGCGGCAATATCCGACCGATGTCGAACGTTTCCGCCGAAGTCACCGCGACACCGGCGCCCGAGCGGCCGTCGGCCGGACCGGCGCCGGCGATCGGCGCGGGCATGGTGACCGCGCTGGTCGGTTTCACCAGCTCGTTCGCCGTGGTGCTGAGCGGGTTGACCGCGGTGGGCGCGAGCCCCGCGCAAGCCGCGTCCGGCCTGCTCGCGCTGTGCGTCACGCTGGCGATCGGCATGATGGCCCTGAGCTACCGCTACCGGATGCCGATCACGCTGGCCTGGTCCACGCCGGGCGCGGCGCTGCTGGCCGGGGCGGGCGCGGTGGAAGGTGGCTGGCCCGCCGCGATCGGGGCGTTCGTGCTGGCGGGAGCGCTGATCGTGGTCACCGGACGGTGGCAGCGGCTGGGCGGGCTGGTCGCGGCGATCCCCGTGGAGATAGCGCAGGCCATGCTGGCCGGGGTGCTGCTGCCGCTGTGCCTGGCTCCGGTCCGGGCGGTGCAGACGAGTCCGGCGGTGGTGGCGCCGGTGATCCTGGTCTGGCTCGTGTTGCAACGGTATGCCCAGCGGTGGGCCGTGATCGCCGCCTTCGTGACCGCCGCGGCCGGAGCCGCGATCAGCATCGTGGCCGGGCACCGGCACCTCGACGTCGGCGCGATGGCGCCGCGGCTGGAACTGACGCTGCCGCACTGGAGCTGGCAGGCGCTGATCGGCGTCGCGATCCCGCTCTACATCGTCACCATGGCGTCGCAGAACATCCCGGGCACCGCGGTGCTGGCCTCGTTCGACTACCGGGTGCCCTGGCGCGCGGCGATGACCGTCACCGGACTCGGCACCGTCATCGGTGCGCCCGCGGGCGGGCACGCGATCAATCTCGCCGCCATCAGCGCCGCGCTCTCGGCGGCCCCCGCGGCGCATCCGGACCCGAAGCGGCGCTGGATCGCCGCGTTCACCGCGGGCGCGTCGTATCTGCTGCTCGCGCTGGGCTCGGCCGCGCTGGTCACGCTGATCGCGACCGCTCCGGCGGGCACGCTGGAGACCGTCGCCGGTCTCGCGCTGCTGGCGACCCTGGCCGCGGCGCTCGGGGCGGCACTGCGCTCCGAGCACCGCGAGGCGGGCGTCGTGACGTTCCTGATCGCCGCCTCCGGGGTCGGCTTCGCCAGCATCGGCGCCGCCTTCTGGGCGTTGCTCGCGGGGTTGATCGTGCGAAAGGTGCTGCGCTAGGGCGCGCTACTCGGTGAGGGCGGCCTGGAAGCGGCGCATTCCGTCGAGCCAGCGATCGTAGTCGGAACCCTTGTGGCGGTACATCTTCAGCACCTCGGGATGCGGGAGGATCAGGAAGCGCTCGTCGGCCACCCCGGCGAGCACGATCTCGGCGACCTCCTCCGGGGACAGCACCGCGCCCGCGCTGGTGACGGCCTTCACCGCGAGTTCCGCCTCGGCGGCGTGCTCCGGCGGAACGAGGCCGCCGTGCAGCAGCCGCGTGTCCACGCCCATCGGGCACACGCAGCTCACCCTGACCCCGCGGTCGCCGTAGGTGACCGAAAGCCATTCCGCGAAACCGACGGCCGCGTGCTTGGACACCGCGTAGGGCGCCGATCCGAGCTGGGTGAGCAATCCCGCAGCCGACGCCGTGGCGACGAAGTAGCCGCCGCCCCGCGCCAGCCATCCGGGCACCAGCAGCCGCGCGGCGCGCACGTGGGCCATGACGTTGACCTCCAGCGCCGCCGCCCACTGCCCGTCGGTGCTGTCCAGCCCCGCACCTCCGCCGATGCCCGCGTTCGCGAAATACACGTCGACCGGGCCGAACTCCGCTTCGGCGCGATCGATCAGAGTGCGGATCACCGTCTCATCCGTCACATCCCCGCCGACCGCGACCGCGCCGGCCCCGAGAGACTCCGCGACCCGCACCGCACTCGCCTCGTCGAGGTCGGCGAGCACCACGCGCGCACCGGCGGCGACGAGCCGGGCGGCCAACGCCGCCCCGATCCCCGCGCCCGCCCCCGTGACAATGGCAACTTTGCCCGAAATCTCCATTCCCGCACCCTAGCGGGACGTCATCGGCTCCCCGCCGGGAATCCGGCGGCCAACCTGGTACAGCTGCGGATGCGCGGTGGCGAAGGACGACTCGGCGGCAAGACGCTGCCGACACCGGACGCTCGGCAGACCTCGATCATTCGAGGGTGAGCGTCTCAGCTCGAATTCGCCAGGCGGTCCAGCAGCGGAGCGGTGCGCGGGCCCACCAGTTCGCGCATCACCAGCGCCATATTGGTCCGCTCGACGCCGGGGATCTTGAGGATCTGCCCGGCGATGCGATACAAGTCGTCGGCGTCCCTGGCGACCACCCGCACGGTGAGATCGGTGAGCCCGGTCATGCCGCACACCTCGGTCACCTCGGGCACCTCGGCGAGTTCGTCCACCACGGAGTCGAGGCGGTGCTGGTCGACGACGACCGCGACGAACGCCGCCAGCGGATAGCCGAGCGCGCGCGGCTCGACGCGCCGCTCGAAGCTGCCCAGCACGCCCCCGGCCTCCCAGCGGGACAACCGGGCCTGCACTGTGTTGCGGGACAGGCCGAGCCGCGTGGCCAGCTCCACGCCCGTCGCCCGGGGGTTGGCGACCAGTTCCAGTAACAGCCTGGCGTCGGTGGCGTCCAGGCTCACGCCGGCGTTTTCTCTGGTCATACCACGCAGTATGACATCCGGCCGCCGGTCGCAATTGAGCATTCTGCTCATCGACCGGTCGGCCACTTGCGCAGTTCGCATTCCGGGGGATGCTGTGAGGTAGGACACATCATCGATGTGGCGACCACCTGGTGAGGAGGCGAACGCCATGCCGGGCAAGCCCGAGTTTCCGGTGCAGTTGGTGCAGCCGGACGGCCGCCGCGTCCTCGATCGCGAGCACGCGGCGCTGGTCGCCGACGTCGGGACCGACGAGTTGCGGGCGCTGTACGAGGACATGGTGGTCGCCCGCCGGATCGACGTCGAGGCCACCACGCTGCAACGCCAAGGCCAGCTCGGCCTGTGGGCGCCCATGCTCGGACAGGAGGCCGCCCAGGTCGGCTCCGCGCACGCGCTGCGTCCCGACGACTACGTCTTCTCCAGCTATCGGGAGACGGCGGTGGCCTACTGCCGAGGCGTGCCGCCCACCGATCTCACCCGCCTGTGGCGCGGCGTATCCCACCATTGCTGGGATCCGCACGCGGTGAACATGACCAACCCCAATATCGTGGTCGGCTCCCAGGGCCTGCACGCGACCGGTTACGCGTTCGCGGCGCACCTGGACGGCGCCGAGATAGCCACCATCGCCTACTTCGGCGACGGCGCCAGCAGCCAGGGCGATTTGGCCGAAGCGCTCGGCTTCGCCGCGACCTGGAGCGCGCCCGTCGTGTTCTTCTGCCAGAACAACCAGTGGGCGATCAGTGCCCCGGTGCGGGTGCAGAGCGCGACGCCGATCGCCCGCCGCGCCTACGGCTACGGCATGCCGGGCAGGCAGGTCGACGGCAACGACGTGCTCGCCGTACTCGCCGTCACCAGGCAGGCGGTGGCCAGGGCGCGCTCCGGCGGCGGCCCGTCGTTCATCGAGGCGCTCACCTACCGGATGGGTCCGCACACCACGGCAGACGATCCCACCCGGTACCGCTCGGCCGCCGAGACCGAGCAGTGGGCGCGGCGCGATCCGATCGACCGGATGCGCAGGCTGCTCGAGCGCGAGGGCCACTGGGACGACGCGTTCGCGAGCCGGGTCGCCGAGCGGTCGGACGCGGTGGCCCGAGCGGTGCGCGCCGCGACAATCGACACACCCGATCCCGCGCCGAGCGAGCTGTTCGAGCACGTCTACACCACCCCGCATCCGCTGATCACCGAACAGCGGAGGGCGTACACGGAGTACCTGGCCGGCGATCCCGGCGGGGCCTCCGCACGAGGAGAAGGAGTCCCGCGATGATCACCACCTTCGCCGCCGCGCTCAACACCGGCTTGCGCCGCGCGCTGGAGGACGATCCGAAAGTCTTGCTGATGGGCGAGGACATCGGCCGCCTCGGCGGGGTGTTCCGGGTGACCGACACGTTGCAGAAGGACTTCGGCGACAACCGCGTCATCGATACGCCGCTGGCCGAATCCGGCATCATCGGAACGGCTTTCGGCATGGCGCTGCGCGGATACCGGCCGGTGTGCGAGATCCAGTTCGACGGTTTCGTCTATCCCGCCTTCGATCAGATCGTCTCGCACGTCGCCAAGATCAACTATCGAACGCAGGGAAAAGTCCACGCTCCCTTGACGATTCGCATCCCGTTCGGCGGCGGCATCGGTTCGGTGGAGCACCACTCCGAATCACCAGAGGCCTATTTCGCGCATACCGCCGGGTTGCGCGTGGTGACCCCGAGCAACCCGGCCGACGCGTACGCGATGATCCGCCGGGCGATCGCACTGGACGATCCGGTGATCTTCTTCGAGCCCAAGCGCAGGTACTGGGACAAGGCCGACGTCGACTTCGCCGCGCTCGACCGCGACGGCGGCCTGCCGCTGGATCGCGCGCGCGTGTGCGCCACGGGATCGGACGCGACCGTCGTCGCCTACGGCGGGACCGTGGCCACCGCGCTGTCGGCCGCGGGAATCGCCGCGCGGGAGGGCCACTCGCTCGAGGTGATCGACCTGCGCAGCCTGTCGCCGATCGACTTCGACACCATCGAGGAGTCGGTCGCGAAGACCGGGCGGCTGATCGTCACGCACGAGGCGCCGGTATTCGCGGGGCTCGGCGCCGAGATCGCCGCGCGGATCACCGAACGCTGCTTCTACCACCTGGAAGCGCCCGTACTGCGCGTGGGCGGATTCGACATCCCCTACCCCCCGGCTAAGCTCGAGAAGCACCATCTGCCCGATCCCGACCGCATTCTCGACGCGGTCGACCGCTCCCTCGCCGCGTGAGGCGGGGTTCGCCGTAGTGAGAGGTGCCGCGTGGAAAACCCTGCCCGCCAAGACCTTCCGTCGTCCGTGCTGGAGTTCCGGCTGCCGGACCTCGGCGAAGGCCTGGCCGACGCCGAACTGGTGTCGTGGGCGGTGGCCGTGGGTGACATCGTCGAGTTGAACCAGCCGATCGCCGACGTGGAGACGGCCAAGGCGGTCGTCTCGTTGCCGTCGCCGTTCGCCGGCCGGGTGGTCGAATTGCTGGCGCGGCCGGGCGACACCGTCGCGGTCGGCGCGCCGCTCATTCGCGTGCGGGCAGCCGGGGCGGACGACGCGGCGAGCGACACGGGCCGCACTTCCGTCCTGGTCGGCTACGGCCCCGAAGCGGAGGCGACGTCACGGCGGCGCCCCGTCGAGCCGCCCTCGCACAGCGTTTCACCGCCCGGCGAGGCGGACGCCGAGCCGCGACCGGGTAACGCGGCAGCGACACCCGCCGCGCGAAAGCTGGCGCGCGAACTCGGCTTGGATCTGTGGTTCATCGCGGGCTCCGGGCCGGGCGGCGCGGTCACCGTCGAGGACGTGCGCGGCGCGGTGCCCGTCTCACAGCCGCATCCGGCCGCACCGCCCACCGTGCCCGGCGCGGACAGCGCGGCGGTCCGCCCGCCCGTGCGCGAGGAACGCACTCCGATCAGCGGCATTCGCAAGCGCACCGCGGCGGCGATGTCGAACAGCGCGCGCACCATTCCGCAGGCCGCCGCGTTCGTCACCGTCGACTGCACCGCCTCGATGGAACTCCTCGATCATCTGCGCAGCACAAAATCCTTCGCGGGCCTGACCTTGACGCCGCTGGCGCTGGTCGCCAAGGCGGCACTGGCCGCGCTCGCGGACTTTCCCGGTATGAACGTCTGCTGGGACGAGGCCGCTCAGGAGATCGTCACCAAGCACTACGTCAACCTGGGCATCGCGGTGGCCACCGAGCGCGGCCTGCTGGTCCCGAACCTCAAAGAGGCGCAAACGCTGAGCCTGCGCGACCTGGCCCGCGAGATCGCCTGGCTGGCCGAGACCGCACGCGCGGGCGGCGCGACGACCGCCGAACTGCGCGGCGGCACGTTCACCATCACCAACATCGGCGTCTTCGGCGTGGACACCGGCGTCCCGCTGGTCAACCCGGGCGAGTCCGCGATCCTGTGTCTCGGTTCGATCCGCAAGCAGCCGTGGGTCGTACGCGACGAGATCGCGATCAGGTGGGTGACCACCCTCGGCGTCGGCTTCGACCATCGCATGATCGACGGCGAGCAGGCGGCCCGCTTCCTGGCCACCACCGCGGGATTCCTGGAGGACCCGCTCACCCTGCTCGGCCGGGCGTGACCCGGCGTTCAGTCGGTGACGAGCGCCTTCGCGGCGGTGCGGATGACCTCTGGGATCTCGACCGGTTTGCGGGTCTCGGCGTCCACATAGACGTGCACGAAGACACCGGTGGCGGACAGTTCCAGCCCGCCGTCGGCCTCCCGGAAGATGGCCAGATCGTAGGTGATGCTGGAGCGGCCGAGCCGGGAGATGCGCAAGCCGACCTGCAACTGGTCCGGGAAGCTGATCGAGCCTTGGTACGAGCAGGAAGTCTGCGCCACCACGCCGAGCGCGGGCAGTTCGCGGATGTCGGTTCCGGTGGCGTGCATCAACCACGCGTTGACCGCGGTGTCGAAGTACGAGTAGTAGGTCACGTTGTTCACGTGCCCGTAGTGGTCGTTGTCGGCCCACCGGGTCGGCACCGGCCAGAGCACCGGATACTGCTGCGTCACCCGGCCGACGATAGCTCAGTGGGACTGAGCGGTATCCATCGCGCCGCGTGCGGGGCCCTACGTGGCTACACGCGCTCCCTCCTCCGGGCCCGACCGCACGCGACTGTGCCGGTGGTCGCGCGGAGAGACGCCGAAGTGCCGTTTGAACGCCGTGCTCAGCGCGAAGGCGCTGCCGTACCCGACCTGACGGGCGATGGCCTCGATAGTGGCGTCCGACGCCTGGAGCAGGTCGGCGGCCAGTGCCAGCCGCCATTCGGTGAGGAACGCCATCGGCGGCTCGCCCACCAGATCGGTGAACCGGCGCGCCAGCGCGGCCCGCGACACACCCACCGCCTCGGCCAGGCCCGCGACCGTCCAGCCGTGCGCCGGATTGTGCTGGAGCAGGCGCAGGGCCTTGCCGACCAGCGGGTCGCCGTAGGCGTGGTACCAGGCGGGAGCGTCGTTGCGGGCGAACCAGGCGCGCAGCGCGGCGATCAGCACCAGGTCCAGCAGGCGGTCCAGCACCGCGCTCTGCGCGGGCTCGTCCTTGGTCACCTCGTCGACCAGGATGTCCAGCACCCGGCTGTCGAACTCACCGCGCCGCAACACCAGCACCGACGGGAGCGCGCGCAGCAGCCGCTGGCCGGCCGCGCCCGCGGACTCGTAGGTTCCGGTGACCATCAGGGTCGCCCCGTCCGGGTCGGTCCCCCACTGCCGAACACCCAGGCTGAGTGTCTCGCAGAGGATCTCACCCTGCGGTGTCTTCGTCACCTGACCGGGATGGATGACGATCTGCGGTTCGGTCGCCGGGTCGTCGGCCACGGTGTACGGGGCGGGCCCGCGGAAGATCGCGACGTCGCCCGCGCTCAGCTGCCGCGGCTCGCCCTCGTCGGTGACGATCCACGCCTTGCCGCGGATCATCGACAACACGGTCAGCGGGGCCTCGTCCTGGATGCGCAGCGACCACGGCGGATTCAGCAGAGAACACATCAGGAACGCGCCGCGGGCGCGGGGGCCTTCGAGCAGACTTGCGAGCGCATCCACCCGTCCAGAGTAGACGATGGCGCATGATTTTTAGCTGCCCAACCAAGATCCGTCTCTGCCTCGACGGCGTACTCGAGCGGTGGCGGGAGAGCGCCATCTGCGGAAATCCGGAATGTCACAGCCGCTCGAGACGTTGACAATGTAAACAGGCCCGCTCGCGGACGTGACGCGCAGAGCCGAGCGTCACGCACGGTCGCACGACCAGGTCAACGGCGCCCTGGGCCGCCGCCGCGGGCGGGGCTGGCCAGATCGGACGATCCGTCGGTACCGTCGAAATGGTGTTGAGCCCGACGGTCGATCGTCCGATCCGCGTCGCGCGCGCCGCGGTGTTCACGGTCTTCGCGTTGAACGGCTTCTTGCTCGCCATGTGGGTCGTGCACATTCCGGTCATCACCGACCGCACGGGCGTCTCGAAATCCATGCTGGGCATGTTCATCCTGCTGATGTCCGGTGCGGGCATCGCCGGAATGCGGCTGGCGGGTCCGCTCGCCGATCGGTTCGGCAGCAGGACGCTGGTCGGCGCGGCCGCGTGCATCGCGTCGGTGGCGGTGATCGGCCCCGGCCTCGCCACCGGACCGTTCACCTTGGCACTCGCCCTGGCCTGTTTCGGTTTCGGCAACGGCGCGCTGGACGTGTCGATGAATACCCAAGCGGTGCTGGTGGAACGGGCCTACCGGCGTCCGATCATGGCCGCTTTCCACGCGCTGTTCTCCGGCGGCGGCCTGTTCGGTTCACTGCTCGGAGCCGCCACACTGCGGGCTGGATGGGATATCAGGGTGACGCTGGTCCTCGCCGCGGCTAGTTGCGTCGCGCTGACCCTCACGCTGGTGCCGCGGTTGCTGCGCGAAACCAAGTCGGGCGCGGAGGCGGCGACGCTCCACGGCGTCGCGTCCGTGCGCGCGACCGACCTCGACGAGACATCGCCGGACCACGGCGCGACATCGTATGCGACCGCGTCGTCCCGGCACGACGTCATGGCGTCGGATCAGCCCGGCCACGACCGGATGACGCGCGATCACGTGACGACGCCCCTCGACGCCCGTGATCGCGGCCGAAAGGTGTTCGCGCTGGCCGCGATCGCTTTCGCACTGTTGCTGGCCGAAGGGGTGGCCGCCGACTGGAGCGCCTTGCAGCTGCGCGAGCATCTGCACGCGGACGCGGCGACCGCGGCGCTCGCCTTCGGAGCCTTCTCCACCACGATGACGATCGGGCGTTTCGGCGCCGACCGGGTCAGCCACGCCTTCGGCCGGGTCGCGGTGGTGCGGTACGGCTCGCTCGTCGCGGCCGCAGGCCTGGCGGTGATAGTCGTCTCGCCGTGGATTCCGCTGACACTGCTGGGCTGGACCATGGCCGGGCTCGGACTCGCGGGCGGGATTCCGCAGATCTTCACCGCGGCGGGGAATCTCGGCTCCGCCAGGGCCGCTACCGACATGTCGCGGGTATTCAGCATCGGTTATCTCGGACTGCTCGCCGGTCCCACGGTCATCGGCTGGCTCACCGCCGTGATGTCACTGACCACGGCGATGGTCGTGCCGATGATCGCGATCCTGCTCTGCTGCCGGTACGCGAGCGTCGTCGCCACGCCGCGGGCCGACTGACCGGATCAACGATCCATCGTCAGCTCGACCATCGGCACCTCGTCGATGCCCGCACCCGTGGCTTCCTCGACTATCCGGCCGAGACTCCGGTATGCCCGCGGATGGTCGCGCCGATAGCCCTCGAGGACGGCGGCGGACTCGTCCGGGCTCAGCACCCTGGCCAGGGCCGGGGCTCTGAAGCGCACGCCGATACTCACGTGACAGCGCGGATCGGCGGCGAGATTGCGCAACCACTGCGCCTGTGTGCCGAAGCCGGAAGCGATCACCACGCGGTCGCGGCTCGGCCGCGCCACCGTCTCCAGCACCACATAGCGTGGACGGCCCGAGCTGCGGCCGATGTGCTCCAGCAGCAGGAGCCGCCCGCCGAACAGGAAGCCGAGCCGGGCGCGGAACATCGAGATCGGCGCACGCACGAACCATCTGGTCCGCAGCAACCGCGCGCCGACGCTCGTCATCGTTCCAGGCTAGCCGCGCACTACTTGGGCGGCACCAGGCACAGGGTGATCGGCTCCGGCTTGGGGTAGACGATCGTGTCGTTCTCGGTCGCCTTCGCCCCGCACGCGGATTTGTCCGCGGTGCCGCGCACGATCCGGCCGATCTTGAAGTCCGCCGTCGACCCACAGGCCACCTTGGTGCTGGCGCCGAGGAAACCGCCGTCGATGCAGTCGCCCTCCTTGACGTTCAGCCGCAGGCACAGCGTGTATTCGTTGCTGCCGGTCTGGTAGTAGCTGGCGTAGTCCTTGGTGGCGCAGTCCGCGTTCGCGCCGTCGAGCCGTTGCGCCACCACGTAATTGGCTTCGGCATCGGAGCATTCCTTGGTTTCGAACTCCGCTTTGACGGTCGTGCCCGACAGTTTCGCGCACTGACCGATATCGATCTTCTCGCCGTCCGACCGGAACACGGTGCGACCGCCGATGACCAGCAGGCCGATCACCACGACGACACCCAGCACGGCGAGGATCTTGCCCACTCCGCCACCGCCGCTCCGGTTCTGCTGAGGTGGCGGTCCCGGCGGCGGGAAACCCCCACCGGGGTAGCCCGGCTGCTGCGGGAACCCTCCCTGTGGCGGGTAGCCCGGCTGGCCGGGGTAGCCGGGCTGGGGCTGCGGCTGACCGGGATAGCCCTGCTGCCCTGGAAAGCCCTGCGGCGCACCGGCAGGCGGTTGCTGCGGGTAGCCGGGCTGGCCTGGCGGTGGATAGCCGGGCTGCCCTGGCTGCGGATGGTTCGGTGGTGTTGTCATGGATCCCCTCCCCGGGTCTCGCGTGGTTCCGTGCGCACAGGCGACGGGCGAACCCATGGAATCTAGCTGATCACCGCGAGCCCCGCCGGACCGGTGAACCGCCGCAACGGCTTCGGCGCACGCCGGTTCTCACAGATACAGTCCCGGATTGACCGCATCCCGCGCGACGGCATCGATCCTGGCCTCGCCGTCGCGCACCGCCACGAGCTCGGCCAAGGTCGCGCCGTCCGGATAAGCGCCTGCCTCGCGCCGCTGCTCCCGGTCCAGCCAGGCCGCCGCCTCCGCGCCGGACAGCCGTCCGATCTCGATCCGCGCCAGGCACCGGCCCGGCCGCGTCACCGCCGGGTGCAGGCGCGACAGGTCCTCGTTGGTGGTGATGGCGACGAGCACGTCCCGGCCCTGGCCGAGCATGCCGTCGGTCAGGTTCAACAGCCGCGAGAGTCCCTGCCCGGCCGCCTCCTTGGCTTCGCCACGGATCAGCTCGTCGCAGTCCTCCAGGACCAGCATCCGCCAGCGGGGCGCGCCCTCGTCGGCATTGTCGACGCCCGCGGCCACGTCCATCAGGTAGCCGGGCTTACCGAACATCACCTCGGGATCGAGCACGCAATCGAATTGGCACCAGGCTCCCCAGGCACGCGCCAGCGCGCGCAGCGCCGTTGTCTTCCCCGTTCCGGGAGGTCCGTGCAGCAGCACCAGGCGGCCGCGGACGTCGGCGGCGGTGAGCGACATCAGGCGATCCATCGCGGTGGCGACCTCGCCCGTGTAGTTACCCCGGATCGACGACCACTCGGGCGCCGAGATCGAGCGCGCACGCCGCTGCGGGCCGTGGGTGTGCATGTGCCAGAAGCCCATCTCCACGCTGTCGCCCACCTCCGGCGGCGCCGCCGCGTCCCGGATGGCCTCGGCGAGCAGTTCGTCCGCGAGCGTCTCGCTGACGGCGGTGACCTCGACCATCGCCGAACCGCCCGACCAGCGCACCGACCGCAGCGACCAGCCGGGGCCCACCACCAGCGTCGCCCCGCTGTCGTTGTCGCGCACCGTACGCACCACGCGGCCGCGGCCGGGACGCAGCGGCGCTTCCGGTCGCACCCGCTCCAGATGCGCGGTGCGCGCGCACGGCTGATCGCCGCGCAGGAACGGACCGAGCGCGAGGGCATCGATCGCGTCGCGGATCGAGTACGTGGAATCGACTACGACGGTCCACGGCAGCCGCTCGGCGGGATCGGCCGAGGGCTCTCCGGGACCGATCAACCGAAGAGGCTCATGACGTGCGGACACCCGGAGAATGATCCGGGCGGCCTGCCGCGATGTCCATCGAATTACGAAAGCGCCCCTCCACCGAAGGTGAAGGGGCGCTTCGCGAGAACCTCCGGCCTACAGCGCCTTCAGTTCCTCGGTGACCGCTCCGACGGACTTCTTGGCGTCGCCGAACAGCATGGAGGTGTGGTCGGCATAGAACAGCGGGTTGTCAATACCGGCGAAACCACTGTTCATCGACCGCTTGAGCACGATGACGCTCTTGGCCTGGTCGACGTTGAGCACGGGCATGCCGTAGATCGGGCTGGAGGCGTCCTCGCGGGCCGCGGGGTTGGTGACGTCGTTGGCGCCGATCACCAGGGCGACATCGGTGCGATTGAATTCGCCGTTGATGTCGTCCATTTCCTTGAGCGCGTCATAGGACACCTCGGCCTCGGCCAGCAGCACGTTCATGTGACCGGGCATCCGACCGGCGACCGGATGGATGGCGTATTTGACCTCCACCCCCTTGGCCTCCAGCAGCGAAGCCATCTCCTTGACCGCATGCTGTGCCTGCGCCACCGCCATACCGTAACCGGGTACCACGATCACCTGATTGGCGTACGCCATCTGGATCGCGGCATCCGCGGCGGAAGTGGCCTTGGCCTGCTTCTGCTCACCACCCGCACCACCGGGCGCTGTCCCGCCGCCACCGAAGCCGCCCGCGACGATCGCCGGGATGGACCGGTTCATCGCCTTGGCCATCAGGTTGGTCAGGATGGTGCCGGACGCGCCGACGATCATGCCCGCGACGATCATCGCGGTGTTGTTCAACGCCAGACCCGCCGCGGCGGCCGACAATCCGGTCAGCGCGTTGAGCAGCGAGATGACCACCGGCATGTCCGCGCCGCCGATCGGCAGCACCACCATCAACCCGAGCACACCCGCTGCCACCAGCACCGCGATCATCCACAGCTGCGACACACCGTCACCCGTGGCGCCGACGCCGATCACCACCGCCGCGGCGACCGCGCCGAGCAGCAGCAGCAGGTTCAACGGTTGCTGCAATCTGCCGATCCCGATCGGGCGGCCGGGCAGGATCTCCTGCAACTTCCCGAACGCGATCAGCGAACCCCAGAACGACACCGAGCCGATGATCGCCGCGAACAGCGACCCGATCACGATGTGCACGGTCGGTTCCTCGTCGAAGTGCGAGAAACCCTGGGAGTTGATGAATTCCGACCACGCGATCAACGCGACCGTGCCACCGCCGACACCGTTGAACGCGGCTACCAGCTGCGGCATCGCGGTCATCTTGGTGTACTTCGCGGGCGGCACGCCCAGCACGACACCGACCACCAGACCGGCGACGATGAGAATCCAGTTGTCGGTGTGCCGGATCGAGATCAGCGTCGCGACCACCGCCAGCGCCATGCCCACCGCGGCGATCAAGTTGCCGCGCACCGCGGTCTTCGGGCCGGTCAAGCCCATCAAACCGTAGATGAACATGCCGAAGGCAATGATGTAGAGACCGTTCACCAGATAGGTGACGTTGTCGAAGGTGTGCATCACTCACCCGCCTTCGCCGAGTTCCCAGCCGCGGCCGGTGCTTTTTTGCCCTTGAACATCCCCAACATCCGGTCGGTCACAACGAAACCACCGATCACGTTCAGGGTTCCGAATACCACGGCGACGAACAGGATGATCTGGGTCAGGATCGAGGGATCCTGCACGTTACCCAAGGTGACCAGCGCGCCCAGCACCACGATGCCGTGAATAGCGTTGGTGCCCGACATCAACGGCGTGTGCAGCGTGTTCGGGACCTTGGAGATCACGGCGAAACCGACGAACCCGGACAGCACCAGGATCGCGATATTCGCCAGCAATTCGGTATACATCAGTTCTCCACCTTCGCCTCGGTCGTCTCCGACACAGCCGCTGCCTCGGCGGGCTCCGCTGCCCCCGTCGCCTCGGCAGGCGTCTCGGGCGCGTCCGGCTCACGCGTGACGCAGGAATCCGCCAGCACCTGGTCGCTGAAGTCGGGCGCGAGCTTGCCGTCGACCAGCATCAGCTCCAGCAGCGCCGCGATGTTCTTCGAGTACAGCTCCGAGGCGTGCTCGGGCATGGTGGCGGGCAGGTTCAACGGCGAGGCGATGGTCACCTCGTGCTTGACGACCGTCTGTCCGGGCTCGGTCAACTCGCAGTTGCCGCCGGTCTCCCCGGCCAGATCGACGATCACGCTACCGGGCTTCATGCCCTCGACCGCGGCGGCCGTCACCAAGCGCGGCGCGGGACGCCCCGGCACCAGCGCGGTGGTGATCACCACGTCGAAGCCCTTGATCGCGTCCTCCAAAGCCCGCTGCTGCTCGGCCTTCTCCTCGTCGGTGAGTTCGCGGGCGTATCCGCCCTCACCAGCGGCGTCGATCCCCAGATCCAGCCACTGCGCACCGACCGACCGCACCTGATCGGCGACCTCGGGCCGCACGTCGTACCCGGTGGTCCGGCCACCGAGGCGCTTCGCGGTCGCCAGCGCCTGCAAACCCGCCACGCCCACACCCAGCACCAGCACGGTCGCGGGCTTCACTGTGCCTGCGGCAGTGGTCAACATCGGGAAGAACCGAGTCGACTCCGACGCCGCCAGCAACACCGCCTTGTACCCCGCCACATTCGCCTGCGAGGACAACGCGTCCATCACCTGCGCGCGCGAGATCCGCGGAATCGCCTCCACCGCGAACGCTTGCACCCCCGCCGACTTCAGCGCGCCGATCTGATTCTCGGCGTTGCGCGGCGCGAGGAAACCGATCAGCGTCTGCCCCGACGACAGCTTGCCCACCTCGGCGTCACTGGGCGGGGCGACCTTCACCACCACATCCGCCGACCAGGGATCACCGATCGTCGCGCCCGCCTCCACATACGCTTCGTCGGGAATGAGCGCGCCCTGTCCGGCCCCGGACTCGACGACGACCTCCACGCCCTGCTTCACCAGGCTGGGGATGATCTTCGGCACCAATGCGACACGTCGCTCGCCCGCGTTCGATTCGCGAACGACACCGACACGCGCGCCGCGCGGCGATGGATCGCCTACGCTCTGCGTTGTCTCCACTTGTCAGACTTCCTTCTCTTACCGAGCTTCAGGCAACGGGTAGACGACCGGACGATGTTACCGTCGAGTAAGTTCGCCCAAATCCTCGCAACTGTACCCGGCCCGCCGTGAGCGTAGCTGAGATGCCCGTCACACACGCCGGGCGATTCGCGCCGGTGCGCCGGGGGTTCCCCGGTCGCCACGGAGCGAGCCGTCTTCCATCGAAGCCGTGGTCCACCGTTTTTCCTTCTCGCTCTGTGATCGTGGTCGCCGCAGGTGAACACGGCAAGACCGTACGTAAAAGTCTGTTACCAACCTCGAGGTGGGGGCTGATCGGAGGCCGGGCGTCCCGGTGAGCGGACGTGCGCGTCCTGCCGAACGACGCTCCGGGGTGTTCCGCTCGGCTCGTACGCCGTATGGTCCAGCGTGTGAACGACTGCGTCTTCTGTCGCATAGTGGCAGGCGAGGCGCCGGCGGCGAAGGTGTACGAGGACGACGCGCTCTGCGCGTTCCTCGACATCCGGCCGGTCGCCCGCGGGCACACGCTGGTCATACCGAAGCGGCACGCCGCCGAGTTGGAGGACCTCGACGCCGAACTCGGCGCGCGGATCTTCCGGGCCGGGCACCGGCTCGCACTGGCCGTCCGGCGCAGCAGCCTCGCCGCCGACGGCGCCAACCTGGTGCTCAACGACGGAACCGCCGCGTTCCAGACCGTGCCGCACGTCCACCTGCACGTGATCCCGCGCAGGCACGGCGACAAGCTACGGTTCGCCAAGGGATTCCTGCTGCGGCGCCCGCACGATCCGGTGACCACCGCCGCCGCCATCCGGGACGGCATCGCCGCATTGGACAACGAGGGCGAACGCCCGGAAAAGGAAATCGACGGATGACCGAGACGTTCGATCGGGCCACGCTGATCGACCTGCTGGCACAGCAATGGGACGCGATCGACGCGCTGGTCGCTCCGCTGGACGAGGACCGCTGGCGCACCCCGTCGTCGCTGCCCGGCTGGACCGTGTTCGACGTCCTCGCCCATATGGTCGGCACCGAGTCCTGGCTGCTGGGTGACCGCCCGCCCGCGCACGACCCCACCACCGCGAAGACCGATGTGCGCACGCTTCCCTACGTGCGCAACGAGACCGCGGTGCTCAACGAGATCTGGGTGGACCGGTTGCGTCCGCTGTCCGGCGCCCGGCTGCTCGAGTTCTATCGCGACGTCATCGCGCGCAGACGCGCCGCGCTCGCGGCCATGGGCGACGCCGAGTGGGAGAAGGAAACCATCTCGCCGATCGGGCAGGTGACCTACGGCAGGTTCATGCGGGTGCGGTTGTTCGACTGCTGGATGCACGAACTCGACATCGCCGACGCGCTCGGCGTGCCGGTGGAAGAGGGCGGGCCACGCGGCCGGCTCGCGTTCGCGGAGTTCGCGGGCAGCATTCCGCGCGTGGTGGCGAAGAAGGGCGAGGCGCCGGACGGCGCGCGGATCACCTTCGCGCTGACCGGCCCCCTGGCCAGGACCTTGCACATCGAGGTGGCGGGCCGGGCGCGCTACGTGGACGCGTTCGACGAACCCGCCACGGTAGAGATCGGCCTGGACTCGAGGCTTTTCGTGCGGCTCGGCGGCGGTCGGACGGACGCCGGGGAGCACCTGGACGAGATCACCATCCAGGGCGACGCCGAACTCGGGCAACGCATCGTGCGCCACCTGGCCTTCACCATCTGATCCGCGATGCGGCTGTTCCTGTCCAGCTATCGCTTCGGGGCGCACTACGACCGGCTCGCCGCGCTCGCGGGCCCACCCGGCCGGGTGGCGCTGATTCCGAATGCCTGCGACGCCTGGCCGCAGGTGTGGGCGGGCGCGGTGACCAGTGACATGGCGCCGCTGCGCAAGCTCGGCTACCGGCCCGAGGTGCTCGACCTGCGCGAGTACGCCGGTCGGGAAGCCGAGCTGGAACGGAAGTTGGCCGAATTCCCGCTGGTGTGGGTGCGCGGCGGCAACACCTTCGTGCTGCGCGCCCAGTTCGCCCGCAGCGGCGCGGACCGAGCGCTTCTCCGGCTGCTCGCCTCCGACGCGCTCGTCTACGCCGGTTACAGCGCCGGGGCCTGCGTGATGACACCGGACCTGCACGGCCTGGAGTCGGTGGACGATCCCGGCGAGGTCGCCCCGGCGTGCGGCATCGAACCGCGATGGGACGGATTGGGATTGGTCGACCGCCGGATCGTGCCGCACATCGCTTCGGCCACCGACCCCGACGGTGAGTGCACTCGGCTCGCCGCCCGCTACCGCGCCGGAGGCGTCGAGCACTGGGCCCTGACCGACGAGGACGCGATCGTCGTCGACGGCGCGCGCACCGAGGTGCTCATCGCTCCGGTGGTGTCGTGAGCGTCGTCTTCACCTCGCGTCCGGCGCGAGTTCGGGTTCCGGCTCGGCAACCCGGCGGAAGACCACCCAGCGCATCGCGCTGTACATGTAGACGGCTTCGCACGCGCCCGCCAGCAACCGGGACAGGTGGTACTCCAGCCCCAGCGCGGTGAGTCCGCTGCCGACGCCGAGGATGAACGCGAGGTAGTTGACCACGACCACCCCCACGTACACCGTGGCCTGCCTGCCGACCGGCGCGTGGGAATGGAAGTTGAACCTACGGTTCAGCACGAAGGCGAGTCCGAACGCGCACACGTACGCCACGGTCACCGACAACCACACCGGCAGATCGAACGAGCCGTGCAAGACGGTGAGCAGCGCCAAATCGACGGCGAAGGTGCCGCTGTTGATCAGCGCGAAGCCCAGGAAGGTCGGCGGGACGAGACGGTCCAGCCCCAACGGCAGCCGCTGCACGACCGCCTCGCACCAGCGGGTGAACCGGTCGGCGATCATATCGGCGGTCTCGGACAGCTCGTGCACGCGACCAGGCTGCCAGCGGCAGATGTCCGGCAGATGAGCGGGCGGCGACCACCCGGTGGATCAGCTGATCTGCGCCCGGCCGGGACCGTCCTCGGCCTGGTCCAAGCCGGCCCAAGCCGCCAGGCACCGCCGCCGCGCGACATCGTCCGCGTCCGCCAGCAGCGCCTCCAGCAACTCGCGGGGCTCGCGGCGCCAGAGGTCGGCCAGCTCGGCGAGGGCCTCCTTGCCGAAGACACCGGAGCGGTCCAGCGCGTTCAGCCACTCCTCGTGCTCGCCCGCGTGCACACGGCGCAGCACGTCCGGGTCGATGCCGCCCTCGACGAACTCGCTGGAGAACATCGCGGCGACCAGTTCCCGGCGACTGGGTTGTTCGCCCTGCATCCGTTCCATCCCTCCAAGTGGTACGCGGCGAACCGCATGGTCGGCCTGCGCCACGACACGGCGGCGCGGGAGAACTCGATGCCCCGAACACTAAGCCCCTGTGGGCATTCTGGTCTCCCGGCAGCGGTAATACCACTGTGGCGGGTGACATCACATTCCGGGGCTTCCGCCCGCCACATGCGCACGGGTCGGCCGATCAGCAAACCGCGGGCACGGGGAGCTAGCGTGAAGTTGTGGACCTGCATGACTTGATCGCCGCCCTCCCCGACGGCACGGTGCTCACCGACGCGGACCTGCTGGCGA
Organism: Nocardia sp. NPDC047648; assembly: GCF_040642815.1. NCBI lineage: Bacteria > Bacillati > Actinomycetota > Actinomycetes > Mycobacteriales > Nocardiaceae > Nocardia > Nocardia sp. NPDC047648. The sequence continues at coordinate 52,494 of NZ_JBEYSX010000021.1, read as the reverse complement.
GCTACCGCCAGGACTGGGCGCGGGATCCGGACGCCGGGACCGCCCTCGCCGTGGTGCGGGCGACCAGCACCCACGACGTGGCCGCCACGCTGCGATGGGCCAGCGCGCATCGTGTCCCGGTGATCCCGCGCGGAGCCGGATCCGGGCTGTCCGGGGGCGCCACCGCGGTCGACGGAGCGATCGTGCTCACCACCGAGCGGATGCGGGATATCACGGTCGACCCGGTCACCCGGACCGCCGTGGTGCAGCCGGGCCTGCTCAACGCCGAGGTCAAGCGCGCGGTCGCGGAGCACGGGCTGTGGTATCCGCCCGACCCGTCGTCGTTCGAGATCTGCTCGATCGGCGGTAACGCGGCGACGAACGCGGGCGGACTGTGCTGTGTGAAATACGGCGTGACAACCGATTACGTGCTCGGGATGCAGGTCGCGCTCGCCGACGGCACCGTCGTGCGGCTGGGCGGTCCGCGATTGAAGGACTCGGCCGGACTGTCGCTGACCAAGCTGTTCGTCGGCAGCGAGGGCACGCTCGGAGTGATCACGGAACTGACCCTGCGACTGCTGCCCGCGCAACCGCCGCAGAGCACGGTCGTCGCGAGCTTCCCCACGCTCACCGCCGCCACCGAGGCGATCCTGACCATCACCGGCGAACTGCGGCCCTCGATGCTCGAGTTCATGGACTCGGTGTCGATCAACGCCGTGGAGGACGAGCTGCGGATGGGATTGGACCGGCAGGCGGCCGCGCTGCTGGTCGCGCGCTCCGACGCACCCGGCGAATTCGCCAGGCGCGAGGCCGAGATCATGGCGGCGGCCTGCGAGAAAGCAGGCGCCACCGAGGTTTTCCACACCGAGGACCCCGCCGAGGGCGAGGCGTTCGCGGCCGCCCGGCGGCTGGCGATTCCCGCCGTGGAGAAGCTCGGTCCGCTGCTGCTCGAGGACGTCGGTGTGCCGCTGCCCCGGCTCGGCGACCTGGTGAGCGGCGTCGCCGAGATCGCCGAGCGCAACGCGGTGACGGTGTCGGTGATCGCGCACGCGGGCGACGGCAACACCCACCCGCTGATCGTGCACGACCCCTCCGACGCGGATCTCACCGAGCGGGCGCATCGCGCCTTCGGCGAGATCATGGACCTGGCCATCGCCCTCGGCGGCACCATCACCGGTGAACACGGCGTCGGCCGCTTGAAGAAGGCATGGCTGCCCGATCAGCTCGGCCCCGACGTGATGGCCCTGACCCGGCGCATCAAGGACGCCCTCGACCCGGACGGCATCCTCAATCCCGGCGCGATCCTGTGACCGCCGCGACGGAACATTCCCAGCCGACAAGGAGTTCTACCCCAACATGACGACCAGGCTCGAACACAACGTCGCCGATACCCGTTTCGAGATCTACATCGACGACACCCTCGCCGGGTACGCCGACTACGCCGAACGCGAAGACCCCAAGGTCCGCGACTTCCACCACACCATGACCTTCCCGGAGTTCCGGGGCCGCGGAGTAGCCGCCCAGGTCGTCGAATACGCCCTCGACGACTCCCGCAAGTCCGGATTCTCCGTCATCCCCACTTGCTGGTACGTGGAGAAGTACATCGCCGAACACCGCGAATACGCCGACTTGGTCTCCTGAGCAGCACCGAGCCGCTCAACCGCCGCTTGCCTCGAGCAAGCCTCGGATATCGATTTTCGTCATGCGGTGCACCGCGGTCAGGATCCGTTCGGCCCGCCCCGGTTCGGCGCCGTCCAGCAGCTCGCCCAGGGTTTCCGGGATGACCTGCCAGGTCACGCCGAAACGGTCGGTCAGCGAACCGCCCGGCCTTTCGGACCCGAAGTCGCCGGGGTCTGTTGGTCGGTAGCGCGGTCAGGACGTCCGCGACCACCTGTCCAGAAGGCTCTTCCATGCGAGCGCCCAGGGGAACTGGTCGAGGTACCGGTCTCCCGTTCCAGGGTCATGTTGGCGGTATACGTTGTCGCCGACCAGAACGGTTACACCCCATCGTTCGAGCTTGGCCATCGCTTCCTGTACAGCAGGGAATCTGATCTGTGCCCAGTTCGAGAAGGGCATTGCGACGATGGGCAGTTGCTTGCCGACGCCTTCGACCAGCAGACCCAGCGGCAAGGTGTCCGAGATCCCGGCGGCCCACTTGGCCAGCGAGTTACAGGTGATCGGAGCGACGATCATCGCGTCTGGGGGTGGCAGCACGTCCGGCGCGTCAGGGTCTTTGTACTCGCTGCGAACTGTGTGACCGGTCAGTGCAGCCAAGGCGGCAGCGTCAATGAATCGCAGACCATCCGGGGAGGCGATGACGCAGACGTCCCAGCCGTCACGTTGGGCCAACTCGACCAGTTTGCCGACATCGCGTGCAGCGGGTGAACCCGTCACGAGGGCGTACAGGACCGGGCTGCGGTGTTCGTTCGTCTCTTCCATCGGCTCAGCCCTTCACCCCGCACCACGCCGCGAAATTCGCCAAGCTGCTGGTGGTGCGCGCGTCACGCGCTGCCAATGCACGAACCGTCTCGTGAACTTGTGGGTGGTAGCGGGTCAACTGGGGCGCGATGCGTCGTGCCTGACTCAACGATTCCAACGCGCGCCGCCGGTCGCCGTGTAGCAGCCACGCCCGCGACAGATCGATCCAGTAGTGGCCGCTGCGGCTCGGTGCCGTGTCAGCCGGGAGGCGAATGCCGTCAGCTCTCGATACAGCCGTGGTGCCGTCACACAGTTCGACCGGTACCGCCACACGATGAATATCGACGTTTGCCGCACCGAACTTCGTTCCGTAATGGTTTGCTGCCTCATGTGACGGCACCGCTAGTTCACCCGCCGCGTGTAAGTGCTCGTCGGCAAGTTCACCGTCCCCACTTCGTGCCGCCAAGACCGAGGCCCGTAGGTGCAGAGCGCCGCGGACCGCTGATGAACTGGGGTCCTTCGGCGCCAGGTCGACGAGTGCCGCGGCCCGGTCGATGCTCCGCAGTCCTGCGTTGTACGACCCATCGAAGAGCAGAATCAAAGCGTGGTTCCACTCGCTGACTGCGGCGCGCAGCGGGTCTCCGCCGAGGGATGCCGCCCGCCTCGCGCGCTCATCCGCCAAGTGCGCCAAGTCGAGATGCCCTAGCCGATACAGGGCTACGACAGCGTAAGAGTAGGCAGCAGAGAGCAATTCGAACACTTCTGCGCGATCCGAGGCCGCGGCATCCTGACTGGCCCGATGCAAATGGCGTAACACGTCGGGTAAGGCCCGCACCGCTTCCGCGTGCTTCGTTCGTCGGTCGAACTCTTTGATCTCAGCGACCGCCGCTCGAAGCTCGACCAGCCCTCGAACAGCGGTATCGATATCCGGATCGTCACCTTCTACCAACGCCTGCCGAAGCCCTGGCACACCCGACTGCTCTGAGTCCGGTGCAGCATTACGCGACCAGTACGGCTGTTCCGTAAGGTCGATCACGCTGACACCCAACGCCGCCGCAACCGCAGCGATAAGCGACGGGCTAGCCGGCCGGGTGCCACGCTCCACCTTCTGCAACAACGATGACGACACACGCGCCCGCCGTGCCAGCGACACTTGCGTGACACCATGTGTTTTACGCACCTCGGCAATCCGGACACCGATGGCTGTTCTCGACTCGCCGGTCATATGCCCAGCGTCCAACGCTGAGAACCCCCACGTCAACCAAACTCGGCAGTGTGCCGATTTTGTGCAAGTTCCGGCGGACGATCTCCGCCACCCTCGACTCAGCCCCGACGCCGGGTGCCGCCGGTTCCTCATCCCGGCCCTGCTGGTCGCCCGATGATGGGCGGCCGGCGGTTGGGCCTCGGCGTCGGGTGCACACCAATGCATCGAGCAGGGGAGCCGATTGTGGATTCATCGAAACACGCTGGGCACACACCATTGTCGTTGTGCCACTTCTACCGGCACGTCTGTGACCTGCCCGCCGAAGTCCACCCACCGCATCTAGGCCGCATCACGCTACGCGCAGGGCGGGTCTGTGGATTGATGATGCCCGCGTTCATCGGCTCAGAAGTCAAAGCATGGATGCACCGCACGGGTCAGCCATCCGGACCGGTACTGACGCATCCGCGTTCGCAGCGCTGGACCTTCCTCACGGAGCCGGACTTACCGGAGGACATTCGATTGTTCGCGGAGATGTCGCGACTGAGCGTGTCGATCCTTCGTGCCGGAGAGATCGCGTTGCCCGGTCCCGGACAGCGCCCCGGTTTGTTCCGGGCGTGGGTGCAGCCTCCCCGTGATTCCTATCGGCCGCCGGGGCGGGTTGTGGTCGAGGCGATCCGGGGATGCGCCGCCCAGCGCTCCAGGCAGCGTCGGGCGGTGAGGGCGTATGCCTGACACGACCACGGTGCCGTACGGGTGTGGTCCCGCGTGCCAGCCCGTGCAGCCGCCGCAGGCCGGTCGGTGATTGGGGACCAGGACGCCGAGCGCGCCGAGGCCGAACTCGACGTCCTCACCGACGTGATCGGCACCCTCGTGGCGGCCACCGCGGATGCGTTGCGGGACGGGATGAGCCATACCACCCGTGTTCGCGTAATGGCGGTGGTCGTCTATGCACTGATCAGCAGCGCCCGCACTGCCGCCGGACCGCACACCGGCCGCTTGTACGCCGCACCGCTGCTCGATCCGATCATCGACAACATCCCCGCCGCCGATGACATCACCCTTCTGGATCTGTTGATTCCCGCGGTCATCGGCCATCACCTCAACAACACCTGAACCACCCAGACCGCCCCAGCGCACCGCGCCCCTTGGTCCCCCTTTGCAACCCACGGGAAGGGAGAAGGCTGCGCGGACGGGAGTCCGCATAGGTGCACCCAACCGAACCCGTCCGCGGGCCTTGCTCAAACCGCCGAACTCATTGCACTACAGCAGCATTCACGTACAGGTGAACCGATCATGGAAGGCCCGCATGCAACCCGAACCAGCCGAACCCATCCACTCCTTGCACGGCATGACCTCACCTCTGCCGGACGAACTCGGCGTGCAGCCGATCGCGCGAATGCGCGGCCACAACCTGCGTTACGCGGCATGCTTGACTGCGGCCCTGGTATTCGTAGAAGACGAAAGTATCCACCGTTGCACCGACGATGTAGCCATCGCCAGCGGTGCGACTGATCGACTGCCCCGGATGCCGTGCGAGCGGCTGCACGTCGAGCGACGATGCGACACCCCGGCCTCCGCACACCATTTGCCCGGCGACACGTACCGACGTGACACTGTAGTGCTCGAAAACCGCGATATGAGACAGCTCGCACGAGGGGAAGGCTTCGCCAGTGGACGACGACCAGATGGGTTTTGATATCGAATTCGATGCCGCAACGGAGGCGTACTTGGATTGGGTTGCGCCGGAGCGCATGGAATCGGCCATTCGGAAATTCTTGTCCGACACGGTTCCCGGAGTCGCTGCTTACACCGATGCATGGTGGAAACCGCCGTTGACGTTGCAAGTTTTGGAAGCGGCACGGGATCGTTTCCGTGACCGCAATAAGTTCATTTCGCCGGAGAATCGGGAGGCCGCAGATCAATTCGTTCGGTTCTTGGGGGAAGCTTGCGTGCGGCGGCATGCCGGGATGACATGGACGAATAGCCCGGACTCTGGTGCGCCTTTATATTCCGATTTCGGACCCGCTGTGCACTTCTCTGACAGTGGTCTCGGCTGCGAGCTGATATCACTGGCGGAAGAGTTGTTCATGGAGAATTTCGGCCCCGAAGGAGTCGAATACAGCATTCGCATGGCCGGTAGACCTGCCTGATTCGACCGTTATGGGGGGCGACAGTGCCCGATGAGTACGATGCCATCCGGCGACGATTGACCAACTACGAAAAGGGCCTGTACTTCGAACTGGGAAGAGCGCAGATCCGAGGCGAGACTCGCGAACGCGGTTGGGTGCGTCAATTCGCAATCAGAATCGGAAAGAGCGTACGCGTACTGGATTCCGCACGCACCCAGGGCAGGGGCGCAAACGGTGTCGAACGAAAATCAGGCCGTGTCAACGAGCGGGAAACACTCAGGCAACTGAAGACTGAACGCGCGGCGCTTCAGGCAGGAATACTTACCCAAAGCCGATGGGAGACCGTTTCCGGGGAAACGGTGCCACGCTCCGTCCTCGAATACATGCGTGAAATAGCCCAGGAATTCCCGGGCAGGTTTCAGCACGAAGTAATCTCGAGGCCGGATGCACTTCGCGCGATGCAACTCGGGCGGTCGCTGGTATCTCGACAATTGGAGCTGATCCGACCGTATGAGTTGAATCGAGCCGACCGGGCGCGGGAACGGTTGGCGAAGATCCGCATGATTGTGCGGTCGCAAGAGCGAGCCGAGAAGTTTCGGAAGGCGCAGCAGTTCCGGGAGGCCGCTGCGCGAGGCCGCGCGGATGCGCCGCAGCAGGTCGAACGCGACCGGCAGGCCCGAGTAGAGGTCGAGCGAGCCAGCCAAGCACGCCAGACTCCGGAAACCGAACGGGCACGGATCGAACGGGAAGCCGCCGAACGGGTGGCGCAGGAACTCCCGGCGCCCACCCAGCATCAGGAACGCGAAACCACCTACACCGCAGAACAAGCGGCCCGAGAAGCAGCCGACGCCGCCGGCGTGGAACGCGAAGCAGCCGAGGCACGCGCAGCAGCAGCCGAGAAGGAACGGGAAGCGGCGTTCAAGGAGTTGGACGAGGCACGCAATGCGGCGTTCAAGGAGCTGGACGAGAAAGGCCGACTGTCAGAGGTCGAAAGACTTCTGTGGCTGGGGCAAGCGCATCACCCGCAGGCAGCGGTGCGGCAGCCCCCTGGTCACGCGCCGAGCGTGGCGCGTGGCGGCACCGGACACGGACAGGACCGCGCACGCGGGTTATCCCGCGAACAATAGCCATCCGCGCTCGATCGCCTCACCGGGTGGTCGGTCCGTGATCGGGGATGGGCTTCGGGTCTGCCGTGCGAACGGCTGCGCTACACCCCTGACATCGTGAGACGTCGCACGGGTCGACAGCACGACACCCGGCAATTGAAACGGAATGCTCCGTTCTGTACAGTTCAAACAGAACGAAGCATTCCATTCCAATAGGAGCCATTCATGAGCACCATCAAGCCCTTCCGGGTCGACATTCCGCAGACCCAGCTCGACGATCTGGCCGAGCGTCTGCGCCGCTCCCTGTGGCCGAGCGAACTGCCCGGCGTGGGGGACTCCTATGGCGTCCCCGGGGATCGGGTGCGCGGCCTGGCTGAGTACTGGCTGGAGACCTTCGACTGGCGGGCGCTCGAGGCGAAGCTGAACGCCTACCCGCAGTTCACCACTGAGATCGATGGCGAGAACATCTACTTTCTGCACATCCGGTCAGCGCGCGCGGACGCGCTGCCAGTGGTGTTGACCCACGGCTGGCCCGGATCAGTGCTCGAGTTCCTCGACGTCATCGAGTCGCTGACCGCGCCGGAGTCCGCTGACCATCCCGCCTTCCACCTCGTGATTCCGGCGCTGCCCGGCATGGGCTTCTCCGGCCCCACGCACAGCACCGGCTGGACCATGCGGCGCGTCGCCAAAGCCTGGATCGAGCTGATGGATCGGCTCGGCTACCAGCGCTTCGGTGCGATCGGCAACGACGGCGGCTCGATGGTCTCCCCCGAGATCGGTCGTCTTGCGCCGGATCGGGTAGTGGGTGTCCATGTGACACAGCTGTTTTCGTTCCCGTCCGGCGATCCGGCCGAATTCGTCGGCCTCTCGCCGGAGGATCTGGCGGCACTCGAACACCTGAAGTGGTTCCAGGACAACAAGATGGCTTTCAACATCCTGTGCAGCCAGCAGCCGCAGACGCTGGCCTACGCGCTCTGCGATTCGCCGATCGGCCTGCTGGGTTGGAACGCACAGCTTTTCGGTGAGAGTCTGGACGCCGATTTCGTCATCGGCAACGTCGCCCTCTACTGGCTGACCGGCACCGCGGGCTCCTCGATCCGGTACTACTACGAGGAGGCGCACAGCACCGACCGCCCGACCGGCTCGACCACGACCCCCACCGCACTCGCCATGTTCAAGGGCGATTTCCAGTCGATCCGCCGGTTCGCCGAGCGTGACCACAGCAATATCGTCAGTTGGAACTCCTACGACGCAGGCTCGGCGATCGGCGGCCCGAACGATGCCGCAGGCCATTTCGCCGCGCACGAGCCACCCGAACTGCTCGTCGGCGACATCCGGCGGTTCTTCGCCGCAGTCGGCTGAAGTCCCGCAAGGCGTGACAGTCTCTCGGCAGCATCATCACTGTCACTCGTTTCGACGACGAGGCAGCACGTGTGGAGACCGGTTGATGTTCAGCGACAACCGGGCGCGGAATGCGATCGATAGAATGTTCGGGCGGCCTGTGCTGCTCGACGGCCTGGAGACGGCCTGAGATGCGATTTCAAGCGCGCCCGAACTTCCGGCGATCTACAAAAACATCACTTGAGCAGGGCGCGGCTCATCACCAGGCGCTGGATCTGGTTGGTGCCCTCGTAGATCTGGGTGATCTTCGCGTCACGCATCATGCGCTCCACCGGGAAGTCGGTGGTGTAGCCCGCGCCGCCGAACAGCTGGACGGCGTTGGTGGTGACCTCCATGGCGACGTCGGAGGCGAAGCACTTGGCGGCGGCGGAGATGAAGCCGAGGTTCTGCTCGCCGCGCTCGGCGCGTGCGGCCGAGGTGTAGACCATGAGGCGGGCGGCCTCGATCTTCATCGCCATGTCGGCGAGCATGAACTGGGTGTTCTGGAAGTCGGCGATCGACTTGCCGAACTGCTTACGGTCCTTGGTGTAGGCGATGGCCGCGTCCAGCGCGCCCTGGGCCAGGCCGACGGCCTGCGCGCCGATGGTGGGGCGGGTGTGGTCGAGGGTCTGCAGCGCGGTCTTGAAGCCGGTGCCCGGCTCACCGACGATGCGGTCACCCGGCACCCGGCAGTTCTCGAAGTACAGCTCGGCGGTGGGCGAGCCCTTGATGCCCAGCTTGTGTTCCAGCGGGCCGACCACGAAGCCCTCGTCGTCCTTGTGCACCAGGAAGGCCGAGATGCCGTTGGCGCCCTTCTCCGCGTCGGTCACCGCCATCACGGTGTACCAGGAGGACTTGCCGCCGTTGGTGATCCAGCACTTGGAGCCGTTGATGATCCAGTCGTCACCCTCCTGCTTGGCCCGGGTGCGCATGCCTGCCGCGTCGGAGCCCGCCTCGCGCTCGGACAGCGCGTAGGAGGCCATCTCGCCATTGACGATGTCCGGCAGCACCTTGTGCTTCAGCTCCTCGGAGCCGTTCAGGATCAGGCCCATGGTGCCGAGCTTGTTGACCGCGGGGATCAGCGAGGACGAACCGCAGACGCGCGCGACCTCCTCGATCACGATGCAGGTGGCCACCGAGTCGGCCCCCTGGCCGCCGTAGGCCTCCGGCACGTGCACGGCGTTGAAGCCGGAGGCGTTCAGCGCGGTCAGCGCCTCCTCCGGGAAGCGGGAGTTGCCGTCGACGTCCTTGGCGTGCGGAGCGATCTCCTTCTCGGCGAGAGCGCGGATCGCGGCGCGCAGCTCATCGTGGAAGTCCTCGAGCTTGAACAGGTCGAAATCGGGGTTTCCCGCCATCGGGCTTCACTCCTGGTCGTCGGTGGTGATCGCCGCTTTCCGCCGAGAAAGCAACGCGTCGGCACTCAGTGCCATATATGAGTCGAGTATACCCACATGGACGCGTATCACATGGGAAGATGACGTGGCACTCAGTGTCAGATTGGTCGCACTCAGGGCCACGTCACAGGGTGCCGAGCTTGCGGACCAGCAGGTCCGCTATCTGCCTGGGCGCGGCATCGCGCGGGAACACGGCGACGACCAGTTCGTCGGGGTTCACGGCACGGCCGGCGCCTCGCGGGATCGCGGCCAGCTCCAACCGCAGGTCGGCGGCGCCCGCGTCCGACTCGCCGCGCACCATCCGGCGCAGCAGGTAGTTGTGCGTCGCCGTCACGGCGGCGGCGAACTGCACCCGCGCCAGATCCGGGACATCGGGCAGCCGCTCGCGCAGGTAGTCGGTGAACAACCGTTCGTAACGGAACACCGTGACGATCTCGCGCTCCCGCAACGCGGGCACCCGCCGCACCACCTGATACCGCCGCGCCGCGATCTCCCGCCACTGCGTGAAGCGCTCGAACACCTGCACCACCGCCGCGCACACCGCCTCCCACGGATCCTCGCGCGACGCGGACAGGAACTGCTCGGCCTGCGCCAGCTGAGACTCGTGATCGGCGAAGATCACGTCCTCCTTGGACCGGAACTGCCGGAAGAACGTGCGCCGCGAGATCCCCGCCGCCTCGGCGATCTCATCGACCGTCGTCGCCTCGTACCCCTTCTCGGCGAACAACCGCAGCGCCTGATCCACCACGGTGAGCCGAAAATGCGCGGTGTCGTCGCCTCCCCGCATCCGAGCGATATCCCCTGTAGTCACGACCTCACACCGTAGTCAGCAACCGAAACCCCCAGTTCTCCGCGCCGGAGATTCCGCCATTCGCCGCAGTGCCCTCGCCCGTCGAACTCACCACGCGTCAGGCGGCAGACATGGTGAACCTGCGTGGCCCTGGCGCCCTCGGTGTCCTCGCCCAGCAACCGGGGCGCGCCCGTCCAGCCGGACTGCTCGAACCACGCGAGCAGGCCGTGCACGAACTCGGCATGGGGACCGGGATGGCGGCGAACGGTGTCACCGACTCGCACCACGAAATTTACGGAACCCCCGCGCAAGGGGATCTCCGGCACGGTGTGTCAGCCCAAGAGCTTCGTACGCAGTGCGTCGTCCTTTTCCAGCACCATCTGCTCGAGTCCGGCCTGGAACTGTTCCATGCGGGTGCGCAGGGCCGGGTCGTGGGCGGCGAGGATGCGGGTGGCGAGCAGGCCGGCGTTGCGGGCGCCGCCGATGGAGACGGTGGCGACGGGCACGCCCGCGGGCATCTGCACGATGGACAGCAGCGAGTCCATCCCGTCGAGGTACTTGAGCGGGACCGGCACGCCGATCACCGGCAGCGGCGTGGCGGAGGCGACCATACCGGGCAGGTGAGCCGCGCCGCCCGCGCCCGCGATGATGACCTTCAACCCTCGACCGGCGGCGTCACGCGCGTAGTCGAGCATGCGCTGTGGAGTGCGGTGCGCCGAGACGACGCCCACCTCGAAGCGGATCCCGAATTCCGCCAGCGCCTCCGCGGCGGCCTCCATCGTCGGCCAGTCGGAGTCGCTGCCCATGATCAGGCCGACGGCCGGGCCGATGGCCACTTGTTCACTCATGCGGATCCCATCCGTCGGTCCAGATCGCGTGCGACATCCAGTGCGCCGCCCGCTCGGCCTTCTCCCGAACCTCGGCAACGTCGTCGCCGAGGATGTTGACGTGCCCGATCTTGCGGTCGGGACGCTCGCCCTTCCCGTACAGGTGCACCTTCGCCTCCGGGAGCCGCGCGAACAGGTGGTGCAGCCGCTCGTCCATCGACATCTCCGGGGCCTGCGGCGCGCCGAGGATGTTGGCCATCACGGTCACCGGCGCCAGCGGCGCGGTGTCGCCCAGCGGGTAGTCGAGCACGGCGCGCAGATGCTGTTCGAACTGCCCGGTGCGGGCGCCGTCCATCCCCCAGTGCCCGGAGTTGTGCGGGCGCATGGCCAGCTCGTTCACCAGCAGGTCGCCGTCGGTGGTCTCGAACAGTTCCACCGCCATGACGCCGACCACGCCGAGTTCCTTCGCGAGGTTCAACGCCATCGTCTCCGCCGCGGCGGCCGTGTCCTCCGGCAGCTCGGGCGCGGGCGCGATGACGACCGCGCACTGACCCTTGCGCTGCACCGTCTCCACCACCGGCCAGGTCGCCGCCTGCCCGAACGGCGAACGGGCCACCATCGCCGACAGCTCGCGCTTCAGGGCGATCCTCGCCTCCGCCAGCAGCTGGACACCGTACGCGAGCTGGTCGGTGACGATCGCCGCGGCCTCGTCGGCGGACTCGGGCATCCACACACCGCGTCCGTCGTACCCGCCGCGCACCGCCTTCAGCACGATCCGCCAGCCGTGCTCGTCGCCGAAGCGCACCGCGTCGGCGACCGAGGTCACCGGCGTGAACGCGGGCACGGGCAGCCCGAGCCCACTCAGCTTGCTGCGCATCGCCAGCTTGTCCTGCGCGTAGACCAGCGCCTGCGGCGGCGGCTGCACGTTGACGCCCTCGGCGACCAGCGCCTCCAGGTGCTCGGTGGGCACGTGCTCGTGGTCGAAGGTCAGCGCGTGCGACCCGACCGCCGCCTTGCGCAGCGCGCCCAGGTCGGTGTGGCTGCCGAGCACCACCTCCGGGCTCACCTGGGCAGCCGGGTCCTCGGGGTTCTCCGCGAGTACGCGCAGCCGCTGGCCCAGCGCGATCGCCGCCTGATGCGTCATGCGCGCCAACTGTCCGCCACCGATCATGGTGACGGTGGGCATTGCCGATGGATCGAAGGAACGTGCGCTCACGTCGGACAATATTGTCATGGCCGGCTCGAATGGTCGGTACCGGTACACTCCGGTCTTGTGTCATTCGTCGAAGACGTGGTCAGCGTCCTTCCCAAGCCGCTGCAAGATATCGCGTACCGGCATCGGGAGTTGATCAAATTCGCGATCGTCGGGGCGACCACGTTCGTGATCGACAGCGGCATCTTCTACGGACTCAAGTGGACGGTACTCGCGGAGAAACCGGTCACGGCCAAGATCATTTCCGGCGTCATCGCCGTGATCGCGTCCTACATCCTGAACCGGGAATGGTCGTTCAAGAATCGCGGCGGGCGCGAACGCCATCACGAGGCGCTGCTGTTCTTCGCCGTCAGCGGCGTCGGCGTGGTCCTGGCCTTCACCCCGCTGTGGATCTCCAGCTACGTCTTCGACCTGCGCCAGCCCAACGTGAGCTTCACGGTCGAGAACATCGCCGACTTCATCAGCGCCTTCATCATCGGCAATCTGCTGCAGATGGCCTTCCGCTTCTGGTCGATGCGCCGCTGGGTCTTCCCGGACGAGATGAAAGAACTCGAAGCGGAGTTCGTCGACCTCGTGGAAGAGGAACTCGGCCGCGGCTGAGTCAGCGCGGCTCGGCCACCACCGCGTTCGCCGGACGGGCCTTCGAGGCCCCGAGGAACACCGCGAACAGCGCGGGCCTGCGCCGTTGCAATTCCAGGCGTCCGCCGTCCGCCTCGACCAACGCCCGCGCCAGCGCGAGGCCGACTCCGGTGGAACCGCCCGCGGAGAAGCCCCGGTCGAAGATGTGCGGCGCCAGCTCGTCACGAACGCCGTGCCCCTCGTCGGCCACCTCAACGCAGACCAGCGGCTCACGGCCGACCCCCGGCCGCACCGAGCGCACCGACACCGTGCAGGTCCCACCCCCGTGCATGAGCGCGTTGTCCACCAGTACCGCGACCGCCTCGCGCAGCCGCGAACCCGTGATCGGGGCGCGCAGCGATTCGTCGCCGGTGAGCGTCAGCGTCCGGCCCGTCTCGGTGAACGGGTGGGTCCATTCGGCCACCACACCGCGCAACTCGTCCATCACCGGCACCGGATCCCGATCGGCCGCGTCCTCGTCCCTGGAGGCGCGGACCAGATCGTCGATCGCGTCGGTGAGGCGGTCGACCTGCGCCATCGCCTCCTCGGCCTCGTGCACCACTTCCGGATCGGGATGCGCGGACAGCTCGTCGAGACGCAGCCGCACCGCGGTCAGCCTGCTGCGCAGCTGATGTGACACATCCGCCACCAGGGCGTGTTCGCGCTGGAGCCGTCCGGCGATCTCCACGGTCGCCGAGTCGAGCACGTCGGAGACGCGGTCCAGTTCCGCGATGCCGTGCCTGCGCGGATCGGGGCGGAAATCGCCCATCGCCAGCCGCGCCGCGCGCGCCGCGACGTCCCGCAGCGGATCGGCCACCCGCCGCGCGGTGACCACCGCGACCGAGACCGCCGCGCCGAGCGAGGCGAGCACCGCCAGCGCGACCACCGCGACCGCCTGGCGCTGCATGGCGTGCATCGGCGCCGAGGGCACCTCCAGGCGCAGCGACGCGGACTTGCCCGTGGACAGCGACTCGACCAGCGGGTCCGGCACCTGGGCCACCCCGACGTCTCGCCGGGAGGCGTTGTCCTGCTGCGACGGGTAGACGATGGTGAGCTTCCCGTTCTCCGGCACCAGCGGCGCCACCGACCGGATGTCCAGCTCGCCGGGCACCGTGCCGTCGCGCTCCTGCGCGATGATCTCCGCGGCGATCCGGTCCAGCCGGTTCTGCAGGTCGTTGCGCGTGATGTCCTCCACCCACAACCACGCCGTGTAGATCAGCGGCACGCCGAGCACCACCGTGGTGAGGGTCAGCACGGTGAGCATGGAACGCAGGATCCGGCGGCGCACGTCAGTCGGTGTTCAGCCGGAAGCCGACCCCGCGCACGGTGACGATGCGCCGTTCGGCCATGGGGCCCTCGTCGCCGATCTTGCGGCGCAACCAGGACATGTGCATGTCCAACGTCTTGGAACCGCGCAGCTCCGCGTCGCCCCACACCTCGCGCAGGATGGTCTCGCGCGCCACCACCTGACCCGCCCGATCGATCAGCACCTTGAGCAACTCGTATTCCTTATTGGCCAAACCGATTTCGACTCCGTTGACCAGCACGCGCCGCGCCGCGGGCTCCAGGCGGATCCCCCCGACCTCGACCGTGTCGTCACCGATTCCGCTGCGCCGCAACAACGCTCGCACGCGCGCCAGCAGCTCGGCGAGGCGGAACGGCTTGCCGACGTAGTCGTCGGCGCCCGCGTCCAGCCCCACCACGAAATCCACCTCGTCGGTGCGCGCGGTGAGCATCAGCACGGCCAGATCCGCGCCGCGAGCGCGCACCTGACGGCATACCTCCAGCCCGTCCATGCCGGGCAGGCCGAGATCGAGGATGAGCAGGTCATGGCCGCCTTCCAGGGCTCGTTGCAGCACGGCCGGGCCGAAACTCTCGACGGTCACCGTGTAGCCCTCGCGGCCGAGCGCGCGGGACAGCGGGGCCGCGATGGCGTCGTCGTCCTCGGCCAGCAGTACAGCGGTCATACGCCCAGGTTACGGGCTCACCGGTAGCTGCGACGGTCGTCGCGGCGCTCGTCGCGGCCGTCGCGATGGCGTTCGACCTCGAACACCTGGTGGTAGAGCAGCGCGTGTACCTGCTGGACCGACGGGATGTCGTCGTATTCCAGCGGCTCCGAGGAGGACGACTCGATGATCAGCGTCCCGGTGCCGAGCAGCCGATCGAAGAGTCCGTGCCGGAACTGCACGCTGGAGATCCGGCTCATCGGGATGTCGATGCCGCTGTGGGTGAGCACGCCCTGACGTACCAGCACCCGCCGATCGGTGATGATGAAATGCGTCGACTTCCATCGGATAACCGGTGCGGCACAACGCCATAGCAGGATGACCAGATACACCACGAGCACCGTGACGAGCAGCGCCGAGGCGGTGGTGCCCGTGGCCTTCTGCGAGACGAGTCCCCCTGCGAAACCGGCGAGCGCGGTGGCCACGATGAGCGTCACGATCGGCCAGAAGAGCATTTTCCAATGCGGGTGGCGATGCAGCAGCAGCTGTTCCTCGGGCGCCAGCACATCCTCCGGATAACCCATGTCAGGAACACTACCGCCTGAAGATGCCGGAACGGCTGACACCGCAGCGCGTCATGCTGCACAATCGGCACCCTGCGTGTGACTATTCCGCGCAGTGGCTCTCTGTATCGCGCAACGCCCGGCTCACCATCATCGTCGATTCCGACCGTGGAGGAACGCGTGACCAAAGACCTGACCCCGCTGCAAATCCTGGCCGAACTCGAGCCCGTCGCCGAAGAGAATGTGGATCGGCACCTGTCCATGGCGAAAGACTGGAACCCGCACGATTACGTGCCGTGGAGCCAGGGCCGCAATTTCGCCGCACTGGGCGGCGTCGACTGGGAGCCGGAGCAATCGCACCTCAGCGAGGTCGCCCGGGTCGCCATGATCACCAATCTGCTCACCGAGGACAATTTGCCCTCCTATCACCGGGAGATCGCGCAGAACTTCTCCGAGGACGGTCCGTGGGGCACCTGGGTCGACCGGTGGACCGCCGAGGAGAATCGCCACGGCATCGCCATGCGGGACTACTTGGTCGTCACCCGCGCCGTCGACCCGGTCGCCCTGGAACAGGCGCGGATGATCCACATGAGCAACGGCGTCCAGTCCCCGGAGGGGTGGGGCGGATTCCTGGCGAGCGTCGCGTACGTCACCTTCCAGGAGCTGGCCACCCGTGTGTCTCACCGCAATACGGGCAAGGCGTGCAACGACCCCGTGGCCGACCGCCTGCTCCAGCGCATCTCCGCCGACGAGAACCTGCACATGATCTTCTATCGCTCGGTGTGCGGCGCCGCGCTCGACCTGGTCCCCGACCAAGCGCTGCCCGCGATCGCCAGGATCGTGCGGAATTTCCTGATGCCCGGCGCCGGGATGCCGAATTTCCGCCGCTACGGCGTGCTGATGGCCAAGCACGGCATCTACGATCTGCGCCAGCATCTGGAGGAGGTGCTCCAGCCGGTGCTCAAGCAGTGGAACGTCTTCGAACGCTCCGATTACGGGCCGCGCGGCGAGCAGGCGCGCGATGAACTGGGCGCGTTCCTGGAGAAGCTGGGCAAGGACGTGATCAAGTTCGAGGAGCAGCGCGATCGCGCCCTCGCCCGGGATGCCTCGCGCGGCGTCGCTCAGCGCGTCTGAGGCACGCCGCCGCGCGTTGCCGGCGGCGCGGCGCCCGCCACGCCGCCGGGCGCTCCGGCGCTCAGTACTGGGCGCGCAGATGCGTGACGTCGCCGGCGGATACCGCTTGCCCGCCGATGAGCAGGCGGCCGTACTCGTCGACGCCCTCGGCGACGCCGGTCAGCGTCCGGTCCCCGGGCAGCTCGGCACGGACCTCGGCGCCGATCGTGGCGCACCGCTCGCGATAAGCGGCGGCCAGTTCGTCGATCGCCCAGTCCGCGTCGCGCCACGCGGTGAAGCGGCGGGCGAACTCGGTCAGCAGGGATCGCACGAGCACCGTGCGATCGGTCTGCCGCGCGCCGGCGATGGTGAGCGAGGTGGCGTGCGGCACCGGCAGTTCCTCTTCGGTCAGGCTCACGTTGAGTCCGAGCCCGATCACCACGGCAGGCGCGCCGCCCTCCACGCTCGCCGCCACCTCGGCCAGGATGCCCGCCACCTTGCGGCTCCCGATCAGCACGTCGTTGGGCCATTTGAGGTCCGCGGGCACGCCCGCCGCGGTCCGCAGCGCGTCGACCACGGCCACGCCGGTCAGCAGTGCCAGCCAGGCGAGGGAGGCCGGGCCGATCCCGGGCAACCGCACAAGCAGCGACATCGCCAGCTGCGCCCGCGGCGGGCTGACCCAGGTGCGCGCGTGCCTACCGCGACCCTGCACCTGGGTCTCCGCCAGCAGAACCACGCGGTCGGCGGCCGGATCTGCCGCCAGCGCGATCAGATCCGCGTTCGTGGACCCGGTCGACTCGACCACATCGATCCGCGTGAAGAACGACAGCTCGGGCGACTCGACGGCACTGCGCCGCAACTGCTCTGCATCCAACGGTGGCCTCTGCACACCGGCAGGCTACTCGTCGTGCCGGGCGCTACCCGACCAGGTCGTACGAGGAGACGATCGGGTCGCGCGCCGCCGCGCCCATCCCGTCGCCGTCCTCCCGCTCGCCTTCGGCCGCCTCGGCCCACACCTCGGGCTCGCCGTACTTCGGCGCCTCCTCGGCGGTCCGTGTCCACGCCGTCTCGGCCGCGTACTCCGCGCGAGCTCTACCCCATTCCCACATGACGCGCTCCTCCCCCGCTCGGAAATCCGTCGCCCTCAGGCTAGGTGGGCAGGGCCGGTCGGCGATACTCATTTTCCGCCTTCCGGACTCGGCTACCGACCAGGAAGTTTGCCTGGGAAAATTGATCTAGCTGCGGTTTTCTACTCGCCGGTAGCCCGGTCTTGGTTAGAAAGTAAACGCTGGTACTGGTTACACTCCGATGCCATGACGAGTGTCCAGCAGCAGCCCGCATCAGGTCCGGCGGGCTCCCCCGATATCCACACCACCGCCGGGAAGCTGGCTGACCTGCGGAATCGGCTGGAAGAGGCCAAGCACCCGATGGGCGAGGCCGCGGTCGACAAGGTGCACGCGAAGGGCAAGATGACCGCCCGCGAGCGCATCCTCGCACTGCTGGACGAAGGGTCCTTCGTCGAACTCGACGCCCTGGCCCGCCACCGCAGCGTCAACTTCGGCCTGGAGAACAACCGCCCGCTCGGCGACGGCGTGGTGACCGGTTACGGCACCATCGACGGACGCGACGTCTGCATCTTCAGCCAGGACGTCACGGTGTTCGGCGGCAGCCTCGGCGAGGTCTACGGCGAGAAGATCGTCAAGGTGATGGATCTGGCGCTGAAGACCGGCCGCCCGCTGATCGGCATCAACGAGGGCGCGGGCGCCCGCATCCAGGAGGGCGTGGTCTCGCTCGGTCTCTACGGCGAGATCTTCCACCGCAACATCCAGGCCTCCGGCGTGATCCCGCAGATCTCGCTGATCATGGGCCCGGCCGCCGGTGGTCACGTGTACTCCCCCGCGCTGACCGACTTCGTCGTCATGGTCGACGGCACCAGCCAGATGTTCGTCACCGGCCCGGACGTCATCAAGACGGTCACCGGTGAGGACGTCACCATGGAGGACCTGGGCGGCGCGCACACGCACATGACCAAGTCCGGTGTGGCGCACTACGTCGCCTCCGGCGAGCAGGACGCCCTGGACTACGTCAAGGACCTGCTGTCCTACCTGCCGAGCAACAACCGCGCCGAGGCGCCGCGCTTCCCGGCCACCGACCCGATCGACGGCGCGATCGAGGACTCGCTCACCGACGAGGACCTCGAGCTGGACACGATCATCCCGGACTCGCCGAACCAGCCCTACGACATGCACGAGGTGATCCGGCGTCTGCTCGACGACGACGAGTTCCTCGAGGTGCAGGCCGAGCGCGCGATGAACATCATCGTCGGCTTCGGCCGGGTCGACGGCCGCAGCGTGGGCATCGTGGCCAACCAGCCCACCCAGTTCGCGGGCTGCCTGGACATCGACGCCTCGGAGAAGGCCGCGCGCTTCGTGCGCACTTGCGACGCGTTCAACATCCCGATCATCACCCTGGTCGACGTGCCCGGCTTCCTGCCCGGTACCGGACAGGAATACAACGGCATCATCCGGCGCGGCGCGAAGCTGCTCTACGCCTACGGTGAGGCCACTGTGGGCAAAATCACCATCATCACCCGCAAGGCCTACGGCGGCGCCTACGACGTCATGGGTTCCAAGCACATGGGCGCCGATGTGAACCTCGCCTGGCCGACCGCTCAGATCGCCGTCATGGGCGCTTCCGGCGCCGTCGGGTTCGTCTACCGCAAGCAGCTGCAGCAGGCCGCCAAAGAGGGCGGAGACGTCGATGCGCTGCGGCTCGAGCTCCAGAACGAGTACGAGGACACGCTCGTGAACCCGTACGTCGCCGCCGAGCGCGGATACGTGGACGCGGTCATCCCGCCCTCGCACACCCGCGGCCAAATCGTGTCCGCGCTGCGACTGCTCGAACGCAAGATGGTGACCCTTCCGCCGAAGAAACACGGCAACATCCCGCTGTGATCGAGCGATACGCTCGATAGGCCGCGCACAAAGGGTGGCATCGGCCTCGGTAACACTTACTCTGGCGGGTACCGGCTTGTTGCAGAGACGCAATGAGTGCATCCGAGGACGAATGCTTCATCCGTAGCTAGTCGGAAAACGGGAATAGCCTGATCAGTCCGCTGATAGAGGCGAAGAGAGGACCTGGCACTGTGACGACCGTGGCAGAAGAAGATGTGTTGAGCGCCGTCGAACTGGATCTCACAGTCGACCCGATCGCAGACGAGACCGGTGCCTCCACCGGCTCCGACGCGGCAGCGCTATCCGCCGAGGCCACCGCTGAGCCGTTCTTCCGTGTCGTGAAGGGCTCGCCGAGCGACGAAGAACTCGCCGCGCTGGTGTGCGTGCTGTCCGCCGTGGCGAACAGCGCCGCGCCCACCGGCCCCGCCGGGCCGCCCGATATGTGGGGCCACCCGACGCTGATGCATCGCGGCTCTTCGCCGTTCTCCCCGTACGCCTTCCCGCAGCTGTCCCACTTGCGCGGGTGACGCGGCTGATCCTGGCTTCCGCGTCCCCGGCCCGCCGGGAGGTTCTCCGCTCGGCGGGCATCGACCCGATCGTCCGTGTCTCCGCCGTGGACGAGGACGCGGTCGCCGCCGCCCTTCCCGAGGACACGCCACCACGCGCGGTCGTGGTGGAACTGGCGCGCGCCAAAGCGGCCGCCGTGGCCGCGGACATTCCGGAGCTGGCCGCCGACTGCGTTGTGGTGGCCTGCGATTCGATGCTGCTCGTCGACGGCGAATTGCAGGGCAAGCCGCACACCGCTGAGGTCGCTCGCGCGCGGTGGGGCGACATGGCCGGGCGCAGCGCGGATCTGGTCACCGGTCACTGCGTGATGCGGATGCGGGATGGGCGGATCACCGCCGAGGCGGTCGATTGCAGCAGCACCACCGTGCACTTCGCCAAGCCGGAGCCGGACGAGCTGGACGCCTACATCGCGACCGGCGAGCCGCTCGAGGTGGCGGGCGCGTTCACCCTCGACGGGCTGGGCGGCTGGTTCGTCGATCGCATCGACGGCGACCCGTCCAGCGTCATCGGCATCGGGCTACCACTGCTGCGCCGACTGCTTGGCGATGTTGGGATCAGCGTTACGCAGCTGTGGGGCCACACGGCCTGACGGTGCGGTGAACGCCTCGGCGTCCCCGCCCGGGGACACCGGCGCCGCGTCCTGGGCCTCGGCGCGCTGTGCCGCGATGAGTTCGAGCCGGGCCACGCACAGCTCCGGTTCGACGAACGGGTGCATCCGCACGTCGATCGTCCCGTGCGCGCCGCCCCGGTCGATCACCTCTTCGAGCAGGCCGAGGTGTACGCCGCACACCACCTCGGAGTGCGTCCGCGCCAGTTCACGCAGCGGGCAGGCCGTCAGACGGATCAGCACCTTGCCCTCGGTCTCCGAAGACGGGTCGCGTTCGGGCGCGAAGCCCAGTTCCGACATCAACGTCATCGTGAGGTCCTTGGCGTCCTCCAGCGACTCCACCCGGTGGTCACCCACGTCGAGTCTGCTGCCCCAGGCGTGGCCCGCCGCGATCGCGGCCTCGGATCTGCGCCGCGCGTCCGGGCCGAGCTGATCGGCGAGCACCTGCGCCAGGTCCTGATAACCCACCGATCGCTGCACCGCGCTGTATCCGATGCGCGGCCGCCCACGGCCGCGCGGCGGCTGCTGGAACTGCCGGACGAGGGATTCCCTGGTGAGCACATCGAGATGGAAGCGAACCGTGGTGACGTGCTGTCCGGTGATTCTGGCCAGTTCCTGGGCGTCGAGAGGCTCGCTGGCGCCACGTAGGATCGCGAGCAGTCGCCGCCGCGGCCAAGAATCGGACATAGCTCACCCCTCCTCCCGGGAGACTTTATCGGATGTAGGTGCCCTTTATTCGGCCCTCATCCGATTTGTGATCTGAAACGAGAGTCACTGTCGCCTCACCCCTACCATCGCTGTGAGGCCTCGAACCGCTGTCACCACCGTCCACCCATGCGTGAAGGAACCGAACACCGTGCCCGTCGCTCCGGACCCTCATCCCTCACTCGGTTCCTACGCACACCCTCACCGACTAGTAACCACGGAGTGGCTGTCGGCAAACATAGGCGCGCGGGGACTCGAGATCATCGAGGCCAACGAGGACACGCTGCTGTACGACATCGGGCACGTTCCGGGCGCCACCAAACTGGATTGGCGAAGCGATCTGAACGATCCGGTCACGCGCGACTATATCGACGGAACCCGCTTCACCGAACTCATGCGCGCCAAAGGGATAGATCGTGACGACACTGTCGTGATCTACGGGGATCGCGGAAACATCCAAGCGGCGCACACGGCGTGGGTATTCACCCTGTTCGGGCACGAGGACGTGCGGCTGCTCGACGGCGGACGCGCGGCCTGGATCTCCGAGGGGCGCGACACGACGTTCGAACCCGGCCGTCCGGTGCGCAGCGCTTACCCGGCTGTGCGCCGGGACGACAGCACCTTCCGTGCCTTCCGCGAGGACGTGCTCACCCACCTGGGCAAACCGGTGATCGACGTACGCTCGGCCGAGGAATACTCGGGCACGCGCGTGCTCGACGACCCGGCCACGGCCCAGGACGCGGCGTTGCGCGGCGGCCACATTCCCAGCGCGTCGAACATCCCCTGGACCGAGACGTTGGCCGCCGACGGGAGATTCCGCGCGCGCGCCGAACTCGACGACGTCTACCGCGCGTCGGCCGGCCAGGACGAGGTGATCGTCTACAGTCGAGTCGGCGCGCGATCCAGCCACAGCTGGTTCGTCCTGACCTACCTGCTCGGGCGCGACGGCGTACGCAACTACGACGGCTCATGGACCGAGTGGGGAAACTCGGTGCGGATGCCGATCGCCAAGGGGGACGAACCGGGCGAAGTGCCAGCACGCGGCGGTTCTCGGCGCACCAGGAGCAGGTGAGTCGGGTGCGGTCCCAAACGCGGACCGCGTACGTTGTGATCCGCGACCTACTGTTGAGTAGGGCTAGCCGAGTTCGGCGTCTGTTGGCAGACTGCCTACACTCGCCCGAGACGTAAACAAGTCGATTATGGGAGCGGAGGCTGCACAGCGACCCCACCCCCGGCGAAGCGACCAGAAGAATGCACACAGGAGGCTCAGTGCCCAGCCATGCCAGCGCGCGGATCACAAAGGTACTCGTAGCTAACCGAGGCGAGATCGCCGTGCGCGTGATCCGGGCGGCCAAGGACGCCGGCATCGGCAGCGTCGCGGTCTACGCAGAGCCGGACGCGGACGCCCCGTTCGTCAAGCTCGCCGACGAGGCCTTCGCCCTGGGCGGGCAGACCTCGGCCGAGTCATACCTCGTGTTCGACAAGATCCTCGACGCCGCAGCCAAGTCCGGCGCCGACGCCATCCACCCCGGTTACGGCTTCCTGTCGGAGAACGCCGACTTCGCCCAGGCCGTCATCGACGCCGGGCTGATCTGGATCGGCCCCTCCCCCCAATCCATCCGCGACCTCGGCGACAAGGTCACCGCGCGGCACATCGCCGAGCGCGCGAAGGCGCCGATGGCCGCGGGCACCAAGGACCCGGTCAAGGACGCGACCGAGGTCGTCGAATTCGCGAAGAAGTACGGTGTGCCGGTCGCCATCAAGGCGGCCTTCGGTGGCGGTGGCCGCGGCATGAAGGTCGCGCACTCCATCGAGGAGATCCCGGAGCTGTACGACTCGGCCGTCCGCGAGGCCACCGCCGCCTTCGGCCGCGGCGAGTGCTTCGTCGAGCAGTACCTGGACAAGGCCCGCCACGTCGAGGCGCAGGTCATCGCCGACAAGCACGGCAACATCATCGTCGCGGGCACCCGCGACTGCTCGTTGCAGCGGCGCTTCCAGAAGCTCGTCGAGGAGGCCCCCGCGCCGTTCCTGTCCGACGAGGTGCGCGCGAAGATCCACGCCTCCGCCAAGGCCATCTGCAAGGAAGCCGGCTACTACGGCGCGGGCACCGTCGAGTACCTGGTGCAGGGCGAGACCGTCTCCTTCCTCGAGGTGAACACCCGGCTGCAGGTCGAGCACCCGGTCACCGAGGAGACCGCGGGCATCGACCTGGTGCGCCAGCAGTTCCGCATCGCCAACGGCGAGAAGCTGGAGATCACCGAGGACCCGACGCCGCGCGGCCACTCCTTCGAGTTCCGCATCAACGGCGAGGACGCGGGCCGCGGCTTCCTGCCCGCTCCCGGCCCGGTCACCGTGTACTCCGAGCCCACCGGCCCCGGTGTGCGCGTGGACTCCGGCGTGGTGGCCGGCAGCGTGATCGGCGGGCAGTTCGACTCGATGCTGGCCAAGCTGATCGTCACCGGCGAGAACCGCACGCAGGCACTGGAGCGCGCGCGCCGCGCGCTGGCCGAGTTCGAGGTCGACGGCCTGGCCACGGTCATCCCGTTCCACCGGGCGATCGTCGAGGACCCGGCGTTCATCGGTGACGGCGAGAAGTTCGACGTCTACACCAAGTGGATCGAAAACGAGTGGGTCAACACCGTCGAGCCGTTCACCGGTGCGGGCGCCCCGGCCGACGAGGACGAGGATGCGCCGCGGCAGAAGGTCGTCGTCGAGGTCGGCGGACGCCGGGTCGAGGTGTCGCTGCCGGGTAACTTCACCGTCGGCGCCGGTGCGGCCGGTGCTGCGGGCAACGGTGCCGGCGTGATCCGCAAGAAGCCCAAGCCGCGCAAGCGTGGCGGCGCGGGCGGCGGCGCGGCCTCCGGTGACGCGGTCACCGCTCCGATGCAGGGCACCGTCGTCAAGGTCGCGGTGGAAGAGGGCCAGTCGGTCGAGGCGGGCGACCTGATCGTGGTGCTCGAGGCCATGAAGATGGAGAACCCGGTCAACGCGCACAAGGCGGGTGTGGTCACCGGTCTGTCCGTCGAGACGGGCGCGGCGATCACGCAGGGCACGGTTCTCGCAGAGATCAAGTAGCAACGTCACGGAGCGGGCGCTGGACCACGAGGTCCGCGCCCGCTTCGCTGTTCACGCGGCGGTCCCTCCGCCGTCACGCGAGCTGCCTCCGCTGGACCCGAAACGCACACCGACGTGTCGTATCGTGTTGCGGTGACCAGCTCGACAAGCCTCTCCCCCGTCGCGGAGGTGATCCGCGCGCGGCGCGCCACGGCCGGCCGCGCCGACGGTCACCGCCTGGTGCTGGTGGTAGAGGGCGGCGGCAGCCGGGGCGTGTACTCCAGCGGCATGGTGTCGGCGCTCGAGGAACTCGGGCTCGCAGGGGTATTCGACGCCGTATACGGCACGTCGGCGGGCGCGATCAACGGCGCCTGGCTGCTGTGCGGGCGCGCGATCCCCGGCATGCGCTCCTGGACCGATCCGGAGATCATGCGCCGCGCCGTCGACCCGGCCCGGCTCCTGCGTGGACGTCCGGCGTTCGATCTGCGGTATCTCGTGCACCAGGTGTACGACGGCGTCGAACCGATGGATTTCGACGCGATCCTGGCCAACTCCACGACCTTCCATCCGATCGCCACCGATATCCGGACCGGGCAGGCGGTCGATCTGCATCCACACATCACCGACAAGCGGACGCTCATGCGTGCGCTGCGCGCGTCGGCGGGCCTGCCCATCCTGGCCGGGCCCCCGGTCGCCCTGGGCAGTTCGGCCTACTTCGACGGCGGCCTCTCGGAGACCGTGCCGATTCGCACCGCGGTCCGCGCGGGCGCCACCCATGCCTTGGTCCTGCGCACCCGGAGAGTGGACGAACGGCGACCGCCCGCCTCGCGCCTGCACCAGATCATCGGCGGCGGCTATCTGCGCGCCGTGGCCCCCGGCGCGTACCGGGCCTGGCTCGAACGCCCGCGGCAACAAGACCTGGAGGACCGAGCCCTCGCCGAACTCGGCGACTCCGTGCTCCAGATCCACCCGCCCGTCGGCTCTCCGGACGTGGACAGCGCCGCCCGCGACACCGCACTGCTCGCCAGGGCCCTGCAAATCGGCCGCACAGCCGTGCTCGGCGCGCTCTCCGCCGTCATCCCAGCCGCCTGACCGACTTCGGCCCGCTGCCGCCCCGGCGGGCGCACAAACCATCCGGGATCGGTGATTCACCGCGGGTCAGCTCAACGGCGCGGCGCGGTGGTGACGCGCTGAGGGCGGGCGGGTCGTGGATGTCTTCTCGATGCGGCTGCGCGGAGGCGTTCAGGCGATGTGGACTCGCACGCCGCCGGAGAGGACGAAGTCGTGCAGTTCCAAGTGGTCGGGGGTCGCCGTCCGGGGCAGGTCGAATACGAGTTGGGTGGTGGCGGACTGCCCGGGGCGCAGCTCGAAGGAGTAGCCGAGGCGCTGTTGGGTGTTCTGCCACATGGTGGCGGTGGCGTTGTGGTCGAAGGGCGTGTTCTGCGCGTCCAGCAGGCGTTGGCCCATCGGCAGGAACCACTTCGTCTCGTCGGAGATATTCCGCACGGCCAGCGTGACGATCAGGAACGAGCCCGTGGCCCGCTGCAATCCGACTCGTGCCACACCCGTGTCGACGTTGGTCACGACGAACTCGAATTTGCCGTCGCGCACGGGACTGCCCGCCGGTGCCACGGCGGCCGGATCGGACCCGCGGTCGTCCCCGGGTGGCCCGGGGTTCTCCACCGCCACCGCCGAGGGCGGCAAGGTGGGCGCGGGCGCGCCGGAATCACCGGCCCTGGTTCCCGCGGCGATCAACGCGACACAGCCCGCCGCGAACGCGAACGGGGCGAGGAATACCACGATCAGCGCGCCGATCATCTTCGAAAGAAGACTCCGGCGACGACGCGGCCGACGACGCGGGACCGGGACGCCCGGGCGACGCTGCGCGACCGGCGGGCCCGGGCGCTGCACCGCTGGGAAGACCTTTCGCGCAGGCGCACGATACGGCGACGCGACCGGGCCGGGCTTCGAGGGCAGCACGCGAGCGAGCAACCGTTCCTGCCAACCCGGCTGTGCGCCCCGGGCAGGGCCGGCGGGATACGATCCGCGCCCGGGGGCTGGATACGGCTGTCCTGCAACGGGATTATCGGCGGATACGGGCGGACGCTGCGCACCGGCGTATCCGCGCAACGACGAGCCCTGAGTCGGAACATGCGGAACCGGTCCAGGATCGGGCGCGACTGTCGACCAGTCGAGCTTGGTGGCCACAAGGGTCGGTGCAGGGCCCGGGTTCGGCAGGACTTCGGTCGGGACAGGCGTTCGCCGTGGCCGCTCGGGGTCCACGGATTCCGATGCGGCTGCGGCCGCTTTCGAGTCCGTTCGCGGCGAAAGCGCAGCTGGACCAGCGACTCCGGAGCGGTGTGAAGATCCCGGGGCCGGTACGGAATCCGAACGGGTCGGCGGCTTCGTCGCCGGGCGATCCGATCCGGACGGTGGCACGGCTACCGGCTCCGGAGCGGACGCGCCGATCGCGGCTCGCGCGGCAGCGGCGAATTCTCCTGCGGTCGGGAATCTTTCGCTCGGTTCCTTGGCCAGACCGCGAGCGATGACGGCGTCCAACGCGGCGGGGACGGCGGCGCACATCGAACCGGCGCGTGGGGGCGGCGCCATCAGGTGGGCGTGCATCTGCTGCGCGGGATCGGTATCGCCGTAGAGCCGCGCACCGGTGAGGCATTCGTAGAGCACGCAGGCCAGCGAGTAGACATCAGCGCGTCCGTCCGTCTTTCCGCTGAACCGCTCCGGGGCCATGTACGCGAGGGTGCCGATCGCCATGCCGGTGGCGGTCACGGCCGTCTGTCCGAGTCCGTGCGCGATGCCGAAGTCGATCAGATAGGTGAAGCCACTGGGATGCACGACGATGTTCGACGGTTTGACGTCGCGGTGCACCAGCCCGGCCCGGTGCGCCACATCGAGCGCGGCGGCGACGTGGCCGATGACGCCGATCGCGACGGCCGGTGGCATCGGGCCCTCGGCCACCAGCTTGCCTGCCAGGTCGGCGCCCTCGACGAATTGCATGTCGATGTAGAGCCGGCCGTCGATCTCGCCGAATCGGTGGATCCGCGGCACGTGCGGGTCGTGCAACCGCGCCACGGCTTCGGCTTCCCGCTCGAACCGCTTACGGTATCCGGGCGCGGCCGCGAGGTCGGCGGGCAGGAGTTTCAACGCCACCCGTCGTGCCGCCACCATGTCGTACGCCAGCCAGACCTGCCCCATGCCGCCCTTGCCGAGCGGTCGCTCCAGCCGGTAACCCCCGAATCGCACCTCCCCCATCGCGAACCTCCAGTCACCGTTGACAGCTGGTCGACCCGGCCTCCACCTGCGGCGCGGACAACGGAAATCAGCAGCTCACCGCGCCGATACCGAAGAAGTGGCCTCTTTCGGAGCGTAACCGCCCCCTGCGTCACGCACCACTGTGTGCTCGACGACAATCCGGCAACGGCCCGCCTACTTGCCCGGCTTGGCCTTGGGCTTGCCGTTGCCGTTGCCGTTGCCCGGATTCGCGTGACCGGGCTTGCCCCGGCCGGGCTTGTCGTCCGAGGCGGGCTGTCCGGGCTGGTTCGAGTCGTCGACATTTTCCGCGGCGACACCGCCCGCGGCAGGCGCTGCCGGAAGCCAGCTCGACCCGCCCCCCGCCAACGGAGTGCAGGTCAGCACGAGGCCGTCAACGGTGACGCTGTGCACGTCCACCACCGGGTCGCACGGCTGACCCGCGCCGGGCAGGACCAGGATGGGCGCCGAAATGGGCACCGGCGCCCGCGTGGCCGGTACATGCGACGGCGGCGCGGACGCTTCCTGCTTCGGAGACGGGGCGGGAGCGGAGGCCGGTCCCGCGTCGGCCGCGTCCGGGCCCCCGAGCCACAGCGACCCGGCGACCAGCGCGACGAGCGCCGCGAAAGCCATCAGCGCCAGACGCGATCCGGAAGACGTTCGCGCTCCGGGCGTGGCGCCGGTCCGGACGACCCCACGCGGCGGCGGGAGCACGAAGGTCGGCACCGACGACGCGAGCTCGACCGTGGTGGCGTCCTGGCCCGTCAGGGCCGCGTACGCGGCCGAGGCCAGTTCACCGGCGCTGGACCAGCGCAGGGCGGGGTCTTTCGCCATGCCGCGTGCGATCACCGCGTCCAGTGCGGGCGGCAAGGCCGGATTCAGCGCGGAGGCGAGCGGAGGGGTTTGCATCAAGTGGGCGCGCAACATGCGCGGCGGGTCGCCGTCGTCGAACGGCCTTCGCCCGGTGAGGCACTCGTACAGCACGCAGGCCAGCGAATATTGATCGGACTGGGGTACCGCCGACCCGTCGAACCGCTCCGGCGCCATGTAGGCCAGCGTGCCCACCACGTTGCCGGTGGCGGTGATCGCGGGCTGGTCGCTGCGCTGCGCGGTGCCGAAGTCGATCAGGTAGGCGGTGCCGTCGGGCGTCACCATGATGTTGGACGGCTTCACGTCGCGGTGCACCAGGCCCGCACGATGGGCGATGTCGAGCGCGCCGGCCGTCTGCACGACGATATCGATCGCGCGTTCGGGTTCCAGCCGCCCCGCCCGCCGCAGTAGCGCGGCCACGTCGGAGCCTTCGATGAACTCCATATCGATGTACAGGCGGCCGTCGAGTTCGCCGAATGAATGGATCGGCACCAGGTGCGGCCCGCGCACTTGGGCGGCGAGCCGAGCCTCCCTGGTGAATCGCTGCCGGAATTTGGGGTCCGCCGCGTACGCGGTGGTCAGTACCTTCAACGCGACGGCACGGTCGGCGGTGGTGTCGTGCGCGAGCCAGACCTCGCCCATGCCGCCGCTGCCTAGCAGCCGATCGAGGCGGTAGTGGCCGAACCACAGCTCGCCCATGTCGTAGCACCTCCCGCTAGCCTCTTCCTCATGACCGAGCTACCCGAAATCAGCCTGAATACCGCGAAACGCGCGAAAACGGCGGCGCGGTCATCCGATCATGTCGCAGCGAGGCCGGTCGGCGTCGCGGAATTCGGCGGAGTGGTGACGGACGCGCTGGTCGCCGCGGCGGGCTACGGGCGCGGCGCGAGGGGCGAACGCTGATGGAGCCGATCGAGATCAACGCGGGCGCCTGGTATCTGCGCGCTTTGCGCGCCGACGACCGCATCGATGACCGCCCTGCCCTGGCCGAGGGCGGCATCACCGAACCGGACTATGTGGCCCGGCGCAGTGCGGGCTGGGCGGAGGAGACGCATTTCTCCTGGGCGGTCTGCGAACCGACCACGGCCGAGTTGGTCGCGGAGATCGGCGTGACGCCGACGAGTGAGGGCACCGCGGCGGTGACGGGGTGGGCACGCCGGGGCTACGAAGCGGCCCTGGATGCCGGGCTGACGTCCGTCCGCCGTTTCGTCGAGGGGGGTTTGGGCCTGCGTCCGGTCACCCCCTGACCACTCGACGACCGATGTGCTCGGGCCAGGTCAGCGCATCATGCCGGGGTGCCCGTCGGGTAACGGCCGGATGCTGAGCTCGTGCGGACCTTACGCGCCAGAGGATTCCGGGTGATCCGACAGCACCGGAACGGAGACGACGAGTGGGGCGCGCACCACCGGTACATCCGCTGTCGGTTCGAGGGTCGCACCTTCTCGGAGTGTGGTGACGACTTGGATGCGAGCCCGAGAGGTGGATCCGGGATTCCGGCGCAGGTGCACCGGAATACCCGGAGCCTCCCGTTCGCGGGCTATTCCAGACCGGCCAGGACCCGGTCCAGGGCGTCGACGGCCTCGTCCAACTCGGCGCCGGTGACCGTCAACGGAGGACGGAACCGGATGCCCCGCTCGCCGGTTCCGAGGATCAGCACCCGCTCCCGCTCGCGCAACGCGGTGAGCACCTCGTCGCGCAGCCGGGACGACGAGAGCGTGATCGCGCACATCAGGCCGCGCCCGCGCGGTTCGCTGACATCGGGGTGCCGGGCGGCGAGCGCGCCCAGCCGTTCGAGCAGGTGCGCCCCCAGCGGCCGGGAGCGTTCGATCAGTTCGTCCCGCTCGAGCACCTCCAGGACGCGCCTGCTGCGCACCATGTCGGCGAGGTTGCCGCCCCAGGTCGAGTTGAGCCGGGAGCTGACCGCGAACACGTTGTCGGGCACCTCGTCCACGCGGCCACCCGCCATGACGCCGCACACCTGGGTCCGCTTGCCGAAAGCGACCACGTCCGGCGCCAGGCCGAGTTGCTGGTAGGCCCAAGCCGTTCCGGTCATGCCGACGCCGGTCTGCACCTCGTCCAACACGAACAGCGCGTCGTGCTCGTGACACAGCTGCTGCACGGCTTGCAGGAACTGCGCGCGCAGATGCCGGTCGCCGCCCTCGCCCTGGATCGGCTCGGCGATGAAACACGCTATGTCGTGCGGGTTTTCCTCGAATGCCCGACGCGCCTGCGCGAGCGCGCACGCCTCGGCCTCCTCGATGTCGAAGGCGTCGGTGACGTAAGGGGACTTGATGCGCGGCCAGTCGAACTTCGGAAAGCGCGCGGTCTTCACCGGATCGGTGTTGGTGAGCGACATGGTGTACCCGCTGCGGCCGTGGAACGCGCCGGTCAGGTGCAGCACCTTGGTGCCGAGTTCCGGTGCGCGGCCCTGGGATTCGTTGTGCCTGCTCTTCCAGTCGAACGCGATCTTGAGGGCGTTCTCCACGGCGAGGGCGCCGCCGTCGATGAAGAACAGGTGCGGTAGCCGCGGATCGCCGAGCACCCGCACGAACGTCTCGACGAAGCGGGCCATCTCGACGGTGTAGATGTCGGAGTTGCTCGGTTTGTTCACCGCCGCGGCGGTGAGTTCGGCCAGGAACCGCGGGTCCTCTGCGAGGGCGGGGTGGTTCATGCCCAGCGCGTTGGAGGCGAAGAAACCGAACATGTCGAGGTAGGGGCTGCCGTCGCGTTCGTCGACGAGGCGGCAGCCACGGGAACGGTTGAGGTCGAGCACCAGGTCGAAGCCGTCGGCCAGGATGCTCGCCGACAAGATCTCATGGACCCGGGCGGCGGGGGTGACCGCCGGGCGGGTGCGTTCCAGTTCGATGGTCACGCCCTGAGGGTACGTAAAAATTTACGGAACCTCTATGACTATCCGTATTAATTACACAGAATCGCTACCTGTCATAGAATGTCTGCAAGATGATGGTGCTCCGGGTGCGCACGTTGGCGGTGGCTCTGATCTCTTGGAGCAACTGCTCGAGGTGCCGCGGAGACGCCACACGCACCAGCAGGATGTAGCTTTCCTCCCCGGCCACCGAGTGGCACGCCTCGATGCCGGGGATGTGCTGCAACACCGCGGGCGCGTCATCGGGTTGCGACGGATCGAGAGGAGTGATCGCGACGAATGCCGACAGCAGTTGACCGAGTGCTTCGGGATCGACGTGTGCGGTATACCCGCGGATCACACCGCGCGCCTCTAATCGGCGGACCCGGGACTGCACCGCGGACACCGACAAACTCGCCTTCTCGGCCAGGTTGGACAGAGTCGCCCGTCCGTCGGCCATCAGTTCACGAATCAGCAGGCGATCGATGTCATCGAGTACGGGTCTTGCCGGTGTATCCGCCATCAGCGAAGGCTAACTCAGGCGGCCCGCCTCGTGTCCGAAACCTGACCTCCATCCTCCCACTCCATGGGACGAACACGCCGCGACGCGGCCGAAAGGTACGGCGGTACAACAGATGACCGAGGTACTCGACGCTCAGACCACCCGCCGGCTCGCCGTCCGCGCGGAGGCGGTGCTGCGCCGATTCGGTGCGCTGCCAGCGGAACCCGGCGATCTCCCCGCGCGCACTCCGATCACCGGAGGACAGCTGACCTCCCTGCGGTCCAGCTCGCCGGACGAGGTCGATGCCGCCATCGGCCGCGCCGCTACCGCCTTCCGGGGCTGGCGCGGCGTTCCCGCTCCCGTCCGGGCCGGTGTCGTGCGCAGGCTGGGGCAGCTGCTCACCACACACAAGAGCGACCTGGCCGAGCTGGTGACGCTGGAGGCGGGCAAGATCCCCGCCGAGGCGGCGGGCGAAGTGCAGGAGATGATCGACATCTGCGAATTCGCCGTCGGCCTGTCCCGGCAGCTGTACGGCCACACCATGCCCTCGGAACGTCCCGGTCACCGGTTGATGGAGACCTGGCATCCGCTCGGCGTGGTCGGGGTGATCTCGGCGTTCAACTTCCCGGTGGCGGTCTGGGCGTGGAACACGGCCATCGCGCTGGTCTGCGGCGATACCGTGGTCTGGAAACCGTCGGAGACGACGCCGCTGACGGCGCTGGCCTGTCACGCCCTGCTCCGGCGCGCGACCGGCGAGGTCGGCGCGGATCCCGAGATCCATCAACTGATCCAGGGCGGGAGCGAGGCGGGCTCCCGGCTCGTCGACGACAGCCGGGTCGCGCTGGTGAGCGCCACCGGGTCGGTGCGGATGGGCCGGTTGGTGGCCCCGCGGGTGGCCGAGCGGCTCGGGCGCTGCCTGCTGGAACTGGGCGGCAACAACGGCGCGATCGTCACCGCGTCCGCCGATCTCGACCTCGCGGCGCGGGCCATCGTGTTCGCGGCGGCGGGCACGGCCGGGCAGCGGTGCACCACGCTGCGGCGGCTGATCGTGCACCGGGACGTGGCGGGCCCGCTGCTGGACCGGCTGGAGCGGGCGTATCGGCAACTGCCCGTCGGCAACCCCTTCGACGACGGGGTGCTGGTCGGGCCGCTGATCGACGGCAAGGCCCACACCGGAATGCGCGCGGCGCTGGACAAGGCGGTGACCGACGGCGGCGAGCTGGTGTGCGGCGGCGAACGCGTCGATGGATTCGGCGAGGACGCCTACTACGTGCGGCCCGCCATCGTGCGCATGCCCGCCCAGACCGCGGTGGTGCGGGAGGAGACCTTCGCACCCATCCTCTACGTACTCACCTACGACGACTTCGATCGCGCGATCGCCCTGCACAACGAAGTGCCGCAGGGTCTTTCGTCCGCGATCTTCACCACCGACCAGCGCGAGGCCGAACGTTTCCTCGCCGCCGACGGATCCGACTGCGGCATCGCGAATGTCAACATCGGCACCTCCGGCGCGGAGATCGGCGGCGCCTTCGGTGGTGAGAAGCAGACCGGCGGCGGACGCGAATCCGGTTCGGACGCCTGGAAGGCCTACATGCGCCGAGCCACCAACACCGTCAACTACTCCACCGAACTGCCCCTCGCCCAGGGCATCGAGTTCGGCTGAACCACTCGCCGCACCCGCTCCCACCAGGCGATTGGGTTGTTCGCACCACCCTGTGTAGTGTTGTCCTTACCCGACGCGGGGTGGAGCAGCTCGGTAGCTCGCTGGGCTCATAACCCAGAGGTCGCAGGTTCAAATCCTGTCCCCGCTACTACAGGCCCGGCTCGGACGGTTCACACCGCCTGAGCCGGGTTTTTTCTTGCGGTAGCTGTTCGATGGCCGAATCTGGTCCCAGCGCCGCGCGCAGCGGCATGTATTCGCGCGAGTGGGCCTCTACGCCGATATTCTTCGATCTCGTCTTTCCGATCACCAGGTGATTCGTTCCGTCGAGAGTTCCACCAACGCCGTCGCGGTCCGCGACGCCCGTGGTCTGCCACGAACGCGAAGGAGAGCTGTGCAGCGCAGAGCGATGCTCAAGGGGTGTGCGGCGGCGATCGCCGTGCCGATGTTCGCCACCGGCTGCGATGTGCTGGACGGCAGCGCGAAAGCGGTGGACGAGTTGGCCTTCGATCCCGGCGCGTTCACGGTGGAGACGAAGACCGTCGCCACCTTCGAGCGCGACAAGAAGGTCATTTACCAGTTCTACGAGAGCGTTGTGTACGTGGCGAAGCCGGTGGACAAGACCCACCAGAGCTTGAGCGTCAGCGTGCCCGTCGAGATCGACGGCGCGAGCGTCGACGCGAGCAAGGCTCCCATCCTCTTCACCAACTCCGTCGCGGGATACCTCGCGTCGGCGGTGACCAGCCGCGAACCGGACGACGGCGATCGGACCAGGAAGCGACCTCGCGCTGGCGGCGGGCTATGTCGTCGTGGAACCCGGTGTGCGCGGCCGTGACCTGGTGGCCCCGGATGGCACGTACTTCGGCGTGGCGCCCGGCGCGATCGTGGATCTGAAGGCCGCGGTCCGGTACCTACGGCACAACTCCGGCCGCGTGCCGGGAGACACCGACCG
The DNA here is from genome assembly GCF_040642815.1 of Nocardia sp. NPDC047648. NCBI lineage: Bacteria > Bacillati > Actinomycetota > Actinomycetes > Mycobacteriales > Nocardiaceae > Nocardia > Nocardia sp. NPDC047648. Next base: position 17,810 of record NZ_JBEYSX010000021.1, on the reverse strand, counting down.
GATCGTGGCCACGGGGGTCAGCGCGGGAGGCGCGCTGTCCGCGCTGCTCGCGGTGTCCGGGGACAGCCGGATGTACGACCGGTATCTCGCCGAACTCGGCGCGGCGGAGGCGAGTGATGTCGTCTTCGCCGCCGCCCCTTACTGCCCGGTCACCGATCTCGAACACGCGGACATGGCCTACGAGTGGAATTGGGGCGCCAATCCCCTGCGTTCCGGCGAACTGGATGCCGCGGCCTCGCGAGAACTGAGCACGGCGTTCCCTGACTACCAGGCGTCGCTGGCACTGCACGGCAGGAACGGATTCGGACCCCTCACGGCCGGCAATTACGGCGACTACCTGGTGCGCACCTACCTCGAACCGGCGGCGACCGCGTACCTGACCGCGCTGTCGTACGCCGACCGCTCCAGCTACCTGGCGACAAACCCCTGGATCACGTGGTCGGGCGATCGCGCCGGATTCACCTGGCCGGGCTTCCTCTCGCACGTCGGCGCACGGCAGAAGGGCGTGCCCGCGTTCGACGCCTTCGACCTGTCCTCGCCCGAGAACAACGAGTTCGGCGCGGGAACCGTCAAGGCCAGGCACTTCACCCCGTTCGGCCTGCGGCGGGCGACCGGTGACCCCGGCGCGCAACTCGACACCGACCTGCCCGAGAAAATCAGCATGATGAACCCTATGTTCTTTCTCCGGCAGCGGAATTCCGGCCGGGCGAAGCACTGGCGGATCCGCGTCGGCACCAAGGACACCGATACGTCGCTGGCGATCGTCGGCAATCTCGCCGCGAGCCTGGAGAACCTGGGCGACGAGGTCGACGCCGCGATGTACTGGGACGCCGGGCACGGCAGCAACGAAGACCCGGAGGATTTCATCGCGTGGATCGGCAAGGTGACCGGCTACGCCGGGTGAGGCGGCACACCGAGGCAGCGCCGTGTGCCCCGGCACCGGTGACCGCGGCAGCGAAGTCTGCGGCCGATGATCAGCGGACGTCCGTTGCCGCGGCTTACGGCACCGAGCCACCGGAATTCCCCGGCGACTGTGGCAGGAATCGGTGGCCGGCCGGGCGGCGCACCGCTAGCAGCGCGGCGCCTCGATACCGAGCTCATGCAGGCGTTCGGCGTAGAGCGCGACGTTGGCGAGCTTGATGTCCTCGTACCCGCGCACGACGTCGGCGAGAGCCGCTGCCCGCACGGCGCGGTCGTAGCCCGCCGGGTCCAACATCGCCCCCAAATCCGTCACCATCGCGGTGTAGTGCGTGCGCAGCTCGCGTTCCACGCGGCGCACGCGCGCGTAACCGAACGGGTCGAACGCCGTGCCGCGCAGCCGCTTTCCCTTCGCCAGCAATCGGAGCGCGAAGTGACTGCCCGGCCGCATGCCGATCTTCTTCTTCCGTCCCAGCGCGCGCAGCACCGGTGGGTGCAGCCGGTAGGTGAGGTTCGCCCCCTCGGGCACCTGCGTGGCGACCTCCGCCAGGAAGGCCGGGTCGGTGAGCCGCCGTGCCACCTCGTACTCGTCTTTGTACGCGGTGAACTTGTACAGTCCACGCGCCACCTGCTCGCTGAACTCGGTACGGTCGGTCACCCGGCGCTCGGCGGCCCAGATACGTTGCACCGTGCGGACGTAGGCGCGTGCCACCGCCACGCTCTGGAAACCGATCAGTTCCGCAGCCCGCAGCTCGACCAGGCGCCGGGTCTCTCCCGTCGCGGTGAATCCCTCGAACAGGTCCGCCGGAACCGGCACCGGGGCCGGTTCGGCCGCGCGGCGAGTCGTCGCGGCGGCGAACTGCGCCGGCCGTGCGATCGCCACCCGCCCCCAGCGGAACGCCGCGAGATTCGCCGCCACGGCCACTCCGTTGATCTCGATGGCCTCCTCGATCGCGGTACGCGGCAGCCGCAGGCCGCCGAGCTGGTAGGCGGCGCCGATCAGCAGGAAGTTCGCGGCGGAGGTGTCGCCGAAGAGGACCTCCGCGGCGGCCAGCGCGTCGAAGGACCGCACCGACCGCGAGACCTGCTCCAGCCGCAGCAACAGCGCCGCCTCGTCGGGATAGGCGACCGACTTGTCGTAGACCATGTCGCCGGTCGGCGTCTTGCTGGTGGAGGCGACCGACACGGTCGTCGTGGCGCACCCGTAGGCCAGATTCTTGGTATCGGTGGCGGCCAGCAGGTCGAAGGCCACGATGCAATCGGCCGAAGCGGGGGCGAGCCGGTTGGCGGGCTCCAGCGCGTCCGCGGCGAAGCGCAGGTGCGACACCACGGGTCCGGCCTTCTGGCTCATCCCGATCTGGTCCAGGCTCGCCACCTCGTACCCGGCCCGCATCGCGGCGGTCGCCAGCACCTGGTTCACGGTGACGATGCCGGTGCCGCCGATACCGGCGAGAAAGACGTTCTGCGTGGTCGTCGGCGGTTCGTGCGGCAGATCCGGCAGCCGCGGCGGCTGCGGCCGCCTGCTCGTGCCGCGCTCCTTCCGTTTCGCCGGATCGGGCAACTCGACCGTGACGAACGAAGGGCAATCGCCGTTCAAGCAGCTGTAGTCGGTGTTGCACGAGGTCTGGTCGATTCGCGTCTTGCGCCCGAACTCGGTGTCCACCGGCTGCACCGACAGGCAGTTGCTCTGGACGCCGCAGTCACCGCAGCCTTCGCACACCGCTTCGTTGATCACCACCCGGGTGCGGCGCACCGGCAGGGCGCCGCGCTTACGCTGCCTCCGCGCGTCGGCAGCGCAGTGCTGGTCGTAGATCAGCACCGTGACGCCGGGGACCTCGCGCAGGGCGCGCTGTGCCTCGTCGAGGCGGTCCCGGTGCCACAACTGGGTGCCGGGAGCCAGGTCGCGCTTGCGGTAACGCCCGGGCTCGTCGGCGCAGACGATGATCCTTCGGACGCCTTCGACGGCGAGCTTGTGGGTGAGCATCGGCACCGTGAGCGCGCCCTCGGCATGCTGCGCGCCGGTCATCGCGACCACGTCGTTGTGCAGCAGCTTGAAGGTGATGTTCACACCCGCGGCGACGCACGCCTGCACGGCGAGCTGGCCGGAGTGGAAATAGGTGCCGTCGCCGATGTTCTGGAACAGATGCGGCACATCGGTGAACGGGGCTTGGCCGATCCATTGCGCGCCCTCGCCACCCATCTGGGTCAGCCCGGTGACTTTGCTGTCGGTCCGGCCGGACATGGTCACCAAGGTGTGACACCCGATGCCGCCGCCCGCCAGCGAGCCTTCCGGGACGGCCGTCGACCGGTTGTGCGGGCAACCGCTACAGAAGTAGGCGGCGCGCTTGGCGGGCAGCACCGATAACGACAGCGACTGCGGCAGTGGTCGTTTCAAGGTGAGGTTGCCGTCGAGTAGGCGGCGCAGCGGTGCGGCGATGCGCCCGGAGGTGAGTTCGCCGTCTGCGCCGAACAGCGGGCGGCCCGCGTGGTCGCGCTTGCCGACGATCTCGGGCGCGCCAGCGATGCCGTACAGGATGTCGCGGATCTGGGTCTCGACGAAGGACGTCTTGTCCTCGACGACTATCAGCCGGGTGAGCCCGGTGGCGAACTCCCGGACGCGATCGGGCGCGATCGGATACGGCATCCCGATGCGCAGCAGCCGGATTCCCGCGGCGTGCAGTGCGTCGTCGTCCGCGCCGAGGTCGAGCAACGCTTGACGGACCGCGTCGAAGGTGGTCCCGGTGGCGGCGATGCCGATCGTGGCGTGAGACGGGTGGACCTCGATCACGTCCAGTCCGTTGCGGGTGCTGTAGGCGCGCACCAGCTCCCAGCGGGGACCGTAGAGATCCGCCTCGGCGAGCAGACTGTCGGCCGGAGCGGCCATCGGACGCTGCCGGTACTGGAAGGGCTTGCCCTCCCAATCGATTTCGGGCACCACGAGGTCGATGTCGCCCACCGAACCGTCGACGGTCCAGGCGCCGTCGGCGACATCGGCGACGATCTTCAGCGCCACCAGGCAGCCCGAGGCGCGCGACAGCGCCACCCCGTGCAGGCCCATGGTGATGATCTCGCGGGCGTTGCGCGGGAACAGCACGGGGATGTTCATCGCCGCCAGCGAGCGCTCGCTCACCGCGGGCACGGTGGACGACTTGGCCGCCGGGTCGTCGCCGACCAGCAGCAAGACGCCGCCGCGCGGATTCGCGCCGTACATGTTGGCGTGCCGCAGAGCGTCGGTCGCGCGGTCCAGACCGGGACCTTTGCCATACCAGACACCGACAACGCCGTCATGGGTCGCGGCGCCCGCGGGCAGATCGGCCTGGCTGCCCCACACGGAGGTGGCGGCCAGTTCCTCGTTCAATCCCGGGACGAACGAGATGTCGTGCTCGGCGAGGACGTCCGGCATGCCGGCCAGCATCTTGTCGACGCCGCCGAGCGGGCTGCCCTGGTACCCGGAGACGAACGTCCCCACCCGCCGCCCGGCGCGCAGATCACGCACGTGCTGCTCGACCAGCTGCCGCGCGATGGCCTGGACACCGGTGAGGACAACGGTCCCCGAGCCGACGCGGTAACGGTCGGCAAGGTCGTAGGGAGCTGCGATCAGATCGCGGTCGGCGAGCTCGGTCATACAGATCCACCCGTCCGCTCGGCGCCGGTCCGGCGGCCTCGCATCGTTGAGCACTTGTTGCCGATATCGTGTCCCTGAAGATCTGAACGCACAACCTCTACCGCAGAGACTGAGCATTCTGCTCAATTCTTGGACCTTCAGATGGGCACATCCTCAGCACAGTGCCAGCTTCATGTGACGGTGAACACATCCACGCGTCCGGGCATTCGATCGCCTTCGGCGGGCCGAGCCGGTGCCGCCCCGCGTTTCCTCCGCCGCCCCAGCGCCCACCTGTGTGAAGGTGGAAAGATGGCGATACTGAGGAGGGGCGCGGCGATCGTCGCCGCCTCGATGTTCGGGATGCTGACCGCGTGCGGGCAGCACGTGGACCCGGCCGCCCCCTCCACGCCGGAGCGAACCGCGGAAGAGGCGGCGGGAACGCGCGCCGATCCGGGTCCCCGGAGAATCGCGGGCGGCACGATGATCGTCGTCCCGCATGCCGCGGACCTGGAGCCCACGTCGGCGATGCCCTTCTCGGAGTACGACATCGAAGACGGGACGAACAAGCTCGCGATCCACATCCCGGGCCCGGTCGGCTGTCCGAGCATCGGATTCACCGCGCGCGTGGAAGAATCGGCCGATCGGGTGAACGTGCGGCTGCTGCGCGGCCTGCATCGCGGCATGCCGCCGTGCCAGGGCGCGAACCCGGAGCAGAAGCGCGAATACGGCGTGGTCGTTGTCGACCTGCAACGCCCGCTGGGCGAACGAACGGTACTCAGCTTCGCATGAGCCGCGCGAGAGGCCGGTTCGATGTGCGGCCGGGGCAGGCCGCCTCCTTTAGTGATCTTGTGGAATGGCGGCCCACGGGCTTTGTGACATGTCCGATTCACGCCTTCCGATGCGACGCCCCGATCGGTGGGGCGCTATCTTTCGCACGGATGGTGCCGCCTTCGCGGCTACCGGCGGTCCCGGAGTCGAAGGAGGTGCGGCAGTCCGTCATGATCGACTCAGGGTCGTTCCGGCGGCGGTTCCTTCTGCTCTGTCCCGCGGCGAACGTTCGCTGCGGTTTTTCGCATAGTGCCGGTCCGTCCGAAGCACCGACGCCGCGGCGTGCCCGCGGGGCGGTGGGTCGGTGACGGCTGACTTTCGAAGGAAACCCGTGTTCAGAGTTCCGTCCAGGATTGCGGTCCTGCTGGTGAGCCTCGTCTCGCTCGGCCTGCTCGGCCTGCCGGCAACGGCTCAGCCTCTCTATCCCACCCCCGATCCCGATCCCTTCTACACCGCGCCGCCCGACCTGGAGGCACTCGCCCCCGGTGACGTCGTGCGCAGCCGCAGGATCGACACCGGTCTCTACGTCGGGACCGAGGGCTGGCAGGTGGCATTCCGTTCCACCACTTCACAAGGCAAGCCCGTCATGGGCATCACAACGGTGCTGCTGCCCGCCGGGGTCAAGAATCCGCCGCTGGTCTCCTATCAGGCGCTGATCAATTCGCTCGGCACCCAGTGCAATCCGTCGCGCTCGCTGTTCAACGGCGAGTTGCAGGACGCGGTCGGCGCGATGCTGCCCATCGGACGCGGATGGGCGATCTCGCTGCCGGACTACCTGGGCCCCACCTCCGCCTACGGTGCCGCGCGCCTGGCGGGCATGATGACCCTCGACAGTGTGAAGGCCGTCCGCAAGGTCGCCGCTCTCGGTCTGTCCGACTCCCCCGTGGCCATCGCGGGTTACTCCGGCGGCGGCATGGCCACCTCGTGGGCCGCCGCGATGCAACCCACCTACGCACCGGAGCTGAAGCTCACCGCCGCCGTGGCCGGTGGTATCCCCGCCGACCTGGAGGAGATGGCGATGTCGCTCGGCTTCGCGCCGCACCCCGGATTCGGCCTCGCCTTCGCCGCCGCCATGGGACTGGAGCGGGAGTACCCGGACCGGCTGCCGATCTCCGATCAGCTCAACGAGAACGGTCTGTGGTTCCGGGAATTCACGCATGACGCCTGCCGCCGGTTCCTGCTCTTCCACGGCGCTTTCCGCAGCGCGGAGCAGATGGCGGCGTCCAAGAGCCTGATGGACAGCCCCGAGGCGCACGCCGTCCTGCGGGAGAACAGCCTGCGGTACTTCGATGGGGTGCCGACCGCGCCTACCTACCTCTGGCAGGGCCGCTTCGACGAGATGACCTTCTACCAACCCGTCGCCGAGGTCGCCGACCGGTACTGCAAGGCGGGTGCGCCGGTGACGTTCCACACCGTCGACATCTCCGAGCACATGACCGCGGCCGCCGCCGGATTCGCCGACGCGTGGAACTACGTGGAGGCCAGGTTCCGCGGCGAACCCGCACCGACCAACTGCTGAACCCAGATGAGAAACGGCCCGGGAGATGTTCTCCCGGGCCGTTTCTCGTCGGTCTGCCAATGGAGCGCCCACAGCCCGGATGGTCCCGCATGCCATCGCGTTCGGGCATCAGGCGGTGAAGTGCAGCGTCCATTCCCCGCGGTAGTGCAGGCGGGTGACGCTGCCGGGCGGGATATCGATGCGCCAGAACGATTTCGGCGGGGCGTCCAGCGTCACCAGCAGCGCGGCCCGTACCACGGCGGGGTGGGTGACCGCGATCGTGGACACCGACTGCGCGGCCACCTCGGCCATCCACAACCTGGTCCGTTCGATCACGTCCAGCACGGATTCGCCGCCGTGCCCGCGGAACGCCGGGTCGGTGAGCCAGGCGTACAGCTCGTCCTGGGGTACCGACATCAGTTCGCCGCCGCGCCAGGCGCCTGCGTCCAGGTCGCGCAGCCGGTTGTCCTCCTCGCCGGGCAAACCCAGCAGCGCGGCGGTCTCCACCGTCCGGCGCTCCGGGCCGGTGAACACCCGCGCGGCCGTGAGCGGTCCGCACTCGGCCATCGCACGCCTGCCCGCCTCGGTGAGCGATTCGTCCACCGGGAAGCGTGCCTTGCGCATCGCCTCGGTCATTCCGTGGCTCACCAGGTCGAGTCTGAGCACTTTCTGCACCTGTGGAAGCGTACGGCCCGGCGTCGGCGGCCGTTGTTCGATTGCTCGCGCTTCGCTCGCGAAACGGTACGGGCGTGCTTGTCGGTGTCCGGGTGCACACTGAAGCCATGGCCCAGTTCTCCCGCGCGACCCAGGAGTGGTTCGACGGCGCGTTCCCCGCGCCGACCGCCGCGCAACTCGGGGCGTGGAAGGCGATCGCGGCGGGTGAGCACACGTTGGTCGTCGCGCCGACCGGGTCGGGGAAGACGCTCTCGGCGTTCCTCTGGGCGATAGACCAGTTGGCCGCCCGGGAACAGCGGCCCGAGCGGGCCGGCACCTCGGTGCTGTACGTGTCCCCGCTCAAGGCGCTCGCGGTGGACGTGGAACGCAATCTGCGGGCGCCGCTGGTCGGCGTCACACAGACCGCCAAGCGCCTGGGACTGGAGCCGCCGGAGATCACCGTCGGCGTCCGTTCCGGCGACACCAGCGCCTCCGATCGGCGGTCCATGCTGCGCACCCCGCCGGACATCCTGATCACCACGCCGGAGTCGCTGTTCCTCATGCTGACCTCGGCGGCCCGCGACACGCTGCGCGACGTCGGCACGGTGATCGTGGACGAGGTGCACGCGATCGCCGGTTCCAAGCGCGGTTCGCACCTGGCACTGTCCCTGGCCAGGCTCGACCTGCTGACCGAGCGGCCCGCCCAGCGCATCGGGCTGTCGGCGACGGTGCGGCCACCGGAGGAAGTGGGGCGGTTCCTGGTCGGCAACGCGCCGATCACCCTGGTCGCGCCCCCGGCGCCGAAGACGTTCGACCTGTCGGTGCGGGTGCCGGTGGCGGACATGACCGAACCGGGCGACTCCGACCAGCCGGGCTCGATCTGGCCGCACGTGGACGAGGCGATCGTCGAACTGGTGCTGGAGCACCGGTCCTCGATCGTCTTCGCGAACTCGCGCAGGCTCGCCGAGCGGCTCACCGCCCGTTTGAACGAGGCCTACGCGGCACGGCTCGGCGAACCGGTGGAGACCGAGCACAAGCCGCCCGCCCAGCTCGGCCCGTCCACCGAGGTGATCCACGGCGCCGGGCCCCTGCTGGCGCGAGCGCACCACGGGTCGGTCAGCAAGGAGCAGCGGGCGCTGATCGAAGACGATCTCAAGAGCGGGCGGCTGCGCTGCGTGGTCGCGACCAGCAGCCTGGAACTCGGCATCGACATGGGCGCGGTCGACCTGGTGGTCCAGGTGGAGGCGCCGCCCTCGGTGGCCAGCGGATTGCAGCGGATCGGGCGGGCCGGGCATCAGGTCGGCGAGATCTCGCGCGGGGTGATCTTCCCGAAGCACCGCACCGACGTCATCCATTGCGCGGTGGCGTCGCAGCGGATGACATCCGGGCAGATCGAGGCGATCCAGATCCCGGCGCACCCGCTGGACATCCTGGCGCAGCAGACCGTGGCCGCCTGCGCGCTGGATTCGATCGACGTCGACGGGTGGTTCGACGTCGTGCGCAGCACCGGGAGTTACGCGGCGCTGCCGCGCTCGGCCTACGAGTCGGTGCTGGACCTGCTCTCCGGGCGGTATCCGTCCGACGAGTTCGCCGAGTTGCGTCCCCGGCTGGTCTGGGACCGTGACGCGGGCACGCTCACCGGGCGGCCCGGCGCGCAGCGGCTGGCCGTGACCTCCGGCGGAGCGATCCCCGACCGCGGCATGTTCGCGGTGTACATGGTGGGTGAGAAGGCGTCCCGGGTCGGCGAACTCGACGAGGAGATGGTCTACGAGTCACGGGTCGGCGACGTGTTCGCGCTCGGGGCGACGAGCTGGCGGATCGAGGAGATCACCTTCGATCGGGTGCTGGTGACGCCCGCGTTCGGGCAGCCGGGGCGGTTGCCGTTCTGGCACGGTGACGGACTCGGGCGGCCCGCCGAACTCGGCGCGGCGCTCGGCGAGTTCGTCCGCACGGTGGCGCGCGAGCGCGGCGCCGAACCGGCCGGGCAGGCGAGCACGAGGAAAAGCTCGCGACGCGACGGCGGTGCGACGAAAACGCCTCGTGCGCAGGAACAACGGGGACACGACGGGGACGAGCCCGCGGTTGGACGCACGCGGGGCGAGTTCGCCGATCCGATGCCGGAGAGCGTCGCACGGCTCATGGGCACCGCCGGTCTGGACGACAACGCGACCACGAATCTGCTCACCCTGCTCGACGAGCAGCGCACCGCGACCGGGCACCTGCCCACCGACCGCACCCTGGTGGTGGAGCGGTTCCGCGACGAACTCGGCGACTGGCGGCTGGTGCTGCACTCGCCCTACGGCCTCCCGGTGCACGCGCCGTGGGCGCTGGCCATCGGAGCGCGGCTGCGCGAACGGTTCGGCGTGGACGCCGCGCCGAACGCTTCCGACGACGGCATCGTCGTGCGGCTGCCCGATACCACCGACGATCCGCCCGGCGCCGAACTGTTCGTCTTCGAGTCCGACGAGATCGACGACATCGTCACCGAGCAGGTAGGCGGATCGGCGCTGTTCGCCTCCCGGTTCCGCGAATGCGCCGCGCGAGCGTTGCTGCTGCCGCGCCGTGATCCGGGCAAGCGAGCCCCGCTGTGGCAGCAGCGGCAGCGCTCGGCCCAACTGCTCGACGTGGCGCGCAAGTTCCCCGAGTTCCCGATCCTGTTGGAGACGGTGCGCGAATGCCTGCGCGACGTCTACGACCTGCCGTCGCTGCGCGACCTGCTCGGCCGGGTGGGGCGGCGCCAGATACGGCTGGTCGAGGTGGAGACGGCGACGCCGTCCCCGTTCGCCAACGCCCTGCTGTTCGACTACATCGGGCAGTTCATGTACGACGGTGACAGCCCGCTGGCCGAGCGGCGCGCCGCCGCGCTCTCGCTCGATTCCGGGCTGCTCGCCGAACTGCTCGGCCGGGTGGAGCTGCGCGAACTGCTCGACGCCGCGGTCATCGAGCAGACCGAGCGGGAACTGCAACGGCTCACCCCGGAGCGGCACGCACGGGACGCCGAGGGCCTGGCGGATCTGCTGCGCCTGCTCGGACCGCTGACCGCCGCCGAGGCCGCCGAACGCTCCGACGAGGACCCCACCGCCTGGTTCGAGAGCCTGGTAGCCGCGCGCCGGGCCCTGGCTGTTTCCTTCGCGGGTCGCGGCTGGTGGGTCGCGGTGGAGGACGCGGCCCGGCTGCGGGACGCGCTCGGGGTTCCGCTGCCGATCGGCACGCCCGCGGCGTTCATCGAGCCGGTGGCCGATCCGCTCGGCGATCTGGTGGGCCGCTACGCCCGCACGCACGGCCCGTTCGGCACGGAGGCGGTGGCGGCCCGCTTCGGGCTGGGCACCGCGGTCGCCGCCGGCGCGCTGCAACGCCTGGCCGCCGAAAAACGGGTGGTGGAAGGTGAATTCACCCCCGGAGCAGCCGGGGCCGAATGGTGTGACGCGCAAGTGTTGCGCCGGCTGCGCCGCCGGTCGCTGGCCGCGGCGCGGCACGAGGTCGAGCCGGTCTCGACCGCCGCGTTCGGGCGGTTCCTCCCGTCCTGGCAGCACATCGGCAGCGGCGAGCTGCGCGGCGTCGACGGCGTGGCTGCCGTGGTGGAACAGCTAGCGGGCGTGCCGATTCCGGCCTCCGCCTGGGAATTGCTCATCCTGCCCGCGCGGGTGCCCGGCTACACCCCCGCCATGCTCGACGAACTCATGGCGACCGGCGAGGTGATCTGGTCCGGGCACGGCGCCATCACCGCCAAGGACGGCTGGATCGCCCTGCACCTGGCCGAGCAGGCGCCGTTCACCCTCGCACCGCCGGACGAACTCGATCCGACGGAGGCCCAAGCGCGCCTGCTCAACGCCCTGGGCGCGACGTTCGTACCGTGGACGCCGCCCGGCCCGGCGCAGGGCGTCCCGGATCGAGCGCCGGTGTCGTTGGACGAGCCGGATGTGCCGTCCGGCAGCGCGGGCGACGGTCGCGGCGCGCACGGCCGATCCGGCGACACGGACGGCCACACCGGCGGCGGCACCGCACCGATCGGATACGGGACCGACAACGGTCGGCCCGCGCCGGTCGACTCGGCATACGCGTCCGGTTCGGGGCATCCGACCTCCGGGGCCCCCGCGGAACGACTGATCCCGGTGCCGCAGGGCGGCGGCGCGTACTTCTTCCGGCAGCTCTCGGACGCCACCGGTCTGCTCGATGACGCCGCGGCGGCCTCCGCACTGTGGGAATTGGTCTGGGCGGGCGTGGTTTCCGGCGACACTTTCGCTCCGGTGCGGGCGCTGCTGTCCGGCACGACGCGGACCACGACGGCCCACCGCACGCCCCGGCGCGCGCCACGGGGCCGGGCCTACCTGCCCCGGCCGAGCATGCCGACCCGTTCCGGTCCGCCCTCGGTCGCCGGACGATGGTCACTGCTGCCGGAGCGGGTGTCGGACAACACCGTGCGCGCGCACGCTACGGCGGATCTGCTTCTGGAGCGATACGGCGTGCTGACCAGGGGCTCGGTGCAGAACGAGGGCGTACCGGGCGGGTTCGCGCTGATGTACCGCGTGCTCACCGAATTCGAGGATCGCGGCCGCTGCCGCCGCGGCTATTTCGTCGACTCGCTCGGCGGCGCCCAGTTCTCCACCACCGACGTGGTCGACCGGCTGCGTTCCTTCGACGCCGAACGCGCCCGCCCCGAATCCAGGCAACCGACCGGCACGGTGCTGGCGCTGGCCGCGTGCGATCCCGCGAATCCGTACGGCGCCGCGCTGGCCTGGCCGAAGAGCGACGTCGAGGGCGGGCATCGGCCCGGACGCAAGGCCGGGGCGCTGGTCGTGCTCGTCGACGGCGAACTGGTCCTGTATCTGGAGCGGGGCGGCAAGACCCTGCTCACCTTCACCGAGGATCCCGACGCGCGCCGTGGCGCCGCCGGAGCGCTCGCCGACCTGGTCCGGCTCCGCCGGGTGGACGCGCTGGTCATCGACCGCGTCAACGGAGACACCGTGCACGGCAACACGTTCGCCGAATTCCTCACCGAAGCGGGTTTCTCCGCCACCCCGCGCGGTCTACGTCTGCGCGGCCGCCCGTGAACGCGCTCTCCGGCACCGACTCGAGGTTGCGGGAAGGCCCGCCCATGCGAGTTCGCGGAGGCGAGCGAAAAGGGTTCCGTCCCTCCATCGGTGGGCGCGGTCCCGGGCGGGAGCTGCCCTATGCCCGAGGGTGACACCGTCTTCCTGGCCGCGAAACGGCTCCGCGCCGCGTTGGCGGGAAAGGAATTGACCCGCAGTGATTTCCGGGTGCCGCGATACGCCACGGTCGATCTGCGCGGACAAGTGGTCGAGAGCGTCGGCAGTTACGGAAAACACCTGTTCATCCGCACGCCTATCGTGAGCATTCACACGCACCTGAAGATGGAGGGCAGCTGGCGCGTGTTCCACTGCGGACAGCGCTGGACCAGACCCAGGGTTGCCGCGCGGGTCGTGTTGAGCACCACGGATATCGAGGCCGTCGGCTTCTCGCTGGGCAAGGTCGAGGTGGTCCGGGTGCGCGACGAGCACCGCATCGTCGATCACCTCGGGCCCGACCTGCTCGGTCCCGAGTGGGATGCGGCCGAAGCCGTCCGGCGACTGGAGCGATATCCCGATCAACCCATCGGCGTCGCCCTGCTCGACCAGCGCAATCTGGCCGGTATCGGCAACGTCTTCCGCAGCGAGGTCTGCTTCCTGCGCCGCGTCCATCCCGCGACCAGGGTCGGGGATGTCCCGGACCTGCTGGCCGTGGTCAACGAGGCACACCGCATCCTGACCGAAGCGGTCCGAAAGCCGCCGCGACGGCCGCTGGCCTACGGCCGCACGCACCGCCCGTGCCAGCGCTGCGGCACCCCGCTGGTCGCCGACCTGCTCGGTGACACCGCACCCGAGTACGACCGCGTGGTGCAACGCGAACGGGGCATCTTCTTCTGCCCGCAGTGCCAACCCGTCCCGAGTGAGCCCGGGGCAGCGTGAAAACCACCTCCGCCCTTGACGAGTCACCGCCCGCCCACATAACTTACAACTTGTAAGTTAAGACGGGAGAGCACCATGAGCGACCCACGGCGATACGTGGTGATCGGCGGCGGCCTGGCCGGGCTCGCGTCAGCGGTCTGGCTGGCGGAGGCGGGCAAGCAGGTGACCCTCCTGGAGCGCAGAGGACAGCTCGGCGGACGCACCCACGCCATGCGGGCCGAGGCGGTGGACGACCCGCCGGACAACGGCCAGCACGTGATCGCCAGTGGATACGACCACCTGTTCCGCTATCTCACGAGCGTCGGCACCCGGCAGTACATCGCCTTTCCGCACGGCGCCACGCTGCGCTGGCCCGACGGTCGCAGCGTCACGATGCGCACCACGGGAATCGCCGCTGTGCGCACGCTGTTCGGCGCGCATCCCGACGCGAATCCGCTGGAACGCGCGCGGGCCGCGGTCGCCACCCTCCGCCTCGGCTGGCAGTGCCTCAACCAGCCCGCCGACCTGCCCGACCTCACCACCGAGCAATGGTTCGACCGGGTCGGCATGCCCGCGAAAGCGCGTGAGGCGCTGTGGGATTGGCTGGCGCTCGGCATCGCGGCCGAGCCGGTGCAGCAGGAGTCGGCGAAGGTGTTCGCCGATGTGATGGCCACCGGCATCCGGCTGGGCCTGCGGCACCGCCGAGCCGTCGGCATCGGTTACCCCACCACCGATCTGGACACGCTGTATGTCACCGGGGCGCTGCGCGTCTTCGAGAAGCACGGTGTGCAAGTGCGCTACCGCGCCGTGGCCCGCCGCATTCACATCTCGGACGGGGAAGTCACCGCCGTCGCACTGGCCGACGGCACCACGATCCCGGCCGACGCGGTGGTCTGCGCGGTGCCCAACTCGAACATCGGGGGCCTGCTCGACGAACTCCCCGAGCACGCCGAGATCTATGCGGCCGCGGACAAACTGGGGTACACGCCGATCGTCAGCACCAACCTCTACCTCGATCGCCCGCTGGGCACCACGGCCGAGTTCGAGGCCCTGATCGGCGGCACCGGCGTCATCGACGAGGTCTTCGATCGGCAGCGGATGACCGGACGCAGTACCGCGAAAGCCTGGCTGTATTGCCTGACCACCAGTGGCGCCTACGAACAGATCCACAAGACCAGCGACGAGATCGTCGACGAGCAGATGGCGCTGCTGCGCCGCTACTACCCGGCGGCGCGCGCCGCGAACGTCGTGCAGGCGCAGGTCGTACGCATGCCGAAAGCCACCTTCTCGCAGGTGGTCGGCACCCACGCGTTGCGTCCGGAGCAACGGACCTCGGTGCCGAGCTTGGTGCTCGCGGGCGACTGGACCGCCACCGACTGGTCGGCGACGATGGAGAGCGCGGTGCAGAGTGCGGCGCGGGCGGTCGATCTCCTGCTCGAGCTACGGTCGACCGCGTGACCACCGATCGCTCCACGGCCGAGCGCGCGAGTACCGAGCCCGCGCGGCCGAAGCGCCGGATGTCCGCCGCCGACCGCCGTACCCACCTGCTGGACGTGGCGCGCGACATCGTCGCCACCGAGGGCTTCGGCGCGGTGAGCATCGATCGGGTGGCGCGCGCGGCGCGGGTGGCCCGTGCGCTGGTATACCAGCAGTTCACCGATCTGTCCGGGCTGACGGCGGCACTGCTGGATCGTGAGTCGGCCATCGCGTTCGCCGGTGTGCGCAGCGTGGACTGGGACCACGGCGACGTGGACCGTGTCGGCCGCGGGATCCTCGCCTACCTGCACGCCGCGCCGACCAGCTGGCGCATCATCCTCAGCCCGTTCGACGGCGGTCCGCCCGAACTGCGTGAGCGGCTCGCGCTCGGCCGCGCCTACGCCAGGGCGATCGGCGCGCGCCACCTGTCCCGCTATCTCGGGGTCACCGTGGATCCGAACGGCCCGACGGAGCGAATCCTGTTGGCCGCCATGGAGGAACTGGCCCGCCTGCACCTCATCGACCCGATCGGGTACCCGGACGAACTGGTGCTGCGCTATCTGCGCTCCCTGGTCGACTGGGCGATGCGGATGGAAGCGCCCGTCGGCGAGAACTGACCGCACTCCGCGGGGCGACCGTCCACCGGGCATACCGGCGGGCTCACCCTTCGGACGGCACCGGCTCCAGAATCTCGGGGCGCGGCTCCGGGGCCGCGATCCGCAGGGCATCGGCGGAGGCGTCGTCCGGTTGGGTCTGCGAATGGACCTCCGCGTCGACCCGCGCCTGATAGGTCTGGACCTCTCGGTCGATCTCCTCGTCGTCCCAGCCCAGGATGGGTGCGATCAGCTGGGCCACCTGCTCGGCACAATTGGCCCCGCGATGCGGATACTCGATCGAGATCCTGGTCCGCCGGGCCAGGACGTCGTCCAGGTGCAGGGCGCCCTCGGCCGCCGCCGCGTAGACCGCCTCCACCTGTAGATAGGATGGCGCGTCCGTAATCGGCTGCAGGAGTTCGGGTTTGTCGGCGGCGAAGGCCATGACCTCCTCGATGAGCGACCCGTAGCGGTCCAGCAGGTGCTTGATCCGGTACGGATGCACGCCGAAGGTCTCGGCCAGCTGCACGGTCTGGTTGACCAGCGCGAAATACCCGTCGGCGCCGAGCAGCGGCACCTTCGCGGTGACCGACGGCGAGACCCGGGCCGGAATGTCCTCAGCCACTTCGTCCACCGCGTCGTAGGCCATCACGCGATAGGTGGTGTACTTGCCACCCGCGATGCCGACCAGACCGGGTGCGACCCGGGCGACCGCGTGCTCGCGCGACAGCTTGGACGTCTCGTCGCTCTCCCCCGCCAGCAGCGGGCGCAGCCCGGCGTACACGCCGTCGATGTCGTCGGGGGTGAGCGGCGTGACCAGCACCTCGTTCACCCGCTCCAGCAGGTAGTCGATATCGGCCTTGGTCGCGGCCGGATGGGCCAGGTCGAGATTCCAGTCCGTGTCGGTGGTGCCGATGATCCAGTGCGCGCCCCAGGGGATGACGAACAGCACCGAAGTCGCGGTGCGCAGGATGATCGCGGTGTCGCTGACGATCCGGTCCCTGGGCACCACGATGTGCACGCCTTTCGAAGCCCGCACGTGGAACCGGCCCCGCTGGTGCGACAGGGCTTGGACTTCGTCGGTCCACACGCCGGTCGCGTTGATCACCACATGCCCACGGACCTCGCCGGTACGCCCGTCCTCGGTGTCGCGCACCTTCACCCCGACCACCCGGTCCGCCTCGCGCAGGAACCCGACCACCTGGGTGGACGTGCGGATCACCGCGCCGTAGTGCGCGGCCGTGCGCGCCACCATCATGGTGTGGCGCGCGTCGTCGACGACTGTGTCGTAGTAGGCGACACCGCCGATCAGCGAGTCGCGCCGCAGCCCCGGCGCCAGCCGCAGAGCGCCCGCGCGGGTCAGATGCTGTTGACCCGGTACCGATTTGGCGCCACCCATGGTGTCGTAGAGGACCAGGCCGGCGGCCACATACGGTCGCTCCCAGACCCGGTGGGTCAGCGGGTACAGGAACCGCAGCGGCTTCACCAGGTGTGGTGCCAGGGTGGACAGCGTGAGCTCGCGTTCCCGCAGCGCCTCGCGCACCAATCCGAACTCCAGCTGTTCCAGATATCGCAGCCCGCCGTGGAACATCTTCGACGACCGGCTGGAGGTGCCCGACCCGAGATCGCGGGCCTCGACCAGGGCGACCTGCAACCCCCTCGTCGCCGCGTCCAACGCGATGCCGGCCCCCACCACGCCACCGCCGACGACGACCACATCGAAATGATCCTTGCCGAAGCGCTCCCAGGCCACCCTGCGCTGCTCCGGCCCGAGGGCCTGCGAATCCGGTTTCTTGGCCATGCTCGACTCCTCCAGCCGACGCGGATGTGTCCGATCGAGCGTTCAGGTCCAGGCTAGGCGAACCGCCACGGATCGAGCGCCCGCGCCCCGGTTCGTGTCGCCCCGGCCTACTCGCCGGTAACAAGACCCACCCTAGTCGAGCGGCAAGTTGTCCCCCACCGCCCGGTGAGGCAGGCCACACCGCACGGCGCTCACCGCCTTCTCGAGTCGGCCACCGCAAGTCGCATGCACCATTGCCATGCGCTGAGCATGCGTCGTTCGCGGCCCGGCTCGCGTTCCACTGGCGGCCGTGTAGGCGCCGAAGAAACAAGCAGCGGTAACGCCCGAGACGACCACAGGCCACAACGAACCGCGCGCACAATGCCCAAACCTCGCGCCCCCACGCGCCCAGCGCACCCCAACTCCCGGTTTCGAGCGAAGCGAGACCGAGCATGCGCCGTTCGCGGCCCGGCTCGCGTTTGCGCGGCCGTCGCGTAGGCGACGAAGGAGCAAG
>NZ_JBEYSX010000020.1:0-151254 GCF_040642815.1 Nocardia sp. NPDC047648 | reverse complement strand
CGCTTGCTCCTTCGTCGCCTACGCGACGGCCGCGCAAACGCGAGCCGGGCCGCGAACGGCGCATGCTCGGTCTCGCTTCGCTCGAAACCGGGAGTTGAGGTGCGCTGGGCGCGTAGGAGTGCCGCTGCGGTCCCTGGCCCGCCGTTTACAAGGTGTCGTCGTCGTACTCGGTGGCTGGACCGCCGACAGGCAGGTGGGGTGCATACGCGGTTCAGGCGTCGCCAAGCACGAGGTTGTGCTGACGGTCAACCGTCCCGAAGCGCGCAACGCGATCAACCTGGCCGCCGCGCAGGCCATCGAGGCCGCCGTCGACGAGTTCGAAGCCGACGAGGCCGCGCGCATGCTCGTGCTCACCGGTGCGGGCGGAACCTTCAGCGACGGCCCACCCGTCGCCAAGCACCTGGGTGCACACACGGCCCACGCGTCGCCAAGCAACAGGGGTGGGCGGCATCGCGGGGACCGCTACCCCGTAGTTCGCCGCGTGGCAGCGGCGGCTGGCCGGATGAGTGCCGCGGCGACTACCTCGCAGACGCAGCCAGCGGATCGAGCGTGCGGGCGGAGACGGGCTCCGCTGTCTGCGGACGACGGGTCAGCTCGCGGCGAACGCCAGGTTTTCCGGAGTGGTCGCGACGGCGAGGCCGGCCAGGGCCTTCGCGTGCAGGGCGCGCTTGATCACGGGGAGGTTGGGCTTGCGGTTGCTCGCCAGTGCCGCGGCCCGCTCGATCGCGGTCGCGAGCAACTCGGGGGCGTCGGCCTTGGCGTCGGCGATGCCCGCGGCGATCGCCTCGTCGGCCGGGTAGCGGTGGCCGGTCGTCATCGCCTGCACGCAGACCTGGTTGGACAGCCGCTCGGTGAGCAGGGCGTTCATCCCGATGGTGAAGGGCATGCCCAGGTGCACCTCGGGCAGGCAGTAGAAGCCGCGATCGGCGCGCATCACCCGGAAGTCGTGCGAAGTCGCCAGCATGGCGCCCGCTCCGAAGGCATGGCCGTTGATCGCCGCGACGGTGGGCAGCGGGAAGGCGAGCAGGCGGGTGTAGAGCGAGTGCACACGGTCGAGGTAACCGTGCATCTTGTCCAGGTTGCCGAACAGCCAATCGGTGTCCAGACCGTTGCTGAAGAACTTCCCGGTCGCGGTCGTCACCAGCGCGGCAGGCCCCTCGGAGCTCTCGACCTCGTCCAGCAGCCCGTGGAAGGCGTCGATCCAGTCCGGGTGAAAACGGTTCTCGCTGTCCGTCTGTCCCTCGGCGCCGAGGTAGACGACGAACACTTCCCCGTGGCGTTCCAGATACGGCATGCCGTGCAGCGTATCGGGCACCGACAGCTACCCCTACTCGCGGGTAGGGGTCGAGTCGCACACCCCACCCTGCCCCAGCGCACCCGACTCCCGGTTCGAGCGAAGCGGGAACGAAGCACCGTCCATCGCAAAGGCAGAGCAATCCCAAGACAGTCCACTCAGCGCCCGAGTCCCCGACCGCCGCGTACACAGCAACGGCACTGATCGACCTCACGACCAGCCGGTGAATCCGCGCACAGTGCCAAGAACTCGCAGACCAACGCACCCAACTCCCGATTTCGAGCCAAACCGGACCGAGCACCCGCCGTTCCGCGGACCGACTCACGTCCGCCACATCCGCGACCGAACACCGGTCGACAGAACAACCGCCGACCACAACGAACCGCGCGCACGATGCCCAAACCTCGCGCCCCCACGCGCCCCAATCCCCGACTTCGAACGAAGCCAGACCGAACATCCGCCGTTCGTGGCCCGACGCACGTTCACACGGCCACCGTGTCCCCGCCTGATCACCTGGCCATCAGGACGACCGCCGACCACACCGAACCGCGTGCACGATGCCCAAACCTCGCGCCCCCACGCGCCCAGCGCACCTCCACTCCCGGTTCCGAACGAAGCCAGACCGTGCATCCGCCCTTCCGCGGACCGACTCACGTCCGCCACATCCGCGACCGAACACCGGTCGACGGAACAACCGCCGACCACACCGAACCACGCGCACGATGTCCCGACCTCCCGCACCGACGCGCCCAGCGCACCCCAACTCCCGGTTCCGAACGAAGCCAGACGAGCACCCGCCGTTCGCGGCCCGACGCACGTTCACACGGCCACCGTGTCCGCCTGATCACCGGCCATCAGGACGACCGCCGACCACAACGAACCGCGTGCACGATGCCCAAACCTCGCGCCCCCACGCGCCCAGCGCACCTCAACCCCCGGTTTCGAGCGAAGCGAGATCGAGCATGCGCCGTTCGCGGCCCGGCTCGCGTTTGCGCGGCCGCCGCGTACGCGACGAAGGAGCAAGCGGCGGTCGCGCAAACGCGAGCCATGAAGGGGCCGCGAACACGCCGCGCGAAAGCGCGGCAAATCAAACACAGCTATGGTGACGATCATGCTTGCCGAACAGGCCGCCGAGGCGATCGCCGAACGTACGGGAGTGTCACGCCACCGGGTCGCGGTGGTGCTGGGGTCCGGCTGGCAGGACGCGGCCGCGGAGATCGGGGCGCCGCGGGCGTCGGTGCCGATGCCGGAGCTGCCCGGTTTCGGGACGCCTACCGCGCAGGGGCACGTCGGCGTGCTGCATTCCGTTCGGGTGGACGACAACGACGTGCTGCTGTTGATGGGCCGCCAGCATCTCTACGAGGGGTATCAGCCCGCCGATGTGGTGCATCCGGTGTCGGCGGCGGTGGCGGCGGGCGCGGAGATCGTGGTGCTGACCAATGCCGCGGGCGGTATCCGAGCAGGCCTCCGGGTCGGTGAGCCGGTGCTGATCAGCGACCATCTCAACTTGACCGGTCGCACACCGCTGGCAGGCGCGACTTTCGTCGATCTGGTCGACGCCTGGGATCCGGAGTTGCGGGCGCTGGCCAGGGAGATCGATCCGAGCCTGACCGAGGGCGTTTACGCGGGCCTCACCGGGCCGCAGTACGAGACGCCCGCCGAGATCCGGATGCTGCGCACGATCGGCGCGGATCTGGTCGGCATGTCCACGGTGCTGGAAGCCATCGCCTGCCGCGCGCTCGGTGCGCGCCTGCTCGGTATCTCGCTGGTCACCAACCTGGCCGCGGGCGTCACCGGCGCGCATCTGTCCCATGCCGAGGTGCTCGCCGAAGGCCATGCCGCGGCTCCGCGCCTCGGCAAACTGCTACGCGGTGTGCTGGAACGGGTGTAGATGCTGCGCTTCGGCACGGCGGGCCTGCGCGGGCCGCTGCGCGATGGCCCGGACGGCATGAACGTCACCACCGTGAGCAGGGCGACCGCGGGAATCGTGGCGTGGCTGCGCGACCGCTGTCTAGGCGGCGGCACGGTGGTCGTCGGCCGCGACGCCAGACACGGTTCCGCCGAGTTCGCGACGGCGACCGCGGAGATCTTCGCCGCGGCGGGCTTTCCGGTGACGTTGCTGCCGCGTCCGCTGCCCACGCCGGTGGTCGCGTACGCGGTGCGTGAGCTGGGCGCGGTCGCGGGCGTGCAGATCACCGCCTCGCACAACCCGGCCACCGACAACGGGTACAAGGTCTATCTGGACGGCGGGTCACAGCTGATCGCCCCGGCCGACGCCGAGATCGAGCGTTGTATCGAGGCGGTGGCCGAGCCGATCGACCGCGTGCCGGTCGCCCCCGCGGACGACGACGTGGTCCAGCGCTATATCCGCCGGGTCGCCGAAATACCCTCCTGGATCGGTGGGCAGGGCGAGCGGGCCGGTATCCGGATCGCCCTCACTCCGCTGCACGGCGTCGGCGGTGACCTCGCCGTCGAAGCGCTGCGCGCGGCGGGTTTTCCCGACGTCCACGTGGTCGAAGAGCAGTTCGCACCGGACCCCGACTTCCCCACCGTCGCGTTCCCGAACCCCGAGGAACCCGGCGCGGCCGACCTGCTGCTCGCCACGGCGGCCCGGGTCGGCGCCGACGTGGCGATCGCGCTGGACCCCGACGCGGACCGGTGCGCGGTGGGCGTCCCGTGGCCGGACGGCACCTGGCGGATGCTGCGCGGCGACGAGACCGGCGTGCTACTCGGTGACTGTGTGCTACGCACCGCCCCGGATGACGCGCTGGTGGCGACGACGATCGTGTCGTCGCGGCTGCTGTCGAAGCTGGCTCCCGCGCGCGGCGGACGCTACGCGGAAACGCTCACCGGTTTCAAGTGGCTGGCCCGCGCGGGCGACGGCTTGGTCTACGCCTACGAGGAGGCGATCGGCCACTGCGTCGACCCGGCGGCGGTCCGCGACAAGGACGGTATTTCCGCCGCCGTCCTGGTGGCCGACCTGGTGGCCCGGTTGAAGGCCGCCGGTCGCGGCCTGAACGACGAACTCGA
Organism: Nocardia sp. NPDC047648; assembly: GCF_040642815.1. Lineage (NCBI taxonomy): Bacteria > Bacillati > Actinomycetota > Actinomycetes > Mycobacteriales > Nocardiaceae > Nocardia > Nocardia sp. NPDC047648. Next base: position 146,930 of record NZ_JBEYSX010000020.1, on the reverse strand, counting down.
CGACTACGCGGTGGAATTCGGCCTGCACGCGGGCGACCAGGTGTCGCTGCGGCTCGGCTCGGCCACCGACGCGGCCGCCGTGGTCGAGCGATTGCGGGCCGACCCGCCGCGCGAGATCGCGGGCGAGCCGGTCGAATACACCGATCAGCTTCGGGTCCGGGGCCGGATGCGGACCGACGCGCTGATCTTCGAGGGTGTCTCGTCCCGCGTTGTCGTCCGCCCTTCCGGTACCGAGCCGAAGCTCAAGTGCTACCTGGAGGTGGTCGAACCGGTGGGCTCGCGCGCCGGTCTTCCGGCCGCGCGAGCCGCTGCCCGCGAACGCCTTTCGGCATTGCGCGACTTCTGCCGGACCTTCTGACCGCGGCCCGGCCCAGGTTCAGCGCGGGCCGAATTGCCGGTCGCCCGCGTCGCCGAGACCGGGCACGATGTAGGCGTTCTCGTTCAGTCCGGAGTCGACGACGGCGGTCACCAGCCGTACCGGCAGTCCCGAGTCCGCCAGTGTCGCAATGCCTTCCGGTGCGGCGACGACGCACACGGCGGTGATGTCGGTGGCGCCGCGGGCGGTGAGCAGCTGCAAGGTGTGCCGCATCGAGCCGCCCGTGGCCAGCATCGGGTCGAGCACGAAGACGGGCAGGCCTGCGAGATCGGCGGGCAGCGACTCCATGTAGGGCACCGGCAGGTGGGTGTCCTCGTCGCGAGCGAGACCGACGAACCCGATTCTGGCGTCGGGGATCAGCTCGGCGGCCGCGTCGATCATGCCGAGCCCGGCGCGCAGCACCGGAACCAGCAGCGGCGGATGGGCCAGCCGGATGCCTTCGGTGGGAGCGACCGGCGTGGTGATCTCGAAGCGCTCGACCTCCGCGTCGCGCAGCGCCTCGTAGATCAGGATGCCGGTCAGATCACGTAGTGCGGCACGGAAAGCCGGATTGGCCGTTCGCTCGTCCCGCATCGTGGTGAGCAGGGCGGCGACGAGTGGATGGTCGACGGTGAGGGTGCGCATGAGGGAACGATAAAGTCGGTCACGGGTGCGCCGCCGGATGCCACCGGACTTTTTTTCCGAAGCGGCGGAACCGAACCGGAACAGCGCGCGTCGAACCAAGTGGATGACGTACTCTGCCTGGGAACAACAGATGGGGGAAGCTCTGATGCGGAAGATGTCGGCGGACACCGAAGGCATTGCGGCCTACGGCGCGACCGCTCACGTCATGGCGGGTGAGATGGCGGCGGCCGGGGTGAGCGCCGCGGCGGCGGAGCCCGCGCTGCTCGGCCCGATCATGGGACTGATCGGCGGTGACTTCATGGCGGCCTATGCCGCGGCGCACGCCGGGCACGTCGCCGCGATCGGCCAGCTCTCGGCAGTGCTGACCAGCATGGGTGGGGCGGCCACCGGCGCGGCGACCGTCCTCACCGAGACCGACGCCACCCACGCGAGCGCGCTGCGGAACGCGGCCACCGAGGTGGAGTGAGCCTGTGATCGATGTCAACGCACTGGCGCAACCGATCCTGGACCTGCTCGCCAGCTTCGGCAGCGGCGTACTGCCCGCGGGCGGTCCCACCGACGCGCTGCGCAGCACCTCGTCCGTGGTCGACCAGATCCACCAGATGGGCCGCGACAGCATCAACGGGATGAACGCCGCGTGGGACGGTCGCGCGGCCGACGCGGCCACCGCCAAGGCGCTGCGCGTGCAGACCTCCGCGGCCACCATCTCCGATCGTGGCAACGAGATGGCGACGGTCGTGAACCAGGCCGCGGGTCAGGTCGAGACGGGCCAGAAGGATCTCACCGACATCGCGCAGTCCTTCGTGAACACCGCGGCGAGTATGGGGCCGGTCCTCGCGACGCCGGAAGGTCTGACGGTGCTCGTCGGCTCCGCGATCGACCATCTCAACCAGGCCCTCAACGTCGTCGGCCGGGTCCAGAACGAATTGCAGACGCACACCGCGTCGATGAACGACCTCACCCCGCCGCCGACCACCCCGGCACTGGCCGGTGTCCCCGCCGCGGGCGTGCAGCAGGCGGCGTCCGGCGTGCTCAACGGTGCGGGCTCGCTTCTGAGCACCGTGATGGCCACACCGCAGCAGTCGCAGTCCGCACGCGGTTCCCGTGGCACGCCCGGCACGACGGGCACCCCCAAACCGGACACCGGTTCGTCGGGCACGCCCGACGACGGCAAGGGCGTGAAGATCACGCTGCCCGACGGCAGCGTGGTGGAGGCGCCCAACGAACAGGCCGCCACGGCGGTCCGGTCGGCGATCGGCGCCGTGGGCACGCCCTATGTCTGGGGCGGCAACAGCCCGGGCGCGGGATTGGATTGCAGTGGGCTCACCAAGTACGCCTATGGCGAGGCGGGCGTCGACCTGCCCCGGCTCGCGTGCGACCAGGGCAACGGGGCCACACCGGTGTCGGCCGGTGATCTGATGCCCGGCGACCTCGCGATCTGGGACGGCCACGTGGCCATGGTGATCGGGAACGGCCAGTTGGTCGAGGCGGGTGACCCGGTCCAGATCAGCTCGATTCGAACGGAGAACTCAGGCATGGACTTCTACGGTTTCTACAGGCCCACGGCATGACCCGACCCCCGGTTCCCAACGTCACGGTGGCGTCCAGCAGCAACCGGTCGGGCACCATCTCGGTGCGCGCGACCGATCAGGGCATGCCGGTCGAGATCAAGTTCGAGCGCAGCGAATACCGTTACGGCGCACAGTCGCTCGCCAACGAGATCCTGCGGCTCACCCAGCGTTCCGCCATCGCGGCGCGGGCGCGGCGGCGCGAACTGCTCGCCGAGTCGGGCATGCCGTCGGACATCCTCGACCGGCTCGGTCTGCCCACCCGCCAGCAGGCGGTGGACGAGCTGGACCGGATCGACGACGCGGACACAGGACCGACGACCTGGATGAGGCCGGTATGAGTGCGGAAATGGACGCCCTTGTCGCGGCGGCCACCCAGAAACTGGAGGCGCTGGAAGCCGCGCTGTACGGGTTGAAGCAGGTACGCGGGCGGTGGACCTCCGAGGACGGCGCGGTGAGCGTCGAGGTGAACAGCGACGGCGCACTGGTCGGCCTGAGCTTGGCGGAATCGGTCACATCGCTGCCGCCTGCCGAGGTCGGGCAGTTGATCGTCTGGGCCTGCAGACAGGCCGCCGAGGACGCCGGAGCGCAGCGATCCAAGGTCGTTGCGACACTGAACGAGTCGTTCGTCCCCGCCGCGCAGCCGCCCGCGGGCACGAATGGGGGCGGGCCGGATAGTGCCTGACGCGGAAGGTCGATAGGCTTCCGCACATGGCTTCTGGAGACATCGTCCCGATCGAGCTCGGCCTGACCGACGGCGATCTCGTCACCCTGTGGGCACCGCGTTGGCGAGACGGTGACGACGAGTGGGAGGCGTTCCTCGGTCACGAGGACGCCCTCTACGGTTTCGAGTCCGTGGCAGAGCTGGCCGCCTTCATCCGCACCAACGCCGACAACGACCTCGTGGACCATCCGGCCTGGAAGGTCGTCGCGGGTCTCTCGGCGGTCGAACTGGAACCGGAGGAGAACTTCACCTTCGATCTGGTCGCGGTGCCGGAGCTGGCGGCGGGCGAACCCGACGTCGACAGCGTCGCCGAGCTGGAGGACACCCTCGGCATGGTGCGCAACATCGGCGAGGTGTGCGAACTCGAGACGGTCACCAAATTCTTCGGTTCCCATCCGGTGCTCGGCGCGCTGCCCGGCGGCGTGAGCGCGTTCGTCGGTCGCGACGGCGAGGAGCTGTGGGACCAGATCGGCGCCGCCATCGCCAAGGGCTGGGACGACGTCTTGGACGCCATCGACTCCGTCGTGCAGACGCCCGAGGTCGACGCCGAGGCGGTCGCGGTCGCCGAGGCCGAACTGCTGGCCGCCGAGGAGAACGTGGTCGACGCCGACGACGCCGCCGACAGCGACGAGGAGGAGGAGTTCGAGCCCGTCGACCTCGACGCGGAAGAGGACGACGACGAAGACGAGGACGACGAAGAATCGTTCTGGCACGAGGTCGGCATCGACCCGGTAAAGATCATCACGTCCGAAGGCAGCGTCTTCACCCTCCGCTGTTACCTCGACGACGAGCCGATCTTCCTCGGTTCCAGGGGCTCGATCACGGTGTTCTCGTCCGAGCGCGCGCTGGCCCGCTACCTCGCCGACGACCACGAGCACGATCTGGCCCGCGTGAGCACCTTCGCCGACGTGCAGACCGCGGCGGTGGACGGCTCACTGGAGGTCGAGGTGACCGACGAGAACGTCTACGTGCTGCCCGGCTTGGCCGAGGACTTGGCCGAAGGCCCCGAGGCGGTCGACATCGAACAGCTCGATCTGGCGGTAGAGCTGTTCACCGACGCCGCCGACTACGCCGACGACGACACGGTTGAGCAGGCCCTGGCCCAGTCCACCCCGCTCGGCTGGTACGTCTCCTACCTGCTGAACCCCGACCCCACCCGGTTGGCGCCCAACCCGCCGTTCACCGCGGAGGCCCAGGCCTGGCGCGAGCTGGAACGCAACCTGGAGTCCCGGCTCGACAAGCAGTAACTAGGGCAGCCGGATCCAGACCTGCTCGGCCTGTCCGAGCAGGCGTTCGTCGGCGCCGTAGACCGCGGTCGAGGCCCAGCATTTGCGTCCCTGCTCGCGGTGGAACTCGCCGACGACGACGCAGCGCTCGTCGACTTCGGGGATGTCGTGGACGGTGGCGGTCATCGAGCCGAGCAGGGCGGGACGTTCCAGCATGCCGGGTAGCGACCAACCGCCGGGGCAGTCCATCGCGGCCCACAGCAGCGGCGGCCCCAGCGGCACGGTGTCGTCGGGTATCCATGGCGCGGCCACTCGGTGCTCGTCGACTCGGCCTGGTTCGATGCGCAACCCATCCGCCCGGCCGCTGCCGCAGACGAAGCAGGACGCGAAGATCTCGATGCTGGTGTAGCTGCGCGCTGCCTGGGTCGCGTCGGCGAAGGGGATATGCCCCGGGGCGTCGCGTTCGAGTTCGCCGCTCTTGGACTCGGCGATCAGCGTGTCACCGTCGTAGAGCCGTTCGGCCCGCACGTCGAGGGGCGTCTCGAGCGGCGGTGGGCTGCGCAGGATGACGGTGACCGTCTGCTCGTCGCGCTGGGCGGCGAGCAGACCGGCCACGTAGCCACCGTTGCCGGAGTCGGGTGGTCCGTTGAACCGGCGGGATATGCGCAGGGTCGCCATATCGCCACGCTAGCGAACCGGTAGCCGGGCGGGCGCCGAACCTCGCAGCCGACGCTGCATCGTCCCCGTGGGACGCGTGCCGCCCCTAGCCGATGAGCACCGCGTATCCGGGCTTGATGATGTCGTCGATGATCCGCAGCCGCTCGGGGAAGGGGATGAACGCCGACTTCATGGCGTTGATGGTGAAGCGTTCCAGGTCACTCCAGCCGTAACCGAAGGTCTCGACGAGCTTGAGCATCTCCTGGCTCATGCTGGTGTCGCTCATCAGCCGGTTGTCGGTGTTCACCGTGACGCGGAAGCGCAGGCGGGCCAGCAGGTCGAACGGGTGCTTGTCCAGCGAGGGCACGGCGCCGGTCTGCACGTTCGACGACGGACACAGCTCCAGCGGGATGCGCATGTCCCGGACGTAGTTGGCGACCAGCCCGAGTTCCGCGTCCTCGACCGCGCCGGGCACGCTGATGTCGTCGGTGATCCGCACGCCGTGGCCGAGCCGGTCGCAGCCGCAGAACGCGAGCGCCTCGTGAATCGACGGCAGGCCGAAGGCCTCGCCCGCGTGGATGGTGAAGTGCGCGCTGTTGGCACGCATGTACTCGAACGCGTCGAGGTGCCTGCTGGGCGGGTAACCGGCTTCCGCGCCCGCGATGTCGAAGCCGCCCACTCCGCGATCGCGGAAGCGCACCGCCAGTTCCGCGATCTCCCGCGAGCGCGCCGCGTGCCGCATCGCGGTGAGCAGGCAGGTCACCACGATCGGATGTCCGCGCTCCGCGGCCGCCGCCTCGCCTTCGCGGAATCCGGCCAGCGTGTGCTCGACCACCTCGTCCAATGTCAGCCCGCGCTCCAAGTGCTGTTCGGGGGCGAAGCGCACCTCCGCGTAGACGACGCCGTCGGCGGCGAGATCCTCGGCGCATTCGCGGGCGACCCGGCGCAGCCCCTCCGGGGTCTGCATCACGGCGACGGTGTGCGCGAAGGTCTCCAGGTAGCGTTCCAGCGATCCGCTGTCGGCCGCGTCGCGGAACCAGGCCGCCAGCGACGCCTCGTCGGTGGCGGGTAGGTCCTCGTAGCCGCTGTGCGCGGCGAGTTCGAGCACCGTCGCGGGCCGCAAGCCACCGTCGAGGTGATCGTGCAGCAGCGCTTTCGGCGCTTGGCGGATCGAGGCGAGAGTCAGAGGCATCGGTCCAGTCATGTATCGACGGTAGCCGCAGTGCGCCGAAACGGCAGCCGAGTCCGGCCGTGGCAACCATCTCGTTGCCCGCCGGATCACGACCGGACACCGGTTGGTTCGCCGCGCACATGCTGTGCGCGCAGCTTCCACGCTCGCGCATGCATGCGGCCCGGCGGCGCGCCCGTGATCCGGCAGGGCGGGCACACGTGCCTACGCCGCCCGCTGGGTTACCGCGGACAGTTCAGGACACGATGCGGTCGAGGATCAGCGCGGCGGGACCGGGCGCGGCAATTGCCTCGATGGTGACGGCGTCGCGCAGGGCCGCCATGGCGCCCGTGAAGGCCTCGGGGGTATCGGTATGCAGGGTGAGCAGCGGCTGGCCCGCGCTGACCGCATCGCCCGGTTTGGCGTGCATCTCGATGCCCGCGCCGGACTGCACCGGATCGCCCTGACGTGCCCGGCCCGCGCCGAGACGCCAGGCGGCGATACCGACGCTCAGCGCGTCGAGCCGGGTCAGCGTGCCGTCGGTATCGGCGCGCACGGTCTCGGTGTGCTTCGCGGTGGGCAGCGGCGCGTCCGGGTCGCCGCCCTGGGCGCTGATCATCGCGCGCCAGTGATCCATCGCCCGGCCGTCGGCCAGCGCATCGGCGGGGTCGGTATCGAGCCCGGCCAGCGCGACCATTTCGCGAGCCAAGGCGATGGTCAGCTCGACGACGTCCTCGGGACCACCGCCCGCCAGCACCTCCACCGATTCCGCGACCTCCAGGGCATTGCCCGCGGTGCGGCCGAGCGGGGTGTCCATGGCGGTGAGCAGCGCGACCGTCCGGACGCCCGCGTCGGCGCCCAGTTCGACCATCGCGGTCGCCAACTCGCGCGCCCCGTCGAGTGTCTTCAGGAACGCTCCGGAGCCGACCTTGACGTCGAGCAGCAGTGCCGCGGTGCCCTCGGCGATCTTCTTGCTCATGATCGAGCTGGCGATCAGCGGGATCGACTCGACCGTGCCGGTGACGTCGCGCAGAGCGTAGAGCCGCCGGTCCGCGGGCGCGAGGTCGGCGCCTGCCGCGCAGATCACCGCCCCGATGGCCGGGTCGGCCAGCAGGTCACGCATCCGCGACGCAGGCACGTCCGCCTGCCAGCCGGGGATGGACTCCAGCTTGTCCAGCGTGCCGCCGGTGTGACCGAGACCGCGCCCGGACAACTGCGGCACCGCGGCGCCGCACGCGGCGACCAGCGGAGCCAGCGGCAGCGTGATCTTGTCGCCGACGCCGCCGGTCGAGTGCTTGTCCACGGTGGGGCGCGGCAGGTCCGCGAGATCCATGCGCCGCCCGGAGGCGATCATGGCGGCGGTCCACCGCGCCGTCTCCCGCCGGGTCATCCCCCGCCAGACGACCGCCATGGCCAGCGCGGACATCTGCTCGTCGGCCACCGTGCCGCGGGTGAACCCGTCGACCACCCAGTCGATCTGCGCGTCCGACAGCTCGCCGCCGTCCCGCTTGGTGGTGATGATCGAAACCGCGTCCAGTGCCGTCACGGTGGCCAGTTTGGCATGAGCCGACGGGCACCCGGGTTCTCGCCGATGGGATGGAAGCGCGGGCCCGCTCCGCGTTCGCCTTCGCCTCCGCCGCGAGGGATGCCGCTACCTTCGCCCGGCGTCCAAATCGTCCGGCCCGAACGCGTCCGGCAGCAGCGCGCGCAAGGGCACCGCACCGGCCTTGTGATCGACCAGGAGATCGGCCCCGCCGTGCTCGTAGAGCAATTGGCGGCAGCGACCACAGGGCATCAGGATTTCGCCGCGAGAATCGGTCACCGAGACGGCCACCAGACGCCCCCCGCCGCCCGAAATCAAGTTACCGATGAGTACACATTCGGCACACAGGCCCAATCCATATGAGACATTCTCCACATTGCAACCGCTCACCATGCGACCATCGGCGCTGAGAGCCGCGGCGCCGACCGGAAACCGCGAGTACGGCGCATAGGCGTTTCGCATAACTCGAAATGCGTTGTCACGCAGCAGTTTCCAGTCGATTTCCGGCATGGGGAACCTCTCTCGAACCGGCCCGATCGCGGCCGCGCAAGGGCCACGACGGAACCCCGCACACATCAAGAAAGGTAAGCCTAACCCGATCGGCTGTCGCGCAACGCACGGTACGCCGAATTAGTTCCGGGATTGCTGGAGGATTAGAGTCCAGAACAGATCGGTTCAGGTTCCTGCGACGGGCCGGAGTACAGCCACCTGGGCATTCGCCCGCCACGCCGTCGGCGTCGGACCTGCGACCGGGTCCATCAACGACGTTGGAGGCACCGCACTCTATGACCACGATTGAAGCTCCGGCCCAGCCGAAGCGGAAGACGCTGTACCGAGGCGACCCCGGAATGTGGTCGTGGGCGCTGCACCGGATCACCGGCGTCACCATCTTCTTCTTCCTCTTCGTTCACGTACTGGACACCGCCCTGGTGCGGGTGAGCCCGGACACCTACAACGAAGCGATCGAGACCTACAAGACGCCCATCGTGGCGTTGATGGAGATGGGCCTGGTCGTCGTCGTCCTGTTCCACGCGCTCAACGGCGTCCGCGTGATCCTGGTGGACTTCTGGTCCAAGGGCCCGAAGTACCAGCGCCTGATGCTCTGGATCATTCTCGCGATCTGGTTCCTGCTGGCCGTTCCCGCGATCGGGCGCCAGTTCTTCTACCTGTTCACGGAGCACTGACAATGAGCGAGCGAAGCGAGCGACCCATGAACACAGCCGCCAGTGCGGTCATGCCGGAGCCGAGCGCCAGCGAGGTGCAGGCATGAGCGCACCTGTCATCGGTAAGTCCTACGACCGTCCGGCCAGCCTGGATCTGCCGCGCTCGCCGCGCGCGCGCTCGAACAACAACTTCGAGAAGTACGCCTGGCTGTTCATGCGCTTCTCCGGCCTGCTGCTGATCGTGCTGGTGCTCGGGCACATGGCGATCATGCTGCTGCTCGACGGCGGCGTGAAGCGGCTCAACTTCGCCTTCGTGGCCGGTCGCTGGTCCAGCCCGTTCTGGCAGTTCTGGGACCTGACCATGCTGTGGCTGGCGCAGTTGCACGGCGGCAACGGCCTGCGCACCGTCATCGACGACTACTCCCGCAAGGACTCGACCCGGTTCTGGCTGAAGACCCTGCTGGCCATCTCGATGATCCTGATCATGGGCGTGGGCACCTACGTCATCTTCACCTTCGACCCCAACATCAGTTAGGAACAGGCCCCCTCGCATGAGTGAGCGCAGCGAACGAACCACTGGGACCGGGGAATCTCGTCCTGTCCAGGAGCACCGCTACGACGTCGTCATCGTCGGCGCGGGCGGCGCGGGCATGCGCGCCGCGATCGAGGCCGGCCCGCGTGCTCGGACGGCGGTGCTGACCAAGCTGTACCCGACCCGCAGCCACACCGGCGCGGCCCAGGGCGGCATGTGCGCCGCGCTGGCCAACGTCGAAGAGGACAACTGGGAATGGCACACCTTCGACACCGTCAAGGGTGGTGACTACCTAGTCGACCAGGACGCCGCGGAGATCATGGCCAAGGAGGCCATCGACGCGGTGCTCGATCTCGAGAAGATGGGCCTGCCGTTCAACCGGACGCCCGAGGGCAAGATCGACCAGCGGCGCTTCGGCGGGCACACCCGCGACCACGGCAAGGCCCCGGTCCGCCGCGCCTGCTACGCCGCCGACCGCACCGGTCACATGATCCTGCAGACGCTGTACCAGAACTGCGTCAAGCACGACGTGGAGTTCTTCAACGAGTTCTACGTGCTGGACCTGGTGCTGACCGACAGCGATCGGGGCCCGGTCGCGACCGGTGTGGTCGCCTACGAGCTGGCCACCGGCGAACTGCACGTCTTCCACGCCAAGTCGATCGTGTTCGCCACCGGCGGCTCGGGCCGGATGTACAAGACCACCTCCAACGCGCACACCCTGACCGGCGACGGCATGGCGATCGTGTTCCGCAAGGGCCTGCCGCTGGAGGACATGGAGTTCCACCAGTTCCACCCGACGGGTCTGGCCGGGCTCGGCATCCTGATCTCCGAGGCCGTCCGCGGCGAGGGCGGCATCCTGCGCAACGCCGACGGCGAGCGGTTCATGGAGCGCTACGCCCCCACCATCAAGGACCTGGCGCCGCGCGACATCGTCGCCCGCTCGATGGTGCTGGAGGTGCTGGAGGGCCGCGGCGCGGGACCGAACAAGGACTACGTCTACATCGATGTGACCCACCTCGGCGAGGACGTGCTCGAGGAGAAGCTGCCCGACATCACCGAGTTCTCCCGCACCTACCTGGGTGTGGACCCGGTGAAGGAACTCGTGCCGGTGTTCCCGACCTGTCACTACGTGATGGGCGGCATCCCGACCCGCATTCGCGGCGAGGTGCTGCGCAACAACAGCGACGTCGTCCCCGGCCTCTACGCCGCGGGTGAGTGCGCGTGCGTCTCGGTGCACGGCGCCAACCGGCTGGGCACCAACTCGCTGCTGGACATCAACGTGTTCGGCCGTCGCGCGGGCATCGCCGCCGCGGAGTACGCGCAGCGCAGCGAGTTCGTCGAGATGCCGGAGAACCCGGCGCAGATGGTGCAGGACTGGCTGGCCCAGCTGCTCAGCGAGCACGGCGACGAGCGGGTGGCCGACATCCGCACGGAGCTGCAGCGGTCGATGGACAACAACGCCTCGGTGTTCCGCACCGAGGACACGCTCAAGCAGGCGCTCACCGACATCCACGCGCTCAAGGAGCGCTACGCGCGAATCACCGTGCAGGACAAGGGCAAGCGTTACAACAGCGACCTGCTCGAGGCCGTCGAGCTCGGCTTCCTGCTCGAGCTGGCCGAAGTCACCGTGGTCGGTGCGCTCAACCGCAAGGAATCGCGCGGTGGCCACGCTCGCGAGGACTACCCGGACCGCGACGACGTGAACTTCATGCGTCACACGATGGCCTACAAGGAGGGCTCGGATCTCCTGTCGGACATCCGCCTGGACTTCAAGCCGGTGGTGCAGACCCGTTACGAGCCGATGGAGCGTAAGTACTGATGACTGCTGTTGCCGAAGCACCCTCTTCGCAGAAGCCCGCTCCGGTCCCCGAGGGCTCGGTGATGATCACCGTCAAGGTGGCCCGGTTCAACCCGGAGGACGACAAGGGCGCGCACTGGGAGTCCTTCCAGGTGCCGGTCCTGCCGACCGACCGTTTCCTGAACGTGCTGACCTACATCAAGTCCTACCTGGACGGCACGCTCACCTTCCGGCGTTCCTGCGCGCACGGCGTGTGCGGTTCGGATGCCATGCGGATCAACGGCGTCAACCGGCTGGCCTGCAAGGTGCTGATGAAGGACATGCTGCCCAAGGGCGACAAGTCGATCACCGTCACCGTCGAGCCGATCCGCGGCCTGCCCGTGGAGAAGGACCTCGTGGTGAACATGGAGCCGTTCTTCGACGCGTTCCGCGCCGTGAAGCCCTACCTGATGACCTCGGGTAACGAGCCCACCCGCGAGCGCATCCAGAGCCAGGCCGACCGCGCCCGGTTCGACGACACCACCAAGTGCATCCTGTGCGCATGCTGCACCACCTCCTGCCCCGTGTACTGGAGCGACGGCAGCTACTTCGGCCCGGCCGCGATCGTGAACGCCCACCGCTTCATCTTCGACAGCCGCGACGAAGGCGCCCGCGAACGCCTCGACATCCTCAATGACGTCGAAGGCGTCTGGCGCTGCCGCACCACCTTCAACTGCACCGACGCCTGCCCGCGTGGCATCGAGGTCACCAAGGCCATCCAAGAGGTCAAGCGAGCCCTGCTCTTCACCCGCTGACCTCGGGCACCGAACGACGAAGGCCGCCGCCATCCCGACGATGGCGGCGGCCTTTCGCCATTCTCGAACCGGCCCAGGCGAGCGGCCGCCACATTCCCGCCGACGGGGACACCAGCGAACGTCGCTTATGCTTCGGCTCGGGTCGGCCTGGCGCGTGGCGGTTCGGCGATGCGCGACGTCCCGGTTCAGCAGCCGAAGACGGCCGGGCCGTCTGATATCGACCCAGGGGGTTGCGTGGCCGAATCACTGTCGGTCGACCCGGCCCAGCTGCGCGAATCGGCGGCGGAGTTGCGGCAGGCGGCCGAAGACGCCGAACGGGTGGCGAACGAACTGAAGGCGGCACTCGCCGACGAGGGTGAGTTCTGGGGTGACGACGAAGCCGGCGAGACGTTCGCACACACCTATAGGCCCGGCGCCGAACGTACGTTGGAGGGGTTCGACGACCTCGTCGCGGACATTCGGGCGATGAGTTCCGCGATGAAGCATGCGGCCGATGCGTTCGAGGACGGGGACCACTACGGGCGGCAGAACATCCGAAACTCGGCCGACGATGGCCTCCCGTACACGAACACACCGAGCCCGAACCGGTCGGCAGGACCCATTCCGCAGGCGACGTCCAGCGAACCTCTCGGCCACACAGACAATTCCGTACGGCCGCCGGGCACGCCCGATCGCCCGGTGAACGGAGAATCCGCCCGTCCGCAGCCGGACGCCCCGAACGACCGCGGCAGTATCGATACACAGCAACCCCTGGCCTCCGGCCAGCAACCCGCAGCCTCCGGCCAGCAACCCGTGGAGGCCGGACAGCAGCCCGCGGCGTCCGGAGAGCAACCTCCGGAATCCGGACAGCCGGACGATTCGACGAGCAATTCCCCAGAAACCGGATCGCCCGAGGACGAATCCGGCGACCAACCCCCGGCCGCCGAGACCGGATCGCCGACGACGCCCGGTATGGGCACCGAGCGACAGGGAGCGCAGGCGAATACACCCACGGGGAAGCAGGCGGGTCCACCGGCGATGCCGAACGACCGCATCGACTCCGGCAAGCCGTCGGCGAATACGCCGTGGACTCGGAACGGGGCGGGCACCCCTTGGGCAAAGGCTCCGAGCCCTTCGGGCGCGCCGGCGAACGAGACCCCGCCTCGGGTATCTCCCCCACGCACCCCGGACCGCCCGCCTGCGGGCAAGAAGCCGGAACCGGCTCCGAAACGTCGCGAGCAGAAGCGGGCCCCGAAGCCCGCAGGCGTGCGTGCTCGCCGAGCGACCGATGCCGAGGCCATCCGGGTCGCACGGGAGATGGCCGCTCGGCACAACATCGAGATCGTCGGATTCGACGCGGCGGGTATCGCCGCGGCGACGGTCCAGGACATCGCCGATGCGGTCGACACCGTCCTCCCGCGGATGCCGGCCGCACTGCGCGGAATCGAGATCCGGGATGTGGCGGGTTCGCTGTCCGCCGTCGAGAATCGCAGCACGGCAGAGCAATCGGTGGAGGTGGCGCCGTGGATCGTGCTGGCTCACACCGCGGTGATCGATCCTCGGATGTTGTCCGGACGTTCCCGGGCGACGACCCGATCCGGTCCCGCACGGCGACCGATGTATGCCGCGATCCTGCGGGAACTCGGCGCCGTGATCGACCTCGCCGGCGGATTCCGGGCACACAAGGAGGCGCAGCGGGCACTCATCACCGAATACGTGCGGATCAACGACCCCCGAGGCGAGACGCTGAGCCGGGTGGTCGCCGGCTACAAGCGATGGCGGGCGCAGCTCGGCGACAACTGTTTCGAACAGGGCCTGTTCCTTCCGGGCAGGGCGCTGGCCGAGGGATTCGCCGCGGTCGAATCGAGTGAGGACGAGGCCAACGGCCCGCAGAAGGTGCTGGGTCGGCTGCTGGTGACGATGTCGCGTGCGGCACTGCCGGACCGGCGATGAGACCCGTTGCCGCCTGAGCGGACGGCGTCTGGTTCTTCCCCCTTCCCACCAGCGGTGAAAGTCGCCACGCACCCCTGGGTCATCATTGTGGGCACGTTCGGAGGTCCGCGGTCGTCGCTGCCCGCTGACGATTTCGAGTCGGAAGGTTGTGGCATGGATCGATGGGAGCGCGAAGGCCTACGCTCGGCCAACAGCGGCATGCGCAACCAGCTCGAACATCTCCTCGACTCCTTCGAACGTCAGCAGGGCCGGCTCACCGAGGTGTTCGGGGAATTGGAAAACGCTCGCACGCAGGCGAGTTCTCCCGACCAATCGGTAGAGGTGACCGTGGACGCCGCAGGCGTGCTGACGGATCTGCGCCTCACCGCCGCGGCGATGCGCCAGACACCGGAGCAGTTGAGCAGAGCGATCGTGGACGCTACTCGGGCCGCGGCGTGCCGGGCGCAGCAGCATGCCGAAGCCCTCGCCGCACCCCTCGACGACGACTTGAACGACCTGCCCGACCTGCCCGATATCTCCCCGGGCGCCCCCAGCCTCAACGAGATTCGCGCCTTCTTCCGCGGGGACAACGAAGGTTCCCCGAGATAGCACCTGGTCGCGTAGTGCAGACGATGCTGCGTACCTGCCGACAACCGGAGAGGAACTCCCCGCCGGCGGAAGGGCCTGGGATTCGGACGCGGCCGTGCGATGTCGGCAGCGGTAGGGTTCACGGAGTCGCTTGCCGGATACGCATTGATGAACGCGAGCGCACATGACGCTGCGTTTGCCGGACTGGCTCCCCCCGGCCGTAGTGATGTGTGTCGCCGGGCACTTCCCGCTGGGCGACGAGGACGCGGAACGGCGCGCCGCCGATGCCTGGTCGGATAAGGCCGAATGGTGTCGTGCGCAGGCTGAATATCACGAAGCCAAGGCAAGGCCGCCCGAGGGCTCACACGGCGAAACCGTCGCCGCGATCGCCGAGAAGCACCGGCACATGGCCGAACGCTTCCGACAGCAGGCCACCGATTGCGACAGCCTCGCCAGGCAGCTCTACGAGAGCGCCAACGCCACCGAGCTGCAGAAGATGGTCATCATCAGCATGGCCGTGATCCTGGCCATCCAGCTGGCCCGATGCGCACTGATGTTCGCGGCCGGTGGTCCGATCCAGGCCGCTATCGCACAGATGGCGACCCGAACCGCGGCGCAGCGCGCGTGGATGAGATTCGTGGCATTCCTTTCCGGACGCGGTGCGGAACTGGCCGCGGAACGCGGCTCGATGGTGCTGCTGCGCAACGGAATCGTGATCGGGGTGGCACTGGGCGGCGGCACCCAAGCCGGCGCCCAGGCGATCCAGGTTGCCGAGGGCCACCGCGAAAAGATCGATGTGAAGTCGGTCGGCGTGGCAACGGCCGCCGGCGCTGTCGGTGGCCTTTTCGGCATGCTGTTCGGGCTCTGGGCAGGCCCGAAGGTCGCCACCATCGGCGCGAACGCCAACAGCACCGTGGGACGGGTGGCCCTGCAGCTCGCAGGCACCACCATGGTCGGCGCCGGCGCCGGAGCCGTCGGCGCTCTCGGCGGCACCGCCGTCTCGCTTGCGCTGTCGGACCAGCCGTTCAGCCGCAAGGCGTTCACCGAGGGCCTGATCCCCGGTATGGGTAGCGGATTCATCGGCGCGGCAGCCTTCGCGGCACAGGGGATGCGCAGCCGGGCACCACTTCCCGAGACGACTGCCGAGCCAGCTGCCGCACCGGATGTCACCAAGGCCGAAGCGTCGCCTGGTGCGCTGGTCGACACACTGCGCGAACATGGCATCGTCACCACCGACTTCGATCCGAACAACCCCTCCCACACCCATCAGCAACAGCAGATCGACAATCTTCTGGCGCTGCTGCACCAAGCGGGGGCCACCGCGGACGCCCCGGTCCGTCCCACACTCCCACTGAACAACGCCGACTGGCAGCCCGCGAATCCGCCGAATGTGTCGATCGACAACCTCAACCCGGTCAAGTCCGCGAAGCCCACCTCCGATGCCGTCGCCGCACCCGCGGATCCGGCCCCCGCGGCCCCCACAGGGACGACGCCGAAGGCTGATGGTGGCCATCAACCACCCGACATATCGCCGCCGAAAGAGTACAAGCCGCGCCCGGAGCAGCCCTTCTCCGTGCCGAACAACAGCATGGACTGGGAAGCGCCCGCAGGCATGCCCGGCGCCCTGATCGACAACGTCAATCCCGTCAAGACCGTCACCTACCCCGCAGCCGCCATCGCGTCCGCCGTCAACCCGGTCGGCGTGCCGAGCATCGGGACGGACCCGACATCGGCGGAGGCGCCCGGGTCACGGAACGGTCCTGCCGCACGACCGGAATCCGAGGCCGTCGGCGCCGCCGAGGCTCCGGTCGGCGGGGAACTGCGTCCGGCACCGCACGACTCGGATAACAGAACCGCCGAGAATGCGGGCACAGCACGGCAGACCACCGAACATGATCACCCTGCGGCCGGGCCCGACCAGTCGGTGCGGCCGCGCCCCGCGGATACCGGCGAAGGCAGCGCTCGACCGACCGATGCCGCACCCGGCCACTCGGTGCCGCCACCCCTCGCGGATACCGGCGAAGGCAGTGCTCGACCGGCCGACACCGCACCCGCGTCGGCTCACGGCAACCGGGCCGGTTCCGCAAACCCCTCGTCGGCGCCGCATTCCACGCCGGAGCACGCCGCGGTGCCGGACAACGCCGCCGCCACGGCCCGACCGCACCCCGGCGGTCGGGACGCGGCGAGCGAGGGGCAGGCCGGGCGAGGCCGCGCCGTCGCGGATACCCGCGGCGCCGATCCGGCGGACGGGCCGTCGTCCTCGGTTCGGCCACGAGGTGTCGCAACGGACGAGGAAGCCGGTCCGCGCCCCGGCACGGCCGACCCGCACGACGGGCAACAGAGCCCGGCCGTGTCGGCGACCGAGAGGGAGGGGGCACAACGGGTTCCTGACGGCACCACCGATCCCGAACCTGCCGTGCCCGAGTTGGTACCGGCGGCGGCGCACAAGGAATCGGCCGACGGCCTGTCATCGGACCACGACGTGTCCCCGAGCATGACGATCACCACCGACCCGCCGCCCGCTCCAGCACGCGGTGATTCCGGCCCGCGCGCCCCCGGCGGGGACAGGTTCGCGGACCCGGCCGGGCAGCAGCGGCAGGCCGTGCAGCCGTCGGGCGGCCCCGCGCGACCAGCCGCGGGCGTCCAGCCCGGCACACCCGCTGCCGGTGGTTCGCCCGCTGCTACCGGAGGCAATCGGCCGCCACGTGTGTCGGCGCCGAAGAATGCCGCCGCGGAGCGCCCTCCGGCTGTCGATCCGGTCGAAGGAGTGCGCGGACAGGCCGAGGACGGCCATGCCCCCTCCGGGTCTGCCGCCGCCCACGCCACCGACAATGACAACCGGAACACACCGCCCGCGGCCGGCGAGCCGGAGTCGGAGCACGGTCGCGCGGCCGACGGCGCCACCGGCGACGAGACCGCGCGAGCCACGCATCCGGATGAGGCGAATGCACCGGAGCACGCACGCACGGCCGACGACAGCGCGAAGGGGCAACAGGCCAAGGGCAATCCCGATGTAGTCGACGAGGCGGGCCCATCGCGACCGAAGCCCGGTGAGTCCGATACGAGCGGAGACGATGCCCACGGCGGTCGTGCGGGCGACGATGGTGCGAGTGAGCAGCAAGCGAAGACGAAAACCGATAACCCCGACGACGCGGACGCGCCATCAACCGAGCCCGAACACGTTCGCGCACAGGATGATTCGGATGCGCCACGCACCGGTCGAGACGAGGACCCGGCCGCGGACGCGCGGGCGAGGGCGAGAGCCGAAGTAGAGCAGCGTAATGCGGCCGAGCGGCAGCAGAACGAGCTGGTGCGCGAACACCACCGGCAGCGTGTCGAAGCGGCGGCCGAGCGCGAACGGGTCGCCCATGCCGAGTTGCAGCGGCAGGAGAAGGCCGTACGGGTGGCGCAGGAGCATGAGCGGGCCACCCGAGTCGGCTTCGGCGACAAGATGCGCGATCTGGTCGGGCGGGGCACGGCGGAGGATCGGCTGGCCGTCGAAGCCGCGCGGGCCGCTCAGGAACAGCTCCGGCAGGCTCGGGCGACGTTGGCCGAGTGCCGGGACGCGTACGAGGCGGCGGTGGCCCAGCACGACGCCGCAGCCCATGCCAGAGCCCGTGACCTGGTCGAAATCTCGGACAACGCGGGCGTTTCGCTGATGAACGACTACGAGGCCGGGGTGCTCACCGATCGCGAAGCCGTGTTCGAGGTGGTTGCCCAGGAGCGGGTACGCACGGCCCTGGATGCCGGTCGCGCGATCGGGGAGTTGCGGGAGCCGGGCAGCACGGCCGACGGTACGAGCCCGTTGGCGAACGCGTCACCGGAGTCGCTGGCCGACACGATGGTGCGGGGATCAAGGGAGGAGCGCGTCGCGGCGATGACGGAATGGATTCGCCGGGGTGACGACCGGCATCGGCTGGTGCGTGAGACGCAGGCCGCGGCGTTCCTGCTGCTCGAGCACGGTCCGGTCGATATGAAGACCGGTGAGGGCAAGACCATCGTCATGGTGATGAAGAAGGTGTCCGACGCCATCGATCACGGCACCGCTCATGCGTGGACCAGTAGTGATCTGCTCGCCGGTGAGCTGGCCGGTGAATTGCAGGCATTCGTGGTGCGGCCGGAGTCGGATACCGGGATCGATGTGGTCCGGATGGATCAGGACGGTCCGCTGCCGGATCCGGTACCCGGCCGTAGCCGGATCGTCGTGGGCACGAAGGAGGACTACCTGTTCCGCGCCTTGAAGGTGGCGGATTCGATGATGGACGAGCTCGCGGCCGGTGGCATGTCGCCCCAGGAGGTGACGGCACTGCGGGACTTCCTCAACACGAAACCGTCGATCGATCTGATCAAGGAAAGGCTGGATACCGCGGCATCCGACCACGGCCTGGACCTCCGGTACGACCCGTTCCCGGCGGGCAAGCTCACCGTCGACGAATTCGACACCATCTTCGACGGCAATTCCGAATGCGTACTTTCCCCGGGGGCGGCGGAGGAGGCCACACCCGAGGTGGTCGCCGAACTGCGGGGGATCTGGGATCGGCTGACGACCGCGGAGCGCGAACATGGTTTGACGGCAGCGGATTTCAAGCGGCCGGAGAACACCCGGGGGATGTGGGCCGCGGAAACGACTCCGGCGGCGATCGCCAAGCTGGAGAAGGCGGCGGGTGGACCGATCACCGACTCGGAGCTGAAGCTGTACGCCGATGCCGCCAACGCCCGCTGGGGGCTGGAGAAGGGCACGCACTACATCACCAGGGCGGACGACGGCGAGGGCGCGAAGATCGGCATCCTCGCTCACGAAACCAACGACAAGGCGATGTGGGACAGGACGAAGTCGACCGAGGTGCGCTGGCAGGACGTCGGTCAGTTCGTCGACCTCAAGGAAGGGCTGCCGGTCCGGGCGAATCAGGAACATTCGCTGCGCATGTCGGATCAGCAGTTGATCGGCAGCAAATTGCTGTTCGATCCGTCCGGTTTGTCGGGGACCATGAAGGGCGTCGAGGGCATCACCTACGACCTGTACGGCGTAGGGCCGGTGCCGGAGCTTCCGACCTTCTATACATCGCAACGGGTCGTGGAACCGCCGAAATTCTACGAGAACACGCAAGCGAAACTCACGCAGCTGGCCCGTGACATCGTGCGGGACGCGCATGTGGTCGACGGGGAGCAGGCCGGCCGCGCGCAGTGGGTGGTGTGCATGGACAACGGCGAAATCCGGGGCGACCCGGATGCCGGGCGGATCGGACTGATCGACCTGCTCCGCGCAGCGGCGAAGGAAGAACACGGCGAGGGATTCGAGCTGAAGTTCGAGGTGGTCGACGCGGAATTCTACGCCGAGCACGGCGGTAGCAATGCCGCCGCCGAGGCCCTGGTCAGGCAGAAGATCGAGGAGTTCGGGGACAAGGGCACCATCTATATCACCAACAAGGACGGAGGTCGCGGCGCCGACCCCACACCGTCGCAGGAGGTGATCGAGCTCGGCGGCGTCGACGTCAAGGTCAGCGGCGGGCCGTCGTACTCCGAGCGAGTGAACGACCAGGTCGACGGTCGTGGCGCCCGTGGCGGATCCGGCGGCGACCGGGAGCACGGTGGCACCCCGGGTTCGGCGGTGCACTACGTCTCCCCTGAGGACTTTCTGGGCCGGGTCACCGACCACGGCGTCACGCAGCAGATCGTCCAGTACACCGAAGCCGTCAAGGCCCACCGGGCCGCCCAGGAACAGCACGAAGCCCTCGGCACCGAGGCCACCCGCGGCGAACTCGACAACGCCGAAGCGGCGCTGCGAAACGCCGAGTCCGACCTGTGGAAGCGTGCCGTCCCGGCGATGAAGGACGCCGTCGAGCAGAATCAGCTCGCCTCCAAGTACGCGAGCGCCAACCAAGCCAACGCCCCACCCACGGACGCGCATGGCGCCGCGACCCACCAACCCCAGCAACCCCCTCCCCGATCCGCGGGGACCACGGCTCCGGATGCGACACCGCACGCCTCTGCCGCCACCCATAACGGCACCCTCGTCCCGACCGCCGCCGGCCTCGCCGCCGGGGCAGCGTCCAACCTGGCTTCCGGCAACCCACCGGCCGCACCCGACCTGCGTGACGAGCACGGCGACAGCACCCTACGCCACCTCCTGGAGGTGCTGGACGCACCCGGCGGGCAAGCGGCCGCACCGTTGCTGCCGGTGGCGCAGGCCGTCCGCGACGCGGCGTTCGATCAGGTCGAGTCGCAAGGGATCCCCATCGGCGCCGACGCCGCCGACCACGTGCGCGAGACCGCACGAAATCTGTTGCACACCAGCCTGAATCAACTCGATCCGGCGCAGCGTCAATTCGTCACCGACGCCGGGACGATGTTGCAGCAAGGACACCGGCTCGAAGACGCGCACGCCGCAGCCGTCGCCCAGTTGGTCGCGCAGGTGCCGACCGCGCAGCCCGTCCTCGCGGCCGATGCGGGTACCACCGTCCCGTTCGACCAGTTGTCTACCGGCGACCGCACCGAGACACTGCAGCGGGCGCAGCAGGGCGACCGGTCCGCCGCGCAGGCCTTGGACCGCCATTTCGGCCCCGCCACCGCCCAGGCCATGTGTGCCGTACTCAGCGGGGATGCGGAGCACGGCACCCCACCCACGCGGATCCAGCTCCTGGCGCACGCCGTCGCCCGGGCCACGCTCGGCGAGGCCGAAGCCGGTGGCTGGCAGGTCCCCCCTGGCGTCGACATCGGCGACTGGCTGCTCGGCCGAGCGCGAGACACGTGGCTCGACAACCTCAATCACCTGAATCCCGCCGTACGCCGACTCGTCAACGAAGCGCTCGATCCCAGATCCCGCGGCGACGATCTAACCGACGCTCAGGTCGCCCTGTTCGGGTGGGTCGCGCAGGAGATCGCGGGAGGAGCGGCCGATTCGACGGCCCGGCAACGGAAACCCTCGGCCGAGAACCGCGACCGCGCGAACTCCGCGAGGACGGCCGAGGCCGATCGAAAAACCAAGCAGGCCATCGCCCGGCAGTTGTTCGAGACATTCGGCATCGAGGTGCTCGGACTGGACAAGCCGGGGATCCCCGTCGACACGGCTCTGTCGATCAGGAATGCGATAGTCGACGGTTTCGCGGCGGGGCAGGAGATCAAGCTCGACGTCGTACTGGTCGCCCCCATGGTCGGCAATACCGGTGCCTGTATCTGGACTCCCGAAGGCATCGGAACGGACGCCCCGACCTTCATGGTCCTGAACGAGAACCTCTTCGGTGACCCGGTGAGATTCCGGAACGCCATGCGGAAGGCGGTGCGGGCAGGCCACCTGATGGCCCCCACCGGCGATCCCGCGTACGACGCCGTCAGTCACGAGATGGGCCATCTGCAGGATCGAGCCGCGCGGAAGGGGCTCTACGACGAAAAGCCGATTGCCCATCTACGAGAGGGAGCCGTCCAGGGGAAGGACTACCAAGACTCCAAAGAGGCACGAGCGTTCGGATTCCTGTACACGCATTTCGCCGAGTTCAAAAAAGCCGGCATGCTGCCACCGGACCTCGATTTCGACGACTGGCTGGGTCAGCTCGATTCGTACAGCAGCAGCAGGAAGAAGCTGAAGGAAGAGGAATACAACCGAATACTTGCGGACGAAGAGTCGCAGGGGACCGAAATGGGCACTTACGAGCCCAAAATGGGTGACCTCGCGGTATTCAATCCGGCAGAAGCACTGGCCGAGGCGAACAATGCGTTCGGCAGGACCGCACCGGCCGATCGCACACATCCCGCCTACGTCCTGCAAGCCCTGCTTCGAGACATTCCGTACTTCCAGGTGTTGCGGGAAGCCGAACAGCGCAATGCCTTGGTGCAGGCGGACTATCGCGGTCCGGTCCCGGCTGCGTCCGAGTCCGGTACGAGCATCGCATCGAACGGCCCGTCCGCCTCCCTGGCCGCGAGATGGCGCGCTATGTCCCCTACCGCCCGCGGCAACTACGCGGAACAGCAAATCGCGTACTTGAACCCCGACACCGGTTTCGTGCTCGACGAGTTGGCCCGGCTCCAGGCCGAGCACCGTGCCACAGTCGCATCGACCCCGGACCGCACCGCGCAGACGTCCGAACCGCCAGCAGCCCAGCCCAATTCCTCACCTGTGGTGCCCGGACGACCTGGCGACAGGTCGGCGTTCCCACCGGAGTTCTGGCAGCAGCTTCATGAGTCCCGCGCGCGGACGGCTGCCCCGGCACAGATCCACCTCGGTGATCCCGACGATGCGCAGCCGGACCCGACGCCACCCGTCCCGGACTCGCCTCGCTCGGTCCAGGCGTCGAGGCGCGCTGCTTTCGACAGCTTCCGGCGGCAGATCTTGGCGATCTACGTCGCAGGCCCGTCGACCGAACGGAGCGATGCGGTAGCCCGCGCCCTGGCCGATGCCGACCCCGAGGATCTGCGGCGCGCTCTGCGCGAGGCCGGGCTCGACCCGAATCAGCAGCGGGTACTCCGCCAGTTCTGGCCGGGCCAGTCGGACCGGACGGCCGCAGCGGTGCTACCGGCTCCCGGCGAGGACGTGGACCCTATGCTGTGGACTCCGATTCACAGATTCGCCTCGGCGGTCGCTCGCGTCCGGGCATCCGGGGAACCTCCCGCGGTGGTTCCGGAATCGGATCGGACCGAATCCGACGCTCCGATCCCCGGCAGAGGCGGGCTGACCCCCCGGGAGCTCGAAGTGTTGCGCCTGAGTGCGCGCGGCCTGTCGTACCCCGAAATCGGCTCTCGGATGCGGATCTCGCCCAAAACCGTCCAGAGTTACGCCCGGCATGCGTGTGCCAAACTCCGCTGCCCGAGTGTGACTCCCGCGGTCCTCGCGGCAGATCGGGAGGGATGGCTGGACGAACCATCCGGCCCGCACATCGACGTCGAATTGTCGACGGACGAGGTCGCCATCCTCCAGCTGGCGGCGAACGGCCTGGACAACCGTGAGATCGCCGCCGAGCTGGGGATGACGCGGTATCGAGTGCGGACGTTCATGGCCGCGTTGCCCGGCCGTTTGGATGTCGAGGGCAGGCTGCCAGGCCTGCTGGCGGCACAGCGGCAGGGGGCGTTCCAGCCTGGCGATCCCCAGTCCGCGGCAACGCGGAAGCACATCGATCTGTCTCCCCGCGAACGCGAGGTTCTCGATCTGGTCGCCGCCGGTCTCACGGATCAGGCGATAGGTGACCGGCTGGGAGTTACGGCATCGACGGCGCGGGGCTATCGGATCCAGCTACAGGCCAAGCTGGGCACCTCGGACCAGGAGGAACTAGCGGCCCTGGCGCCCGATCTGGAGTCGTCGGACGCAACGGCACGGACTGTCGAGCTGACCGAATCCGAGGCGCTGTTGCTGCACCTGGTCACGAAGGGCGTGCCACACGAGACCCTCGCGACAGCGCTCGGCTCGCCGAGCAGTGGGTTGGATCCCGTACTGGCACAGTTGGCCGACAAGATCGGCACGCGCGGCACGATTCGGGTGTCGGCGCAGCGGCAGGAACCGGCATCGCGACTCGTGACACTCGCCGAGTCGCTGCCGGGCGTGAGCGGTGATCCGGCAACGGTGTCCTGGGCCATGGTGCGCGCCTTCCGTTCTCGGATCGCCACCCAGCCCTCCGCATTGACCGGGCGTGAACCCGAGGTGCTGCGACTGGCCGCACAAGGCTTGTCGCTCAAGGCGATCGCCCGAACTTTGGGCGGATCACACGCCACCGTGATCAACGAGCTCGACAGCATCGCGGTGAAACTCGGAACCCCCGATCGTGCCGTGCTACTTACCGCGGCGCAGCGGGCGTGGTCGGCCGACCACCCGGAACCGATCCCGGAACCGTCGGCCGATGTCAGTCTGACACCGCGGGAGACCGAGGTCCTGCGCCTGGTAGCCCGGAAGTTCTCGAACCCGGACATTTCGGCCCAGCTGAATATTTCGGTGCCGTTGGTGAAGCACGTCCGGCGCGGCCTACGTGCAAAACTCGGTATCAACGACACCGCCGGGCTGATCGCCTGGGCACTGCACCGCGGTATCGCCGTCGACGATCCCGCGGACGCCCCGGATCCGGAGTTGCAGGCGCGCGTCACGGACGCGCTGCGGCGGGCAACGGAGACGGATACCGACAACGACCGAGACGAGTCGGCACCCGACTCCCAGGAGTCCTCGCCCGCCCCCGCCGACATCGACGCATCCGGCGAGGCACGATCGGCCGAGCCCGCCGAACCGGCCTCGGAACCGGCCCAGACCGCGCTGGCCGAGCACCTCGGGCTGCCACCCACTGCGGTGACGCGGGGAGCCGTACGCCTGGCCCTCGCCCTCGTCGCCGAACAGACACAGGCCATGCCCACCGCCGTGACGGTCGACGCTCAGGCGCTGAGTGGATGGATCCGGGACCAGCTCGAACTGCATGCGGATCAGGAAGCGGCCACTCGCGAGGGGGCGCGCGCCGAGCTGGAGCGGCGCGAAGGCGAAGATTCCGGTCTCCGGGATGCGGCCGATCCTGAGGCTGATCCGCTGGACCAGAACGGTTTCGACAACCGGCGCCGCGTCCTCGACCAAGACTTGCGGGCACTGCTGGGGTTGCGGGACCTGAGCCCGCCCAAGCCGATGACCACAGGCGAGGTGCTGGCCGAGCTGTACTGGATCACGAGCCTGACCGACTCGCCGGAGCTGGAACACTTTGTCGCCGCGAGTGAGACCTTCCTGTGTGCCACTTCCGAACCGCTGGAGGCAGTCCCGCTGGACCCGGTCCGGATCCACACGCTGCGCAACCAGCTGGCGCAGCAGGTGGGCGTCGCCGACGACGAACTGACCCGCGCGCACGCCGAAGTGCTGGCCGCCGACGAGACCGTCGCGCCACAGACGCGGCGTCTGGCGGAGCGCTACCTCACCCTGCGCCGGATCGAAGCCGTGCGGAAACCCACGCGGGCCGATATCGCCCGGCTGGCGGGTGTGGGCGAACCGTACGTCAGCGGAGTGTTCCACGGACGGTTCAGCGCGAAGAAACCGTGGCACGGCGAGACCACGCAACGCGTCCTTGCTGCGGCTCACAGGTTGGGTGTACCGCCGAACCGCGCGGACATCGCGGCCCTCACCGACCCGAACTTCGTGACGCGTCGCGTTCGTCCGGCGCGTTGGGTCGGTGACGAGTTCGTTCCCGCGCGAATCAAGCCGCAGCCATCCCGCGAGAGGTTGACCGAAGCGGCGGGTACGGCCAAGTCCACGGTCCGTGATGTGGTGAAAGGCTCGGGCACGCACGATGACATGCGGCTGGTGCGCAGTGCGGCCGACGAGATCGGGTTCTGGTATCACCCGGACGGGCCGATGGGGACGGTCGACGCGATCACACTGTCGGAGGGCGAAGTCCACGTTCTGCGCCTGATCGCCGACGGCATCGCCGAGGATTCCCTCGCCGCCGTGCTCGGGATGACCCCGGACCAGTCGAACCGGCTGCTCGTCCGACTGGCCGAGCGGGTGGGACTCGAGGGGCCCGTCCGTATGCCCACGGACGCACGATCGAGCGGTTTGCCCGACGGCGCCGTGCCGTCGTCCCCGGAGCAGACCGGCCTGTCACCCCAGCAGGTCCAGAACCTGCGACTGGTGGTGGCGGACTTGCCGTATACCCCCATCACGGGAACGCTCCCCGCGGACGTCGTTCAGGCGTTCCGTTCCGCCCTCGCGGAGCGGCACCCCACCGTGCAGGCGGCACCACAGCACGGATTCGTCGGAGACGCCGATACCGGTAGCAAGCAGGCGATTGCGGCCCAGCTGTTCACAATCTTCGGCATCGAGGTATTGGGGCTGGACAAGCCCGGAATCTCGGTCGAGACGGCGCTGTCGGTCCGGAACGCGGTGGTCGATGCGTTTGCCGAGGATCCCACTATTCGGCCCGCGGCGATCGTCGTCACGCCCATGTCGGACGGAGCAATCGCCGCCGCCGATTGGATGCTCGGCGAGCAGGAGTTCATCCTGTTCCTCAACGAGAATTTCTTCACCGACAGGGAATACTTCACCGCCGCGATGGAGGCGAGTTTCCGGCGCGGCACGAAGGCATCGCCGACCGGTGACCCGGTATACGATTGTCTCCGGCACGAGCTGGCGCACCTGCGCGACCCGGCCGAATTGCTATCGCAACACGCTCCACCGCTCAGCGCACCTCGTTACGCCCGGCTTGCGGAGTTGCGAGCCGCGGGCGAACTTCCCGCGGACGCCCGCTTCGATCGGCGGCAAGACTACCGACATCTGCTGGCCCCCAGAGTGTTCGGCTATCTCCGTGACTACTTCGTGGGATTGCGCGCCAAGGGCGACCTGCCTTCGGACGCACGGTTCGATGAATGGCTGAAACTACTCAATGGTTACAGCCGCGAGCGAAAGCAGGAACCCGCGGAGAAACCGGGAGAGCCCAGGGTCGCTTTTCTCCCCGAGGACGAAGTCGACCCGGATTGGGATTGGTGGGGCGCGGAGGCCGTACTCAATCCGGCGGAGGCGCTGGCCGAAGCCAACAATTCGTTCGGCCGCAGCGCGCCCGCGGATCACACGCATCCGGTGTACGCCCTGCGGGGATTGCTGAACGGCCTCACGGTGACGCAGGCGCTGGAAACCGACGGGCCCGCGAGTGCCGCGACCCGGCCGTACCAGCGTGGTACTGTCCCGGCCCCTTCCGGGTTCGTCGCAAGCATCGCGCCGAACGGTCTGGTCGCCACGCTGGCACGAAAGTGGCGCGGGATGAGCGCCGAGGCCCGAGCGACCTACCGGGGACAGCTCGAGGCGGAACTGACATACGTCACCGCAGACGGCTCGGCACACTTCGTTCTCGACGGGTTGACCGCACTGGTTGACCAGCAGCAGGCCAGAATGCCACGCGCTGAGGGCAATACCGAAGACGACCCTCCGTACCTCCCCGACGGCAACCGTGGAACCGCGAGATACTCCAAGGTCGATCCTTCGGACCAGGCATTGCGGCGCGCCCGGCCGGGGCACCCGGATGCCGCACCACCCCGCGCCGCACTGACCGGCCGTCAGCGAGAGATACTCGTGCTGGTCGCCGCCGGACGAACGAACCAAGAAATCGCGACACTCCTCGGCATCTCGGTGCGGACCGTCGAAAAACACCTGGACAATCTCCGCACCGTCTACGGGCCAGGATCGCGGTGGCACCCTGTCTCGGCCGCCGAACAGGACGGCGCCATTCCTGTCACCGCACGACCCACGCATTCCGCTACCCAGGATCATCGAGGGTCGCAGCCCGCGGCGCCCGCGGCCGACCCCGGTGCGCCGACGGCCCGCCAGCAGCAGATACTCGCACTCGTCGACGCAGGCCTGGCGAACCACGAAATCGCCGACACCCTCGACATATCGAAGCGGACCGTGGAAAAGCATCTGGACAACCTCCGCAAGCTGTACGGGTCCGGTTCCCGCGCGCGGCTTGTCGCCCTCGCCGAAAAGGAAGGCGCCCTTCCCCGAGCCGGGGACTCCGCAGAGCAACACAGCTGGACCGCTAACGATCCGAACGACAAGCGTTCGGAGGAGCCGAGAGCGCGGCCGTCCGCACCGACAGCCCGCCAACTGGACATACTGGCGCTGGTGGCCGCCGGCCGAACGACTCGGGAAATCGCGGCGATCCTCGGCATCACGGGGCAGACCGTGAAAGCACATCTGGATAATGCACGCGAGGTGTACGGTCCTGGTTCGCGCGCCCGGCTCGCCGCAATTGCCGCAAAGAATGGTGACCTTCCGTGGGTCGCCCTCTCCGGCAGCGAACACGAGTTCCTGGAATGGTATCGAGCACGGCGTGCCGACAGGTCTGGTCGACCGATCCAAAGTCTCGCCGATTACGCCGAGATGAATTTCCTCGAGCCGGCCCAGCTGCACCGCTGGCTCGAATATGCCGGAATCGACCCGAACGACAACGACACAGCGCCGGTGGAAACTGTTCCGCGACCCGATGGGGACACCACAACCTGGCACATCGAGTTGCGTCGGTTCCTTGCGACGACACCGGCCTGGATGGACGAGTTGGTGGGCGCCGACCCCGGCACCTGGGAGGCGGTGGAACGAGGCGAACGCGACCTCGAAGTCCGGCATGTTCGAGCAGCCCTTCGCCGGATTCCCGGTGCTCGCGCACTGTACCTCGATGCCGCCCGGCTCTATCCGGCTCTGCTCACCACGGATGGCGCGCCCGCGTATCCCGAGGGGTATTCCCGCATCGGCGACTATCTGGAATTCCGTCGAAAATCCCACAATCTGAAGCGGTCACAGCTTGCCGGCCGACTGAAGAAGGGGAAAAACACGGTCTCCCGTTGGGAATCCGGAGAGAGCAGACCAGCAAAGGATGACGTAGCTGCACTACTCGAGGCCACAGCGACCGAAGACGATATCTTCTATGACGATATCTCGGAGTGCTACTCACATCTACCCAGAGGTACAATTCTTTATCCTAGCCCCTTCGACTCGGAATCGCTCGGCGCGTATTTGCGACATTTCCGACACGTGAACAAGCTGTCCTGGTCGGAAGTCGGGAATACATTCGGCATCTCCGCCGGTGCGGTCCAGAGCCTGGAGACCGGGGTGCGAGATCCGCTCGACCTCACCGTGGTGCGAATCTACCGTCAAGCCTTGCATCGCGCCGGCAGGTGGAATGACGTCGCCACCGCATGGGGATTGCACCACCTTCCAGACCTCGACAGCGTATCGGTCCCCCACCCCACCGACTTCTATTCCATACATGATTGGATTCGAAGCGTCCGAATCTTTCGAGGAATCCCACCGCTGGAGCTGGCCAGGAGAATTGGAAAATCCGACGCCTGGGTTGGCTTCACCGAAGACAACCACAAGCCTGGCGTCGAAGATCTCCGGCGAATTCGGGACGCACTCGAAATACCCAATGACACACTCGTATCAGCACTGCTGACCTACTACTCGCGCACGGATGTCGAGGAGCGCGATCCAGAGGAAGAGCGGCTTTTCTGGGATCTGATCGCAACGCGACCGGGTTCCGCCGAGGAAAAGCATATCCGAAACAAAATATTCGAACGATACGCACGGCTCGCGGACGAGGTCGCTGCCCGCCGGTCCATCCCGGCCGAGCACCGCAACGAGTATGCCCAACAGGCAGCCATAGCAATTCTGCTGGCCACCCGGAACTTCGTCCCGCCCGGCAATTTCTTTCCAGCCGCGTTGATGGCCGCTCATTACTCCATCATCAGGACGCGACTGGAGCTGCGGTATCCGGGCATGAAGCCGCAAGTGCAGAGCATTCTCGCGAAGGTGGATAAATACATTCGCACGAATCGCGTCGGTACCAGCACTCCCGGCATCGCCGAGATCAGCTCGGCATTGAATCTGACCCGCGAGGAGGTGATCACCGCCCTTCCGCTCCTCCGGCAGGTCTCGAAGGATGCTGCGGTCGAGGGCAGGTCCGGACCGGGTGACATAAATCAGACCGATGAATCTCAGTTCACCGATGTGGAATTCGCAGATAAATTCGACCGAGCATTGTCGGGTCTCGAGAATCCCGGACTGGCGAAACGCATTGTATTCATGGTCCGCTCGGCCGATTTGTCGACCGAGCAGGCCGCCGCCAGGTTGGGGATCACGACCCAGCTCGTCGATAAATATCTGGCCGAGGCCGAGGAAAGGATCCGAGCAGCATTCGCCGACGAATTCGGCATGGCTACCGGCCTGCGTCCCGCCGTGCAGTCGGCACAACAGCTGGAGCAATCACCAGCGGCCGGCGAACAGCGATCGGCCGGCGACCGTGAGACGACATCCGGCACCCGCCTCGATCCTGTCGCGATCGACCTCGGCGATTCCGATGAGCCGGACACCGCTGTGCAGCGCGCACGGCAGGGGGATGCGACGGCGTTCAACGAGCTACGCGAGCGATACGGCCGGGACTCACTCCAGGAAGTGCTTGCCCGGCTCGGGGTTCCGGCCTCGCCGGTCGCCCGGGACATGCGGCCGCTCCTTCAGGTGGCACAGGAGCTCAACCGCATGGCATTTCGAGTCGCGGAGGCGCACCGATGGCGTGCCGATGCGGGCACGGATCCCAGCGAATGGCTGCACAGCATCGTGGAAGGTCTGGTAGACGGCTGGTTCGAGCTGAATGCCACCCAGCGCAAACACGTCACCGAGGCGGTCGACGCAATGCGGCGTGGTGCAGCGATCAGCTTGGTGCAAAGAGGTGCGCTCAACAGATTGGTCGACGCCGGCAAGCAAGTTTTAGCAGCCGCCGAAACGCACGCGACCGACTCCGCACAGCACAGCGATAGTGGGCTCACCAACCGTCAGTTCACGGTGCTCGAGTTGATGGCCGCGGGAATGACGAGCCCTGAGATCGCGGAGGAGCTGGGGTTGTCCCCGGGGACCGTGAGCATCTACGCGACCCAGATTCGCCAGAAACTCGGTGCTCGTACCCGGGCGGAAGCGGTGTACATCGCGCTGAGCACAGGCATCCTCCCCGGCAGTCCCCGCGCCGACGACGAGACACCTGGTCGCGAAGATCTCCATCTGACCAGTCACGAAATCCACGTACTCGGTCGGATCGCGAACGGAGACACCAGCGATGACATCGCTCAAGATCTCGAGATCTCTCCGAGAAGCGTGGACCAGTTGGTGGGTCGAGTCGGCCGCAAACTGGGCGCTCGCAACCGTTCCGGAATCGTGGCTGCCGCCGTGAGAACCGGTGACCTCGCGCTCGCCGACCCTGCCGACGCCGTCCCGGGCACCGGCCGAATGTGGCTGGCCGATTACGAAATCAACGTGGTCACGCGGATCGCGAACGGTGAGACCAGCAAAGACATCGCGCAGGCGCTGGGCCTGTCCTCGCTCACAGTGGACGAGTACCTTATGCGTGTCTGCCGAAAGCTCCGCGTGCACAACCGGGCGGCGATGATAGCCGTCGCCATCCGCACCGGACTCTTGCCGGGGACCACCCGAACCGCCGTAGAAGTTCCCGAATTGAGCACCGCCGACATCGATCTGCTCACGCGGATCGCAAACGGCGAAACGAACACCGATATCGCGGGGGACCTCCAGATTTCGGCGAGCGCGGTCGATAAGGCGCTCGCCCGTGTTCGCGAGAAACTCGGCACCCGCAACCGGCCGCAGACGGTGGCGGTGGCTATCCGTGCCGGCATTCTGCCCGGCGCTGAAACGGCCGAAGCGGGTGCCGCCCCTCCCGCAAACCCGGCGGAACTGAGGGAACAGCACGGACTCGACACGTTCGGATACGTCCTATCGCTGCTCGGGGTATCAGCGAAGGGCGGGCGGCGAAGCGAACGGCTTGCGCGCGCCGTGCAGCTGGCATTGGAAATCAATGACGAGGTATTCCGGCTTTCGGACTCGAGCTCGGGCGGCGACGTCGTCCGACGACTGCGCGAGTCTGCGCGGGAAATACTGGAGCACAGATGGTTCCACCCCCTGCGGGCGAAGATGCTGGCGGTGCTTCGCTCTGATGGCATCACCGAATCGGATCCCAGGTACAGTCGCCTCGCCGAATTGACCGTCACCGAACTCCATGGGTATCTCGACCAGATCGGTGTCACCACGCGCTGGGTGTTTCTCGAGCTGGCCGACAGTCTGCATCGCGGCCGGGACATAGGTTCGTTGTCGCGGCAGGAAAAGAACAGTGTGCTGCGGATCGCGGATATACCGCGTGCGGAGGAAGTCTCGCCGCCGGACGCCTCGCCACACACCGTCTACGGTGCCTCGCGGACCGGCCGGCAGGAACCCGAACCCACCGTGCCCGATCAAACGCTCTCTGGTACAGCGCATCCCGGCATTACCGATCGCGAGACCGCCGTGCTCGCACTCGTTGCGAAAGGTCATTCCCACCGCGACATCGCCACCGCGCTGGCACTTTCGGATCGCGAGGTCGGCGCCGCCGTCCGTTCGATGGCGATCAAGTTGGGGACCCCGCACTGGGCGGAAATGCTGGAGGTGGCACGGCGCCGAGGGATCGATGTGAATGTCGGCGATCCGGCCACTCCCGGGCGGGACCGGCCCCGAGACGACGCTGCCGCACGATTCAACGCCTACCGCTCCGCACTGGCACATGCCTTGGCGGCAAGGACCGGGGAGCTGGGTGCTGCCGCCGTGCTGGCCGACGCCACCGCAGAACAGATCGTGCGCGCCAGTCACCAGCTATCCACCGCCGAACAGCAGTCGCTGGCGAATCTTTCTTCGACACAACCGATTACGCGGGATGCTGGCGTTCGCTCGGCCGTCGCCGCCGCTCGACGTCTGACTTCGATTCTCGTTGTCGAGCAACACATGTTGGATATCCAGCTGGCACAGGTGCTCGCCGAAGCTACCCCCGACCAACTGGAGGAAGCGCTCGGTGCGCTCACGGACCGGCAACAGAAGATCATCCGCGCTGTCTTCACGCGCAGGCTGTCCCTCGAAACCATGGTTTCCGGTCTCGGTTACCGGGATGAGGCGACAGCCAAGTCGTTCGTGATGAACACACTCCTGCGACTCGGAAAGCACTTGGCCGGAATACCCGTTTCCGCACCGCTGAGTGACGCAAAGTCGAGTGGAGCGATGCCATTCGGGCGTGAGCAGCATGTGGCTGGACGTAGCGCGGTCGCCCAGGCACCGCCCGGCGAAACCGCCTTCGAGCGCGGTCGTCGTGAGGCCGAGGAGGAACGAAGGGCCGCCGCCTCAGGCATCAGCGAAGCCGAAATCGACCTGCTCGACAAGCTTTTGTCCCGCCTGGCTCCAATCGGGCCCCTTACCGGTCGTGCGTCCGGTCCCGACCCTGTGGCGATCGACCTCGGTGATTCCGACGCGCTCGACCCGGAATCGGGAGAATCCCGCACAGGCGGGCACGGCGCCACCGAATCCTCCACGCAACGGTCGAGCCGGGATTCGGCGAATGGGATCGACGAAGAAGCGACGGCCGCGCATACCCCCGCAGATGTCGCTGCGATCCTGCAGAACAGCCTGCCCGGCGCGGTCAAGCAGGTCCTCGGCCAGATCGATGTCGAGCTGCGCTCCATGACAGATGCCGAGCGCCGCGACGCCGCCACCCGAGCCGACCTCACCCGTCTTCCCGGCTGGGTGGTCGACCGCCTCGCACATGAAGCCAAGGCTCAGGAACTCGCCCGCGACACAACCACCCCCGAGCAGCGCGCCGAATGGCACAGCCGGGCAGAACGACTCGATCACGAACTCGCTCATATCCTCGGCTTGCCCGAGCCGGGAACCGGATGGACCGACCGCATCAGCAGCGACCCGCTGCACCACCTCCGCGCACTCACCCGCCGCCCGGACGCCCCCGCCGAACTCCGTCACCTCGTCGACACCGCCACCCGACGCCTGAATCTCGAGGACGTCGCCGCGGCCGTCGAACCGCTGCACCGGGCGCTGGCCGACTGGCCCATCGCCGAACACACCGACCGGGCCGCCGCCATCGCCTGGGAACTCGCGTCGCAAGCCCGCGCCGACGGCGGCGGGACACCCGAAATCTCCGCGGCCATCCACGGACAACCAGGACAACGCTGGATCGAGATCCACGTCAGCGACGACAGCCGCACCCTGCCTGCGCGCGAGAGCGGCGACCGGCCCGGGTGGCGCGCCGTCGACCTCCTCGACACGCACACCGAAACCTGGGGATGGGCGCTCCCTCGCAACAGCGGAAAACAGATCTGGTTCAAGCTTTTCGAAACCGCCGACACCAACGACCCCTCGCAACCGCCCCACGAACTCATCCTCGACCTGCCCATACCGCAGGGGTCCTTGCGACAGGGCCCGAGCCTCGCGCGGCGAGCAGTACGACAGCGCTTGCGACAGGCCGGTCACCCCGATCCCTTCGATCTGACCGTCCTCGTATCCGACCTCGTCCAAAACGTCTACCGCTACGCCGACCAAGGTGACGCCCGGGTACGAATCCGGCTCGACGGAAACATAATTCGCATCGGGATCACCGATACCAGCCGTGGCCTACCCGCACGACAAGAGGCAACCACCCAGGGCACCGTCAGCGCCGCCGCTTTCACCGATGACCAATCCGCCGAATGGGCCGAAACCGGGATCGTCGCCGAGACCCACGGTTTCTTCCTCGGCATGCTCGAAGCAATGGCCTCGTCCTGGGGCGTGATCCTGGAACGCGCCGGCGGCAAGACCATCTGGTTCGAAGTGCCGATGCCGCCATCTACAGCACCCGACACCACCACCGATCAACCACCGGACACACCCGCATCCGATCCGGGCGCCCCCGAATCGGTCGGCATCGACCTCAGCGCCGGCGACCGGACGGGACTCGGCCAGGACCCTTCGACCACCAGCTCGGACGCCGGTCCAACCCACCCGAACGATGGGACGCGGAACCGGTCGACCCCACCCACCGACACCGACGGCCGGCGCCCGCCCACGCCCGGCAACCGAATCGACCCGGTCGCACTCGCCCTCGAACCCGACGAACCGGAAACGCCCGAATCGCCGGCTTCTACCCGGGCACCGTCCGACCCGAACGAACAAGACCCCGTCCCGCTGCCCACAATCCGGGAACTGGTCACGGATCAGGGAAAACTGAAGACGTTGCGGCAGGAAGTCGACGCACTGCGGCGGCAACTGCTCGAGCTCAGCAACGGGCGCGCGGATCTGTCGAGCGCAGCGGCGGTGGACAGGTTGTTCGGGGCACTGCTGCAACTCGGGCGAGAAGGCAAGCTGAACCCCCGCCAGGCTCGCGCACTCCCGCTGGTCGAGGAGTATCGCGAGAAGTCCGGTCTCCTCGACGACGCCGAACGCGTCCGCGGCGAATACCGGGACCACAAAGCCAATACCGCTCGCCGGACGGATCAGCCGGAAGGCGCCGAGCCATCCACCTCCCACGGACCCGATCCTGTCGCTATCGACCTCGACCCCGACGAAAACGCGCCCGCAGACCGGCAGCCCGACAACGCGGAAGCCCGTGACACCGAACAGCTGCGGACGCTGCGCGCGGCGTTCGCAGCGAGACTGGCAAGCACGGCGGAGACTTCGAACGATCCCGTGCTGAATCGCGCACCCGCTCTGATCGATGAACTGATCGCCGCCCGGCACCGGCCGGACGCGCGGGTCCCGGCGGACCGGCTGCGGTTGCTGGAGCAGTTCGCGCACCAGATGTGGGCATGGTTGGCCGGCGCGGACGAAGCCGCCGAGGCGAACGCCGCCTACGAGCAGGGGCTGCGGGAAGGGACGCCGGCGGTCCTGCGGGCCCGGCAGGACGCCGCGGAGATCCGGCTCGGATCGGCGCTCGCCGCCGTCGCGGAGGTCTGGGCACAGACCCGCCCCCGAACAGACACGCCGATCATGACCCGGCCCGCCGACCACCTCCGGCCAGGAGAGACCGAACGGTTGCGCGACGTGGCCGAAACGATCTTCGGGGAGATGGTGGCCGCGGGGGCAGCGGTCGATGCGGTGAATACCGCCGACAGCCGACAGCTCGCCGAGGCCACGCGGCGCTATGACGCGCTGCGAGATATGTCGCAGTGGCTGGAGGAACTGCTGACCTTCGCGGAGCAATGGGATACGACACGGATCGGCCGAGAGCGCCTCTCGTTCCTGCTCGACCACTTCCGCGCGGTCTCAGAGCTGTTGGCGGCGACCGAACTTCGCGACGCTGCGGCCACTGCCCTGACCGGTGCGGCCGATCGTGAACGACGACGCGCGCAAGCCGCCGAGAACTACGGCATGGCCGACCGCGCGGTCCGCAATATCGCGGAGATGCTGGGCGAACCGCGGCATCGCACGACGGCCGCTCCCCCTTCGGCGCAACCCGGCGCACCCGTCGTCTGGCCCGGCGCGGACGGACAACCCGACTTCATCGCACAGACACAGCCTCGGCAGGACGATCCCACCGAGCTCGGTTCCGGCGAGTCGGCGTCACCCGACCGAACCCCCGAGGGCGCAGCGCAACCCGGGTCGGAACACCCACCGGGACGCCATGTCGATGAACCCCGCGGCTCGGATGAAACCGCACCGCGGCGCTATGTCGAACAGAACCTGACGGTGGAGGATCTGGGTGCGGTCGCGGCAGCCAGCGATCAGGGCAGGCACGCGCACAACGAAGACGCCTTCGCCCTGATCCGAGTGAATGTCGGTGGCGAAGAGGCCACCGCACTGATCGTGAACGACGGTCTGTCCCGGCCGAAGGGCGGTCACCGCGCCTCCGCGGCCGCCAAGGCAGCCGCCCACGATTTCGTGGTGGCGGCGCTGCGGCGAGCCGACCGCGACGGCCGGATCGATCCGGTGGCCGTAGTCGAGGGTGCCGTGGCCGCCGCCCAGGAGGCGGTACTCGCCTTGCCCCCGGAGTCTCCCGCAGACAACCCGCCCGCCACCACGATCGTGGTCGCGCTGATGGAGTCGGGACGGCTCACCGTCGACTGGGTGGGCGACAGCCGCGCGTACTGGATTCCGCTGGACGGCGGCCCGCCGATACAGCTGACCAGGGACGACTCGAAGGTCCAGGATGTGCTGGACGTCTTCGAGGACACCACTCGTGAAGAAGCCGAACACTCGCCGATCGGTGGCCCGGGTCTCACCCACAACCTGGGCCGTTCTCTGGACGGGCTGAAACCGCGCGAGAAGACCCGAGACGTCCGCGGCGACGGTGTCGTCCTGGCGCTGACGGACGGTGTGTGGGAACCGATCAGCCCCGACGACCCCGAACCCGTCGCGGCCATCGTCCGGCAGTCGCTCGCCGAGGCCCCGGGCGATCTCGGCGCCGTCACCCGCGCACTGGTACGGGCAGGCATCGAAGCGGGCACGGCCGACGACGTGACCGCCGCAGCGGGATTCCTTTCGGCCGCGAACGTCGACACCCCCGCGGATACGACGACGGACCACGACGGGCCCGCGACCCCGGCCGACCGAGGACCCGACCCCGTCGCCATCGACCTCGGTCCGGACGAAGCCGATCCCACGCAGGTGGGATCACGACAAGCCGAAACTGCCCCGCCGCGGAACTCGCTGAATCGAACCGGAGCGCAGCAGGGCCCACAGCACGGCACGACCAACGAGGCGAACACCGCCGGCAGGGCCGCCACCCCGTGGGACAGCGCATCGCGGCTGCGGCAGGCCCTCGAGCATTATGTAGCGAGCGGACGACCGGAGCTCGCGACCGCCCTGCTCCGGCGACGGTTCGCCCTCGAGATGGCTGACCTCGCGAATGATTTCGGTCAGCAGGCAGCGCGCCACATCGCCGACGAGGTGGCCGCGACCGCGATCGCACGCCTCGGGACGCTCGGTAATCGAAATATCGAGTTGTGGTTGAACAACATTGCGCGAGAGGTTATCTGGAACCATCGCAGTACCGCGGGCCCCTGGCACAGCATCCTGGAATTCGTTTCCGAATGCGCGCAACTCCAGCGAACCGATCCGCTGGTCCGGCTGCTCGCCGAAGCCCGAACCACGGATGTGCGGCGCATCCTGGAAGGGTTGCCGAGGCACCGGCGTGACCGTTTGATCCGCGCCTTCTGGCCCACGGGTCCGGCCACGCCACCTACCGCGTCCGACGGCACCGAATCCGATCGTGATGCGCTCTGGGTCGCAGCACGCCAATTGGCCACGGCGGTGGCGGCCGCCGCGAACTTCCCTGCCCAACTACCGGTTCAAGCCGCCAGCAGCACACCTCGGATCGCCCGACCCAGTAGCCCCACCGCGACGACGTCCTCGCCTTGGCTCACCGGCAGGGAACTCGAGGTGCTCAACCTGATCTACCAGGGTGCGACCTATGCGGAGATCGGGCGCCGTCTGGGTGTCGACACGAAGGCGGTCAGAAACTACCAGAGGAGTGCGGCCAGGAAGTTCGGTACCGCCGGCCCCATCCAGACGGTCCTGGAGGCCAAGCGGCAGGGATTCGTCCACGACAGGGACCGACCACCGGCCGGTACCGTCCGGCTGTCCCGCGAGCAACGACAACTCCTCCAGTTGATGGCCGACGGCCTCACGGATCAGGCCATCGCCGAGGTGCTGGGTGTGGCCACGCTCACCGTCAAGCGCCGCCGAGCCCGAATCGGCGCCGTACTCGGCGAGACGAAGCGAACTCCGATACTGATGAAAGCCGCGCGGCTGGGAGCCTTCGACGAACCGGCGAACGAAGTCACCGCGCCGAGCGCGCCGCGCAGACCGGACACCGTCGCCATCGATCTCGGCGACCCCGACGAACCCGACACACCGGCGGAACAATCAGAGCAGGGCACCGCGACGCCCGGCGCCACCCCTTGGGCTCGGCCCGCGCAGAGCGAGACACCGCCGGGAACCGCGGCGCTCGATATGAGCGTTTCACGGCCCGGTTCTCTGCTGCGTCGAGTCCAGGAGGCGGAGCTGGCCCGGTACCTCTACAGTCGGCCGGAGGTCAAGACCGCGGCGGTGGCGGTGCTGGACCGGCTGGAGACGGTGATCAAGGGCCTGTTCCAGGACGTGCTCGAGGATCTGCCCGCGACGGAGCGAGACGAGCGGATCCGAGCGGTTTTCGACGCGTCCGCGAGGCCGCGGTGGGGCGGCATGGTGCTGCCGTCGGTGCCGATGGACGAGCTGAAGCGCGACGGAAACCTGCGCGAACTGTTGTCGGCCATGCTCAACGCCATGATTCGCAACGCCGAGCTGGGGGAAGCAGCGGTGGGTCTGACGCTGGACCAGGGCATCGCCCGGTACATGAATCAGACGCCGGAGTGGCGACGGAGCAAAGCGCGCGAACTGGGGCTGGACTTCGACGCGCTGGAGGCGGTTCGCGCGGCCGTTCTCGACGACAAGCAGCCCGGAGAACCGGTCACCTGGAAAGACCTCAACCCGGTCGAGTACGTGCGAAGGCACGACGACGCGGCCGATCGGGCCTACGCGGAGTACGAGCGGCGAAAGGCGGCATTCCCCGAACGAACCTCGGACGCGCCGCATCTCCTTCCCACTTCCCGGGATGCCGCCGCGCTGGGCATGCCGCTGTCGCTGCGCGAATTCGCCGCACTGCCGGAGCGGAGAGTGCTGCGGATCAGCAAACTCGACCTCGGGGGGAGCGTGGCGATTCCCCGTCTCGACGACGGACGCGTCGATATCTCCCGATTGGAAGCCCAGCTGCGAGAACACGACGACTCCGTCGCCTATGTCGCGCCCATCTACTCGCTCGACCCGCGCGGACATCGAATCGTCGACGACGAGGGTTGCCGCATCGCATCGATCAGCGTCTACCACGATGAGGGCACTGTCGGCCCCGAGGAAGCCTTCGCTCTCGACCACGCCGAACGGGTCGTTCAGCTCCCGTGGCGACCGGGTTACGTCTACGTCGATCCCGATCCCAGCAACGACGACATCCGCAGCCTGGCCGAACAGGAAATTCCCTCGAACGCAGGCATTTCCGGCACCGCCACCCGGATGCTCGCCCGCTTCGACTGGCTGCGCCCGCCGGGCGTCTCCCGGCACGATTTCATCGCGGCGCTGATCGCCTTCATGCTTCCCTACCAGCACACCGTGTACGAAATCGTGCGGGGCTTCGAGATGGCGGGCGAGCGGATGGGCGACGACGCGGATTCGATGTACCGCACGATCATCGAACAGTTCGGCCCCGGGCAGCTTTCCGAACGCGCGCCCCGGGCCGATCCGGGTGATACCGAACGGCGACCTTCGCGGACACCGTGGCAGACCGTGCGGAACGCAGGCAGCACTCGGGAAGAGGTGGTGCCACACGCTCTGCCGGGTCGGCAGGCACCGCAGACGACCGCGACCGCCGATTCGTTCGACGAATGGATCCAGGAGCTGCGGAACCTGGGAATCGACACCGAACGGATGGTGTCGGATCTGTCGGAAATCTGGGACTACCTGCACCTCGACCCGAAAGTCCGGGATGCGTTCCCGGATGCTTCGAGGTCCAGTGAAACCGAGCACACCGGCATACTCACCGCGCCCGCGTCGTTGGCCGATTTTCTCCGCTACGGCCGGCCGCACATGACCAGACCGGAACTCGTGTCCGCGATCTCGAATCAGGTGCGTGAACTCATCGAGCCACGGGCGATGGGACACATCGTCGAGCAAGACGTACCTGGAAACGTGCGCACCGCCTACCAGAACGTGGCCGGGTCGCTCGAACTCGCCCGGGTCGGGTCGACTCGACAAGAGTTCCGGGTGTTCACGCGACTTGTGGAGGGCGAGGACTACAAAGAAGTCGCGACGGAACTCGAAGTAACGCCGTGGGCGGCGCAGAAATACGTCAACTCGATCTACGCCAAATTCGGCATCGAGGGGCGCAACGAGCTGGAAGCAGCAATCCGCGCCCGCCACGCCGACAGCACCGCCGCGGCCGCCTCGCGCAATCTCGCGGCGCCGACCGAGACCACCGATGAGACACCGCGAACCGACAAATCAGCGCGCCGCCCCGGGGACATCGACCCCGTAGCGATCGATCTGGGCGACCCGGAGGACAATGAGCCCGCCGAGGGGCCCGCCACACCACAGCAACCGACCGATCCGCCCGCCGAGGAGTCGTTGTCGACGCGAGAGCTGCTGGTAGTCAATAGACCGTTCGCACACCTACTGCTGGGAAGGTGGTATCTCCCGGCAGAGGTCGGCAACATCTTCGGCACCAGCCTCGCCACGACTGCCGCACCCTATGCGCTGATGAACGCAGGCCAATCGCCGGCGGCCGCCGCCATAGCCGCCGCCGCGGGGTGGCTCGCGAAGGGCGCCGATCCACTGGCCGGCCGCACCGCCGACCGTTCCGATCGGCGAAAGATAATGCTCCGGGCCCAAGCGATCGGCGCGGCGGCGGCTGCCACCACCACCGGTTTGATCCTTCTCGATGCGCCGAATCTCGCCCTT
The DNA here is from genome assembly GCF_040642815.1 of Nocardia sp. NPDC047648. Taxonomy (NCBI): domain Bacteria; kingdom Bacillati; phylum Actinomycetota; class Actinomycetes; order Mycobacteriales; family Nocardiaceae; genus Nocardia; species Nocardia sp. NPDC047648. The sequence goes on along the minus strand of NZ_JBEYSX010000020.1, from coordinate 105,494 downwards.
ACGGCGGCCGCGGCATCACTGGTCGAGGGTACTGCGGCGACCTACTATTTCCGCGCCTTCCAAGCGGTGAACGGGGACCTGCTACTCACCGATGCCCAGAAGCAAACAGGCAACGACCTGAGGAACGTCACCGGATCCACGGCATCTGTCACCGGACAGGCCCTCGGTCCCGGCCTGGCCGGTATCGCGCCCGCGGCGCCATTCGGCCTGAACGCCCTTTCCTACCTGACGAATTGGGTGAACCTGAATAATTTGTCGTTGCCGCCCCAGACCTTCAGTGCGCCGCAATCCCTGTTCCGCGATATCGCCGCCGGTGCACGGACACTGTGGGACGACAAGTTTCTCCGTGACTACACAGTAATCTCCGCGATAAACAATGCCGCGTTTGCGATGATGGGCTTCCGCACCGCCACCGTGGTGGAAGCCTCCGACCTGGGCTGGGCAGGAGGAGCGGTGGTCGCCGCGCCTGCCATAGGCGGGATAATGAGCGGCGTTCTGTCGAAGGCGACTCGCAATGTAAAGACCACCACCTTCTACCCGGTAGCACTGGCCAATATGGCGGGGGGCTTCGCACTCCAGGCCGCGACCACCCACCCCGCGGTGATCGCGGGTGCGACATTCGTGGACTCGATGGTGATGTGGACCATGGGCGCCCGGGCCGGCACGCACGAGCAAAAGGTCATTCCCTCGGAAATGCGAGGTCGAGTAGGAGGTGTGAAGGGCGGGATCTTGAATGTCCCCGCCGGTGGCGGACTTTTCGTTGCCAGCGCCCTCATCGGCGGTGCCGCAGCGAACGCGCACAGCGGTGACACGGTTGCCGCGCTGGCGGCGACTATCAGCGCAATCACCGCGGCAGGCTACGGCGTTGTCCTTTTCGTCAGACAGGGCCGGGTCTTCTATCGGATTGTCAGCAAAAGCGGCCGCGGGTTGTTCGGTCGACGCGGACGCCTCGCCGAGACCGAGACTCCCGCCGAGCCAACGCAGATTCCGCCACGGGCGGGCGCGGGCTCGCCTACGCAGGCATCTCCGGATACACCCGCCCCCGCACCCGAGGTCATCGGCCACTGCGCCATCCATATGAGCCGCGTCCACCGGGCGCTGGGCTACGACACCGCGCCGGAACCCGTCGACACCGATCCGCGATGGAAGGCCGAAGACAATTGGCGCATCACCGAACAGACCCTCGGCGCCCAATTCCGCCCGATGAAGACGAGGGGTCTCGACCCTATCGCTATTGCTGTCGAAAAAATCCGCAGCGAACGCAACAAAATCGACAGTGCCGCTGTCACCGTCGCCGGCCACATCCACTACATCGTCGACGTCGAAGGCCAAATCCTCATCTTCGACACCCTCATCGACGATACCGACAGCGACACCCTCCACGTCCGCAACTACGACGGCGACGAAAACGGTGAGAACGAATGGAAACCCTCGTACGACACCTTCGAAGAGGCCTTCGTCGCCTACTTCAGGAGCACCGAAGACGGCACCCCCGCTCCCGCCCGCCGTCAACTCCCCGAGTTCCTCCACCGCAAACATCCGGTCCAACTCCGGGGGCGACCCGACGATGAAATTGCGACCGGAAGCACGGAGTCGAGCGGACATGCCCGACAATCCAGCCCAGGAACCGACACGCCAGCCCGCGCAGCCGCGGCCGCCCCGCGCAATCCGGCCGCGCCGACCGAGGCGACCGATCGGACACCGCAGACCGACAAGTCAGCGCGCCGCCCCGGGGGCATCGACCCCGTAGCGATCCACCTCGACGATCCGGACGAACCAGCGGGCAACGAGCCCCCTGAGGGGCCCGCCCACGTCCACCGCCCCGGGCCCGATTTCCCGCATCGCGGACACCCCGTACAGCTCCTCGGCCGACCCGAGGACGTCGGCGGGGACGCGGTATCGCGGTTGAACCCAGCGGAGGTCGGTGTTTGGCTGCGCGACGAACTGCGCCGACTGACGGGCAATCCCGATGTCGAGGTGCATGAATTCGATCGGCCCGATCTCGACCCGGAGACTATCCGTGAGATCGCCCGGGCTCTGGTCGACATGGCCACGCAGCACCCGCAGGTCGATATCGGCAGGATCGAAATCGGCTGGCTCTCGTCGAAGACGGGCGCGGCGGCGATGCCGAAGACCAATCCCATCACCGGTTCCGTCACAACCGAATATATGACATTCAACGTCGACTATGCCACGGGTCCGGGCAAACTCCATCGGTGGATGCAAAACCGAATCGCCTCGGGGAAGGCGCATCCCAGCATGGCAGGCCGTCCTGCGTATGCGATCGTCGTGCACGAGTTCGGCCACATACTCGACTACGCGGGACGGACGGAGGCTCGATACCGTGCCGAAGAAACGCTATTCGATTACTACAAAGCAAATCGCCTGGGAGAGCGAACTTATGCGGCGTTCACGGCCTGGTTGCGCCGCTACCTGACCGTCTACAGCTTCGACAAGAAGGGCTATTTCAATCCGACCGAGGCGTTGGCCGAGGCATTCGTCGATGTCGTGCTCAACGGCCGCGAAAGTGTCAACGAGCCGGTGCGGCTGCTCTACGACCTGCTGGTGGACTCCGTCGCGGCAGCCCGGACAACGGCAGACAGCGGCGAGGTGGACCACTCACCGGCCCCCGAGCCCGAGCAGGAGGTTACGCAGGTCATCAGCCAGATGCGCGATCTGGGCAGTGCGCTAGGGCAACTGGCCGACAGCGCCGGAATGATCGATCTGCCCGTGCTGCTTCGCATCCGTGCGGAATTGGACGCCCTCCTGAACGATCGGCTCGCAGCCCGCCCGGATGCCGCGCGCCGACACGATCAGACGATCGCCACGCTGCGGGATTTGACCTCTCGCCCGGACCTCGCCGAGAGCGATGTCCGAGCGCTCGCCGAGATAGTCCCGGTGAAACGCACCCGAATGTCAGGATTGTTGCCCGGGAATAATGATCGGTACGTCCAAGCGCTGCTTGCGGCGGCCCGCTCGCAGCTCGCGGATCTCGACGCCGACCGGCCTTCACGCGTGGCCGTGGACATCGCTGTCAGCGAATTCTTCGACGGCCTCCGTGCCGCGGCCGACGATGTGGCGCGAAAGTTGTACTCGGGCAGTAGATCCGAGTGGACCGTACAGCGCTTGCTCGACAACAGCCGTTCGATGCTGTCCGCCGCCGAGGCCGCTCGGCGTGCCATCACCGACGCGTGGCGCCGCATCCCCGAGGATCGGCTGCTGCCGCTGTTGTCGGAACTTGCCCGTGGCCGGCTCAGCCGAGATGACGTCATCGATACTGTTATCGCCAGATTCCCCGCGCCGCAGGGCGTGTCGGGCGGCGTCCGGGAAGCACTGCGCCGGGCAGAGAATGCGGCGTTGCGCAGCTACACCGAAGCCGCGGTGCGCGGGTACGTGTTCGGGGAGCAAGACGCGCGGACCATCACGGCCTTCGAAGAGGTCTCAGCGACGGTGCGCGCTGCGGTGGGGCTGTCGGAGACCGATCGCGACCTGTCCGCCGAGGTGCGTGACGCCGTGGTCCGGGCCTTCTCTCAGAACGATGCCCCCGCCTCCAGCACCGTACAACCGTCGACACACACGGGAACGACCCCGGGCAACACCGCCGACCCCGTCGCGATCGTCCTCGGCCACGGTGACGAGCACGAATCCACACCACCGATCGACAACGCCGAGTCGCCCGACCCGTCGGCCGCGCGGGCGGAGGGACCTCGGACGAGCAGGACGGCAACCGAGATCGTGGCCGCCCTGGAGCACGCCGACTGGCTGCCGATCGAGGTCAGGGCTGCGGTCGGTGATAACCGGCGAGCGTTGGCCCAGCGCGTCGACAGACTCCCCGATCTACAGCGAGAATGCCTGCGCCAGAAACTCGTCGAGGGGCACACGACCGCTGCGGTGGCCGCCCTGCTGGGCAAGAGCCGCGGGGCCGTCAGCATGGCCCAGCGCCGCGCCATGGCAAGCTTGTCCGAGATGCTGCCGCCCGGCTCGCGGGCTTGGCTGCAGGCCTCGCAGAAGACAGCGCAGCGTCAGGCGGCCGAGCAGGAAAAGACCCCCGACGCGACCGCACCGCCCGTGATCTCCGAAGAAGACGCGGCGCTCGACGCCGAAATACGCAAGGTGGAGCGTGCGCTCGGCATCGAGACCGATGCCGAGCGCACGCTCGAGCTGACGTTGTATATGGAGGACAAATTCCGGGATGTAGCCATCGCGGCGGGTGTGGCTCGGCCCGAGTTGCTTTTCGGACGTAGGGAGTGGCTGAGCTGGCTGGAAGCTCGCCACTACGCCCAACAGCATCTCGGCGATGAGCTGAGCGTGGAGTTCATCCTGAAGTTACATGAGCTGCTCGGGCGGCGGACGGCACCGGAGTCGGCAGGAACGTTCGGTTATTCGAAGAACAGGAACTGGGCCTGGTTGCGCTGGCCCGCATCCGAATACCAGCGTGCGGCAATCAGTGCCAACCGTCTTCTCACCTATGTGCCCGGGCCGTTCGAATCCGGCCCGTACGGTGTCGTGTTCTATCCGGCAGACGAGGGCAAGCCAGGAGCACGCCGGGCCCGGGTCCTGGATGCGCCGTTGACCGAGGCGGAGATCGCGGCCATCGATGACGATCCATTGCTCGGATACCTGCCCGCATTCCAGACCCGAGAATACGGGGTCATCCTGTACCCGAATTTCGGCAGCCCGGACGGGACGGCCGCGGACGTCGCAGCGATGTGCGAGTGGTTCAACGCCGCAGTGAGCAACCCCGACAACGATCCCTACGAAGTAGCGGCAGACCTGGAGCTGTGGAGCATTTCCGGGCATCACGGGAAGGGCGACTATCACGGTCGGCTGTCCAGGATCCTGCTGAACTGGGCGCTCGAAAAGCAAGGGAAGCCCGCCAGCGCTATTCCGGAGTTCGACGAAGATCTCCTCACCATGCGCGACGCCTGGGTGGACACGGTCAAGGCGGGAAGTCTGCGGTACCGACTGCTCGAAGCCCAGGTAGAACAATCCGCGGGTATCGCGGATCCGGTGTCACTACTCGGTCTGGCGGGTGCGCGAGAGCGCTACCGCCGCATGGGTGGAAGGTCCGCGCCCTTCGTGCCGGGAGAAGAGCACGATCCCCTCGCCTGCAAGCGACTGCTGGCCACGCTGCTGTCGGACGCGCCGCTCCCCGAAACCGACGAGCAGGTGGTGGCGATTGTCGACCGATCGCTACGTGACGGGCCGAATGGGGGCGGGGACTCAGCGCCCCAGCCGGATAGCACCCCGCACGAACCCGCAAAACCGACATCATCCGGCAATCGCATCGACCCCGTCGCCATCGACCTCGGCGATAGCGACGAGTCCAACCGAACGACAGCCTCGTCCTCAGGGCCGAGCCGGACCACCTACGACACGGTGCCACTGCCGGATTCCCTGCTCGAGCCTGCGGACGACATCGAACTGGTGTGGCCCGAGGTGGATTCACGCGGCTGGTTCGTGCTGCCCGGGACGGGACCCGACAAGCAGCCATTTCACACCAGCAACCCCGAAGGCGACCCTTTCCTCCTGCTCGCCAACGGAAAGTTCGTCACCGTCGACGGGTTGCACGAGGATCTGCTCAGCGCCCTCCTCGCACAGGGCGTATCGCTGGATGAGATCAGCGGCTTCGGATGGTGGCGGGTCAGCGGCCGGGTGAAGGCTCTCGATGCGTTCAGCCGAGGTTTCGAGGAATGGAACGGGGATCCGATGAACCCCGCGCAGGTCCTCGACGCCTTGGAAAACAGCGGAGCCGATCTCGGCGTGTGTGAATTCGACGCACAGTCCGGTTCCGAGCACCAGGGCCTGATGTGGCGAGGCGCGGCAGCCGAGATGCCTGTCGGACAGATACTCAGCCATGACGGCGACGCATACAAGCTGTTGTCCGGCTACTCGTCCGCCGACGATGGCGCGGGTAACCGCGTTGTCTTCTGGAACGACCTCGTCGCCTGGGAAGCGACCGCCGAGGGCCACTCGTTCACCATCCGGGTCAACGCGGCCCGAAGCGAACCTGCCGAGTTCACGATCACCGTGCGCGCCGACGGCGACTCTGTCACAGCGCATTGCACTGCCGCCCGGTTCGGACAGGATCGGGCGCGAGCAGCGGCCGCGTGGTCGGTCGTGCACGACAAGTTCACCTCCTGGCTCGCCGAGTCCGGCGCGTCCTGGGCGATCGGCAGCGAAACCGCTCCGACCGAGGATATTTCGGTCGCGACCACCCGACCCGCGACAGTGGCGGACTCGGCCCAACGGTCCGAGCGAATCATTCGCGCCGAGCCGGAGGGCCGATACAGCCCGAACGCGGCCTCGGAAGCCGCGTCCTGGCTGGCCGGACAGCTCGACGGCTGGCCCACCGAACAAGTGAACCTCGCGTGCGCCGAACTCACGGCCATGGTGACCGACGCCGCCGAACACCGCCGCGGCAGGATCCATCTGGTGGTGGAGACAACCGATGACCGGCTGCGCGTGACGCTGCTCGACACGCACGCCGCCTCGATGCCGCGGAACGCGCGAGGCGGTATCCCGACCCGCTCCGGTCTCGCTGTTCTCCCCGGACGCGCTGTGGCAGCGGATGGTCCGACGCCGATACGCTCCGGCGTCGAACTGTTCAAACGCCATGAGCACGGCTGGCACCAAGCCGTATGGTTCGAACTGCGTAAGCCTCACCCGGACCAAGGCATAGGGCGAGCCGAGGCACTGCGATCGGCGGGCGAAACTCTGGCCGCAATCCCGGATATGACACAGGCGGGATCGGGGGCCCGCAAACCCATTACCCCGCAGCGACGGACCGGGTCCGAGAACAGCAGCTCCTCCGCGGAATCCGACAGCCGTTCTGGCCCCGAACAGAGCCGGTCCGCGCAGACGAACAACCAGCCGGTCGGCAACCGCAGCGACCCAGTCGCAATCGACCTGCTCCCCGAGCCCCAGCCGGATGACCCGGCGGGTGCCGGGAATCGAGGCGACGCGGATGCACTGCGAGCAAGGCTGGAGTGGTTCCGGCGGAATGCTGCCGGAGGCGATGTAGCCCTCACGCGCATCCGGAACGGCATGGGCCGGGCGCATCTGGCACATGACCCGACGGGAAATCGGGCGGACGAGATCATCGACGCGTTCCGGGAGTATACCAAATTCGCCGGGCCCAACATGCCACTACGCGCCATGGGCCGAAACCTGTCGCCGCATCAGCGAATCGAACTGGCACAACGGGAGGTGACTCGGGAGGAGGTGCTCGCGGCCGGAGTAAGCCTCGGCTGGCCGGAAGCTCGGTTCCGGGAGGAAGCCGGCGTCATCGCCGCCCAGATAAACCGGATGGACTGGGCATTCCGGAACGCCCTTCCATCCACCGGACCGGTCAGGATGATCCGAAAGCTGGACGATCTCGTGCGGGTCTTCGGTCGCACCGACAACTTGCTCGGTTACCGATCGATCAACTCCGGTTACACGTCGCTTTCACTGTCGGATGACGTGTTCGCGGACCACGATGTCGAGGTCATCGTCTACGCGGATACCGGATCGGCGCTGATCGCCGTGGAGTCGGTTTCGGCAATGGACACCGCGGCCGAGGGTGAGTACCGCGAACGAGAAATCATCGCCCCGCGTGGATCGACGCTCGTACTGCTCACCGAGCCGACCGCAGTCGACGGCAAAATAAGACTCGAAGCCGAACTCGTATTCACCACCGCAGCCCAGCACGCAAGTGATCGGGTTCCCAACTCCACACACGACGATCCGCCCGAGGCACCGCTGCCGGCGGAAACCACTACGCCACCCGCTCCCGGTTCCCGGATGTCCGCCGTCGAATTCGCCGTGCGGCTCGATGAAGCCGAACGCTCCGGGCCGCCCGTCCGAACGAAGCCCCGCCATATGGCCGGCCAGATCAGCCGCGTGGAACTGCTCACCTATCCCAACGGTTTCCAGGTGATCGAGAAGAGCCTGCTGGCGTCCGAGTCGCGCGCCGCCGAGATCCTGGTGTCGGCTGTCGGCTATCTGATCGGGGCACCCGTACCGCCGGTGATCCCCACATACGACCGCGAAGATACCGTGCTGATGCCGTGGCTACCGGGCGATTCCGTTCCGAACATCGCCACCCTGGATGCTGCTGCTCTGGAGATGTTGCGGAACCATCCCGACGCGCGCGAGCTGGGTTTCCTCGATGTAGTCGTCGACAACTGGGACCGAATGGACAACATCCTGCGCGACGGACACCACTACTACGGCCATGACCACGCGTTCGCCTTGAAGCGGCCCATCGACCCGAGTTCGAGTCCGATCTCGCAGCGCTATGTCACCGGCGTCGACCGCCACAACGAAGCCGACCCGTACGAATTTGCGGCCATCGACCGGAGCCGATCAGAACTCGATGAGCACATCCGTAACGTCAGCGCACTGCGGGCGTTGTTCCTGGTCTACCGGTCCGTGGACGCGCATCGACGGGTGCTCACACGACTGGAAGGGATGCGCGAGCACGCTTCCGACGACGCACCGCATGATTCGAAACGGCTCGTGTCCGGCGACCGCGAGATCGCCGAGTTCTGGCGAGATTTCCAGGATTTCCTGCTCCGTGCGGGGATCGTAGTAGTGGGGGACCCGGCCATCGAGGAACTGGCCCACGCTCGTACGTCGGATGTCCGGGCTGCATTGGACAGCCTCACGGAGAGGCGGCGACGCCTCATCGATCTGTTTCGGCGCGGGTCCGGGACGCCGGCCTCGGGACAGGCACAACCGATCGATCACGGGATCGAACCCGCCGAGATAGTAGATGCAGCACGCGCACTCGCGATCTCCGCGATATGGTCCGGCCCGGAACAGAATCGGTCCGTACAGACGAACGACTCGGCAGGCGACAACCGCACAGACCCTGTCGCGATCAACCTGGACGACAGCGCGCTCCCGGCCGACGACGAGACCGCCACAGCCGAACCAACTCCGCACACCCGCTGGGCCTTCGGCACCGACGAGGGCGAGGCAGGATCCACGCTTCCAGCCGATCCACTCCCCACCCGGCAGGAGGAGAAGCAGGCGGCGGCGGCAATCGCCGCACTGCGCCATCAGTTCGGGGAGCACGCGACACTATGGTCGCTGGTCGAGCGTGTCGACCCCGACGAGGTGGTCGATGCCGCCCGAGCACGCGCCAGAAGGAATGCGCGCTGGTGGTTCTCGCTGTCCACCGAACAGCAGGCCGGGATGGTGGCGGTACACCCCGCCCTGATCGGCAATACCGACGGCATCCCGTACAGCGTGCGCGATTACGCCAATCGCCGGACGCTCACCCGGCAGCTCACGCAGCTACGCCGGATCATCGGTCACCGCACACTCACCGCCGCGGAGAAGACGCATCTGCTCAACCTGGAGACCACCCGGGATCAGGTGGCCGAAATAGAACGCCGGGTCGAGGAAGTCGGATCGCCGCCGGTACAACTCCTCGCCTTCGACGCCCAGAAGTACGACGGCAACGGCCGGATCTCCGTCTCCATCGGAGACGCCGACGAGGCGACGAACGTCACCCGCCATGTCGGCGGCTTCCGGACCACGCTGCGGTCACTGCTGTACCGATACGGGTTTGCGGGCGCGCAGTACGAGATGACCTCACGGTATGCACCCGAAGAGACCGTGGCGGCCATCATCGATATCGGCTACGAGCACCCGACCAAACTGCTGAAGGGAACGGCGCCGGTTCTCCCGTTCGATCCCGCCTATCACCGGTTCGCCGAAGTCGGTGGCTACGTCGTAGCCCGAGACACCGTGTCCTACAACAGTACTCGCGAGGCGTTGGCCGAGCATCGTGGAACCGCGCTGCCGCGGTTGCACACTCTTCTCGGACACAGCTACGGCAGCACGACCGTGTGCTACGCGGGCCGGGACGCCCGGCTGGCCGGCGAGATCGACCAAGTGGTTCTGACGGCCTCCCCGGGCGCGGGCCCGATGACCGGGGCCACGGACTTCGGTATCGGGGCCGAGAACGTCTACGTGCTGACGGCGACCCGTGATCCCGTCGCCTGGCTCGGCGCCACCACTCCCGACCGGCGCGGCCGATTCCTCAACCGCGGTCTGGGACCGGATCCGGCCGGCGAGTCCTGGGGAGCGGTGCGGGTCACCGCGGAACCACCGAAGACACCGGAGTTCCGCAAGCGCATGCAGGTCCATCAGGGTTATAACTCGTATGCCGATGTCGAGGCCCGGCTGCCGACCGAGTCGCTGGACAATATCGGCCTGATCACCGCGGGCCGTGGCGCCGAGGCCACCCGCGCCGAACATCGGCCGGCCGATGGGGGCCGCGGTCCGGCTCTTCATGTCACCGATCCGGAACGCAGGAGGGCCGCCCGCACCCGCGCATCGAACGATGGCTTCGCTCCGGCGGAGGCCGCCGAAATCGAGCAGCTCATCGCCGAACTGCTGACCTTCCGCGACAAGGACGGCAATCGTCCGTTCGCCTACCTCGAGAACATGCCGATTCCCAGCGCCGCCGAACCATCCGGGCCGGATTGGGTCGCCAACCGCGGTCAGTGGTTCCGGGCGCTGCGCAAGGGCGACCACGTCGAGCTGCGGACCGTAGATCTCACCGCCAAGGATGCCTTCGAACTGAAGCGCTTGCTGCGACGCTCCCCCATCTACCTGACACTCGCGCTGGTCGTCGCGACTGGTTTGAAAGCCGAGCAGCTGCTGGGTATTTCCGACCGCGGCCCGCTGTTGTTCAAGCAGGAGAAGCGAATACAGGGCGACGAGACGATCACCATCTGGAAGTTCCGGACCATGCCGGAGGACCAGCCGGAAGGACCGACCAACAGCGCCGCCGTCGATCGGGCCATGCCGTTCCAGCGGTACCTGCGCGACACATCGCTCGATGAGCTGCCGCAACTGCTGTCGATCGCGACGGGAACCATGTCCTACCTGGCGGGCAGACCGATGCTCGACGGCGACCGTGTCCAGATGCGCAAAGTCCTCACACCCGAGGAATACGAATTCTGGGAGCAGCACCTCAAGAACGACCTGTGGTCGGCGCTGCACTTCCCCGGCTGCCGTGGTTTCGACCGCGAGTCGCCGGAATATCTGCGCACCAGATATCTCGCGGCCCGACTCTATTCGCTGATCGGAAGCCGCTCGGTCGACGAGTACATGCTCGGGGTGATCGACCAGTACCTGCTCGGCATAGTCGGCAGCCAGGGCCGAGTACTGATCCAGAAGCTCGCCGCCCACCTGCACGGCCGTTTCCTCTCCAGCCCCGGTGCGAGTACGGAGACGACCGATGTCGCAGCACAACCGTCGCCCGACGCCGAACCCACGCGATCCCCCGATGGTGACACCGATCGACCGGCCATGGACAGCGGCGCGGCGCAACCGTCACCCACCCCGCTGGTGCCTGCGCCCGACGACACGCTGCTCGAGCGGATCCGCGGGATCAACCCACTGCGCAACTGGGGCATCAGCGCCGAGTGCACCATCACCGCCGACCTCCGGCTCAGCGGCCGGCCCGACATCGTCGCCGAACCGTCGGAAACAGGACGAGCACCCGGTGACGACAGCCGATCCCACATCCGGTTCATCCAGGCCCACTACGACACGACGTTCCAGCACGTCGAGAGCTGGACCGACCTCGAACAGCAACTCCTCGACGCCGGCCACCTGGCACGCGGCATCATCGCCTACCGCCACCAACCCCTCGGAAATCCCCACGGCCACACCGTCAACGTCGTCAATCACCACGGCACCATCCGCTACCTCGACGGGCAATCCGGCCGAGACGTCACCAAGAGCATCCACGCACTGACCAACCGACTCACGGAACCTGCGAGCCATCGCAACCGGCCTCCGGCTATCGACGCCCACTTCCTTCGCACCGACGGCCACTACACCGGATCCCGCCCCGGCGCACCGGGTGTAGCGAAGCCCGTCCCTGGCACACCCACGGTCGACGAACCCGCCCGCGAGCCCAGGGATTCCGACCAGGACTCGCAGAGTTCGCCGGAATCCGAGAATTCCGCGAGCATGTCGAGCACCCGCGATAACAGAAAGACCCCCGGCAACGGCGTCGACCCCGTCGCGATCGACCTCGACCCCCATGGCGAAGACTCCGGGAGCCGCGATGTCGTCGTTCCCGGGCACGCCACCGGTACCCCGGCGGGGGTTGCCGAGCTGGTGGGCGAGGATCTGTCGTTTCGCGGGGATGTCGCCGAACAGCTATTCGCGCGACACATCCCGGCGGGTGAGCCGCCGGTGACAACGACTCGCGCCGCATGGGAGCGGGATGTCCGCCGGGCGGTGCGCAGTGCCGAGGCGAGGCTCGCAGGCCTACGCCCCCGTCCGGGGACCGAATCGGCACTGGGCCTGCTCGGCCTGCCGCTGTTGTCCGAGATGTTTTGGCCACGAAAGGATCTGGCGGATGACGGCGAGCAGCCTATCGGCCTGCACAGCGCCCCGATACTCGACGGCCTCGACCGGGACAGCGCACCGGCGGGATCGGGTGGGAGTCATCACACCCGAATCGGCCCACCCGCGTGGGTGTACGCGGCATTCGCCGCCCGCAATCCCTGGCCGCCCGAAGTACGGCCGCAGGTGCTCGACTGGTGCGTGCAGCAGGTTCGGCTACGGCACGGCGGCGCTGCGGAAGGAGACTTCCACCGCTACCTTGCGATCGAAGCACGAATCGCGGCTATCGGCCAGGCGCTCCACGCGCCCGCGGACATCGCTACCGACCCCCGCCGGTACACCGATCTGCTGTCGGCGTTTTCCACCAACCTCACCTTCGTGCGCCGCGAAGCGGCCATCGGCCGGGCACTCCTGAAGCGGGGGAAGCTCACCGCCGAGTCCTCGTACCTGGCCGCCCTGCGTCAGGAAACAGGACATCGACCGGTACCCGAGGACGAAGGTCAGCGTGTGCTCGAAGCATTCGCGAGCCACCTTTCCCAGGGACGGCCGTCGAGTATCGGCGCCTCTATGACACCGACACTCGATGAGCCGCTCCCACCGCGGCTCGGGTCTTCGATTCGACGATTGCTGGAAAGAGGACGGCAGGGCGAGTTGAGCGTCGCTATCCGGCCTCCGTCGACACAGACACAGAGCAGAACGCACAGACTGCACGTGACCGGCGCCGCCTACGAGCCGGACCCCGCCCGCGAGGACGCGGTACGTCTCCGCATGCACGCCGCGGTGATGATCGATCAAGCTGAATTCGGCGATATAGAGTGCATTTTCGAGCTCGATGCCGCCGGAATCGTCACGGCTTACGTCGAGCCCGGCCCGGCCGACGACTTCCTACCGGAGTATCGGTCCGCCCGGCGCGACACAGGACGAGGGTCGTTCCTCGACTTGGTTCGGCACTTCGTGCGCGGTGCCGGTGCCGATGTGCTGAAGGTGAAGGTGGCCGACGACGCGGGCGCCGCGGAACTGCACGGTCGCGACCTGCTGCTGCGCGCGGGCCTGGCACCGGTCGAGAACGCGCCCCAATGGCTGAGCGAACGCTGTGCACCACCGGTGGTCGCGGCCGACCCCGTCCCTTCGGGCCTGGATCGACGACTCACTCGCGAGCAGGTGATCGGGTTGATGGAACAGGTCCGAGTGACCTCGCCACACGAATCCGAAAACCAGTGCGGTGTCTGGCATCTCCCGCTACCTGCCGGACCGGACGCGACCTCGGAACCGATGGTGACGGTCCGGGTGTACCTGGACGAGGCGGAGCGGTTGGGCTTCGATCTGGACTCCTTCGCCGCGCCGGCGGCGGAAGCGTCGGACCTGTTCCACCAGGCCGGGGTGCGGGGCCCGCGGCTGCTCTATGACTCCGAATCATCGCCGATGGCACTGGATTTCAAGACGCGCGTGACGATTCACGAGCACATCTCGGGCGATGAAGTCCTGCCGGACGAAGGTTGGGACCGCACAACCGAGGACGTCTTTCTCGAGTTGTCTCGACTACACCGCCTGTCCTCCACCCCCCACGCGAAGCATCACTGGGATTGGGAGCAAAGCCGCCGGGTGCTGGAACTGGAGCACGGCGACTTCGACCACAGGCTGGACACACTGATCGGCGGTGTCCCGCTCTTCGTCTCATGGCAGCCGAAGCTCCTCAACGAGGGCAGCGAGCTGATGGGCTTCACGCACGGCAACCCGATCCGCCGCAAGATGCGGCGCGGCGCCGACGGCCGCATCGGGTTCACCGATTCGAAACTCGCGCAGTACGCGCCCATCGCGTGGGATTGGGCCCGGTACTACCTCGTGAACGACTGGGCCGACGACATCGAACGACGTGCTGTGCACTCCGAAATCCGGACGATTCTGCAATACCGATACGGAGACGGTGTCGGTGACGAACTGGTAGCGGACTTCGAGCGCTACGTGCTGCTGGAGGCACGCAAGTCGATCATCGGCGACGCTTACCGGCTACCCAAGAAGATCGCCACAGGGTTCGCGACCATCGAGGAGGTACTTCCGGACTTCTACCGGAACGTCGCCCTCGTCCGCCGCGCCGCCAGGCAGGACCCCATCTCCGAGGAGGCGGTTCACGATCTGCTGGCGGAATGGGCGCTACGTGAGCTGGAACTGCTGGACGCGCCTTCCGCCACCACGGCGACTGCCTGGGAGATTCCGCCGGCTCCCGCGACGGAACCACGCCGGTGGATGCGGCGGATGTCGCAGGCGGCCGACCGGGAGCTCGGTGCCGGCCACCACGATGTGGACAAGTCGGCGGCACTGGCCGCCGTCCAACGCTGGGACGGACCGCGACGGCTGGAGCCGGTCAGGCTGCGGTGGCGGGGCTCTTCGGACAGCGTCACCGCCGTCGTCACCACTGCGGTCGTGGAAGGCACGCGCATCTTCGGCGAGGTCTATTTCACCTTCTCCACAGATGCCTCCGGCCGGATGATCGCAGACTGCGTCGGCGGCCTCGAAGACAATAAGGTCGAACCTCTCGTACTCGACTTCGTTCGTGACGCGGGCGCGGACCGGCTCCGGGTGACGTTGATCAGCGACTGGCCGGCGGCGGCCCGGGCCGGATTCGACTGGAACAGGGAGCATCTCGGTGAGATGGAAGCGATCCGCGAGACCCTGAGCGACGCCATAGAGGAGCTCGAACAGCGCGAGCCGGACGTCCCGCCCGCCGTCGTAGGCGTAGGCCGAAGGTTGCGGGCAGGTGACCTCCCGACACCGAGGGAGCTGTTGGATGCCGGGCTGATCGACGCCGGTATTCCGTTCGAGAAGATCGCCGCGCCGTGGGCCGGGTGCATCGACATGGCCGACGCTCCCACCGCCACGGACATCGAATGGAGCCAACCCGAAGCGCCGCCGGTCGTAGCCATCCCCATGGAACCGCCCGCACAGGAAACGTTGCTGGACAACATCAAGCGCGAAGGCAGCGGCACGCTGGACTCGAAAGTTACCGCCAGGCAGATCCTGCGGGCCAGACTCCGAGCACCCGACTACGAGGGAAACAACAAGCGGGCGTGGCGCTACCGAGACGACAACGGCAACCGGATAGTCGTGCACCAATTACTGCCGACGACCGCAGGTGAAAAGGACCTCACCCGGAACCCCGATCCGTCCCATCGGAATGTCCGCTGGTTCCACCGGCTTCCGTTCGATGCACCCGATGCCGTGCAACTTGCCGGCACTGTGACCGATGTTCCCGCACGGGTATACCGGTGGCGCGATTACTACGTGGAGGAGTATGCCGACGGACGCACCCCGGCGCCGGATGGTCCGGATTGGAACCTGATCTTGAACAAAATGTTCGAGGCGAAGCGACGTCTGCTGAATGTGCAGCTGCCCCCGCATCTGCAAGTGCGTCCTGTGACCGAACACCTCCACCTCTACCTGGATCAGCAGCGCCGCAACTACCGTCGCCGCGCGCCCTGGCTGGATCGGCTGTTCCGCCTCGCGCCGCATCAGGCCTGGTCGCCGGAGACCGACGACGCGATTTGGCGGCCGAGCCTCAATCACAACGACATGACGCTCAGTAACCTGCGAATCGATGACGAGAACGACACCGCCACGCTGATCGACTGGGACAATGCCGCCGTCACCCACCCGCTGTGGGATTACGTGACGATGCTGTGGTCGAACTGGCCGCCGGAGATCGCCGAGCAGGTCGAGAACAAGATCAGGGCCGAGGTCCGCGACCTCGAGGCCCACGGGCTGGTCGGACCGGGCGCAGAAGCGGAACTGGATCGGCTGCTGACGATGGGTTGCCTCGACTCCCTCTACGCCGATTCACGCAATTTCGTCCAGCAGATCGCGGAGGATGCCGGCAAGGCCGACCGGCTCACCGGACGGTTCTACTCCGACTATCGACGGCTGTGCCGCCTGCGCGGATGGGAGCCGGAGTCGCCGGATGTCGTTCGCACGCTGATGCTGGAAGCGGTGAACGAGGTGTGCACGAGGCAGGAGCTGGCGCCGCTGCCGAACGAGCCTGCGGCGCAGCCGAGTCGGCAGGCCCCATCATCCGCGGAAAGTCCGGAGGCTGTCGCGTCCACGGCACGCCCGGATTCCGTTCTGCCGGCCGCCGAGATTGCAGGCGACACCGAACTGCTGGCTGTCGCGAACGGTCTACTGGATCGACCGTACGGTCCGCACGACTACGTCGTGACACCGACCGCCGCACGGTACACCGACAGCGCCGGGAACCGGTGCTTGACCGTCTCGGCCACCATTGTCGCCGGGGGCACGTGGCGCGTCGACGAAGCGGGCGACATGCGCTTCCATGTCGGCCAGGGCGGAGTCGCCGAGGGCCTACCGGGCGTCGACGAAGCGGGCGACATGCGCTTCCATGTCCGCCAAGACGAAAATGGCGCGGTCACGGTTACTTTCGACCACCTGGTGGTCGACGCGGCCTTCGCGGGCGGGCACTTCGCGCAGCATTTCGTTCCGCAACTGCGCCAGTGTGTCGGCACGGATGGCCGGGTCATCGTGCCCGTCAACGGCCCGACCGGCTTCACGATTGCGGCACAGCACGGTCTTCGGCTGGATTCCGATCCGGACCATCTGGCCGAATCGCGGGAGAGCACCGCACACCTGCTGAGCACCGACCCGCGGGAACTCATCGCGGACCCGATGCTCGACCGGTTCGACCGGCCCGCCGAGGCACGACCGACCTTCACGGAGCTGGCCGCGTATCTCGAGCCGTCATCACAGCGGTGGCCGCAAGACCGCCGGTGGTGGGGCGTGCTGGACGGTGCGTCCGCGGACGTTTCCGATCCACCCCCCGGTGCGGCTCCGCGACCGACAGCCCGGATGGCGTCCCCCGGTTCCGCGACCGAGGATCCCGCGTTGACCCGAACCGACATCGAACTTCTCACCACGTTGTTCCGCAACCGAGCCCACTTCGCCGGGAATCATCACGGGGTCTGGATCTTCGAGCTGAACGGCCGGAAGGTTGTCATCCGGGCGTCGATCAATACGCCCAATCCCAATTTCGATCCCCGGATCGGCCTTACGTTCGGGGAATCCGCCGCGGTCCGGCTGTGCCGCAAGGCCGGTGTCCGGGTACCGGCGCTGTACCACGTCGGCGCACAGGAGTCGTACCCCGAGCATTACCTTTTCCACGAGTACCTCGATGGGGAACACCCCACACCGGATGTTCCGTGGCAAGACGTCGCGGAGGCCCTGTTCCCCGCGCTCGATCGCCTGCACGCCCTGCACGCCGAGCACTGGGCCGAGGCCGAACCCGAGCAACAAGTACCCACCACCCGCGTCGAATGGGAGCAGCGACTGGTTCGCGAGGTGGCACGGATCCCCCTGGAGTTCGACACCGATGATCGGCTGCACGGCGAGCTGGGTCTGCCCGGCCTGTACGAGATCTTCGACGTGCGGCCCGCATCGGACGACGATATCCAGCTCGGTGTGCTGCACGGCGATCCCACCTTCCCCAATATGAAGCTGGGCCCCGATGGGGTCGGGCTGCTCGACCTGGAACTGACCCAGCCGGGATCGCCGGTGTGGGATTACGTGGCGTTCGCGACAAGGAACCCGTGGCCTACCCCCACCGTCCGGAACGAGGTCATGAACTGGTGCCGGGCGCGGCTGCGGCGCGACCACGGCGCGGACGCCGCTGCGGACTTCGACCGATATCGGCTGCTGGAGGCATGGAAATCGGTGGCGGGAGACAGCTTCCGGTTGCCGCTGCTGATCGCCCGCGACCCGGGTTTCCTGGACGACGCGACGGATGCGCTGCACCGCAACCTGGAGGTCGTGTTCGCGGCGGCCGGCCGGCGGGCACCGGATGAGGCCCAGGCACGAAGCCTCTTGCAGCGATGGTCACGCCAATTCGTACGGCAACGCGAAAACAACCGGTCGGCAACGGATTCGTCCGCCGACCGGTCGCCGGCCGTCGAAACGGCCACCCATGCGACGGAACCGAACACGTCCGGACTGCCACGCCTGTCGGTGCGCGAGTTGCTGCTGCGGGCCGCGAGCGGGCACGACAGCGCCGCCGCGGATGCCGGCCTGTCCGAAGCCATCGCCACCCTGCGGTGTACCGACGGGCCCGCCAGGCTGGAAGCTCTCGCGGCGGAATACGAGCCACTCGATGACGCCGACCCGAGCGTGGCGAGCCGCATTCGACTGCGCACCGTGCTGATGGACGACACCCGCGAATACGGCGAGATCACCGTGCGTTTCGACCTCGACGAGTACGGACGTGTCACCGCACGTCCGGAACCGATCGGCGCGGACCTCGATCGCCTCGCCGCCGACTACGGCGGCCCGTACCTCCTCGGACCGGCCGAAGACCTGGCCCGCCGGATGGGCGCCGATGCGATCGAGGTCGAGGTCTCGCGCAAAGACGGCGTCCGGGCGGCGCAGTGCGGTTACAGCTCGGTCTCCGAGACCGGCGGGCAGGCCGGGCCGGGTGCGTGGTTCGCCCGCCGATGGGCGTACAAGGACCTCACCGATCCGGCGGCGCCGATCACCCCGATCACATTCCGCCCTGCCCTGCGCCGCCCGCAGGGCACCGATTACCTGCTCGACATCGCCGAACCGGTCCAGAACGGCGGCTTGGATCTCGACGACGCGGCCCGCATGCTGATCACCGTCGTGACGAATTCCCCCGATGTAGCCGGTCACTACACGGAGGTCTGGTGCGTCGCCGACGGCAGCGGAAACCCGGTGAAGGTGCGGCGCATCGTCGCCACGCCTGGAGACAAGGATCTGGCCGCCAATCCCACGCATCCGAAACTGCGCGACGAAGCTCGGCTCGTCAACCGGGTCGCGCTGAATGATGAACGCGCGGAGGATCTGGCCCGGCGCGCAGGTGTCGACGTGCCGACGACGATGGCCCAGTCCGACGACTACTCATTCCGCGAAATGGGCCCCGGCCGCGTCCCCACGACCAGTGACCCGGACTGGCCAGAGACTTTGCGCGCCCTGCTCCGACAATTGCGGCGGTTGCAGGCGGTCGAGCTGTCCGACGATCTGTTGGTCCGCACCGTAGCCGACCAGGAACAGCTGTACCTGAGCATGCAACGGATCAAGCAGGAACAATCTCATCCGTTCCTGCGCAAGATGGGAATACCGCTGCCGCACGAGATCTGGGCGCCGGGCGACACCACTTGGACGGCCGGGCTGAGCCACGGCAACGCCACCCTCCGCAACCTGTGGGTCCGGCCCGACGGCGAAGTACGTCTCGACAACTGGAATCTCACCGGCGTCCGGCACCGGTTGTGGGACTACGTCACCGTCTTCTGGAACTCGTGGCCGCCGGAGGTCCTCGGCCGGGTGACGAGCATGGTGGAGGACGAAATCCACGCCCAGCACGGTGAGCCCGGAGTGCGGGAGTTCCGGCGGCTGCGCGCCATGGCCGCCCTCGACTCGCTGTACACCGACTCCCGATACTTCGTGCACAAGATCAGCCTCGATCCCGCCACAACCGGCCCCCTGACACGTCGTTTCTACTCCGACTACCTCGCCCTGTGGAGCTACGCCGAGGCAACCGGGCAGTGGTCGTCACGGGGGACGCGGCTGACCTATCCGCAGGTCCGCGACCTCATGCTGCATGCCGCCGACCCGAGCCGGGCCCTCCCCGACCTGCCCAGCACCGATCTCGACACCACGGCGCACTCGACTCGGCGGACCACCGTCGCACCGGACCCGAATCTGTCGGAGGTGCCTGCCATACCGGATCTGCTCGCCGACCACCCTGCCGAAAGCGAGTTGCTACCGAGATTGTCCGGCCTGCAACGGGAGTACGGCCTCGAGCTCGAGCTCCGGCTGACCCGTGTCAACTATCTGCGCACCGACGACGAGTCCATCTCCGGAATACGGATCCGCGGTGTGTTCGTCAGCCGCGGCCAGAATCCAGCCGAGGCGGGCGATCTGGATCTTTCCATCCAGTTCGACGAAAATGGCTGGCTCACCGCACGATTCGACAAACTGTGGATCGAACCGTGGCGAGCCGACACCAGAGCCAGTGACCTGGTTGTCTCCCCACTCCGCGCCTTCCTCCGCCGGTCCGAGGTGGAAGATGTGACCTTCACGGTGCACGGTCGCCGCGGGGCTCGCGCCGCGATCAGGCACGACCTCGACTGGAACGGCGTCACCGATCCCCACCATCTCGCCGCGGGCATGCGGGCGCTGAGCAGCCGCATCCGCGCGGATCTCGCCCTGGAACCGGACGCCGTGGTCACCCGGGAGTTGCGACAACTCCTCGACGAACTCGATTCCCCACCGAACGACGCCGCACCGAACGACCGCTACCCCACCCTCGCCGAAATCGACCGCCACCTGCCGAGGGGAATGCACGCGGCCGACTTCTTGAGGGGATTCCACTGGATCGGCCACACCACGCCGTGAGATCGGCACGCCCACACCATTCCATGAGGTGCGCCCACCGGATTACGACCGTCTGGGCGATGGCGACGCCACCATGTCACCGCCCACAGCGTCTGGACAGGACCGAAGGCTCGCGAGAAGGGCTCACGGTCAGGGTTGCCCCGGCTCCTCGCCCGGCCGTTCTACGAGCGTTTCCACGAGGGCCGAGGCTATGACCGCCACGGCGCGCCACCTCACCGATCAGCACGCGGTTGTCTCCTCCCGATCCGGACCGAGCGCGGCAACCCGGCGCGCCGCATCGACGGCGAGGTCGAATCCGGCATCCGGGTCGCGCAGGAGCCGCTCCGTGGCGCGCGCATGCGCCCGCACCGCCGGGTCGGGATTCGCCATCGCGGTCCGGAGGACCGGCTCCACCAGCTCACCGAGCGCGACGAGAGCGCGGCTCAGGCTCAAACGTACCTCCCGGTCACCTCGGCCGAACTGCGTGGCCAGTTCAGCGGCCAGCCATTCCTTCTCGCCGTCGGGCACGAGAACGACAGCAGCACGCCACGCACTTCGGGCGACGTCGTCGTCGGCCTCGTGCAGCAACGACCGGGTGATCGCCGACCAGGCGGTCGGGTCCCCGATCTTGGACAACGTGTGCAGCGCTTGGCTGCGGGCCTGCGCACGCTCGGACCGCAGCTCCGCCCGCAGCCTCGGAACCGCGATCTCCGACGGCATACGCGTCAGCGCCCAGGTGAGCATGTCGCGAACGAAGAAGTCGGGCTCGATCGCGCACCGTTCTATCAGCGCGTCGACGAAACCCGGCTCGGCGCGCGTACCGGCCGCCAGCGCCGCCTCGAGCCGCGTCGACGAGTTCCCGGCCGCCAGTGCGTCGAGCAGCCGCATGTCCTGTGGATTCCTGTGGATCGAATTCATGGGGACCACCTCCGACAGCCAGTGAAGGCGTTGACACAGTGAGAAGGTCAAGAGCCGTGCCGAATTATCCGAAGCTCGGGGCACTCGCCCACTTCTCCCCCGCGAGCACGACGTGGTCGAGGAAGCGCAGGCCGACGGTTCGGGCGGCTTCGCTGAGGAGCGTGGTGGTGCGGCGGTCGTCGGGGCTGGGAGCAGGATTGCCGGAGGGGTGGTTGTGCACGATGGCGAAGGCTCGGCCGTCGTGGCGCAGGACGGTGTTCAGGATTTCCCGGACGGGGACGGCGACCTGGTCGACGGCGCCTTCGGCGACGAAGACCTTCTGACGGAGGCGGTTCTGCGCGTCGCATACCAGCACGAGCAGACGCTCGACCCGGCAGCCCGCGAACAGCGGGAGGGCAGCGGCGGCCACGTCGGCGGAGCCGGTGAGCCGGATCGACGTGTCCGGCCTGCCGCGGGCCCGTGTGCCGAGGTGGAAGGCGGCGATGATCGCGGCGGCCTTCGCCACGCCGATGCCCGCCCGGCGCGACAGCTCCTCCGGACGCGCGGACGCCAGCCCGGCGAGCCCGCCGTGCTCGACCAGCAGCTCCACCGCCAAGTCCAGCGCGCTCGCCCCGCGCCTGCCCTGCCGTAGCAGTAGGGCCAGCAACTCCGCGTCGCTCAGCGCGTGCGGCCCGAGTGCCAGCAACCGTTCCCGCGGCCGCTGCGAAACCGGCACGTCGACTAGAGAGACCGCCATGACTCCCCCACCCCTCGGTCACGCCAACAGTGCCCGCGATTATGCCAAGGGCCACCGACAGTTCGGCCGGACCGGACCGGCCGCGCCTGCCTCGCCGGTTCCTCGCGTATCGACCAACCCGGGAGTTCAGCAGCGCAACGCCGACCCCGGCCCGAGGCACGTCCGCCCCGGGCCATCTCGCGAACCGTACGGACAACTCGGCAGCGGGACGCCGCGCCCATATGCTGGCTGTTGTGCGGTTCGGTTGCCGAGACGGTCGCGAACTGGGGAGTTGATGGCGATGTGGTACCTGAAGGCGCAATGGCACCACGACTTCGACGACGAGCCGGTCGAGCTGTTCAGCGAGATCGGCGACGACGGTTTCGAGGTGCGCAAGGTCGAGGTGTTCCGCGACGGGCACGCCGACTGGGCGGAACCCGGTCACGGCACCGGCACGACCGAACTCGGGCAGATTCCGGTTCCGTCCCCGGACGAGCTGAACGACGAGACGGAGTTCACCGCCCTCCAGATCGACGCCCGGGAGTTCGAGGAGGTCTGGCTGCGCGCTCTCGACGAGCAGCGGCCCGCCTCCCCGCGCTAGCCGGACGTCCGCCCGCGATTCGCCTAGCGGTCCACCACCGCGACGTCCGGTAGTCCGACGAACGCCTTCGCGGCGAGCCTTTCCAGATTATGCAGCTGACGCTCGTGCACGACGATCCGGCGCAAGGCCTCGTTGATGGTGGCGTAGCTCGTCGACGTGCCCATGATGGCGGCGGCCGCGGCGAGCAGGTCCTGGTCGAGATCGATCCGCACGGATTTCATGCGCCCTCCTTCGTACTTTCGCCATCTTGCGGCATAAAGCGGGTTCATGTCCGGCAAATCACGAACTCCGGGTTGCATTAATACCCTACGGGGGTATAGTTCCACGCATGGAACACAGGCACGACCCGTCGGGCGAGCACACCTCGCACACCGCGCACGCGACGCAGGACGCCGGTCAGCACACCGCGCACCACTCCCCCGCTACCTGGCAGATGGCGGCCATGGCCACGCTGCACTGCCTCACCGGCTGTGCCATCGGCGAGATTCTCGGCATGGTGGTCGGCACCGCGCTGGGCTGGAACAACGCCTCGACGATGGTGCTGGCCATCGTGCTGGCGTTCGTGTTCGGTTACGCGTTCACCATGCGCGGCGTACTACGGGCGGGCCTGCCCTTGGCGGCCGCCATCGGTACCGCGCTGGCGGCGGACACGGTGTCCATCACAGTCATGGAGATCGTGGACAACGCCGTGATCCTGGCGGTCCCGGGGGCGATGGACGCCCACCTGGACACCGTGCTGTTCTGGACCACGCTCGCCTTCGCCTTCGCCGTGGCGTTCGTGGTCACCACGCCGGTCAACAAGTGGCTGATCGGACGCGGCAAAGGCCACGCGGTGGTGCATGAACTGCACGGCGCGCACTGATCAGTACGACGCCCAATCCGCGCCTTCCACTTCCGGATTTGCCCGCAATAGGCCCGTTCGGCTAGGCAGATTGCCCAGCTGAACGGGCTTTTGTTGTCGCCGGGTCCCGGTGGTGCTTGCATCGAGATATGTTCAGCGAGGCGCAGCTGTACTCGCCGGTGACCCGCACCGGCGACGGCGACGTGACCGTGCACCTGAGCGACGAGCACCCCGGCGTGCACGATCCGGTATACCGGGCCAGGCGCAACGCCATCGCCGCGCTGGCGCTGGACTACGCGCCGGGCAAGCCGCTGCCCCACATCGCCTACACCGACGAGGAGCAGCGGGTTTGGCAGATCGTGTCGGCCGAGCTCGCCCGCAAACATCGCAGCCATGCCAGCGCGGAGGTACTCGCGGCCGCCGAGGCGCTGTCCTTGCCCACCGATCACATCCCGCAACTGGACGAGGTCTCCGCCGCGCTGGCACCGCTGACCGGATTCCGCTACGCACCGGCCGCGGGCCTGGTGCCGCTGCGCGAGTTCTTCGGCTCCTTCGCGGATCGGATCTTCCACTCCACGCAGTACATCCGGCATCATTCCGCGCCGCTGTACACCCCCGAACCGGACGCCATCCACGAGATCATCGGGCATGCCAACCAGATCGCCAGCCCCCGCTTCGCGGCGATCTACGCGACGGTCGGCGCGGCGGTCGCGCGGCTGAGCACCGACCGCGCATTGAAATTCCTGGCCGACGTCTTCTGGTTCTCGATGGAATTCGGCGTCGTCCGGGAACACGGTGACATCCGCTGCTACGGCGCGGGCCTGCTGTCGTCCTACGGCGAGATCGAGGAGTTCCGGCACGCCGAGCTGCGCCCGCTCGACATCGCCCAGATGGGTACCGCGACCTACGACATCACCCACTACCAGCCGATTCTCTACTGCGCGGACTCGATCGCCGAGATCGAGGACGTGATCGGCGGCTTCTTCGCGACCATGGACGACGACACCCCGGATCGGTTCCGGCAGGCCAGCACCGCCGGGGCATAGGGCCGGTCCGAGGCTCGGCCGTCAGGGCCGGCGATCCGGCCCGAGCGGGAGTCCGGCGTCCAGGAAATCCATCGTGCGCGCGATGTTGTCGAGGTTCATCGGCGCCATCGCCTGGACCGCCAGCCCGGCGCCCGTCATCGCGCCTGCCGCCACCCGCACCTCGAAGTCGTCGGGCGAGCGGCCGAGGTGATCGGCCAGCAATCCGGACAGCAGATCGATGCTGCGCATCATCTCCAAGCCGATCGCGGAGCGCAGTTCCGGCACGTGGAACAGCAGCGCTTGGCGCTCCTGCTCGAACGCCAGCTCGGCGGCGGGCAGGTTCGCGAAGACCTCGCGCACCGCCTCGCGGAAGGCGGCCATCGGGCGGACGTCGCGCGGCTGACGGCGCAGCGCCTCGATGATCACCGGATCGAGATCGTCGGCCAGTACCAGCTGTTCCTTGGACGGGAAGTAGCGGAAGAAGGTGCTCGGCGAGACATCGGCGGCCGCGGCGATCTGCTCGACGGTCGTCTCGTTGTAACCCTGCTCGCGAAACAGCCGGAAAGCCTCGAGGCGAATCGTCCGGCGGGTCCGTTCCTTCTTCCGCTCGCGCAGACCTCGCGCCGTCCCGTTCGCGGGTAGCTCAACCGACATGAATCGATTCTGCCGCACCCGGCTGCCGCGCCCCGTCGGGTTGCCGCACGCGGATGAACGCCGCCGTGAGCACGGCCGCCAGCAGGCACAGCGCGGCGCAGGCCCAGAGCATCGCGCTCATGCCACCGAGGAAGGCGACCTGCACCTGGTGCAGCATCGACTGATCACCCAGGTGGCGCGCCGTGGCGACGCCCGCGTTCACGCCGTCGTCGATCGGTTCGCGGTTCAGCGCGCCGAGTTCGGACCGATACCGGGTGGCCAGCACGGTGCCCAGCACCGCGACGCCGATGGTGCCGCCCGCCTGACGCAGCGCCTGCAACAGCGCGGACCCGGAGCCGGAGCGCTCCGCGTCCAGTTCGCCCATCGCCATGCCCATCGCGGCGGGCATGACCAGACCCATTCCCGCGCCCAGCAGCGTCAGCCACACGGCGGTGAAGCCGTAGCCGCTGTCCACGGTGGTGAGCGCGCCCAGCACCAGGGAACCGGCCAACACGGTGAACCCGGCGGTGATCACGACGCGGACGCCCAGTTTCGGCAGCACCTTGTCGACCAACCTGCTGCCGACGAGCAACCCGCCGATCAGCGGAAGCAACCGCAGGCCGCTGCCGAGCGCGTCCACGCCGAGCACCGCCTGGAAGTACTGCGGAACGGTGAAGAACATGCCGAACATGGCGAAGTTCACCACGATGGAAAACCCCGTGC
The DNA here is from genome assembly GCF_040642815.1 of Nocardia sp. NPDC047648. Classification (NCBI taxonomy): domain Bacteria; kingdom Bacillati; phylum Actinomycetota; class Actinomycetes; order Mycobacteriales; family Nocardiaceae; genus Nocardia; species Nocardia sp. NPDC047648. The sequence goes on along the minus strand of NZ_JBEYSX010000020.1, from coordinate 79,290 downwards.
CCCAGCGGAATCCGTCGGCGGCGAACAGGCCGAGATCGACCAGCGGATGCGTCGTCCTGCGCTGCCAGGCCAGGAACGCGCCCGACAGGAGCACACCCGCCGCGACAATGCCCCAAGCCAGGCTGTCGCCCCAGCCTTTCTCCCCGATACGGATGAAGCCATACGTCAGTCCGAGCATGCCCGCGGCCGACAGCGCCACTCCGGGCAGATCGAGCCGGAAGCGCCGCGCGCTGCGCGATTCCGGTACCAACGCGGCGACGGCGAGCGCGCCGATCACGACCATCGGCACGTTGATCAGGAACACCGAACCCCACCAGAAGTTGCGCAGCAGCCAGCCGCCCACGATCGGCCCCAGCGGCAAGCCGATCGCGGTCGAGGTGATCCAGATCGTCAGCGCGCGTTGGAGCTCGGCGGGCTCGGGGAACATCGCGGGCAGCACCGACATCGACAGCGGCATCATCGCCGCCGCCGCGAGCCCGAGCGCGACGCGCGCCGCGATGAGCTCGCCGGGCGAGGTGGCCACGGCGCAGGCGACGGACGCGACACCGAACAGCAGCAAGGCGGCCAGCAGGAACTTCTTGCGGCCGTAGCGGTCGCCGAGCGCGCCCGCGGGCAGCATCACCGCGGCCAGCGCCAGCGTGTAGGCGCTGCTGAACCATTGCAGCGCGGCGGTATTCGCGTTCAGGTCCACCGCGAGCGTGGGCAGCGCCACGGTCAGCACGGTGACATCGAGCCCGATGGTCAGCATCGCCACGGCCAGCGCGCCGAGGGCGAGCCAGCGGCGGGTCGAGTCATTCTTCATGACGCCTCCGAAAGTGATAGATACAACTTTTTGATAGTAACTGTCATTTGGTAGTTGATGTCAATACCGGCGTCCGGAGGGATGAGTGTGTGCGGCCGATCACCGGCGCGCTCGCTAGGCTCATCGGCGATGAAGATCACTCGCCGTGCCTTGCTCTGCGTGGGCGCCGTGCTGGCCGTCGCCGCGATCGCAACGACGGCCGCGCCGTCCCTCGCCCAGCCCAGCACCACTACGCCGTTCACCACCCCGAACACCGACGGCTGCCCGCAGAAGACGCTGCCGCCCGCGCCGATCGACGCCTCCGAGGTGCCCGCGCCCGGACAGTCGGCTCCCGCACCGCTGCCGATCCCTTCCCCGCCGATCGGCGGGCCCCGTCTCGGCGAGTGCGGCGTCGTGCTTCCCAAAGCCGCACCACCCGCCCCGCAGGAGATTTCGGCGACGGCCTGGTTGGTGGCGGATCTGGACACCGGCGAAGTGCTCGCGGCGAAGGACCCGCACGGGCGCTACCGGCCCGCCAGCACGATCAAGGTGCTGCTGGCCACGCTGGCGCTGCGCACGCTGAATCTCGACAAGGTGGTGGTCGGCACGCAGGCCGACGCCGATGCCGACGGCACCCGGGTGGGCATCGGCCCCGGCGGCCGCTACACGAACCGGCAGCTCATGCAGGCGTTGATCATGGCCTCGGGCAACGACGCCGCGCATGCCATCGCCGCGCAGCTCGGCGGCGACGCCGCGACCGTCGCGAAGATGAACGACCTCGCGAAATCATTGCGCGCCATGGACACTCGCACGGCCACACCGTCCGGGCTGGACGGGCCCGGGATGAGCACTTCGGCCTACGACCTCGCCGTGCTGTTCCGCGAGGCCATGACCATCCCGCTGTTCGCGGAGCTGATCCACACCGAGCAGGCCGACTTCCCTGGCTACCCCGCCGACCCGGCGGTTCCCGGGGACACCGACCGCCCCGGCTACCCGATCGGCAACGACAATCAGCTGCTCTACAACTACGACGGCGCCCTCGGCGGAAAAACCGGCTTCACCGACGACGCGCGCCAGACCTTCGTCGCCGCCGCCCAGCGCAACGGCCGCAGGCTCGCCGTCACCCTGCTCAAGGCCGACGTGCGGCCGATCCGGCCGTGGGAACAGGCCGCCCGCCTGCTCGACTACGGATTCGCGTTGCCCCGCGGCGCCTCGATCGGCAACCTGCCCGGCGCGGTGGTAGCCCAGCGCGATCAGAGCGCGGTCACCCTGGCCGCGCCGCCCACGGCGGGCAGCGACCGGGCCACGCCTTCGGTGCCGGGAAGCGACCCGTCAGCCATGCCCGCAGCCGAGGATCGCCGCACCGGCGCCAGGACCATGCTGATCATCGGCGGTGTACTCTTGGCCGCCGCACTGTTGCTCGGCGCGCGTCAGGCGAACCGGCGACGCTGATCGATCGTTCACCGACGGCCCGGCAACCTGCGCAATCCGGAAAGCGCGAGTGCCGCGAGCGCGCCCGCACCGAAGTAGGTGGCGCCAACGCCCACCGATATATCGCGTGCGCTGACCCGCGGTGCGATCACGGCGGGTCCGGGTACGGGAATCTCCGCTTCCGGCTCGTTCTCCGTGGCGGTGGCGGCCCATGCGGTGGCGAACAGGACGATGCGATAGGTGACGTAACTGAACACCATCAAGCCGATGATCGAGCCGAAGGTTGCGCCCGCCGGGCTGCTCAGCACCGAGCGCAGATAGATCGACGCGACGATTTTGAACACTTCGAACACCACCGCGGCAAGCGCGGCCGCCTTGACGGCGCTGGCCAGTGTCACCGGCTCCCGGGGCAACCTCGCGATGACCCACACGAACACCGCCCAGGAGGCGAGGAACCCGAGCAAGGTCGACGACAGCCACAGCAGCACGCCCGCCCCGGGCGCTTCGCCGAGGCCGAGGCTTTCGAGTAGCCGCGAACCGAGGGCGCTCGAGGCCAGCGCCGACAACCCCAGCGACACCGTGAAGGCGAGACCGAGACCGACGAGCGCCCCCAGATCGGAGAGCTTGGTCATCAGCCAATTGCCGTCCGGAGACTTCTGTTCCCACTGCTCGGTGAGCGCGGCCCGCAGGTTGGCCATCCAACCCAGTCCGCTGTAGACGCCGGTGAACAGACCCAGGACGCCGACCGTGCCCCGCGACTCGACCGCCTGATCGACCAGGTCGTTCACTTGAGTGCCGAACGATCCCGGAATGTTCTCGACGATCTTGGCTCGCAGCTCCTCGAGCAGATCCGGATTGCTGGACAAGACCAGTCCCGCGACCGAGAAAGCGATCATCAGCAGCGGGAACAGCGACAGCACAGTGAAATACGTGATGCCCGCCGCGTAGTAGTTACCCCGTTGCCGCTGGTAGCGCCCCGCCGTACGGACCAGATGGTCCAGCCACGGCTGTGCCTGGACCCGGCGTTCGATCCCGGCCTTGACGTTGTCGATCACCTGCACCATTCGCCCCTTCGACCAAGAGACCTCGCACGACGCCTGACGGGGCGCACGAAGGTGAAGTAGCCGTTCAGCGACTCAGCAAACCGACCCGGTCGTAGACCTGCGCGAGCGTGTTGCCGGCGATCTCTCGCGCACGCTCCGCTCCAGCGGCGAGTATGCGGTCGAGCTCACCTTGATCCGACAGGTACTCTTGCACCTTCGCACGCAACGGCGTGACGAATTCGACCAAGGCGTCGGCCACGTCGGCTTTCAGCTCGCCGTAACCCTTTCCCTCGAAATCCTTCTCCAGCGTGACGATCGGCGCGCCGGTGAGCGAACTCAGGATCACCAGCAGGTTGCTGACGCCCGGCTTGTGTTCCGGGTCGTAGCGAATCTCGCGTTCGGTGTCGGTGACCGCGGACTTCACCTTCTTCGCGGTGACCTTCGGGTCGTCGAGCAGGTTGATCAGGCCCGCGTCGGTGGAGGCGGACTTGCTCATCTTGGCGGTGGGATCCTGCAAGTCGTAGATCTTCGCCGTGCCCTTGACGATGTGCGCCTCCGGCACCACGAATGTCTTCTTGAACCGGGTATTGAAGCGCTGGGCCAGGTTTCGGGTCAGCTCCAGATGCTGGCGCTGGTCCTCGCCGACCGGCACCTGATGGGCGCGGTAGAGCAGGATATCGGCGGCCATCAGCACCGGGTAGGTGAACAGGCCCACGGTCGCGTTCTCCGCACCCTGCTTCACCGACTTGTCCTTGAACTGGGTCATCCGGCTGGCCTCGCCGAAACCGGTGAGACAGCTGAGCACCCAGGCCAGCTCGGCGTGCTCGGGCACCTGGCTCTGCACGAACAGGGTGGACTTCTTCGGGTCGATGCCGAGTGCGAGCAGCTGGGCGGCGGCGGCCTTCGTGCGCGCCTTCAGCTCCTTGGGATCCTGCGGCACCGTGATCGCGTGCATGTTCGGGATGAAATACAGCGCGTCGTAGTCGTCCTGCATGGTCACCCAGTACTGCAGCGCGCCAAGGTAGTTCCCGAGATGGAACGAGGAGCTGGTCGGCTGGATCCCGGAGAGAACCCGCTGCTTGCGTTCGGCGGCCGGGCTGGGCGCAGGACTGGACATACTCCGATCTTCCCATGCGGCTCAAGCGGAATTTCGCTGCACCCAGTTGCGCGGGTCCACCCCCGGCATACTCGGCCGTCCGCCGCTGACCAGTTCGTGTTCGCGCTGCGACAGCCTCTTGTAGACCGGCGCGCTCGGCCCGGCGAGTGTGCCACGCAACACCGGCGGCACCAGCGGAACCGATATGTGCGCGGTGCGAACCGCCCGGGACAGCCCCTGGTAGGCGACCTCCTCGGCCACGCCCCACCGCATCCCGTACATCCGGCGGATCCGGGGCGGCAGGCTGCCCTGTACCAGCAGGTAGAACGCGGAGGTGACCTGCTGCAACGGCACGCCCTGCGAGTAGGGGACGCGCTGTCCGGCCAGGTAGGAGCCGACCAGCCGCGCCTCGTCGGTGAGGAACAGCTCGTCGGAGGCCAGGTAGCCGTCGAAGTACGCGCGGAACTCGCGGTAGCTGCCCGGCGCCGCGTCCGCGGGCATGCCGAACAGCTCGCCCCAGCGCACGTAGTCCTGGTAGAGCCCCTCGCGCTCGCCCTCGGTCATGGTGCGCACCAGCAGGTCGTACATCACCTCGGCCGAGTCGAAGGTGAAGGCCATCGTCATGAACATCAGATGCGGATCGAGCGCGGAGTACCCGGTGCCCGCGGGGTGATGGGCTCCGGCATCCTCCGGCAGCGCGCCACGCACTGTGACATGCCGTTTCCTGGTGAACGCCAGGGCGCGGTCGGCCTCGGACCTGCTGCCGAGGAACACCGCCTCGAACAGGCGGCCGGTCAGCGCGAGCCGGGTGTAGGGCGTCATCCGATGCTCGGTGTTCTCCGCGGTGCCGACATAGAGCAGCGGGTGCACCGCGCCGATCACCAGTGCGCGCAAGCCGTAGGTGAGACCCACCGCGCGCTTGCTCATCACCCGCCGGACCATCGAGTGGTCGCTGAAATAGCCGGGCTCGGACATCGTAGCCTCCTCGTCGAGCGCATCTGGCAACAGCATCCCCCAGAATCCGCCTTTCTGGCAAGACTCTCTGCCAGAATGTTGCGTTGTCGGCACCCGGCGCGGGATCCAGCGCACCTGTAAGAATCGAAGGGTGACGGCGCAACGGACGTACGGGGGCATCTCCGCCGAGGAGCGCCGGGCGCAGCGGCGTGCGGCGCTGCTGGAGGCAGCGCTGGAGATCATCGGCACCGAAGGGCTCGAGAAGCTGACCGTGTCGGGGCTGTGCGCGCGGGCGGGCCTCAACGAGCGGTATTACTACGAGAACTTCGACAGCCGTGACAGCGTGCTCACCGCGCTCACCGACGGAATCGCGGAGGAACTCGCGGCGGCCATCCTCGCCGCAGTGCGCACCACCGCGCCGGACACGCGCGCGACCGCGCACGCCGCGATCACCGCGGGCGTGCACCTGCTCACCGACGACCCGCGCAAAGCGAAAGCAGCCCTGATCGCGGGCATGGCGACACCGGAGCTACGCGCCCGCACCACCGAGACGGTGCGCGCGTTCGCGCACATGGTGGCCTCGGAGGGCACCGACTTCTACCGGATGTCCGATTCGGCCCCGGCCTCGGCGATCGACTTCCGTGCCCTGTACCTGGTCGGCGGGCTGGTGCAGACGCTGACCGCCTGGTTGCAAGGCGATCTGAACCTCACCCGCGACGAATTGATCGAGCACACCGTCGACGTGTTCGTCCTGCTCGGTGAGGACCTCGCGGAAAAACTGCGGTAACGGTCCCGCTCACAGCCGCAGGGACACGTCCTCGAGGTCGGGCGCGTCGCCTTGCAGGACGACCCGGAAGAGCACGTCCCGCCGCGCCCAGTAGGCCGCGCAGTCGCGCATGGCCTCGGCGAACCAGTCGCGCTCGATCGGCTCGTCGGCGAGCAATCCGGCCGAGTCGCGCACCACGGCAACGTATCCGGCCCCCTCACCGAGGAAATCGTCCAGGTCACGCAGGCATTCGTCGAACGCGTCCTTGTTCTCGCCGAAGTAGTAGGGGAATTGGAACGCGGCGGCGAACTCGTCGAAAAGCCGGGCGGTGGTGGTCATCTTCGCGCCGCGCAACTCGCGCACCAGGTAACCGGGGGGCGCCTTGTCCCGCACGCCGCTGAACTCGGCGGCGTCGACGGCGAGGGCGCCGAACGTGACGCGCGGCGGGGCCAGTTCCGCCCTCGGCGGCGCGTCGTCCGCGTCGGGGCGGGCAAGGAACTGCGACAGCGTGACGGTCTTTGTCATCAGCGCATCCTCGTGAAGGTCTTGTAGTGGTCACCGGTGTACCAGGCCGAGCCGTCGCTGCCGGTGACGATGCGTTCGGCGTCGCGGGATCGGCCGGACTGTTTGGGATTGACGTCCCATTCCTGATAGGTGATCAGCTTGCCGGAACCGTCCGCGGCGGGCAGGCCGCCGCCGCGGTTCTGCCATCGCTCGCCCCCTTTGGTGCCCGGGGCATTCGCCGAGCCCGGCCACCGGCCCGCGTCGATCTCCCGCAGCGTGACGTACGCGCGCTCCGGCACGCCGGACGCCTGGGTGACCGGCGACGCGCTGTCCCCGCGCGGCGCGGTGGCCGTACTCGCCGCCGCGGTGGTCGCGCGACTCGCGGAGGTGGACGTGGTGGCATCGCCCCCGTCGTACAGGGCGAGCACCGCGGCGAGCAGCACCAGCGCGACCGCGCCCAGGACGCCGAGACCGCGCTTGACCAACGGCGACCGGTTCATCGGTGCCGCACCGTGAACGGAGCGTGGGCGGACCAACGCTGGTCGTAGGCGGCGGCGCGCTCGACCACCGAAGGAACCGGAATGCAGACCCCGTTACGCGCCTTGCTGGTGGCGCGGCTATCTGTCATGACTGACGAATCTACGTCACCTGCCCGGCAGCCGGACCAGGGACGCAACGCCGTCCAAGAGGCCGGTCCAGGGGCTTCCGTCGTCTCGGTTTCCCTCTGGGCTCACTCGTCCGGCGTGTACTCGGCGTACTGCCCCGACTTGGGGTAGGTGACTACGGCCAACTCTCGTGCGGCTTGCATCAGTGCGTCTATGGCCCGGTGCTCCGGACCGAGGTAGGGGTTCACTTCCTCGGCAATCTTCTGCAACCTGTCACGGAGTGTCACCGAAAGCTCTCGAGGCAGCTTTCCGGGGAACTCCGGCGGGCTATCAGGATCTATCGGGTACTCGACCGGTTCGGGTGTAGACACGAGTCGGGCTCCTTCAGAATCGGCGGTGACACTGCGAGGCGGGCACCTCCACCGTGCCGGATGCGTTGTTGTAGGTGAACTGGTGCCCCTGAATCTTGCCGCGAATACCGACACTGACGCGGCAATACCGTCCCCGGTGATCTGGGGCAGTAGCACCGTCGGCACGCTGCGCGTGAACTCGAAATCGCAACTGCGGGCAGCGTGGGCCGTGCCGGTAGCCGCTGGACTCATGCCGATCAGCACGGCCACAGCGATAAGCCCAATAATGGTTTTCAACGATTATCCCCCGATTTCGCTATCAGTCCGGGACCTAACCCGCTCCAGAAGATCGGGCGGTGGAGGTTGCCACTCGTCGAAGCTGGAGAGTAGAAACAAGTCCAATCTCGTACCGGGGTCACGTTCCGGAATCATCTATGAACCGCCTTCACGTTCGATTCGTTCCTGAATCGCCCGTACGGACTTCTCTTTCGGTATCCGCTGAGGCCAGAACACCACCGCGAAGAACGCGACCAGCGGGACAGCGAACGCCACGAACAACCCCATCACGCGGGCTCCGTCTCGTCGTAGACCGAGCCGAGTCGTTCCGCTTCACCAGGGCCGAACACCCGAGCGTCGTTGCACGACTGCCGGGGATGATGGAACTCGACATGCACGCCCGGCTCTGCGTCGTCGGTGACATCCCACCGTTCGAACACACCACCGGGGAACGGGTAAAGCTCTGTGCCTCTGCGTTGCTGGTCTCCATCTGCGCTCATCTCAACCCCTGTAGTCGGCTGTTGGTAGGCACCCCGTGACCGGTTGGCGTCACATGTCACGGGGGCCAGCTCAGACGCTAAGGACCTGCTATCAGCCGGGTCCATGCTCATGCTCAAACATGCTCGGATTGATGTTTTCGCTCTCCAGATCGCCATGACTAAGGCATGATTAAAGGCGTTCGAAGCATGAACGCGCATGATCCGATTGGAGTTCCCAACCATGCGGTTACAGTTCCTCGGCAGAGGCGGCACAGAGGGCGGCGGCTGCCCGTCGTTGTTCGCCACCGACAGAGATACCTACGTCGTGCAGGGGTGGAAGACGGGCACACCGGGAACCATCGAGATACCACACTTGCTACTAGGCTTCGCTTTACCGGACACGTTCGTCGGTGCCACCATGACCGACACCGGCCGGGGCACATTCACCCTTGAAGGCGAGCCGCTGACGGACGCTGAGACGCTGGCTCAGATGGACATCTACCCCGGCGAAACGGCGGTGGTGGTCCCACGAATGACGAGGGAGTTCTACGGCAATGCTGCTAGCGCAGGGTGAGGCGTTCAACGATCTGTTTCGGCAGGCGAAGCGGGAAGCCTTTCACCTCGAAGTTCGGGACAACTACTATCCGCCCGACTACCCGCCACTCGTTCGGTTCCTTGCAAACGAACCCGATGACTACGAATGGTTTCAGCCGTGGTTGAACCACGTGCGGGAAACTGTCGGACGTGGCGTAGCAGTCAACCGAGCACGGGTAGTCACCGTGCCGCATAACCATTACACGCGATATGCGAAACACGTTGCCCGCCTCAATGCGGAGGCCGGCGAAGATGTGCGGTATCTTCCGCGTCACCGGATAAATCCCCGTGAGCTGACAACTGATGATTTCTGGATCTTCGATGACGAAGTGGTCGCCTTCACGGTCTTCGAGCCGGGCGAAAACGGTAGGTGGCTCGGTGGTGCGGTAACCACTGATCGCCGAATAGTCGAATACATCCGAACAGTCAAAGAACGGGTGTGGTCCATGTCCACCCCATTGGCTGAATACAGTGAGCCGTGACAAGTTCACTGGATCAGGCCAAGGAAGCTCTCGGAGCACGGCTCCGGGAGCTTCGCCTAGATGCGGGTGTCAGCGGCACCGAGCTTGCCCGGCGTGCCGGATGGCATCAAACCAAGGTGTCGAAAATCGAGTACGGCAAGACCAAGCCTACAGACGCCGATATACACGCCTGGTGTGCCCATACAGGCGCTGAAAACCAAATCCCTGATTTGATAGCCACCCTGCGCAATGTTGAAGCCGCATGGCTTGAATGGAGACGTGTACTCGGCACTGGCACCAAACGGAGACAACAAGCGTCTATCAAGCTAGAAGCCAAAACCGAGGTAATGCGGGTTTATCATCCGTTCCTGATACCGGGCTTGCTTCAGACAGCGGAGTACGCCGAGGGTGTTCTACGAAGCGTTGTCGAATTTCAGCAAGTACCGAACGACGTTGACGAAGGCGTATCCAAGCGGATGGAACGCCAGCAGATCTTGTACCGGCGAAACCACAGGTTCCACTTTGTCATTGCGGAACAAGCCCTACTAACCACGGTGGGAAACGAGCAAACAATGATCGGTCAACTCGACCGGCTGTTAGCTGTTATAGGAATGCCGAGGGTAGCTCTCGGCATTGTTCCGGCAGGGTCGCCGTATCGGGTATCCATGACGAACTTCACCATCTTCGATAACACGCGGGTCATGGTCGAAACCGTCACAGCCGAGTTGACGGTCACTCAACCAAGAGAAATAGCCCAATACGGCAGAGCCTTCGGTGTCCTCGCGGGTCAGTCCGTCACCGGCGACGCTGCACGGGAGCTGATCCGCAAGGCGCTGAACGCTCGTACGCCCCGCCCGTGACCGTGACCATGTAGGGGGTATTCGCTGGTCAGCGGTGCGGGAACCTGCTCCGCGAACTCCACCGTCACCGGAGCATGGTCGGACCAGCGCTCGGCGTACGTCGCTGCACGCTCCACGCGTGCCGACACGGCGCGGGATGCGACACCCTCTGTTGTGTAGACCGCGTCGATGCGCCAACCGGTGTCGTTGTCGAACGCGCGGCCCCGGTAGGACCACCAGCTGTACGGGCCGTCGACCCCGGGATGCAGGTGGCGCACCACGTCGACGTAGCCCGCGGCCAGCAGCTCATCGATCCACGCCCGCTCCTGCGGCAGGAAGCCTGCCGACTTCAGGTTGCCTTTCCAGTTCTTCAAGTCCCGCTCGGTGTGCGCGATGTTCCAGTCCCCGGCGACCACGAAGTCCCCGGTTCGCGCGGTGAGATAGGCGCCGAGTTCGGCCATGAAGCGGTACTTCTCGTCTTGGCGCACCGTGCCCGCGTCGCCCGAGTGCACGTAGACGCTCGCCACGGTGACGTCGTCGAAGTCGGCCTCGAGATAGCGTCCCGCGGCAGCGAACTCGCTGCTGCCGAAGCCGACTCGCACGGCGCGGGGCGTCCGCCGGGACAGGATGCCGACACCGGCGCGGCCCTTCGACTCCGGCTCGGCGTGCGACAGTTGCCATCCCGCGTCGAGCGCGGGAGCCAGCGCGGCCCGGACCTGCTCGTCGGTCGCGCGGGTCTCCTGCACGCACACGACGTCGGCTTCGGTGGCCGCGAGCCAGGCCAGCAGCCCCTTGCCCGCGGCGGCGCGGACACCGTTCACGTTCACTGTCGAGATATACGGCACCTCCCGACCGTACAATGCTGGTCAGATCAAGTCCCCCGGACACTGCCGTCCAGGAAGGGGTGAAGACGATGTCGTCCGACACCTCCCAGTCCTCCTCCGCCGCCGCGCGCGGCTCCACCCCGGCGAAACAGCCGCAGCCGATCAAGGCACTGCATGTGGGTTCCGGCGATCCCCTGCTGTTGCTGCACGGATTCATGATGTCGCCGCACTGCTGGGAGCAGACCGCCGCGCGGCTGTCGACGCACTGCGAAGTGTTCGCGCCCGCGTTCGCGGGGCACTGGGGCGGTGCGCCCACCGAGGGCCCGGCGGTCAACGTCTCCACGCTGGCCGACGGGATCTGTGATCAGCTCGACGAACTGGGCTGGCGCACCTGTCATATCGCGGGCAACTCCCTCGGCGGGCTGGTCGGCGTCGAACTGGCCCGCCGCGGACGCGCCCGCACCTTGACGCTCATCGCGCCCGCAGGCGGCTGGCACGCGCCCTCGCTGACCCAGTGGCGGATCAACCTGAAATTCCTCTCGCTGGTGCCGATCGTCCAGCTCGGCAAGCGCTTGGGCGGATTCGCGATCGGCAACCCCCTCGCCCAGCGGATCGCGCTGCTCGCACTGAGCAAGCAGGCCTCCGCGGTCTCCCGCCGCGACGCCGCCGCCGCCCTCGCCGCCGCACTGCACTGCCCGGCGATGGTGCCGATGATCCTCGGCGCGATGCGAGCGCCGGCCCAGGAGGACCTGTCCACCCTGCGGACGCCGGTCCGGCTGCTGCTCGCGGAGTACGACCGGGTCATCCCCAACCGCGTCTACGCACGCCGCTACCTGAAGGAACTGCCCGAATCCGCCGACCGCATCCTGGTCAACGGCGTCGGCCATGTGCCGATGCTGGAAGCGCCCGACCGCATCGCCACCCTCATCGCCGAACACGTGTACGCCAGCCGCACGCGGTTGCGCGCTGTGTGATTTGGCCGCGACTTCGTCGCGGCGTGTTCGCGGCCCGGCTCGAAACTACTGCGCGAGCAGGCCCTTCGCGATGTGGGTCACCTGGATCTCGTTGCTGCCCGCGTAGATCATCAGCGACTTGGCGTCGCGCGCGAGTTGCTCCACGTGGTACTCGGTCATGTAGCCGTTGCCGCCGAAGAGCTGGACCGCTTCCATCGCCACCTCGGTGGCCGCCTCGGAGGCGTACAGCTTCATCGCGGAGGCCTCGGCCAGGGTCGGTGGTTTGCCCGCGCGGCCCCGCTCCAGCGTGTTGAACACCATGTTCTGCACGTTGATCCGCGCGATCTCCATCTTCGCCAGCTTCAGCTGGACGAGTTGGAAGCGTCCGATCTCCTGTCCCCAGAGTTTGCGGCTCTTGGCGTACTCCAGGCACAGCCGATGACACTCGTTGATGATGCCCAGCGCCATGAAGGCCACGCCGATGCGCTCGGCGGTGAAGCTGGACCGGGCGCTGTCGCGGCCGTCGCCGCCCTTGTGCTCCTCGGTCTCGCCGAGCAGCCGGTCGCGGCCGACGCGCACGTTGTCGAAGAACAGTTCACCGGTCGGGGAAGAATGCAGGCCCATCTTCTTGAACGGCTTGCCCTGGGTGAGACCTGGCATGCCCTTGTCGAGCACGAAGGTGAGCACCTTGCGTTCGCGCCTGTCACCGCCCGCGCCGTCGTCCAGCTTCGCGTAGACGATCATCACGTCGGCGAAGGGACCGTTGGTGATGAAGGTCTTCTGACCGTTGAGCAGGTAGTCCTCCCCGTCGCGCTTGACGTAAGTCTTCATGCCGCCGAACGCGTCGGAACCGGAGTCCGGTTCGGTGATCGCCCAGGACGCCACCTTCCGCATGGTGACGATGTCCTCCAGCCAGCGCTGCTTCTGCGCCGGCGTGCCGCGCGACATGATGGTGGTGGCGCCGAGACCGATGCTCACACCCATCGCGGTGACCAGGCCCATGCACACCCCGGACAGCTCACCGATGAGCACCGCCATCAGCGATTCCTGTCCGGCGAACGGACTCGAGCCGGAGGCCTTCTTCTCCGGCTTCGGCTCCCCCGCCGCCACGGCGGCCTCCCGCGCCTCCTGCTTGGCCAGCATCTTCTGCACGGCCTCGCCGCCCATCACGTCGATCCCGAACTCGCGGAACAACTTCCGGATGACGGGGTACGGCGGCAGTTCGCCGCTGTCGAGCGCGTCCAGGTTGGGACGGATCTCCTTGTCGATGAACCCCCGGACGGCATCGCGGATCAGTACATCGGTCTCGGACCATTCGAACATCGTCGTTCTCCTCACATTCCCCGGGATCAGGGCAGCCGGGCGGCGATGTCGTCGATCAGCCAGGGACCCTCGGTCTCGATGGTCTTCACATCGTGCCAACCCGCCAGCTCGGAGATCGCGCCGCCCTGCACCGCGAACACCTTGCCGGTGATCGGGCACGTCTCGGCGGCCAGGTACGCGACCAGCGGCGCGATATTGGCCGGGGCGAAGGCGTCGAACCCGCCCTCGGACGACTCCGCCTCGGCCGCCAGCATCTCGCCCATGCCGGGAGTGGCCAGGGTGAGCCGGGTGCGCGCGATCGGCGCGATCGCGTTGACCCGCACGCCGTAGCGCGCCAGCTCGTCGGCGGCCACCAGGGTCAGGGCGGCGATCGCGGCCTTGGCCGCGCCGTAATTGGCCTGGCCCGGGTTGGGCAGGGTGGTGCCGGACGCCGATGCGGTGTTGATCACCGCGGCAGCGGGCTGATTGCCCGCCTTGGACTGCTGCTTCCAATACGCGGCGGCATGGTGCAGCACCGCGGCGTGCCCCTTGAGATGCACGGCGATCACCGCGTCCCACTGCGCTTCGGACATGCCCGCGATGAAGGCGTCGCGCAGGATGCCCGCGTTGTTGACCACGACGTCGAGGCCGCCGAACTCGGTGACCGCCTGTTCCACCAGCTTCTGCGCGCCGTCCCAGGTGGCGACGTCGTCGGTGTTGGCCACCGCCTTGCCGCCCGCGGCGACGATCTCGCGCGCCACATCCTGGGCGGGACCGCTGTCGGTCCCCTCGCCCGCGTTGCTGCCGCCGAGGTCGTTGACGACCACCGCGGCGCCTTCCTTCGCGAACAGCAGTGCGTGCTCGCGGCCGATGCCGCGACCCGCACCGGTGATGACGGCAACCCGTCCGTCCAGTACGCCCATGTGTTGTCTCCTGAAGTCGCGCCGAATCCGGCGATGGGAAAGAACGCGGCGGAATTCCGTGCCGCCGCTGGAGGATCAGTCGGCGATCTCGGCCAGTCCGTCGCTGAGCACGACATCCTCGCCGCGCACGGTCTCGAAGGCGTAGCGGGTGATCCCGTCGCAGGAGCCTGCCTTCCAGATGCGGGTCTCCAGATCGTCACCGGGGAAGACCAGCTTGGCGAAGCGCACCGCGAACCGCCTGAGCCGATGCACATCCGACTCCGCGACCTCGGTGAGCACCGCCCAGGACGCGAACGCCATGGTGCACAACCCGTGCGCGATGATGCCGGGCAGTCCGGCATCCTCGGCGACCTGCTCGTCCAAGTGCAGCGGCACCGGATCACCGGAAGCCGGTGCGTAACGGAAGGTCTGGTCATGGTCCACGTGCTGCGCCACCACGGCGACCGGATCCTGCTCGCGCAGCCGTTCGTCGAACTTGTGCGCCGGAGCGGCCGCGCCGACCGTCGCGCCCGCGTCGATATTGCGGAAGAAGGCGGTCAGGTATTGGTCGTTGACCGGTTCGCCCGCGTCCGTGCGGCATTCGATGCGGATGGTGATGGCGGTCCCGTTGGGTCGGCTGGTGTAGCCGATCGCCTTGGCGCGCGACACCAGCCGGTCGCCGGGCCGGATCGCGCGGTGGAAGTGGAAGTCCTGCTCTCCGTGTACGACCCGGCCGAAGATGTCCATCGGCGCGACATCGATGACGGGCATCATCATGGCCTCGAAGACCGGGACGATGGCGAACACCGGCGCGGCCACCGTACCGGCCAGATGCGCGGCGATCGGATCGTTCGTCGCGGCCGCGTACTCCGCCACGCGTGCGGCGGTGACCTCGAAACGCTCCTCGTCGGACCAGGTTTCCAAACCACTGTCGTCGAACTCGACGATACGGGCGGTGGCGCTCATGCCGACTCCTCTCCGGCACGAGCGGGGCCCTGCGTGGTCACGCTCCGCTGCCGCCTCCGGGCCTGACCGCTCATGCCGTGTTGGCTGTCGGCATGAGCGGGGCCCTGCGTGGTCACGCTCCGCTGCCGCCTCCGGGCCTGACCGCTCATGCCGTGTCCGATTCGGCATGAGCGGGGGCCCTGCGTGGTCACGCTCCGCTGCCGCCTCCGGGCCTGACCGCTCATGCCGGTGCGGCCAGGGCGTCGAGTTGCTCGAGTGATCGGTCCAGCTGTTTGACGCCGTCCTTCTCCACGGCTTTGCCGAGCGCGCCCTTGATCAGGGCGCCCTCGAAATCACCGGACACCAGGATGCTGCTTCCCTCGCCGTTAGGGCGGATATCGAAGGTGAACTCCGTCTTCACCCCGGCCATGCCGGTGCCGCCGAGGGTCAGCTTGTGCGGCGCGTCCACCGAGACGATGGTCCACTCCAGCTTGTTCGCCATGCCGAGCATCACGATCTTGGCGACCAGCTTGACGCCCTCGGTGAGCACGGCGGGCGGCTCCTCCATGAAGCGTTCGTGGATGGTGAACCATTTGTCCCAGGTCTGCGGGTCGGAGACGACCGCCCACAGAGCTTCCGGGGCGGCGTTGACGTCTTTGGTGGCTTCGATGTGTCCCATGTGTCGACTCCTCGTCGAATTCGTCCGGTGGCCGGGCCGCGTCAGCGATCGGCGCGCTGGTAGGCGGTGACGACGGCAGCGCCGCCGAGGCCGATGTTGTGTTGCAGGGCGGCGGTGACGCCGTCCACCTGCCGCTTGTCCGCAGCGCCGCGCAACTGCCAGGTCAGCTCCGAGCACTGGGCGAGCCCCGTCGCGCCGAGCGGATGCCCCTTCGAGATCAGGCCGCCGGAGGGGTTGACCACCCACTTGCCGCCGTAGGTGGTCTGACCGTCGTCGACCAGCTGTCCCGCCTCGCCCTCGCCGCACAGGCCGAGCGCTTCGTAGAGCAGCAGTTCGTTGGCCGAGAAGCAGTCGTGCAACTCGATGACCTGGAAGTCCTCCGGGCCGAGCCCCGCCTGCTGATAGACCTTCCGCGCGGCCTGGACGTTCATGTCGTAGCCGATCAGGTTCTTGGCGGTCTCGTCGAAGGTCGAGGCGAAGTCGGTGGTCATCGCCTGGCCGACGATCTCCACCGCCTGCCCGGCGAGGTCGTGGGCGTCGACGAAGTCCTCACCGGCGAGGATGACCGCACCGGACCCGTCGGAGGTCGGCGAACATTGCAGCTTGGTGAGCGGGTCGTAGATCATCCGCGAGGCGAGGATGTCATCGAGGGTGTACTCGTCCTGGAACTGCGAGAACGGGTTGTTCACCGAGTGCTTGTGGTTCTTGTAGCCGATCTTGGCGAAATGCTCGGCGGTGGTGCCGTACTGCTTCATGTGCTCGCGCCCCGCGGCGCCGAACATCCACGGCGCCACCGGGAACAGCACCTCGGAGATCTCCGCCAGCGCCATGACGTGCTTGGCCATGGGCTGCTCGCGGTCGTCCCAGGTGGATCCGAGCGAGCCGGGCTGCATCTTCTCGAAGCCCAGCGCCAGCGTGCATTCCGCCAGACCGCCCCGGATCGCCTGCGCGGCGAGGTAGAGCGCCGTCGAGCCGGTGGAGCAGTTGTTGTTCACGTTGACCACCGGGATGCCGGTCATGCCGAGTTCGTAGACGGCACGCTGCCCGGAGGTGGATTCGCCGTAGACATAACCGACGTAGGCCTGTTCCACCAGGTTGTAGTCGATTCCCGCGTCGGCGAGCGCCTTGGTGCCGGATTCCCGGGCCATGTCCGGGTAGTCCCACGCGCGGGTGGTGCCGTCGGCTTCCTCGACCATGCGGCGGCCCGGCTTCTCGAACTTCGTCATCCCGACACCGACCACGTAGACCTTGTTCGCCATCGAACTCCTCAGTTTGTACGTACGCCGCGAGGCGGCCGAACGAGTGAAAACAAACATACAAGGTTGTATGTAAGTGGGCAAGAGGTTTGCACGGCAGCGCAAGGCCCATGCCGGTAACCAGCCGATTGCGTCTCGCCTGCTACATACAGTGAGACATGCATGTTCTGTGATTACCGGGCTGGATAGATCTGATCAGATAATCGCCGGTCGATCGACGAGGATGACGGTCGCGCGGGCGTGAGGAGCGCGCTTCGGACGATTTCCGAGCCATGGCGGCATCCCTCCGCCGACCAGAACATACAGCAGTGTATGTAAGTGTAGGATCGAGCGATGGCCAGGAGCGTAGTCGTGAAGCAGCAGCGCCGGACGCAGGAGCAGCGCAGCACCGAGATGCGCACCCGCCTGCTGGACGCGACGGTGGACTGTCTGGTCGAGTACGGATACTCCGGCACCACTACGCCACGGGTGGCCGAACGCGCCGGGGTGACTCGCGGTGCCCAAGTGCATCACTTCGGCTCGAAAACCGATCTCGTGGTGGCCGCGATCAGTCATCTGGCGCAGTTGCGCGCCGAGACCGCCATGCGGGAGATGTCGCGGGTGGAAGCCGGTGATGATCCGGTGACGGCGGCGCTGGAGTTCCTGTGGGACCTGCACCAGGGTCCGCTGTTCATCGCGACCGTCGAACTGTGGGTGGCGGGGCGCACCGATCCGGTACTGGCCGCGGCGATGGAGAAGGTCGAGCCGTTCGTCAACAACGCCGTCCTGCTGGCGGTCGCCCGTTTCGTGCCGGACGACGTGCGCCGCAAGGAGGCGCGCGACTTCATCTACACGGCCATGGACGCGCTGCGTGGCATCCTGATCTCGAATTTCGTCGATCCGGACGACGAGCGCGCCCGTCGCCGGTGGCGCCGCGCCTCGGCGCACCTGCGCGAGATCGCGGGCCGCGCGCTCGCCGGCCGCACCGCCGAATAGTCCTCAGCGGCGCGTCCGGATTCCGCCGCCGCCCGGCACGTGGTCAGGCGCGGTCGTCGAGCATCGGGAACACGACGTAGTAGTCCCCGTCGGGGACGATGTTCTCCTCCGTTACGACGCCGGTTTGGCCGTCGAGATAGTAGATGTCTCCGTCGATGTTGGCGACGTTGTAGTGATGACCGAAGGCATCGGAGTACCGGTTGCCCGACATGATCGCGTTGTGCCCGGATTCCCGCAGGTTCTCGGATATCGCTTCATGGATCTCGCGATGGCTGTCGCCGTGGAAACGTTCTGTCGAGGGCTCGATGAACTTCTGGGCACCGCTCGGCCCGGCGACGGCGGGACGTCCGGCCAGGATGTCGCGCACCGCCCAAGAGCATTCCATGCAGTTACCCGCCGTCCGTGACCTCGTCGGGTTGACCAGCAGCAGCAGTTCACGCACCTCGGCGAGGGTCGGCGGCCGGTCGATGATCCGGGACAAGATCGTGGCCTGGGCCGCGTGGGCTCGCCGCATGGCATCCGCCTCCACCGGCGTCGGCTGATGGGCGTTGCGAATCAACCGGGACACCCCGGCCGGGCGTATCTCGGCGAGCGGGATCGCGGTCGATCCGGTCGCCCCAGCGGGCGTCGCCCCGGTCCGCGCTGGGCCGATCCCCGCGATCGCTGCCGCGCCTTCCCTATCGGCTCGGTCGAACTCTTGCGCCCCCGTGCGCAAGGTCTCGCCTTTCTCCCGGTAGAACTGGCCCAGTGCCTCGCCCGCGGTGCGGCGCCCACCATCGGAGTCCGCCGGAGTCCCGAGCAGCCCCATCAACTTTCGGCGTACCTCATCGAAGGCCGCGGACAGCGGGCCCTTCATCCCGACTTCGGCGAACCGTGGGAATTCATACGGCCACGGTCCAACGGGCGGCTTACAGTCCCCTTACCGTTGTCTTGTCACCGCTCGCGCCCGTCACCGGATGACGAGTGAAAGCGCTACTGCGGCACTGCCACCGTGCCGTCCGCTGTTCGATCCCGCGATTTCCGCGCGGTCCAGACCGTCACCGCGAACAGCAACACGCCGGTCGCGGCCAAGGCGGCGCCGACCACGGCCGGGGCCGTGTAACCCAGGCCCGCGGCGATGACCAGGCCGCCGAGCCAGGCTCCGGCGGCGTTGGCGATGTTCAGAGCGGCGTGGTTGAGGGCGGCGGCGAGGGTCTGGGCATCCGCCGCGACGTCCATCAGACGGGTTTGCAGCCCGGGTGCCAGCGCGGCCCCGGATGCGCCGACCAGCAACGCGCCGAAGGCAGCGGTATAGGGGTTGTGCGCGGCGGCGACGAATCCACCGAGGATGACGGTCATCGCGACCATCGACACCGAGATGGCACGGTCCACGCCGCGGTCGGCGAGCACGCCGCCGACGATGTTTCCGATCACCATGCCCACGCCGAACAGCATCAACACCAGGGGGACCGCCCCGGCCCGCAGGCCGGCGACGTCGGTGAGCGTGGTCGCGATGTAGGTGTAGACGGCGAACATGCCGCCGAACCCGACCGCGCCGACCAGCAGCGTCAACAGCACCTGCGGACGGCGCAGCGCGCCGAGTTCGGTCATCGGATCGGTCATGGTGATGCCGGTGAGTACCGGTACGAAGCGCAGCAGCGCGGCCACGGTGCAGACACCGATCAAGGCGACCACCACGAACGCGTCGCGCCAGCCGAGATGCTGCCCGAGCCAGGTAGCTGCGGGAACGCCGACGACGTTGGCGGCGCTCAACCCCAGCATAACCGCCGCAACCGCCTTGGCCCGCTGTCCCGCCGGGGCGAGAGTGGCGGCGGCCAGCGAGGCGACGCCGAAGTAGGCGCCATGTGGCAATCCCGAGACGAACCGCGCCGCGACCAGCGTCTCGAACGAGGGCGCTACCACGGTCGCCGCGTTGCCCACGGTGAACGCCGCCATGAGCGCGATGAGCAGCCGCTTGCGTGCCACCCGCGCGCACAGCGCCGCGATCAACGGCGCGCCGATCACCACGCCGAGCGCGTAGGCCGACACCGCGTGTCCCGCGGTGGGCTCGGAGACGTGCATGTCCGAGGCGATGTCCGGCAGCAAACCCATGGTGACGAATTCGGTCGTCCCGATTCCGAATCCGCCGAGGGCCAGTGCCAGCATGGCCGGTATATGCCAAGCGGTTCGTCCGGATGGGGCGGCGGTACTGGTCATCACGGGGCTGGTCACGTGTTCATGTAACCGGTCCCGTCCCGTATCCGCTTCCCGGGCGAACGTGAGTTCGCCCACCGTGATGTCGATGAACGCCGCTCGTCGACCCCGCGAATCGTCCTGAACCGCTACACCCGTCGCGCATCCCCCGCTGCTGCGGCTGTTCGGAGGCGGAGGGCGAACGCGGCAACGGGGCGGCCGTTCACCCGGGCGCTGGTGGGCGAAACAGTGCGGGCACCCGTTCCACCGGTGGGTGGGGCGGGTGCCCGATGTTCAGCCCGGCGCTGGGTGAGCACCCAGCGCCGGAGTCGGCCGAGCGATACGGCTCGGCCCCGCGGTTCGGCGCCTGGTCGGCGCCCGCGAACTCAGCGCAGTGCGCGAGCCAGGTTGGCGTCCAGGGCGCCGAGGAATTCCTCGGTGCTCAGGTAGCCCTGATCCCCGCCGACGAGCAGCGCGAGGTCCTTGGTCATCTGGCCGCCCTCGACGGTCTTGATGACGACGTCCTCGAGGGTCTGCGCGAAGCCGATGACCTCCGGGGTGTTGTCCAGCTTGCCGCGGTGCTCGAGCCCTCGGGTCCAGGCGAAGATGGACGCGATCGGGTTGGTCGAGGTCGGCTTGCCCTGCTGGTGCTGGCGGTAGTGCCGGGTGACGGTGCCGTGCGCGGCCTCGGCCTCACAGGTCTGCCCGTCTGGGGTGAGCAGCACCGACGTCATCAGGCCGAGCGAACCGAAGCCCTGGGCCACGGTGTCGGACTGCACGTCGCCGTCGTAGTTCTTGCACGCCCAGACGTAGCCGCCCTCCCACTTCATGGAGGAGGCCACCATGTCGTCGATGAGGCGGTGCTCGTAGGTCAGGCCCGCGGCGTCGAACTGGCTCTTGAACTCGGCGTCGAAGATGTCCTGGAAGGTGTCCTTGAACATGCCGTCGTAGGCCTTCAGGATGGTGTTCTTCGTCGACATGTACACCGGGTAGTTCTGCTGCAGGCCGTAGTTGAACGACGCCCGCGCGAAATCCTCGATGGACTTGCGGAAGTTGTACATGCCCATGACGACGCCGCCGTCCTCGGGCATCTTCACGACCTCGTGCACGATCGGCTCGCTGCCGTCGTCCGGGGTGAAGGTCAAGGTGACGGTGCCGCCCTGGAACACCTTGAAGTCGGTGGCGCGGTACTGGTCGCCGAACGCGTGGCGGCCGATGATGATCGGCTTGGTCCAGCCGGGAACGAGCCGGGGAACGTTCGAGATGATGATCGGGGCGCGGAAGATGGTGCCGCCCAGAATGTTGCGAATGGTGCCGTTGGGCGAACGCCACATCTTCTTGAGGCCGAATTCCTTGACCCGCGCCTCGTCCGGGGTGATGGTGGCGCACTTCACACCGACACCGTGCCGCTTGATGGCTTCGGCGGCGTCGACGGTGACCTGGTCGTCTGTCTTGTCGCGGTACTCGATGCCCAGGTCGTAATACTCCAGGTTCACATCGAGATAGGGGTGGATCAGCTTGTCCTTGATGAACTGCCAGATGATCCGGGTCATCTCGTCGCCGTCGAGTTCTACGACGGTGCCTTCAACCTTGATCTTGGACATGGATCTTCGTGTCCTCCTAGGATGGTGCCCTCATTGCACGGCCAGGCGAACACGCTTGTGAGCGGACCCCAGCTGTTCCAACAGACAACGTATATGTCCCGCGTTGTCGGCGAGACGTGTGGTGCAAACAAGACGAGCGTACTGCTGCCCGAGTCCTCACCGCACGGGCAGCCCCCGGAGTGAGCTGCGCCACCTTTGTTACCAATTGGTAGGTCGGCGACGGCTCCGAGCACCGCGAAGGGCGTTCACGCAACCGCCGTCGTCGCCATGATCCGCCTTCCGTCCGAGCCCGGCAACCGTCCGGCAGACGACGAGGTCCGCGCGGCCTCACCGGCGTCGCGCGGACCTCGTTCGCGATGGATCAGACCCCCACCGGGATCCGGGCCCCCTCCTCGGAACCTTCGATCAGGTTCTCCGGCCGGTCCCGGATCATCAGCGCGATGATCGGGACGGCCGCGAGGAAGAACCCGGCGCCGACGTAGAAGGCCACGTCGTAGCTGTGGATCGCGGCCCGCGCGGCCAGGTTGTCGATGCCCGGGTTGTCCTGCGCGAAGGACTTCGCGACCTGCACCGAGATCGTGGTCAGCAGCGCCGTCCCAACCGCCCCGCCGACCTGCTGCGCCGCGTTCAGCAGCGCGGAGGCGACGCCGGAGTCCTCTTCCTCGACCTGATGCAGCGCGACCGTCTGCATCCCGACGAACAACGGACCCATACCGAGCGCGATGAGCACCTGCGCGGGCAGCACCCCGGCCACGAAGCTGTCGCCGTAGCTCAGCTGGGCCAGCAGCAGCAGGCCGATGACGCCCAGCACGGCGCCGGCCAGCATCAGCGGACGCGGGCCGAGCTTCGGCAGCAGCGCGCTGGTGACACCCGCCGAGATCGCGATGCCCGCCGGGAAGGGCAGGAACGCGAAGCCCGCCTTCAGCGCGGAGTAGCCGAGCGTGATCTGGAAGTAGAAACTCAGGAACAGGAACATCGCGAACATCGCGATCGGGATGAGCAGCGCGGCGAGGAAGGCGCCGCCGCGGTTGATCTCACCCGGGATGTGCAGTGGCAGCAGCGGGTTCGAGGAGCGCCGTTCGATCGCCACGAAGGCGATGAGCAGAGCCAGTCCGGCGACGAGCAGCCCCAGGGTGCTGCCTGCCAGCCAGCCGTCGTCCGCGGCGCGGCTGAAGCCGTAGACGATGGCGATCAGGCCGAGCGTCACCGTGACGGCACCGGGCACGTCATATCCCCCGCTGCGCGGCGCAGGCACGTCCTTCGCCACCCATGCCAGCGCCCCGACCAGCGCGAGCAGCGCGATCGGCGTGTTGACCAGCAGGCACCAGCGCCACGACGCGTACTCGGTGAGCGCGCCGCCCGCGATCAGGCCGAGCGCCGCGCCGCCCGCGGAGATGCCCGCGAACACGCCGAACGCGGTGGCCCGCTCTCCGGGCTCGGTGAAGGTCACCGACAGCAGCGAGAGCGCGGCCGGGGCCAGCAGCGCGGCGAACGCGCCCTGCAACGCGCGCCCGGCGAACAGTTCCGCGCCGGTTTGAGCGAGTCCGGCCAGCGCCGAGGCGCCCGCGAAGCCGATCAGGCCGACGATGAAGATCCGGCGGCGGCCGAGGTAGTCGGCCAGCCTGCCGCCCAGCAGCAGCAAGCCGCCGAAGATCAGCGTGTAGGCGGTGAGCATCCATTGCCGGTTGCCGTCGCTGATGTCGAGATCACGCTGCGCGAACGGCAGCGAGATGGTCACGATGGTGGCGTCCAGCACCACCATGAGCTGGGCCAATGCGATCACTGTCAGCGCGAGCCAGCGCGCTGAAGCAGCCGATTTCCGCGGCGCGTGCGCCGCTGTCCCGGATTCCGTCACGGTCGTCTCCTCGTCCCTCGATGTCGGAAGCCATCCTGTCATCGAGCGACATTTGTCGTCAAGAGAAAAGTGTCGTACTACGACATTTGACCGTTAAGGACAGGAAAACAACAGGTTGCGTTACCATGGGGTCATGCTCGAGTCATCGACGCCGATGGGCGCGAGCGCTGCGGCCGACCGCGCCGCGAGCGCCCCCGCGACCCCAGGGCTGCGCGAACGCAAGAAGCAGCAGACGCGGTTGCGCATCATCGCGGCCGCCCTGGATCTGTGCGACACGCAGGGCTTCGACGCGACCACGATCGAGCAGATCGCCAACGTGGCGGACGTCTCGCCGCGCACGATCAACCGCTATTTCGAGAGCAAAGAGGACATCGTCCTCGGGCCGGTCCAGGATTTCGGGCGCACGATCGCCGAGACGCTGCGCGAGCAGCCACGCACGGGCAACGAACTACAGGCGCTGCTCGCGGCCTTCCTGCACGTGGTCGATCAAGCCGCCGAGGGTGGCGAGGCCGACCCGTTGTCGTTCCGGCAGTTCCAGAAGATGCAACGGATCCTGCGCAGCAGCCCTTCGGTCAGCGCGCGCAGCATGGAACTCGCCGACGACAAGAACACGGCGATCGCCGCGGTGGTCGCCGAGCGCCTCGGCACCGAACCGGACGCGCGCGCGGTGCGGCTCCTCGTCGGTACCTGGCAACTGATCGGCCACATCGGCATGGAGTGCTCCGACGACGCGTTCCTGGACGAGGACCTCGCGACCGCGACCAGGGCGGGGCGCACCGCGTTCACCGAGGCGTACGACGAATTCGTACGCACCTGCTGCGGGGCGGCGACCGTCGCGGACCAGTGAGTTCGGCGGAGGATTTCGGACGCCGACCGCCCGCCGGTTATGATGCCGGGCAGGTTATGAGTACCAGCGCCAAGCCCCGGCTCGCTGGTCGGCAACCCTCCAACCGCGGTGGGGTGCTCCGGGTGATGACCTGGCTCCCGAGAGTCGGGAGCAAGCGCGTAACAGGAGGTCGCCGGCATGTGTTGTTGTTCGTTACCCACACACCGCTAACCCTTGCTGTACCGGCGAACACCTTTTGGGAGCAAACCATGAGTGAATTCACCGCGCCCGGGACCGAGCAGGACCCGGCAGCGCCGTACAGCCGCGTGGCCGCCACCGTGGACATTCCGGGCGATCTACGCGCCGGCTTCGCGACGGCGGCGACGTGACCGTGAGCACCGAACCGAGCACGCGGACCTCCGGCAACGTCCTGCCGCCCCCGGATGGACAGCTCGGCACCATCGCCATCGGGGACGTGCGACTGGAGAACGGCGCGGTCATCCCGGACGTCCACCTCGCGGTACAGCGCTGGGGTGAACTCTCCCCCGGACTGGACAACATCGTGCTGGTCGAACACGCGCTGACCGGCGACTCGCACGTCGTCGGCAAGCCCGACGACGTGCACGAGATGCCCGGCTGGTGGGACGGCATGGTCGGCCCGGGTGCTCCGCTGGACACCGACGAATGGTGTGTGATCGCGACGAACGTGCTCGGCGGCTGCAAGGGCAGCACCGGGCCGTCGAGTCCCGCGCCGGACGGGAAGCCTTGGGGCGCAAGGTTTCCCGAGATCTCCATTCGCGATCAGGTGACCGCCGAGGCCGCTCTGCTCGACCTGCTCGGTGTCGAGCGGCTCGCCGCCGTGGTCGGCGGGTCGATGGGCGGCATGCGGGTGCTGGAGTGGATGGTCGGCGCACCGGAGCGGGTCGCGGCGGCGCTGGTGCTCGCGGTCGGAGCCCGCGCCACCGCCGACCAGATCGGTACCCAGACCACCCAGATCGCGGCGATCAAGGCCGATCCGGACTGGCAGGGCGGCGACTATCACGGCACCGGCCGCGCCCCGCTGACGGGCATGGCCCTGGCCCGGCGGATCGCACACCTGACCTACCGCACCGAATTCGAGCTCGACCACCGGTTCGAGAACAAGCCCCAGGGCGACGAGGACCCGTGGCAGGGCGGCCGTTACGCGGTGCAGAGCTACCTGGACCACCAGGCCGAAAAGCTGTGCAAGCGCTTCGATCCCGCCACCTATGTGCTGCTGACCGAGGCGATGAACCGGCACGACGTCGGCCGCGGCCGGGGCGGCATCGAGGCGGCGCTCGCGGCGACGCCGGTGCCGTGCGTGGTCGGCGGCGTCGACTCCGACCGGCTGTACCCGCTGCGGACCCAGCAGGAACTCGCCGATCTGCTGCCCGGTTGCGACGGATTGGAAGTCGTGCACTCCCGCGACGGGCACGACGGATTCCTCACCGAGGCGGCGGCGGTCTCGAAGCTGCTGACCGAGACGATGCGACTAGCCCGGGCGGGTGTGCGACCGGAGCGCTGAAGGTCCGCCGCGCCGAAGCGTCCGCGCGCGACGTAACGAGCACTGTTTGCCCCGCGCTCAGAGCGCCGCGCCTCGTCGCGCCGCCTCGATCCGGTTGATGTTGCTTTCGATCCAGTCCCGCAACGCCGCGATCGGCGTGCGCAGGCTGTGGCCGAGATCGGTGAGGGTGTAGTCGACGCGGGGCGGGACCGTCGGATGCACTGTGCGCGTGACGAATCCGTCCGCCTCCAATTGCCGCAGAGTTTGCGTCAGCATCTTCTGGGAGATGCCCTCGATGCGGTTGCGCAGATCGGTGTAGCGCATGGTGCCGTCCGCGAGCGCGTCGATGATCAGCACCGTCCATTTGCCCGCGATGTGGTCGAGAACCTCCCGCGTAGGGCACTTCGCGGAGTACACGTCCGCAGGGAGACCGGAGCCTTCGAGGTATGTGGGCACCTTTCGGAGTGTAGCGCACTATTTAGTGCCTTCTTCCTATTCGAGTGTCACTCTCCGATAGTAAGAATTATGAAAACGCAGACACTTTCGGTTGCCGACGTCATTCGAACCCGCCGCACCGTCCGGCATTACCGGCCCGATCCGGTAGCGCCGGAGCTGCTCGAAGAACTCCTCGACCTGACCATGCAGGCCCCGAGTGCCTGGAACATGCAGGACCGGTCGGTCGTCGTGGTGACCGGCGAAGCCGGCCGCCGCGCCCTGCACGAAGCCGCGTTCGGTCAGCCCCAACCGCTCGAGGCGCCGGTGGTGCTGGTCTTCCTCGCCGATGTCGACGCCTGGCGAGCGGGCAATGCCGATATCGCCGAACTCGCCGGCCGCAGCGGCGCGTGGAACGCCGACTTCACCGCCATGTTCGACACCCGCGCGGAGTATCACGCGCTCGAACGGCACGGCCTGCTGCGGGAGAACGCGGTGAAGAACGCGATGATCGCGGCCACCTACGCGATGCTGGCGGCCACCGGTCTCGGCCTGGCCTCGGCCCCGATGAACGGGTGGGACGCCGAACTGGTGAAGCAGGCCGTCGGTGTCGGCGATCGTGTCGATCTGGCCGTCGCGGTCCTGGTCACAGTCGGTTACAGCGACACCGTTCCACCCCATCCCGGCCGCCGGCCGCGCGAGCGGACGGTTTTCGCCGAGCGATACGCCCTCTGATCGATGGGCGACTCAGCCGGGGCGCCCTTCCGGAGCGGTCAGCCGACGCCGAGCGTGTTGATCGTGGCCGCCAGGAACAGGATGCTCGAACCGAGCAGCGTCAGCGCGCCCACATCGAAGGGCTTGCTGCGCACCGCGAGCAGCCCGACCCGCGCGGTCGGCAGGCACAGCCGGAACGCCGCCGCCAGCAGCGTCGCCCCACCGAAGAAGAACGCCCCGCGCCGCCACCGATCGGACGCGACGAACACCACCGCCACCACGATGACCAGCGTCACAACCACCATCGGCAGATGGGAGCGCAGAAACTGCGCCCCCGCACTGCGGCGCCCGGACACAGGCGCGTCGGCATCGGTCACCCCCCGATTCTTGCAGACCACCCCCGTCGGTCCGCCGGAGGTCACCGAGCCCGATCGGAACCAGCCCGATTCCTGGCGGCGAGTGGCACACGGCTGCGGCGTCTTCTCCCGGAGTGTCCGGCGGCAGGCACGGGTAGTGCGTAGTCAACGCTATAGCGTGCAGTCCTCACTACAATCGAACCCATGACCGCAGCGTTCGAGTACGAAGATCTACATCGTCTGGTCGATCGGCTCACCCCGGACCAGGCGCATGCGCTGCGGGCTGTCGCGTTGCAGTTGGTCGTCACCGATACCGCTGAGCGAAGCTCCGCCATCGAGCCGCCAGGTGAGCGGCGTCGACGCCTCTCGTTTGCCGGCGTGATGCAGCCAGAGCCAGATCTGGCGGCAAGGTCGGAAGACCTGCTCCGCGAGGAACGTGGTAGGCAAGCCGAGTGATCGTCTGCGACACAGGTCCGCTCGTCGCTGTGCTCAACAAGAACGACGCGGATCATCGCCGCTGCCTCGATCTCCTCGAGACACACCCGGGGCCGCTACTGGTTCCAAGTCCAGTTCTGGCAGAAGTTTGCTATTTCTTGGAAACGCGAGTGGGACCTTCTACCGAGGCGACGTTTCTGGAATCCATCGCCAACGACGAAATCGAGCTCATCGATCTCACCCGGACAGATCTGTTGCGGATGGCCGAGCTGGTGCGAAAGTATGCCGACTTCCCGCTCGGTGCTGTAGATGCCGCCGTCCTGGCCGTCGCCGAACGACTTGACGTGAAGCAAGTGGCAACCCTGGATCGGTGACACTTCAGCGCGGTCCGGACCCGTCACCCGGTGCCGCTCCGACTGCTGCCCGACTGATCGTCGGTCGCTCTTGCCCACCTGATTGACTGGCACCCGTGTTCCATCTGATGTTCCACGAGCCGTGCATTCCGCCGAATACCGGCAACGCGATCCGGTTGGTCGCGGGGACCGGGTGCCATCTGCATCTGATCGAGCCGTTGGGGTTCGATCTGTCGGAGCCGAAGTTGCGCCGGGCCGGGTTGGATTACCACGATCTGGCGTCGGTGACGGTGCATGCGAATCTGGCGGCGGCGTGGGAGGCGTTGCGGCCGGAGCGAGTCTTCGCGTTCACGACGCAGGCCACCACTCGGTTCACGGAGGTGGCCTACCGCGAGAACGACGTGCTGCTGTTCGGCACCGAGCCCACCGGCCTGCCCGCGGAGGTGCTGGCGGACCCGCACGTCACCGACCGGCTGCGCATCCCGATGGTGCCCGGCCGTCGCTCCATGAACCTCTCCAATGCTGCCGCCGTGACCGTCTACGAAGCCTGGCGTCAACTCGGATTCCCCGGCGGTGTCTGATCCGCTCCGTCCATCTTCTGTGCGGAACCCACAGCGAGACAGCGTGTCAGGGTAGGTCGATCTCGAATCGTTTGAAGCGCGATGTCGCGCCCGCCGCCAGCCGGACGGCGGACTTGGCGACTCCGAAGTGTTCGGCGAGCAACTCGATGGCCGCCTTGTTGGCTTTGCCCTCGACGGCCGGAGCCCGCACGTACAGTTGCAGGCTGCCGTCGTCGAGGGTTTCCACCAGCGGGCCCTTACGGCTGTTCGGTTTGATCGTCGCCCTGACCACCGTCGGCACGCTTGCCTCCTGCGCTGGTTTCCGCGCCATCGGCGGCGCTGCTCGCGGACTTCGCGGGCGCTGATTCTCCCGCACCCGAGGCGGGCTTGCGACGGCGGCGCACCAGGCGCACGATGCCCCACAGCACGGCGGCCGCCACCGCCAGGAAGCCGAGCCACGGGATGGCCTTGCCGCTGAACACGACCGCGTCCCGCAGCCAGTCCACCAGGGAGTTCCAGCCGGAGACGATGCCGTCCCAGAAGCTGTCGGGGTCGTCGCCGGGCTTCTTCTGATCGGTGGTGATCTCGATGGTCAGCGTGGACAGGGCGACCTGGTCGTCGAGCCGCCGCTTCTGCGCGGTGAGGCTGTCCAGTTCGCCCTGGCGGCTGGACAGCGCCTGTTCGGCGGCGAGCAGGTCGGAGGTGCTGGTGGCGCCCGCGATGAGTGCGCGCAGCCGCTCGACCGAGGCTTGCAGCGCCTTGATCCGCGCGTCCAGGTCCTCCCACTGCATGGTGACGTCGTCGCGGTTGGTGGTGACCCGGGTGACCTGCCCGACCCCGCCGAGGCCCGCGATGAACGCGTCGGTCTTGTCCGCGGGCAGCCGGACGACGAGCGTGGCGCTGGGCTCGGTGTCGTCGGTTCCGGGTTGCTCGGTGCGGCTGTCGACCCGGCCACCGGCGGCGCGCACCTGGTCGATGATCGTGCCCGCGGCGGCGACGGGCGCGCCCGCGGTGATCTCGACGCTGCCGGTGACCACTTCCTTGCGCAGGGACACGGGCTCGCCGCCGGAGTTGTTGTCCCGCTTCGGGGGCGCCAGTTCGTGTGCTCCCGGCGGCACGAGCGCGGGGGCGGCGGGCCCGGTGATCGCCGTCGACGTCCGGTCTCGAGCGGGCTGGGGGTTATCGGCACCGCAGCCGGCGAGCAGACTCAACCCCAGCACGCCGACACACAGCACAGCAAGCTTCCTCATGCCTGGCACAGTAGCCTTTTGCGCTGCGCGAACAGCCCCGCATAACCGTTTCCTAGAACGCTTCTAATACTTCTTTAATGCACCGGCTCAACGGAAGTCGCGCGACTTGGACGCCATCCGCAGATCCATGCGCTGTAGATGTTCGGCGACCACGCTCACCACGCCCTCGGCATTCTGCACCCGGCCGCGGATGAGCAGTGCGGCAGCGCCCTGGGCGAGACGCCGGTACCGCCGCCACAGCCCCAGCGAGCAGACGATGTTCACCATGCCGGTTTCGTCTTCCAGATTGAGGAAGGTGACGCCCTCGGCGGTGGCGGGACGCTGCCGGTGCGTCACCGCGCCGCCCACCAGCACCCGCGAGCCGTCGGGCACGGCGAGCAGGCCGGAAGCCGGTATCACGCCGAGCGTGTCGAGGTGCGGGCGCAGGAACTCCGTCGGATAACTGCCCGGCGAGACGCCCGTGGCCCACACGTCGGCGGCGGCCAGTTCCACATCGCTCATCCCGGGCAGGGCGGGCGCGGTGGTGGCCGCGCCGGTACCGGGCAACCGGTCCGGGCGCTCGCCCGCCGCGGCGCCCGCCGCCCAGAGCGCTTCGCGGCGGGTGCTGCCGAGGCTGCCGAGCGCGCCCGCCGTGGCGAGCGATTCCGCCTGGGCGACAGTGAGTTCCACCCGCCCGGTCAGGTCGAGGAAGGAGGTGTAGGGCCGCTCGCCCCTGGCGGTGACGATGCGTTCGGCGAGGTCGTCGCCGATCTGGCGGATCGCGGCGAGACCGAGGCGCACCTCGGTGCCCTTCGCCTCGAGGGTCGGCTCGGCCCTGCTGGCGTTGACGTCGGGGCCGTGCACCGCGACCGCGTGCCTGCGCGCATCGGCGACCAGCGACTGCGGCGAGTAGAACCCCATCGGCTGGGCGCGCAGCAGACCCGCGCAGAAGGCGGCGGGATGATGCAGTTTGAACCAGGCCGAGTAGTACACGATCGCGGCGAAACTCTGCGAATGACTCTCGGGGAAACCGAAATTCGCGAAGGCGTAGAGCTTCTCGTAGATGCGGTCGGCGACTTCGCCGGTGATGCCGTGACGCTCGCGCATGCCCTGGTAGAGCCGCGCCTCGAGACGCTTCATGCGTTCCGGTGACCGCTTGGAGCCCATGGCGCGGCGCAGTTGATCGGCTTCGACGGCGGTGAATCCGGCGACGTCGACGGCCATCTGCATGAGCTGCTCCTGGAACAGCGGCACACCGAGCGTGCGTTCCAGCGCGTTCTTCAGCGCCGGATGGTCATAGACGACGTCCTCCACACCGTTGCGCCTGCGGATGTAGGGATGCACCGAACCGCCCTGGATCGGGCCGGGACGGATCAGCGCCACCTCCACCACCAGGTCGTAGAAGCTGCGCGGCCGCAGCCGGGGCAGGGTGGCCATCTGCGCACGCGACTCGACCTGGAAGACGCCGACCGAGTCAGCGCGCGAGAGCATCTCGTAGACCTCGGGTTCGGCCAGGTCGAGCGAGTGCAGCTCGACGGTCTCGCCTTTGTGCTCGCGCACCAGGTCGATCATGTAGTGCAGCGCGGAGAGCATGCCGAGGCCGAGCATGTCGAACTTCACCAGATCGATGCCCGCGCAATCGTCCTTGTCCCACTGCAAGACGCTGCGGCCGGGCATGCGCGCCCACTCCACCGGGCAGACGTCGGCGATCGGCCGATCGCAGATCACCATGCCGCCGGAGTGGATGCCGAGATGCCGCGGCAACCCCTCGATATCGGCGGCCAGTTCCAGGACCTCGGCGGGGATGTCGGTGTTCGTCTCGGCGCCGACCCCTGTCCATCGGCTCACCTGCTTGCTCCACGCGTCCTGCTGACCGGGCGAAAAACCCAGCGCCCGTGCGGCATCGCGCACCGCGGACTTGCCGCGATAGGTGATCACGTTGGCCACCTGAGCGGCGTACTCGCGGCCGTACTTGCGGTAGACGTGCTGGATCGCCTCTTCGCGGCGGTCGGATTCGATGTCGACATCGATATCCGGCGGACCGTCGCGCTCCGGGGAGAGAAAGCGCTCGAACAGCAATTGGTTGCGCACCGGGTCGACATTGGTGATGCCGATCGCGTAGCAGACCGCGGAGTTGGCCGCCGAGCCACGACCCTGACAGAGGATGTCGTTGTTCTTGCAGAAACTGACGATGTCGTGCACCACCAGGAAGTAGCCGGGGAATTCCAGCTTGCCGATCACCGCGAGTTCGTGCTCGATCTGCCGGTACGCCTCCGGGTTCCCCTCCGGCGGCCCGTAGCGCGCAGCGGCGCCCGCCATGGTGAGTTCGCGCAACCAGGACTGCTCGTCGTGTCCGGCGGGCACGTCGAAGGGCGGCAGGTGCGGGGCGATCAGCTTCAGGTCGAAGGCGCATTCGCGAGCCAGTGCCGCCGCGTTCGCCACCGCCTGCGGGCAGTCGGCGAACAACCGCGCCATCTCCGCC
This sequence comes from Nocardia sp. NPDC047648, assembly GCF_040642815.1. Classification (NCBI taxonomy): domain Bacteria; kingdom Bacillati; phylum Actinomycetota; class Actinomycetes; order Mycobacteriales; family Nocardiaceae; genus Nocardia; species Nocardia sp. NPDC047648. Next base: position 46,735 of record NZ_JBEYSX010000020.1, on the reverse strand, counting down.
CCGGACCGCAGGTGCGCGCCGCCCACCGGGGCCAGCCAGCCCGCGATCTCGTCCAGGCTCTGCCTGGCCCGGATCGCCGCCAGCGCCATGGCTCGGCGACGCTGGCCGGGCGCGGCGAAATGCGCCCCGGTGGTGGCGAGCACGGGCAGGCCGAGACGATCGGCCAAGGCGATGAGGTGAGCGTTGCGCTCGTCGTCCTCCGGGACGCCGTGATGGGTGAGTTCCACGCTCACCCGGTCGGTTCCGAAGCGGTCGGTCAGGTCACGCAGCGCCGCTTCCGCGCGCTCGAGCCGGGTGCCGCCGCCGCGCAAGTCGAGCTCGAGCGCCTGGCGCAGGTGGCCCTTCCGGCACCCGGTCAGGATGTGCCAGTGCCCATCGGCCGCCGCGGTGAGCGTGTCGAGGTCGTAGCGCAGGATGCCTTTCTCTCCGGCGGCCATGTGCGCGGCGGCGATCTCGCGGGAGAGCCTGCGGTAGCCCTCCTGGCCGCGAGCCAGCACCAGCAGGTGCGGCCCGGCCGGGTCCGCCGCGCCGGTGCGCGGCGCCGAGTCGGGCGCGGCGGCGTGCCCGCGCGCGGTGCCGGGAACGTGGGGTTCGGATGCCGTGCCGAGCGACAGTTCGGCTCCGAAGACAGTGGGCATCCCCCACTCCTTGGCCGCCTCGGCGAAGCGGACGGTGCCGTAGAAGCCGTCGTGATCGGTGAGCGCGATCGCCGCCAAGCCGAGCCGCACCGCCTCCTCCACCAGTTCCTCCGGATGGCTGGCGCCGTCCAGGAAGCTGTAGGCCGAATGCGCGTGCAGCTCCGCGTACGGGACCGGCGGTTCCGCGGCGCGCAGTACCGGCCCGGGCCGGTACTCGCCGCGCTTGCGCGACCACGCCGGGCTGTCGCCGCCGTCGCCCCGGACCACCCCGTCGGGATTCGTCCGTCCGGAGCGCCCGGACAGCACCCGCTCCATCTCCGCCCAGCTGGGCGGACCGTTTCCCCAGCCCACAACCCACCTCCTCGCCTCGAACATACATTCGAACAAGATCGATGTACAGGCTGGTCAGGCCACCGAAAGACGTTCGACGGAACCGGCGGCGATGGCGGCTTCGACCCCGCTCAGGCGAGTCCTGATGAGCGCGCCGTAGGCATCGGAGGCCAGGACGTCGAGATGCCCGCGCGCGATGGCCAATTGCATCCTGGCCACTTCGAACTCGCCGACCCGGCGGTGACTGTCGGCCAGGTTCAGATAGAGCGACGGCAAGAAACCGCGCAGACCTTCGTCCAGCGGCACGCCGGGAGCGAACACCGCGGCCAACGCCCGCTGATCCCAGCGCAGCGCCTCGTCGGCCTCCTCCTGGAGGTCGGCGAGATGGTGGGCGACCACGCAGCGTTGCAGCGCTCCACCGTGATCGCCGAGTTCACCCCAGAGCTTTTCCAACGCCCGCCGCCCCGCCGCCGGGTCGACGCCACCGAGCCGCACCGCGGCAAACACCTCCGCCATCCGATCGTCCGACATGCGCAGAGTATCGCACATATGTTCGAACGTTTCGACCGTTGTTCGAACGTTTCGCACGCCCGGAAAAACCCCGCACCCGTGGGGTTCTCGAAGACGCCGAGCCGCGCCGGGCGACACGCCGCCGCCACCGGGCCCGGCGCTCGCGAGTGTGACCAGGGCCACTTGGCAGTGAACTTACTTCAGAGTAAGTTTCATTTCGACCACACCTGCAAAGGAGCAGCGATGACCGACGCATCCGCCGAACCCGCCCGGCGCGGGCGCCGCAACCGCGACCTCACCGGACGGCACGTTCTCATCACGGGGGCGTCCTCCGGAATCGGCCGGGCGGCGGCGCTGGCGGTCGCGGGCAAGGGCGCCACGGTGTTCCTGCTCGCGCGCCGGGGCGAGGAACTCACCGCCGTCGTCGACGAGATCAGGGCGGCGGGCGGCTCGGCCTACGGATACTCCTGCGACGTCACCGATTCCGACTCCGTGGACCAGGTGCTCGAGACCATCCTGTCCGAGCACGGCCACGTGGACATGCTGGTGAACAACGCGGGCCGCTCGATCCGCCGTGCCATCCACCGCTCCACCGACCGGCTGCACGACTTCGAACGCACCATGGCCGTCAACTACTTCGGCGCGCTGCGGCTTACGCTGGCCCTGCTGCCGCAGATGCGGGAACGCAAGTTCGGGCACATCGTCAATATCAGCAGCGCGGGCGTGCAGGTGGCCACGCCTCGGTTCTCCGCGTATCTGGCCAGCAAGGCGGCGTTGGACAAGTTCACCGAGGTGGCGGCCGTCGAGACCATGGCCGACGGCGTCACGTTCACCACCATCCACATGCCGCTGGTGCGTACGCCGATGATCACCCCGAGCGGCGACCAAGGCCCCGCCGAGTCGCCCGAGTGGGCGGCCGCGACCATCGTGCGGGCGCTGACCGAACGCCCCAAGCGCATCGACGTGCCGCTGGGCACCATCGCCGAATACGGCGCGCTGCTCACCCCGAAGATCCGCGACCGTGTCCTGCACCGCTACTACCGCGCGCTGCCCGACTCCCCCGCGGCCAAGGGCGAGCCGACCGAGCCCGACGACGAACAGGCCGAACCCGTGGACCAGCTTCCCGTGCGACGGTCCAGGTCGGCCGCGCGGCGCGTCACGGGCACCGCCTTGCGCCGGGCCGCCCGATGGGTGCCCGGTACGCATTGGTGAACCTCAGCCGGCCAGGAACGGCCGGACGGTCGCGGCGAACTCCTGGTAGCGGTCGCGATGGATGCTGTGGCCGCAGGTGAAGGTGGTCACGGTGCAGTCGGCGAGGCCGGCTCGCAGGTCGGCGAGTTTGTCCGGATCCACCATGCCGCCCGGTCCGCCGCACAACACCAGGGTGGGCGCGGTGATGTCGGAGAGCCGGTCCCACCATTCCGGGTTCGGCTTACGGAACTGCTCCAGCGCCGTCTTCGTCATGGCACGGTCGAACGCCACCACCGCGCGCGGGTGGCGCACCAGGCTGGATGTGGCGTGCCACAACTCGGGCACGGTGGGAAACCGGCGGGTCAGGCGCATTTCCTCGATGCCGGAGCGCAGCGGAAGCGGGCATTCCTCCATGACCAGCCTGCGCGCCAGCTCCGGTCGCTCCTGCGCGACGCGCGACACCGCGTAACCGCCGAGCGAATGCCCGACCAGATCCACCGCGGGCAGCTCCAGATGTTCGCAGAGGCGCAGCAGATCGTCGCCGAACTCGTCGAAGAGGTAGGAATCGGTATGTGAGCTACGACCGTGTCCGCGCAGATCGGGGATGATCACCCGGCGCCCGGATTGCACCAGCACACGAGCGAACCGGTCCCATGTGTGCCCGTCGCCGCCCATACCGTGCACCAGCAGCACGGGGATGTCGCTGACGGCGCCCACCCCCGAATCCCGATAGGCGATCCGCACGTTTCCGGATGTCACCTGGTCCAGCGTCAGATCCACGACCAACGACGATACCGGCAGTCATGCACTCCCCTGCGTCATGTAGCGCGAATCACTGCCGGAAGAGGTGTGGTGCGGGACCCGGGCTTCCTGAGGCGCGCGGCGAAGACTCATGCGAACCAAGGTGTTTCGACTCGCTCGATAAATGGCTGGTGCGAGAGCGAGCCCGGAACAATACTCACCGTATGCCCTCCTTCGCCGACTTCGACCGCCGCGACTACCGCACCGTCGATGTCGCCACGGGATACGACGGGTGGGCGCCCACCTACGAGCAGACGGTCCTGGACGAGATGGATCTCGCTCTGCTCGGGCGATTGCGGTTGGACCTCGGCCGAGTGCGGCGCGCGGCGGATCTGGGCTGCGGCACCGGGCGCACCGGAACGTGGCTGCGCGACAACGGGTCGACGCACATCGACGGGGTCGACCTGAGCGAGGGAATGCTGGCGCTGGCCGCCGAACGCGGCGCCCACACCACGCTGACGCGCGCGGATGTGCGGAACACGGGTCTGCCGGGCGGCGCCTACGACCTGGTGATCGCGTCGCTGATCGACGAGCACCTACCGGAGCTCGCGCCGTTCTACGCGGAGGCGTGGCGCCTGGCCGCACCGGGCGCCCGGTGCGTATTGGTCAGCTACCACCCGCAGTTCATCATGGTGTCGGGAATGCCGACGCACTACACCGACCCTTCCGGCGAACCGGTGGCGATCAGCACCCATCTGCATTTGATCAGCGAGCACCTGTCGGCCGGTCTGGCCGCCGGATGGGTCCTCACCGAGGTCGCCGAGGCGCTGGTGGACGACGCGTTCCTGGCCCGCAAGCCGAAATGGGCTGCCCTGCGCGGACATCCGTTCACGTTGGCGACGGTGTGGTCGCGGCCGGAGTGAACCAGCCGCCGAGCCCGGGTTCGGTGACGGTGGCAGCACCTGGTCTCCGACGCCGATTCCGTTCCGGGCCCAGCCGGTACCCGCCGAGAGCAACCCGAGGTCGGCGGGCGTAACGGTTGTGGCCCTCAGTCGTAAAGTCCCTCGGCGCGCCAGGTTTCGGCGCGGTAGACAAGCAGCAGCACTCGGCTGGATGCGGGCGCGTCGTCGAGTTGGACCTGGGCGCGGGCGGTGAGTTCCGCGTCGTCCGCATCGGGCGCCCACCAGCGTTCGTCCACCGGCCACGGGCCCGCCCAGCCGGTCAACCGCCACTGTTTGCTCCCCCAGCGCAGCAGGGCCGGCTCGGCGTCGAACATGGCGCGGTCGGTGACCTTGACGGGCGCGCCGTCGGCGGTTTCGAGCCGCACCAGCGGACGGTTCAGCAGGAGTACGGCGGGGGCGGGCTCGGGCAGCCGGCCCGGCCATGGTTGCGCTGGGTCGGCCGCGGGGACGAGTTCGTCACCCAGCGTGACCATGGTGATTCGTTCGGCGGGCCCGCGTCCGCCGCTCAGCACGCCGACCCGCACCGCTTCCCCGCCCAGCAGCCCTTGCACCCGGATGAGCGCGCGGCGGGCTCGCTCGTCCTCTTCCCCGGCCCCGCCCCACAGCCCGAGTTGCAGCGCGCCCGCCGTGACCACCTCGACAGGTTCCAGCCGTAGCACGGTGATCGGCGCGGTGGGCCGCGCGCCGTCGCGCCGGGTGAGCCAGCCGTCCAGCTGCCAGCGCACCCGGTCCGCCGTGTCCTCCGGGGTGAGCGGCTCGGCGCAGCGCCAGATCCGCGCGAGATCCTCCCCCGCCGCGGTTTCCGCGTGCACCGAGAGCCTGGTGCAGGCCAGTCCGGCATCCGCGAGCGCACCGTGCAGCCGGGTGGCGAGCAGGCGACCGGCGAAGGCGGCCGCGTCGACCCGCTCGATCGGCGGATCGCAGCGATACTCCACCACCAGATCCGGCGGCGGCTGCCGGGCGGACGGCGGACGCTCCGGCCGGGCCCTGGCGCAGCGGTGCGCGAGCACGGCGTCGGTCCCGAACCGGGAGGCGACCTCCGCCGCGGAGAGCGCGGCGAAATCACCGATCCGGCGCAGACCCAAGCGGTGCAGCAGATCGACCAGATCGGCGCGTTCCGGGGCGGCCAGGCTGGGCTCCACCGCGAGTTCCCCGATCGGCAACGGCGCGAGAAACCGCGCACCCGCCCCCACCGGCACGATCGCGGCGCGCCGGGCGGCGATCACCGCCGTGGACAACTCGTCGGCGATCCCGATCTGCGCTTCGGCCCCGGCCGCGGCCACCGCGTCGACCAGGCGCTCGGCCGCCGCCTCCTCGGACCCGAAGAACCGCGCCGCCCCGCGCGCGGCGAGCACGAGCAGTCCGGGGCGCAGTACCTCCACACCGGGCACCGTCGCGGCCACCGCCGCGACCAGCGGTTCGAACAGCCGCGCGTCCCGGTCCTGATCCTGCTGCGCGAGGAACAGGTCGGGGCACCGTGCCTGCGCTTCTCGGCGCTTCAGGCCGCGGCGCACCCCTTCGGCTCGGGCGATCGCCGAACAGGCCACCACCCGGTTGGCGAACAGCACCGCCACCGGCCGCGTCGCGGGCAGGCCCGCCGACGCCGCCGCGGCGACCGCGGGCCAGTCCGGGCACCACAGGGCGAGCACCCGCTTCGACCCCGGCCGGATCACGGCGACGAACGACCTTCGTCCCCCACGGGCGCACTCACGAGACCGCCTCCTGCGCGTCGGCGACTTCGGCTGTCCGGGCGGACTTCTCGCGCAGCACCCATTCCACGCGCCCCGCATTCGGGCACAGATCCAGCCGTCCGCGCCGTGGCGGTCCCGCCTTGCCACGCACCTCGACCGTCACGCCGAGCGAACGCAAGCGTCCGCGCCCGCGGCCGAGACCGGCATAACCCGCGATTCGGGCGTCGAGCTGGAGGGACGCGCCGGGCCAGCGACCGTCGGCAACCACGAGGGTGGCGCCCTTGTTACGGGCGCGGGCCGCGATCACCCGGCTGCGCGCGGGCGCGACGGCGCCGCCGCCGAGTCCGAGCACGACCAGATCGAGCCCGTCCAGCAGCACCGCGGCCACCTCCACCGGATCGGGGCCGGGGTCGGCGATCACGGCCAGCCGCCGCAGCTGTGCCCCCATCTCCACCGCGGCGAGCAGACCGAGCCGGGGCATGCCGACCACCGCGGCATGCCCACCGCCCTCGGTCACCGCGGCGAGCAGACCGGCCAGCAACGAGCTCGCCCCCGTGTACGCCACCACGGAACCCTTGGGCAGGCCACCATCGGGCAACAGGGGCGCGAGCGCCGCAGGCACCGGCAATGCCGCGCGGCGCGATTCGGTGCCGAGCGGGACCCGCTGCGCCGCGGATTCACCGCGCCCCGGCACCGCGGCCATGCGTCTGCGCAGTTCAGCTAGGGAAGGAGCATCCTCCCGCCCACCATCGCGCCGCAGCGCTCCCCGATTCACCCCTCCCTGCGATATCGCATCCGAACCCATCTCAACCACCCACTTCCCACGATGGACCCGAGGCGAAGCATGGCGGAGCTGCCCTCGTTTCAAGCACAGCACCGATTCAGCTATCGATTGATATCGAATATACGTTCGATACCGACTCAGTAGAAACCGACCCCTGGGTTTCGTCAAGAGCGGAGGGCTTCGTGTCGCGCGTCCCCGCCGTGGTGACGGTGCCCGGCTCGGCAAACCGGCTACGCAGCCACCGCCATGGGCCGGGAGCGAACCCGGCGCATGCCCGGCTACGACACAACGGCACCCAATCATCGGTATGGTGTGTGACACGCATCCCGACCGAGCGCCGGCGAGCGGGCGCGGCACATGGCCGTGCCCCGTGTCTCGCCCTATGCGCGAACACGAATCAGGCCAGCTAGCCTCATTTTCCGCTACCCTGCACCCGTGACCGAACGCGCTCGTCCCACTGTCGGCCCCCAATATCTCGTCGCAGGCCGCTATCGCCTCCAGTCGAAGCTGGGCGGCGGCGGCATGGGCGCGGTCTGGCTGGCGCACGATCGCCTGCTCGACCGGGACGTCGCGATCAAGCAGGTGCTCACCACGGCCGGGCTCGGTGAGGCAGAAGCGGAGGCGGTCCGCAGCCAGATCCTGCACGAGGGCCGGGTCGCCGCGAAACTCTCGCACGACCACGCGATCGCCGTGTACGACGTGGTGCTCGAGGCCGGTGAGCCCTGGTTGGTGATGGAGCACCTACCCTCCCGCAGCGTCGCGAAGGCGCTCGCGCTGGTCGACACGCTGCCGCCGATCGAGGTCGCGCAGATCGGCGCTCAGGTCGCCGACGCGCTCGCCGCCGCGCACGCGGTCGGCATCGTGCACCGGGATATCAAGCCGGGCAACATCCTCGTCGCCGACCGCGGCCCCGGCGTCGGTATGGCGAAACTCAGCGACTTCGGTATCTCCCGGGGTGCGGGCGATCTGTCCGACGAACCGGACGGCGTGATCACCGGCACCCCCTCCTATCTGCCCCCCGAGGTGGCGCGCGGAGCCCAGCCGACCAAGGCCAGCGACGTGTTCTCCCTGGGCGCCACGCTCTACACCGCGATCGAAGGGCAGCCGCCGTTCGGCTTCGACGAGGACAGCGATGTCATCGTGCACCGCGCCGCCATGGCGCAGATCATCCCGCCGACCCGCAGCGGTGTGCTCACCCAGGCCCTGCTGCACATGATGGAGCCCGCGCCGCAGCGCCGCCCGACCATGGCCGAGGCACGAGACGAGATCCTCACCGCCGCTTTCGGTCCCGGCACCGGCCCGCACATCCTCGGCGCGCCCGTCCGCACCGAGGACGGAACCATCCCCTCCTGGGCCGCGCGCAATTCGGCGTCCGGGATCCGCAGCCCGCACTCCGCCCCGCTGCCCCGCCCGCACCGCAACCACGCGGGCGCGACCGCGGCCGCTACCCCGCAGCGCGCCAGGAATCCCCAGCCGAACAATGCCCCTCTGGCCATCGCCGTGGGACTGCTGATCGGCCTGATCATCATCATCGGGATCATCGTCGCCGTCCTCTGACGTCGGCGCACCGCACCGGCAGCAGGCGCGCGGCCGTCAGTCGATGCGGCGGCGGTGAGCCCAGCGGGTCAGGGCGTTGCGGTTGGACTGCTGAGTCTTACGCAGCACGTTGGAGGCGTGCGTCTCCACGGTTTTGACGGAGATGAACAGGGATTCGGCGATCTCACGGTAGGTGTAGCCGCGCGCGAGCAGGCGCAGCACCTCCAACTCGCGCGGGGTCAGCGAGTCGAGTTCGGGATCCAGGGGTGGTTCGGGTACCGGGGACCTTCCGGTGAACGAGTCCAGCACGAAGCCGGCCAGGCGCGGGCTGAAGACCGCATCGCCGCCCGCCACCCGGCGGATGCCGTCGGCCAGCTCGGATCCCGAAATCGTCTTCGTCACATACCCTCTCGCCCCGGCCCGGATCACCGCGATCACGTCCTCCGCCGCATCGGACACGCTCAACGCCAGGCACACCGGCCCCGGCTCGATGCCGGCCAGCACCGCCACCCCGCCGCCGTCGGGCATGTGCACGTCGAGCAGGACGACGTCCGGGCGCTCGGCGTTGATCCCGGCCACCGCCTCCGCCACCCCGCCGGCCTCCCCGACCACCTCCATATCCGCCTCCCGGCTCAACTCCGCACGCACACCCGACCGGAAAACGGCGTGATCATCGACGAGAAAGACCCGCACGGCCACCTACTTCTCCTAACCGACCCATGACCCCCAACCGGTACCACACTCATCCCCCGCGCGCTGCTCGCGCGCTCCACGGCAGCTGTGCGGACCCTGCGGATCCGCGAGAAACGGACGACTAGCGGACGACGCCCGCGGCGGGGGCGGGCTCCTCGTCGTGGGCGGGGCAGCCGGAATCGGTGCGCGGCATGATGATCCGTACCTCGGTGCCACGGCCCGGTCTCGACAGGATGTCCACCTGACCGCCGCGGCGCTCGATCCGGCCGCGAATGGATTTGGCCAGGCCCCGGCGATCCTCCGGCACGGACGCGAGGTCGAAGCCGGAGCCGCGGTCACGCACGAAGACGCTCACCTGATGCGGCTCGACCTCGGCGAACAGATCGATCTCCGGGACGCCCGCGTGCTTCGCGGCATTGACCAGCGCTTCCCTGCTCGCGCCGAGCAGCGCGGTGAAGTGCTCCTTCGGCAGACCGGATCCGGAACCGTCGATGTCCATCGACACATCGCCGACGGTCACCGGCGCCACCTTCACGCCGTGCTGGTCCTCCACCTCGCCCGCGATGGTCCGCAGGGCCGCGGCCAGGCTCGACTGCGCGGGGCCGGAATCCTCGAACAACCATTTCCGCAGTTCCCGCTCCTGGCTGCGGGCCAGCCGCAGCACCTCCTGCGGGTCGTCGGCCTGGCGCTGGATGAGCGCGAGCGTCTGGAGTACGGAATCGTGCAGATGCGAGGCGATCTCCTCGCGTTCCTCGTTGCGGATGCGGGCGGCGCGCTCGGCGTTCAGCGCGCGCATCATGCGCAGCCACAGCGGAACCGTCAGCAGTCCGGCGCCGACCAGGGTGACCGCCACCGCGAGCAGCGCCGAGCCGAGTGAGCTGAGATCGATCCGCGCCAGCACCACCACCCCGAGGCCCACCACGATCAACGTCGCACCGGCGACGATCCGGGACCAGGTGATGACCGAGGGCCGTGCGGGCAGCCCGAGCAGCGAACGCGGCCCGTCGACGTCGTACTCCCGCCACACCAGCGCCGCGCCGACCGCCACCACGATGATCGGCGCGATCACCTTCGCCGCCGTCCCGCTGAACACCCACGACACGGCGACCGCGAGCCCCAGCCCGAGCATGGCCAGCCCGATCGCCTGCCGCCGCTCGGAACCGGAAGGTTTCGCCTGGTCCGACCCACCGGGCGTGAAGATCCACAGCAGCCCGTAGGCGGCGATGCCCGCCCCGGCCAGCGCGCACAGCAGCACGAACGCCATCCGCACCTTGAACACGTCGACGCCCAGATGGTCGGCCAGACCGCCCGCCACACCGCCGACGACCCGGCCACCCGAGCGGCGGAACATCCGCGCCTGCGGCGGCCCGGGGACCGGCGCGGGCGCGGGGCCCGGTCCGCGCGCAGCGTCGAACCCCCGAGTGTCGAACGCGGGAACAGACGGGTACATGTCTTCGATACTGCCCGACAACGCAGCTGCCAGCCATCCGGATTCACCCTGATCTCGACCAGCGGCACCCGCGCCGACCAGCGCAGAAGCTGCCGGATCAGCGAAACTCGGCATTGCTGGACAATCGCTACATCAGTGGATCGGTCCAAAGTGTTCAGGCCGTTTTTCAGGGTTCCCCCCGATGCGCCGATTCCGCGGGTCGGCACACCATGGGAGACATGACGAAAACGAGCTTCGGCGACCAGGTCCAGCAGATATGGCAGACCCGGCCGGTCCGATTGCCGCGACAGGGGCCTATCGCGGGCGTCGCGGCGGGGTTCGCGCGGCGCTACGAGATCGATCCGGTGCTGGTTCGCGTCGCGTTCGTCGTCTCGACGATCTTCGGCGGCGCGGGCCTGGTGCTCTACCTGCTGGCCTGGCTGCTGCTGAGCGCGGCGGGCGACCCGGCGTCCGCGGCCGAATCACTGGTCGGCAAGGGTCACAGCTCGCAGTCGCAGACCAAGACCATCGTGCTGATCGTGGCGCTGGCCATCGCGGTCAGCACGATGGGCCCGGTCGGTGTCGGTCTCGGCGGATCCGGCCTGATCAGCCTCGCGCTGATGCTGGCCGGCTGGTGGATGCTGCATCTGCGCACACCCAACCCGCCACCCGGAACCACCGAGGCGTTCGGCGGATTCGCCCCGGACGGCGGGATCACCGCCACCGGCTACCCCGGCGCGGTCTTCCCGCAGGGAGCGACCCGGACCGTCGGTGACCTGTACGTGCCGCCGACCTCGGTGTACACGCCGTACACCAAGCTGCCGGAGACATATCTCCCCGAGACGCCCGTGCCCGCCGCGAATGGCGATGCGGCAACTGTCCCACTGCACAAGCCCGCCGCCGAGGAGCAAGCCGACGACCCCGCGACCGTGGTGCTGGACAAGCCGGCGGCGCCACCCACCGGAGGGGCCACCGATGCCGGACCGGGGTCGTCCACCGGCATGCGAACCGAATCGAACGCGGCCGTCGGTCACCGAGCCGAATCGGATCCGGCTGCCATCGGCCATGTCGGTCCTATGCCCTCGGCCGGCGACAAGACCGAGCTTCCTAGCCAGCGCCGCCCCGCCGCCGCTCACCCCGCGATCATCGCCGGCCCGACCCCGCCGTCCTGGGACCCGCTCGGCGTCGCCCCACTCGCCTGGGACCTCCCCGACCCCGCACCGGCCCGTACCGTCGTCGCTCCGCCGCAGCAGCGTCCGCGCTCGCGCCTGACGCCGGTGGTGCTCGGCCTGGCCATCCTGGCGGCGGCGGGCGCGGGTGCGGCGGCCGCCTCGGGCGCGGAATGGATGACGCCGGGCCGGATCGCCGCCGCGGCGCTGGCCGTGATCGGCCTGGGCCTGGTGCTCGGCGCGTTCCTGCGGCGTGGCTACGGGTTGCTCGTGCTCACCGCGCCGCTCGCGGGATTCGTGCTGCTCGCCTCCGCCGTCGGTCCGGTCGAGTTCGATCAGGCCGCGATGGGCAACCACACCTGGGCGCCCGCTTCCGTGGCGGAACTGGCGTCGAACTACCAGGTGACCATGGGCTCGGGCACGCTTGACCTGCGGTCGGTGAAACTGACCGAGAACCGCACCGTGGACGTCGACGTGCGGATGGGCGAAGCCCGCGTCCTGCTTCCGGCGGACATGACCGTCCGCACCCACTGCACAGCGACCATGGCCGACGCCCTCTGCACCGACGGCATCAGCGGTCCGAATACTCTCGGCGCGCCGGTGCTCGAACTGAACGTCGACGTCCGCGCCGGAAACGTGGAGGTGCGACGTGGCTGAGCCCGAGCGCGAAAAGACGACCGATTCCCGCCGCGGCCCCGCCGCCTCGCTGCTCATCGCGGGTTTGCTGTCCATCGCGATCAGCGTCTGGGCTTTCGTCGGTCCGGCGTCCTGGCCCGCGGCCAGCATGATCCCGATCGGTTGGATCGTCGTGATCGCCGCGATCGTCATCGGCATACTGCTGGTGATCTCTCCCCGTAAATGACCGCACGGCCCGTCCAACCGGACGGGCCGTGCCACGTTCATCCCCAGCGATCATCCGGGCCGGACCCCTGGTCGTCGTACGACAGGAGAATCGAATGAACACCGACGAACCCACCGATCCGGCGCGCCCCACCGCGCGGACCACACCGCCGGATCCCCGCCCAGGCAGCGCCAACGGTGCGCTGCTGGGGCACCTGATTCTGCACAGCGCCTTCCACCGCCCCCGCTGACCTCCTCGGTGACGAGGAGCGGCTACCGGCCGGAGATCACTCCCACTCGATGGTGCCCGGCGGCTTGCTGGTCACGTCCAAGACCACGCGGTTGACCTCCGGCACCTCGTTGGTGATCCGGGTGGAGATGCGTTCGAGCACCTCGTAGGGCAGCCGGGTCCAGTCGGCGGTCATGGCGTCCTCGCTGGAGACCGGGCGCAGCACGATCGGGTGACCGTAGGTGCGGCCGTCACCCTGGACGCCGACGCTGCGGACATCCGCGAGCAGCACGACCGGGCACTGCCAGATCTGTCCGTCCAGACCGGCCGCGGTCAATTCCTCGCGGGCGATGGCATCGGCCTGGCGCAGCGTCTCCAGCCGATCCGCGGTCACCTCACCGACGATCCGGATGGCGAGACCGGGCCCGGGGAAGGGTTGGCGGGCGACGATTTCCTCCGGCAGCCCGAGTTCGCGGCCGACCGCGCGCACCTCGTCCTTGAACAGCAGCCGCAGCGGTTCGACGAGTTCGAACTCCAGGTCGTCGGGCAGGCCGCCGACATTGTGATGGCTTTTGATGTTCGCGGTGCCGGTGCCGCCGCCGGACTCCACGACGTCCGGGTAGAGCGTGCCCTGCACCAGGAACTCGACCTTCGGCGCCGCGCCGTCGGCCTCGCCGTGCTCGAGCACCACCTCGCCCACCGCGTCCTCGAAGGACCGGATGAACTCCCGGCCGATGGTCTTGCGCTTCTCCTCGGGATCGGTCACGCCCTTCAACTCGCCGAGGAATTTGTCCACCGCGTCGACGGTCACCAGCTTGGCGCCGGTCGCGGCGACGAAATCCTGCTGCACCTGCTCGCGCTCCCCGGCCCGCAGAAGACCATGGTCGACGAACACGCAGGTCAGCCGGTCGCCGATGGCGCGCTGCACCAGGGCGGCGGCGACGGCGCTGTCCACCCCGCCGGACAACCCGCAGATCGCGTGCCGGTCACCGATCTGCTCACGCACCGAGGCGACCAGCGAGTCGGCGATGTTCGCCGGAGTCCAGGTGGAGGGGATGCCCGCGAGTTCGTGCAGGAACCTGCTCAGCACCTGCTGGCCGTGCGGCGAATGCAGCACCTCCGGGTGGTACTGCACACCGGCCAGGCGGCGCGCCCGGTCCTCGAACGCGGCGACCGGAGCGCCCGCGGTGGTGCCGGTGACCTCGAAGCCCTCCGGCGCGTCGGTGACCGCGTCGCCGTGGCTCATCCACACCGGCTGAATGGTGGGCAGGCCGCCGTGCAGCAAACCGCCATCGATGTTGAGTTCGGTGCGCCCGTATTCGCGAGTGCCGGTGTGCGCGACCGTGCCACCGAGTGCCTGCGCCATCGCCTGGAAGCCGTAGCAGATGCCGAAGACCGGCAGTCCCAGCTCGAACAACCGCGGGTCCAGCTGCGGCGCGCCCTCGGCGTACACGCTGGCCGGGCCGCCGGAGAGGATCACCGCGAGCGGCTGCTTGTCGGCGATCTCCTCCACCGTCGCGGTGTGCGGAACCACCTCCGAGAACACGCTCGACTCGCGAACCCGCCGCGCGATCAGCTGGGCGTACTGTGCTCCGAAGTCGACGACGAGGACCGGTCTCTGGGTTTGTGCCACCCACCCAGTTTAGTGAGCGGCGAAACGAGCGAATCATCGGCACAGCGCCCCTCGCGCGGGAGGCGAGCCGACCGCCCGAATCGTCACCCGTGGCCGGGCCGGCTGGTTATCCTTCTGCTCGTGCCCTTCGCCCGCGCGATCGATGCCGACATCCATTACGAGGACAGCGGCGGGGACGGCCCGGTGGTACTGCTGGCGCACGAGTTCTTCATGGACCGCACCATGTTCGCCGCCCAAATGGCCGCGCTCGCACCGGAGTTCCGGATCGTCTCCTGGGATGCCCGCGGCCACGGCCGCACCAGGGACGAGGGCCTACCCTTCACCTACTGGACCGCGGCCCGCGACGCGCTGACCATCCTCGATCATCTCGGCGCCGAACAGGCCGTCATCGGCGGCACCGCCCAGGGCGGCTTCACTGCGCTGCGCACCGCCTTGATCGCACCGGAACGCGTCTCCGCGCTGATCCTGATCAGCACCGAAGCGCACGGGCCCACCCCGCAGCAGTCCACCGCCACCCAGAAATTCCTCGAAGAGTGGTACGACGACGGCTCCCGCGAACGGGCCGTGCACCAGCTGGCTTCCTGGCTGATCGGCGACGACGAGTGGTACCGCCAGATCTGGACCCAGCGCTGGCTGGTGCGCGACCGCCGCGGCATCGAGGTCGCGGCAGGCTGCCTGCTCAGCCGGGATTCGGTGCTGGATCGCCTGCGCGAAATCGCTTGTCCCGCTCTGGTGATCCATCCCACCCACAGCGGTATGGACCGCGCACGCGCTCAGGAACTGGCCCACGGCCTGTCCGGCGCCACGTTCATCGAGATCGCGGACGCCCGACTGGCGGTGACGATGACCCACCCCGAGCCGGTGAATCACGCGATCCAGCAATTCCTGCGCGCACGAACGAAACCGACCCGCGTGCGCTGAACCCGGCCCGCGCGAGCACCGCGTAAATGTTTGCGGCACAAAGCCGCATGCCTCATGGTGCGCGAAATACGTCGGTACCTCGGCGGTGGGCGAGCCGAGCAACGGCCTGCCGTTGTACACGGCCCGCACGCCTCCGAGCCACCCGGCGCTCACCGGAGAAACGAGTCTTATGAACGCCGTTCGCGGCCCGGCACGCGTTCCAGCGGTCGAAGCGCATGCACCGCAGGCGCGAGTCTCGACCGCTGGAACGCGAGCCATAAGGGGCCGCGAACACGCAGCGCCGCAGGCGCTGCAAATCGAACAGAGCTCAGGCGCGCACGCTGAGGCCGACCTTCTGGAATTCCTTCAGATCCGAGTAACCGGCCTTGGCCATCGAACGACGCAGTCCACCAACCAGGTTCAGCGAGCCGAACGGATCGTCGGACGGCCCGAACAGCACCCGCTCCAGGCTCGGGCGCACCGTGTCACCGACCGGCTCACCACCGAGATCCCACGGATCGTCGACGTGCAGCAGCGACCCGCGCGGAACCGAAGGGTGCGCGGCCGCCGACGGCCAGTACCAGCCGCGGCCCGGCGCCTCCGCCGCCACGGCGAGCGGAACTCCGAGCATGGCGGCGTCCGCGCCGCACGCGATCGCCTTGGCCAGCTGCCCCGAGGTGGCGACGTCGCCGTCCGCGATGACGTGCACGTAGCGGCCGCCGGTCTCGTCCAGGTAGTCGCGGCGCGCGGCGGCGGCATCCGCGATCGCGGTGGCCATCGGCACGCCGATGCCCAGCACCTCGCCGGTGGTCGTCGCGCCGGGGTAGGAGCCGTAGCCGACGATGACACCCGCCGCCCCGGTGCGCATCAGGTGCAGCGCGGTGCGGTGATCGCTCACGCCGCCCGCGACCACGGGCACGTCCAGCTCGGCGATGAAGGTCTTCAGATTCAACGGCTCACCGTCGCCGACATGCTCGGCGGAGATGATCGTGCCGTGCACCACGAGCAGGTCGATGCCCGCCTGCAGCAGCGCCGGGGTGAGCGTGCGCGCGTTCTGCGGGCTCACCCGCACCGCCACGGTGACACCGGCGGCGCGGACCTGCGCGACCGCGGCGGCGAGCAGGTCCGGCTGCATCGGCGCGGCGTGCAGTTCCTGCAGCAACGCCACGGCGCGTTCGTAGCCGCCCTTGCCGACCAGCTCGAGCAGCTGGTCGATCTTCGCACCGACATCGGCGTGCCGCGCCCACAGACCCTCGCCGTTGATCACGCCGAGCCCGCCGAGGCGGCCGAGCTCGATGGCGAACTCCGGCGATACCAGCGCGTCGGTGGGATGCGCGAGAAACGGGATCTCGAAACGGTAGGCGTCCAGCTGCCAGGACAGCGAGACCTGCTTCGACGAGCGGGTCCGGCGCGAGGGGACGATGTCGACGTCGTCCAGCTCATAGGTACGCCGGGCGGTCCGGCCCATGCCGATCTCCACCATGTCGCGCACGCGAAATCTCCTTGTCTAATTTGCAGCGCCTGCGGCGCTGCGTGTTCGCGGCCCCCTCATGGCTCGTGTCCGAGCGGGCGAGACTCGCGACTTCGTCGCATGCGCTTCGCCCACTCGGACACGAGCCGGGCCGCGAACGGCGCTCGTAAGACGCGCGCCTCCAGTGGTCATTTGCGGGGGCAGGCGGGCAGCATGAAACGCGCCGCCGGCCACCGCCCAGCCTGCTCACCGCCACAGCCGGTCAGCCGGCTCTAATCATGCACGGACCGGTTGGTCCTGTACATGAACCTAGTGGGCTAACCGCGTCCCGTGTAGTTAGGGGCCTCGACGGTCATGGTGATGTCGTGCGGATGGCTCTCTTTGAGGCCCGCCGCGGTGATCTGCACGAACTGGGCCTCCTGCAGATGCGCGATCGACTGGGAGCCGGTGTAGCCCATGGCAGCGCGCAGACCGCCGACCAGCTGATGGATCACCTGGTTGACCGGGCCGCGGAACGGCACCCTGCCCTCGATGCCCTCGGGGACCAGCTTGTCCTCGGCCAGTACGTCGTCCTGGAAGTAGCGGTCCTTGGAGAACGACTTGGCCTGGCCGCGACCCTGCATGGCGCCCAGCGAGCCCATGCCGCGATAGCTCTTGAACTGCTTGCCGCCGACCAGGATCAGCTCGCCCGGCGACTCGGCGGTGCCCGCGAGCAGCGAGCCCAGCATCACGGTGGACGCGCCGGCGGCGATGGCCTTGGCGATGTCGCCGGAGAACTGGATGCCGCCGTCGGCGATCACCGGGACGCCCGCGGGCTTGCACGCGGCGACCGCCTCCAGGATCGCGGTGATCTGCGGCGCGCCGACGCCCGCGACGACGCGGGTGGTGCAGATGGAGCCGGGGCCGACGCCCACCTTGACCGCGTCCGCGCCCGCTTCGACCAGGGCCGCCGCGCCCGCACGGGTGGCCACGTTGCCGCCGACCACCTGGATTCGATCGCCGACCTCGGTCTTGACCTTGGTCACCATCTGCAGCACCTGCGCCTGATGACCGTGCGCGGTGTCCACCACCAGCACGTCCACGCCCGCGTCGGCCAGCGTCATGGCACGCGACCACGCGTCCTCACCGACACCGACCGCGGCGCCGACCAGCAGGCGGCCGTCACGGTCCTTGGTGGCGTCGGGGTACTGATCGGTCTTGACGAAGTCCTTGACGGTGATCAGGCCGCGCAGGCGTCCGTTGCCGTCGACGATCGGCAGCTTCTCCACCTTGTGCCTGCGCAGCAGCCCCAGCGCGGCCTCGGCGGTCACGCCCTCCTGCGCGGTGATCAGCGGAGCCTTCGTCATCACGTCGGCGACGCGGCGGTTCTGGTCCACCTCGAACCGCATGTCGCGGTTGGTGATGATGCCCACAAGCGCACCGGTCTCGTCCACCACCGGAAGGCCGGAGATGCGGAACCTGGCGCACATGGCGTCGACCTCGGCGAGAGTGTCGTTCGGGCGGCAGGTCACCGGGTCGGTGACCATGCCCGCCTCCGACCGCTTGACCGTCTCCACCTGGGCGGCCTGGTCGGCTGCCGAGAGGTTGCGGTGCAACACGCCCATGCCGCCCGCGCGGGCCATGGCGATCGCCATCCGCGCCTCGGTCACCGTGTCCATGGCCGAACTCACCAGCGGGGTCCGCAAACGGATCTCCCTGGTGAGCCGGCTGGAGGTCTCCACAGAACTGGGGATGAGATCCGAGGCGGCAGGCAGCAACAGCACATCATCGAATGTGAGGCCGAGCATGGCGATCTTGTTCGGATCGTCGCCACCCGTATGAGGGCGGACTGCGAGTCGTTCGCCCGGTACGGGATTACTCATTCGGATCGACCCCTCCTGGACGTCGATAGCGACCGGCAGCAGGCATAACCTGCGCCGTGACGGCTGATGGGATGGACGTGGTTCGGCGGCGGTGCGGTCGGGACCCGCCGTAGCCTGTGCTCCATGGTATCTGTCCGGTGAACTCGCCGACGAAGTGAGCCCACCACCGAAACTGGCGGGCCGCATCGCTGGCGCAGACCACCCTGTTCTGCGTACCGTGGGGATGTGCGTGACCATCTACCACCTGGCTTGCCGCCGGATCCGTTCGCCGGAGACCCCTCCGACCCGTCCGCCGCGCTCGACGCCATCGAGCCCGGCGAACCGCTGGATCCCCACGAGCGCCTTGCGGTCGAGGAGGATCTCGCCGACCTCGCGGTGTACGAGGCGCTGCTGGCCCACCGCGGCATCCGCGGTCTCGTGGTCAGCTGCGAAGACTGCAGGCAGGACCATTACCACGACTGGGACATGTTGCGCGCCAACTTGCTCCAGTTGCTGGTCGACGGCACGGTCCGCCCGCACGAGCCCGCCTACGACCCGACGCCGGAAGCGTACGTCACCTGGGACTACTGCCGGGGCTACGCGGACGCCTCGATGAACGAGGCCTTTCACGGCGACGGGTTCGACGGATTCGACGGCTGAGACCGCCCTCACCGATACGCACGTGGGCCTCTCGAGGCTCGCGTACTTCGCCCTTGCCGATGTGATTCTCGACGCACACACTCACCTTCGGTAAGCGGATATCGAGGCCCCGTCGCGGGCCGACACGCCGATGACTCATGGCCCGATGGGCCTCGCCCCGCAGACCTGCGCCGCAAAGACAACAAAAAACCGACCGCCTGCCCGGCGATCGGTTCTTGCCTTACGCGGTACTTCGTCTGTCAGCGACCGGGCGGCACGAACGACCCCGGGTTGGGGATGACGGGCACACTGAAGGTCGGCGGCTGATTGTTGCCGTTCGTACCGGTGTTGCCCTGTGTGGGAGCGGTGGGCGGCTGCTGTGGCTGCGGCGCCGACGGATTACCGGTGTCCGCCGTGGGCCCACCCGTAGGCGGCGGCTTGACCTCCGTGACCGGCGGCTCCTGCGGAACCGTCGGTTCCACGGTCGCCGGCGGCTGGGTGGTCACCGGCGGCACCGTGGTCACCGGCGGCACCGTGGTCGGCGCGCCGCCGCCGTTCGAAGTTCCACCGCCGCTCGATGTCCCGCCCCCGTTCGGAGCGGTGGCATCGACCGTGGTCGAAGGCTTCGTCGAATCGCCCGGCTGCTGCACGATCGTGGACGTCCCGCCGGTCGACTGGCTGGGCTTCGTGGTCGCGCTGGTGCCGGGGGTAGCGCGCGGATCGGTGGTCTTGGGCACCGTCGACTCGAGCTGGTCGGCCAGTCCCGGTTCCACCTCGCGCAGTGCCGCGAGCAACCGCTCCCACTGAGCCATCAGGTCGGCGCGCTTATCCGGATCGCTGACCTGCGCGGCGTTCTCCTTGGCCCGCTCCAAGCGCACCTTCGCCTCTGCGGGATTCTGGGTGACCAGCGTCGACGCCTCGTTCAGATCGTTGCCCGCACGCTGCACCACGGTGGTCTGGGCCTGTTCGCTGAACACGACCTCCTTGACCCGCCACAGCGGATCACCCGGCTCCGCGTTGTACGAGAACGCCGTCATGCCGCCGAAGACCAAGGCCAGCGCGGCCGCGGCACCCATGATCGGGCGCAGAAGCCTCAGTCGCCCGCCAGTGGGCGCCCCGATGCGAACCTGCCGCGCGCCGATCTCCTGGTTCACCGCGGCCACGATCGCATCCAGGTCCGGTTCGGCCGGCATCGGAGGTGCGATCAGTTCCGCTCGCCAATCCGCGAGCAACGTCGCGAGCTGATACTCCTCGGCGCTGTCGGTGTGCACCGGACCATCGCTGGCGATGGCGTCGATCAGAGCATCGTCGCGGCGTACCGCTGCGATGTCGACCGGGCCGGTGTCCCCGGACGCCTCGGCGTAGGGACCGCTGTTTCGCGATCCAAGCCGCGCCTTCCAGTCACCCCGACCGCGCTCGCCATCCCTAGCCATACATTTCACCTGCCCTCGCCACTTGTGACTTGAGTTTCGCGAGTGCCCTGTGTTGGGCCACCCGGATCGCACCCGCCGTACTGCCCACGGCGACTGCGGTTTCTTCCGCTGACAAACCCATGACCAAGCGCAGGATCAAGATCTCTCGGTGCTTCTCGGGAAGCGTCGCGAGCAAACGGTTCATCTGTCTGCTCGTCTCTGATTCGAGAGCTCGTTGTTCCGGTCCCTGGTCGGTGGATATGACATCTGGTACTTCGGCCATCGCCTCCGCCTTGTTACGGGCGGCATTGCGATGAGCGTCGGCGACCTTGTGCGAAGCGATCCCGTAAACAAAGGCCATGAAGGGCCTGCCCTGGTCTTGATACCTGGGCAAGGCTGTCATCACAGCCAGGCAAACCTCCTGCGCAACGTCGTCCGCGGAGAGCTGCCCACGCTCCGCGGCTCCGATCCGCGCGCGGCAGTAGCGCACCACCAGCGGGCGGATCATCTCCAGTACCTGAGCTAAAGCGGATCTGTCGCCCTGCGCAGCGGCAGTGACGGCGAGGTCCAACTCTTCGCCCGTGTGCGTCATCGTCAGAGATATTCCTGGCGTTACAAGTGGCACGGTCCGGTGACGACCAGTGCTTCCACCGAAGGGGCGGAACGGATCTAACAATAGCGACCCGATGGCCGGAACTTGGCAACACGGTGGACTCCGTGATCACCTAGCCGCCACCCAGCGGGCGCAACACTCCGCCGGCACGGGCGATGACCGCGGCGCACTCGGCCGCCTCGGCCGCCGCATCCGGTGCGCCGGAACCGGCGCGGAGCATGGCACAAGCCCAGCGCAACGGCAGCAGTCCGTGTGCGCGGCACTGCTCGGCGACGTCCTCGGCGGAAACACCGGATCGTCCGCGTGCGTCGCGGGCCGCGTCGGCCGCGGCGACCAGCAGGCGTGACTTGACCTGGTGCCGCACCGACGGGGATCGGTCGGCCAGCTCGAGCGCGGTCGCCGCGTGCGCCGCGGCCGTCTCGAAATCACCTGCTGCCAGGGCGGTTTCGGCGGACACCCAGCCCAGGCGGATCGCCGGACGCCAACCGGCCCCGTACTGCCGTGCCGCCGCCGCGCTACGCCGCAGCAGCCGATCGGCCAGCGCGAGCCGCCCGGTGCCGAGCGCGTCGGCGGCGAGCCCGGTGAGCGCGTCACAGATCGCGTCGGCGCGGCTGGGACGGTAACCGCCCGCCTCCTCCGAAGAACCCCCGGAGCCGGCTTCCGCCCGAGCGCCGGTGGTGAGGATCAGCGCGGCGGCCCGCCCGTCGAACGCCGCCGCGCGCTCGTGCCTGCCGAGCTGGCGCAGAAAAGAGCCCTCGGTACTTCCCGCCAGTGAGAGGAGGACGGGGTCGGTGCTGTGGTTGCATACCCTTCGCAATTCGGCACGCGCCGCGGCATAGCGTCCCTGGCCGCCGAGGACCACCGCGCGATACCACCCGCCGAGTGCGTCCGAGGCGGGCGGCAACTCGGCGGCAGCGCGCCCCGGATCGGCGCCGAAGGCGGCCTCGGCGAGGACCGCGACGTGAGGATCTCCGAGCGGAGCGGGCGCGAACACGGGCGCACTCTATCCTGCGCGGCACGCGGGCCGGGACGACGAAAGGTGAGCGACCACGAACCGGCCGGCACCCGGCATTTCCGCCGCCGAGCCGATGTTTCCATTAGGTAAATCTAGCCCTGGCAATCGCCGAGCGGCCGCGCCGGGAATTCATGCGCGTTTCGCGTAATTAACCTGCCCGCCCCGTTTCCGCCATCTTCGGATCCGCGGGTCCGAACCCCCTCGGCCGCCGGAGCGGCCGCCGTCATGCGCGCACCATCCGCTCCGAAGCGGCTCATCACCGCAAAAAGCGGTCCTACCTGCGCAAATCTGATCGCCCACGACACATGCGGATACCACGAGCCTCCGGCCAACCGAACAGTATCGCCGGAACCAACGCAAAAAGTAAACAGTTCGGAGGTTAAATTTCACAGCGCGAGATTTGGAAAAGTGCTGCGCCGAACTATTGACGGAATTTCGCGGCTGGACCTAACGTAGCTCATCGCCACAGACGGCGCCGCGCGAAATTGCAGCGACCGCGAAGGGCGAGCCCGGGCACCTTCGCCGACACGGCGTCGTGGCCCACAACTGTTGCAGGACAACTGCTCGACAACGCTGACGAGCTCGCACCACGAGGAGTTCACCATGCCCATGCCGACCCACCTCCCGGGACCCAACGCCGATGTCTGGGATTGGCAGATGCGAGGATCGTGCCGCGGGCAGGATTCCGCGGTGTTCTTCCATCCCGATGGCGAGCGTGGCCGAGCCCGCACCGCGCGCGAGATGCGCGCCAAGGAGATCTGCCGTACCTGCCCGGTGCTCATGCAATGCCGCACCCACGCGCTGAAAGTCAGCGAGCCCTATGGCATCTGGGGTGGCATGTCGGAGACCGAGCGCGAGATGCACGCCCGGCGCAACCGCCGCCGCATGGCCGTCTGACTCAATCCCCTCCCATCCACACGCCACCGGGCGTCGAATTCCTAGCAAACAACGGGCCACTGCAACATGCTCCGGTCGAGCCGCTCACGCGACACGGTGATCGGCTCAGCGCCGGAGGTCGGCGCGTGGGTTCCGATCGTCACCATCGATCGGCCGGCCGCCGAGTGAAGGCCGGGAACCGTGGCTCGGCCGTTTCCGGCACGGTGCGACAGTGCTCGGCGTGTCACGGCGTGTCTCCTCCCGAGATATCCGGCGTGTCGGCGCTTTTCGCAACGCGGCGCCGGTTCCGCGCCGGGCTTGTGGGCACCCCACCGGAAGGGAGGTCATAGCGGCACGCTACGGTAGTGACCGATGACACAGAATGGAGCGTTGTGACAACGCGGCCGCCAGCCGCAGAGGGCGACTCGTTCCGAAGAGAAGCCTTCCCACCCACGGTGGATTCTGCGGTTACGGCACGCGCAGCCGAAAGTATCGAGCTCGCCGCGCTTCTGCATCGGTGCGGCCGAGCCGACCAGGAAGCATTCGCCGAACTGTACGACCGGACGTGCGCGCGCGTCTTCGGTCTGGTGTTGCGCGTTCTGCACGATCCTGGATACGCGGAGGAGACCACACAGGAGGTCTATCTGCAGATCTGGCGGATGGCATCGAGCTTCGACCCGGCGAAGGGTTCCGCGGTGACGTGGTTGATGACGCTCGCCCACCGGCGCGCCGTCGACCGTGTCCGCGCCGAACAGGCCCACACCCAGCGCGAGGTCGCCTACGGGATACGGGTGCTCGGCAACGAATTCGACGAGGTCACCGAAGAGGTCGAGCGCAGGCTCGACCAACAGGCCGTCCTGGCCGGTCTCGCCACACTCACCGAAACCCAGCGGGAAGCGATCTCGCTCGCCTACTACGGTGGGCGCACCTATGCGGAGGTAGCCACCTACCTCGACGTAGGGTTACCTACGGTTAAGTCCCGGATTCGGGACGGATTGACACGACTGAAGAAAAGTTTGGGGGTGACGTGAGATGAACGAACGCCAGATCGATCTCGCGCACACCGTCGCGCTCGGATCGATCGACGACGAAGACCATCAAGAGGTGCAGGAACTGTTCGACAGCGAGGACCCCGTGCTACGCGCGGAGTTCATCCGGGAAGTCAGAGACACCAAAGAAGCGCTCTCCGCTCTCGCCACCGCCACGGCGGCCGCTCCGCCGCCCGCCCTGCGTGCTCGCCTACTCGCGGCCATCGCCGCAGAACAGCCGCCGGTCGCCAGCTGAACCCGGCGTCGCGCCAGGCATTCCCGCTCCACGCGTACGGGCCTGACGGTCCGGACCATCCGCCGACCTTTCCGGTCCCGCGGCAGACAGCGTGTCGAGCTTCGGAACCTCCTCGGTATCACCGGTAGTCGCGTCCCGTGCCGCAAGAACCGGCAAGGCCCCCGAACCGCGCGGTTCGGGGGCCTTGCCGGTTGTCCTGCCCGACGGCCGGTTCAGTGCGAGTGGCCGTGGTGGCCGTGCTCGTTCTGCTCCTCGGCGGGCTTGTCGACCACGGCGCTCTCGGTGGTGAGCACCATGCGCGCGACCGA
The DNA here is from genome assembly GCF_040642815.1 of Nocardia sp. NPDC047648. Taxonomy (NCBI): domain Bacteria; kingdom Bacillati; phylum Actinomycetota; class Actinomycetes; order Mycobacteriales; family Nocardiaceae; genus Nocardia; species Nocardia sp. NPDC047648. Next base: position 22,000 of record NZ_JBEYSX010000020.1, on the reverse strand, counting down.
CGCCGCGTTCACGACGGCCGACCGGGTCACTTTCACCGGGTCGACGACGCCGTCGGTGAGCAGGTCGCCGTAGGTGAGCGTGGCGGCGTTGAAGCCCTCCTTGCCCTCGGCCACCTTGCTGACCACCACCGCGCCGTCCACGCCCGCGTTGGTGGCGATCCAGTACAGCGGCGCCCGCAGCGCGGTGCGGACCACCTCGACGCCGACGGCTTCGTCACCGGACAGCGAGTCGCGCAGCTCGACGAGCTTGCTCGCGGCCTGCACCAGCGCGGTGCCGCCACCGGGCACGATGCCCTCCTCCACGGCGGCCTTGGCGGCGCTCACCGCGTCCTCGACGCGGTACTTGCGCTCCTTGAGCGCGGTCTCGGTGGCCGCACCGACCTTGATCACCGCGACGCCACCGGCCAGCTTGGCCAGCCGCTCCTCGAGCTTCTCACGGTCCCAGTCGGAATCGGTGGACTCGATCTCGCGGCGCAGCTGCGCGACACGCGCCTCCACGTCCGCCGCGGAACCGGCGCCGTCGATGATCGTGGTGTCGTCCTTGGTCACCACGACGCGACGCACTTTGCCGAGCACGTCAAGGCCCGCCTCGCGCAGCGTGATGCCCAGATCCGGGTTCACCACGGTGCCACCGGTGACCACGGCCAGGTCGTCGAGGAACGCCTTGCGGCGGTCGCCGAAGAACGGCGCCTTCACCGCGACGGCCTTGATCGTCTTGCGAATGGCGTTGACCACCAGGGTCGACAGCGCCTCGCCCTCCACGTCCTCGGCGATGATCAGGACGGGCTTGGCGCTCTCCGCGATCTTCTCCAGCAGCGGCAGGAAGTCCGGCAGCGAGCTGATCTTCTCGCGGTGCAGCAGGACGAACACGTCCTCCAGGACGGCCTGCTGGCTGTCGGGATCGGTGATGAAGTACGGCGACAGGTAACCCTTGTCGAACTGCACGCCCTCGGTGACGACCAGTTCGGTCTGCAGCGTCGAGGACTCCTCGACGGTGACGACGCCGTCCTTGCCGACGGTGGTCAGCGCCTTGCCGACCATCTCGCCGATCTCCTCGTCGCGCGAGGACACCGTCGCGACCTGCGCGATGGCCTGCTCACCGGAGACCGGGGTGGCCAGCGCGAGCAGCGCCTCGGAGACCGCGTCGGCGGCCTTGGCGATGCCGGAGCCGACCGCGATCGGGTTCGCGCCCGCAGCAACATTCTTCAGCCCGGCGCGAACCAGCGCCTGGGCCAGCACGGTGGCGGTGGTGGTGCCGTCGCCCGCGACATCGTTGGTCTTGGTGGCGACGCTCTTGACCAGCTGCGCGCCGAGGTTCTCGAACGGGTCCTCGAGCTCGATTTCGCGCGCGATGGTGACGCCGTCGTTGGTGACGGTCGGGCCGCCGAAGGACTTCGCGAGCACGACGTGCCGTCCGCGCGGGCCCAGGGTGACCTTGACCGCGTCGGCGAGCTTGTCGACGCCGCGTTCCAGAGCCCGGCGAGCCTTCTCGTCGAACTCGATCTGCTTTGCCATGGGAATTCGCTCCTGTAGTGGATTGCGGCGCTCCGGAGCCCATCGCTCGCACCGCGTGTCCGATGGGCGGTGCTCCCGGGGCCCTCCGTGGTTACGCAGGCTGCCGCCTACGGGCCCGTCGCTCGCACCGCTGTGTCCGATGGGCGGTGCTCCCGGGGCCCTCCGTGGTTACGCAGGCTGCCGCCTACGGGCCCGTCGCTCGCACCGCGTGTTTCAAGTGCCGGGGTGTCGGCGCCGAACGCGTTCCGCCCCGGGTCAAGAGACACCGGGGCGGAACGCATACGTGCCCGATCGGCTACTTGGTGACGACGGCCAGCACGTCGCGCGCCGACAGGATGAGGTACTCCTCGCCCTGGTACTTGATCTCGGTGCCGCCGTACTTGCTGTAGATGACGGTGTCACCCTCCTGGACATCCAGCGGGATGCGCTTCTCGCCCTCGTCGTCCCACCGGCCGGGACCGACGGCGACAACGGTGCCCTCTTGCGGCTTTTCCTTCGCCGTGTCGGGGATGACCAGGCCGGAGGCCGTCGTCGTCTCGGCCTCGTTGGCCTGGACGAGGATCTTGTCCTCGAGCGGCTTGATGTTCACGCTCGCCACGTTGAGCCCTCCACTTTCAGGGGATTCGGTCGTCCGGAACCGTTGTTCCGGACGCGTCGGTTGGTCACGATGCTGACCCTGCGCATAGCCCCGTCGTCGCGGGTGCCGGGACCCCTGCCCAGTGGTCAAGCTGCTGGCACAAGCACTACACACAGTGCCGACTAGCACTCTATACATGAGAGTGCCAGCGCTCAAGGCTGGGCGGTGCCAACTTTGCCGCGGCGCGCCCGAGACGCTGCGGGCTTGGCGATAAGTTCGGGAAAACAGTAACGTTCGGATAACGGATTGTGACACTATTGACGACGGCTGCGGTCCGGCCGCCGGTTCGTCGCCGAACAGGCGGCGGCGCGGCGACCCAGGGGTACCACAGCGTCGCCGAGACTCGCAGCGCCGCAGCACGATCGTTGCACCACCAGCTTCACCAGAGAGCAAGACACACGTGATCCATGGCCGGTCCCCGCGACCCACCCGGACGAGGGGCCGGTTCGTTTCCCGGTCCGGGTCGCGCGTCATCCATACCGCGGTCCGGCAGTTGATTCGAGATGGTCGGCGACACCATGACCATCCGCTCGAAGGGAGGTGAACATGCGAACATCCCTCGGCATCTCGGCCGGGGCCGAGGTCGTGTGCTCGGCGTTGGTCTCCACCGCGCCGAACGGCATGCAGAGCTTCGATTACCGCGTCGTCTCCGCCGACGCGGCCCATTCCGATCTCGGCGACCTGGTGGCGTCCTCGATCGAGTTGATGACCACGCAGCTGCCGACCACGCAGCCGCCGCGCGAGATCATCCGCCCGGTCGGCCGGTTCGCGGGTGGCCCACGCGATTTCGAGCCGATGACCGGTCAGCCGCCCACCAGCGTCGCGGTCGCCTACCGCACCAAGGAGCAGGCGCAGATCATCCGCTCGGCCACCGGCAAACAGCGTGAGCTGCGGCTGATCCCGGAGGGCACCGCCGCGCTGACCTACCTGCGGCACACCGGCCTGCTGGACCGTTACGACACCGTCGCCATCATCGATCTCGGCGCCTCGGGGCTCAGCGTCACCGTCGCCGACCGGGCCGAGGGTTCCCTGCTCCGTTCCGATCGCACCGCGACCGTCAGCGGCAAGGCGATCGATGACCTCATCTACCAGCATCTGGTGGACATGCACTTCGCCAGGCGCGGTACCCGCCCGAACCGCGGCATGCTCACCAACCGGGGCCGCGCCGCGAAGGAGCACCTGTCCATCGCGCCCGCGGTCACCATCGACCACGTCGCCGGGCGTCCGCTGAAGCTGACCAGGGCCGACTTCGAAGAGTTGATCGCCGACCTGCTGCGCGATCTCACCCGCTTCGTCACGACGGCGTTCGCCCGGTCGCCCCGGCAACCGCAGGCGGTCGCGGTCATCGGCGGCGGCGCCAACATCCCCGCCGTGCTCGACACCCTCACCGCCGCGCTGGACGTCCCGGTGTTCACCGTGCCGGACCCGGAGGCGGTGACCGCGAAAGGCGCGGCCCTGGTCGCCGATTCGGTGCAGCCCTCGGTGTTCCCCGTCGGCGCGCTCGGCGGCGACGCGCCCGCGGGCACGGTCACCAAGGTGTTCGGCACCCTGGCCGGTGCGATCGTGGTCGTCGGGCTGATCGTCGGATACGGGGTCAAGACGTTCTCCCCCACCGCGGACGACGAGGTCTCCCCCGCCGGCACCACGAGCAGCGCTTCCCAGCTGCCGAACCCGACATCCGCACCGCTCCCGACCGCGGCGGCCGGTACGCACGACCGCACGCCGGACAGCACCGGCGCCGCGCCGACCACCACGGAACACGGGCCGCGGAGCAGCACCGGCGGTGCGACGGCCACGCAGGTGATTCCGCCCACGCAGCCCACGCTGCGCCCGGATCCGAACCTTCCGCCGATTCCGTTCCCCGAACTGCTCGGTCCGCTGTTCGGCAATCCGAATGCCGCGCCGGGCAGTTCGCCGCAGGCGAGCCGGACCTTCGGGCCCGTGGCGCCCAGCGCGACGACGCCCGGCACGAGTCCGGCCCAGGCGCCCGCGTGGTCGAGCCTGCCGTTGCCGCCCCGGGGCGATTCGGGGTCCTCGTCCGATCCGGGACTGCTGACACCGAACTGAGCTCCACCGTGGTCAGCCCGGCCGCTCGTCTCCGGTCGTCCGTCGACCGACATCATCGAGGCACTGTCCATCGAGCCCGTGGACGGCATCCGTGTGCCGGTATCGGCCCCGCCGAGCTGTCCCGGGGATCGCAGCGGAACCCGTCGGCCACGATCCGGCCGGCCACCGAGTACGAGCAGGTCAGCGAACCATACTGACCGACACCGGCAGGCCGGGGTCGGTGGCCACCGTCAGCGGCGAAGGGGCCGCGCCACCCGCGATGACATGTGCGCCGAGCGCGGCGATCATCACGCCGTTGTCCGTGCACAGCCGGGGCTTGGGCACCCGCAGCGTCAAACTTGCCGCAGTACAGCGCTCTTCGGCCATCGAACGGATGCGCGAGTTGGCCGTGGCTCCGCCGCCGAGCACCAGCGTGCCGACCCCGACATCCTGAGCCGCCCGAATCGCTTTCATGGTGAGCACATCCGCGACCGACTCCTGGAACGACGCCGCGATATCAGGGATCGGCAGATCGTCCGCGGCCACGCCGTCGCGCTGCGCCGCCTCCACGTACCGGGCCACCGCGGTCTTGAGGCCCGAGAAGGAGAAGTCGTAGCGCGGGTCGCGCGGCCCGGTCATGCCACGGGGAAACGCGATGGCGCGCGGATCACCGGTCGCCGCGGCGGCGTCCAGCGCGGGACCGCCGGGGAAACCGAGCCCGAGCAGGCGCGCCACCTTGTCGAACGCCTCGCCCGCCGCGTCGTCGACGGTGCTGCCCAGCTCCACGATCGGCTCGGACAGATCCGTGACGTGCAGCAGGTGGGTGTGCCCGCCCGACACCAGCAGCGCGACGCACGGCGGCATCGGCCCGTGTTCCAGGGTGTCCACCGCGACGTGCCCGCCGAGATGGTTCAGCGCGTAGAAGGGCACATCCCACGCCGCCGCATACGCTTTCGCGGCGGCGACGCCGACCAGCAGCGCACCGGCCAAGCCCGGGCCGATGGTCACCGCCAGCGCGTCCGGTTTCGCGATACCCGCCGCCGACAGCGCGCGCCGCATGGCGGGCACGATCGCCTCGAGATGTGCGCGCGAGGCGATCTCCGGGACGACGCCGCCGAAGCGCGCGTGCTGGTCGACGCTGGAGGCGACCTCGTCGGCGAGCAATTCGCAGGTCCCGTCGGGGTTTCTGCGGACGATGCCGACTCCGGTTTCGTCGCAGGAGCTTTCGATGCCCATGATGATCACGACAGCACCTCGTCCGGTGTCCGCCAGCGATCCTCGCTGGTCAGCGCGGGTCTACGCATCGTGTACGCGTCCGCGCCACTGGGATGGTAGTAGTTCTTGCGCAATCCGATGATGTGGAAGCCGTGCTTGGCGTACAGCGCGATCGCGGGCGCGTTGTCGGTGCGGACCTCAAGGAACACCGGTCCACCACGCCTGCCCGCCTCGGCGAGCAGCGCCTCCAGCAGGAGTGTGCCGACCCCGGCGCGATGGCAGCGGGGATCGACACCGATGGTGTGCACCTCGGCCTCGGGGTGTTCGGCGTCACCCAGCAGGGCGATACCCGCGTAGCCGACCATTCGCCCGTCCTCGTCGCGCGCGGTGATGTAGCGGTTGTGCCGACCGGCCAGCTCGGACTGGAACGCCACGGCGGCCCACGGGTCGTCCTCCGGGAACAGCAACTGCTCCAGTTCCACGCAGCGTGTGATGTCGGCGGCCACCATCGGCTCGATCCGGAACGCCATCAGCCTCACGCTCCCGTCCGGTCGAGTCGGCGGTAGGCGTTCTCGACCGCGTCCGGCCTGCGCAGGTACAGCGGAACCAGCGGCTCCGGCACGCCGCGCGACAGCAGCTCGGGGGCGGCCACGCGCACCAAACCAGCGGGCGAGGGCGTTTCGGCGGGGAGCACAGGAAGATCGAAGAAGTCGACGTGCGAGGCGGATCCGGCGATTGCCGTGGCCTGACCCTCGTCCAATTCCGAGGGCTTGCACACCTCGGGTCCGGCCACGCGCGCGCCCTCCCGGTACCGCGCCCAGTACACCTCGCGCCGCCGCGCGTCGGTCACCACGAGCAGTTCGGCCTCGGGCGGAAGCTCGACCGGGGGTGGCACGGCGGGGTCGACGGCCGCGTCGGCGGCGATCGCGTCGAGGCTGCACACGCCGTACACCGGGATGCCGAGCGCGTCACCGAACGCGGCCGCGGTGGCCATGCCGACGCGCAGGCCGGTGAACGGACCCGGCCCGACGCCGACGACGATCGCGTCGATGTCGGTCCTGGAACGACCTGCCTCGGTGAGGCATTCGAGGATCTGCGGGGTGAGCACCTCGGCGTGGGCGCGGGGGTCGACCCGCACCCGGTAGGCGATGGTGCGCGCCCGGACGGGGTCCGCCGCGCCGGCGCCCCGCTCCAGGTCCACCAGTCCCGCTGTGACGGCGGGTGTCGCGGTGTCGACGGCTAGTACAAGCATGATTGGGCCAACGATACCGGGTGGTAGGAGGCACCGACGCAGAGCTACCTGAGAGCTAACCCACCCATTCCCAGATGGCGGTGCGCACATCCGAATCCGGCTCGCGCGACAGCAGCACGCGCAGGTGCCGCTCCGCGAGGTGCTCCACCACGCCGCGGCCCCACTCCACCACCACCACCGCCTGATGCAGATCGGTGTCCAGGTCCAGGGCGTCCAACTCGTCGAGGTCGCCGCCGAGCCGGTAGGCGTCCACATGCACCAGGGGCACCGCCGGTCCGTCCTCGCGCTGCCCGGCGCGGTGCTGGCGGGCGATGATGAACGTCGGCGAGCTGACCCGGCCCTGCACGCCGAGCCCCGCGGCGATGCCACGGGTGAGCGCGGTCTTGCCCGCGCCGAGCGGACCGTCGAGCACCACCAGATCACCGGCGCGCAGATCCGCGGCCAGTTCCCGGCCGAGCGCCTCGGTGTCGGCGACGGTGGGCAGGATTCGCTGCCGTGGTTCAGCCACCGGCCACCTCCGAGCCCGACGGATCGACCGCGCCCGCGCGCACCAGCAATCGATCCAGCGCGGCGTTGACGATGTCGGGGTACTGCATATGCGGCATGTGCGCCGCGCCTTCCAGCCGGATGAGCTCGCTGCCAGGCAGCGCGGCGGCCAGGGCACGCGAATTGCGGAACGGGATCACCAGGTCGCGCCCGCCGCCGAGCACCAGGGCCGGTGTGCCCGCCAGCGCGGGTAGCGCCGCCGACTCGTCGTGCACCTCGATCGCCTGGAGGAACTTCACGATGGTCTCCATCGGCGTCTGGTCGATCATCAGCGTCGTGAAGCGCGACAGCGTGGGGCTGACCGGGCCGTGGAACGAGCTGACGTGCAGGATCGGGGTGATCACGTGCCGCGCGGTGACGCGGCCCGCCTGCACCAGGGCGGGCGCGGTGTGCACGGCCAGCCGGAAGCCGTCGATCGCGGGATTGCGCAACAGCTGCCCGACACCCGCCGCGGTCACACCGGCGGCAGTGGTCGACAGCAGTGCGATCCCGATCACCCTGGCCGCGAACAGGTCCGGGAATCGCGCGGCCGCGGCCAGGATCGCCATCCCACCCAGCGAATGGCCGACCAGTACCACCGGACCGGCCGGAGCGGTCGCGCGCAGGACGGCGGCGAGATCACAGCCGAGCTGGGCGACGGTACAGCTCGCGGCGCTCGGCACGCCGGAACGACCGTGCCCGCGCAGGTCGAACAGCACCATGCGAATGCGTGCGCCCCACCGCTTTTCCAGGTCACGCCGCTGAAAGTGGAAAGACGCCATGCTGTTGCAGAAGCCGTGCACGAAGATCACCGTCACCGGCGCGTCGTCGGGACCGCAGGTCCGCGTGGCCAGGGGCACACCGTCGTCGGCGAGCACCGTTCCGGCGCGGTCGGCATCGATCAGCCCGAAATTCTCGTCGCGGTAGTCGTCGCCCCGGGCGGGCCACAGCACCCGCGCACCGGCGCGCCGAAGGGCATGGGCGCCGGCCAGCGCACCGACGACACCCACCGTGGCCAGCCCGCCGCGCAGCGGGGTCATCCGGAAGCGGCTCACCGCACGGCACCGGTGTAGCGGCGGGTGACCCTGCCGCGCGGCGAGCACACCACTTCGTAGTGGATGGTGCCGAGCAGATCCGCCCAGTCCTGGGCATGCGGTCGCGCACCGAAGAGGATCGCGGTATCGCCTTCCTGGACGCCCGCCGCGTTGTCGCCGAGGTCGACGACGAACTGGTCCATGCACACCCGCCCCACGTTCCTGCGCGGTGCCCCGCCCAGCCAGACGTCGAATCGTCCGCTCAGCGGGCGGAACACGCCGTCGGCGTAACCGGCGGGTATCAGCGCGACGGTGGTGTCGTGCGGCGCGATCCACTGGTGCCCGTAGGAGACGCCTTCGCCTGCGGGCACCCGCTTGACCAGGACCACCCGGGCCTGGAACGTCATCGCGGGCCGCAAGCCGAAATCGTCGTCCGGGATCGGGGAAAGGCCGTACATGGCGATGCCGGGCCGGACCAGGTCGAAGGCCAGGTCCGGTCGGGTGAGGGTGGCCGCGGAGTTGGCGATGTGCACCAGCTCCGGCTCCAGGCCGTGCTCCTTGGCGGTGGCGATCGCGTCCAGGAACCGGGCGCGTTGCACGTCGTTGTTGGGGTGCCCGGGTTCGTCGGCGTGCGCGAGATGGGAGAAGATCGCGCGGAAGCGCACCGCCTGCTCGTCGACCAGCGCGCGCAGCGCGGTCAGGACCTCCGCGTATTCGGCCGGCGACACACCGTTGCGGTTCAGGCCGGTGTCCACCTTCAGCGTCACCGTCGCCGGACGGCCGGTGCCGCGGACCGCGGCCTCGACCGCCCGCAGATGGGCCTGCGAGGACACTCCGATCTCGACGTCGGCGGCCACCGCGGCCGCGAAGTCGGTGTCCGCGCTGTGCAGCCAGCACAGGATGGGCGCGGTGATACCGGCCGCACGCAACTGCACCGCCTCGGCCACCGTCGTCACACCCAGTTCCGCCGCGCCCGCGGCCAGCGCGGCCCGGCCGACCTCGACCGCGCCGTGGTTGTAGCCGTCGGCCTTCACCACTGCCATCACCGCCGCGTCGCCCGCGTGTTCGCGCAGGATTCGCACGTTGTGGGCGATGGCGTCCAGGTCGATGACCGTTTCGACTTGCGCATTCACGGCAGTCCGTTCCGCCTCTCCGGGGATTCAGGCCGTACCGGCCGGGTGGTACAGGATTCGCGTTCAGGTCCCGCGTCCGGTGCCACCTGGGTTCTGGGCGTACCCGGCGAGTTACCCATGTGCTCTCGAGATCAGTCGTTGCGTTGGTTCCGGTCGAGTCTATGGGCGCGCTCGGTTCCTGTTCCACTCGGTTGACGCGCCGGTCGTCTCCTGTGATCGGCGCCATGAATGACACCGATCACCGACGACGGCGCGGCTCAGAGGGGGCGGGCGAGGCCGCGCAGGACGCCGATCGCGGGCCGGACGTGCGCGGCCAGGACGCTTGCCGAGATGGGGGTTGCGGCGGGCGCGTGCTCGTGGGCGGCCAGGTTGGCGGCCAACGCGTGTACCCGGGCTGCCGCGGCGGCCGACCAGGCGGGGTCTCGGCCTGCCGCCAACAGCGTCCCGATGATGCCCGAGAGCACGTCGCCCGCGCCCGCGGTGGCCGCCCACGAGCCGCCCGCTTCGTTGACCAGCACGGGACGGCCCGGGGCGGCGACCAGCGTGGCGCGGCCCTTCAACAGCACCGTGACCTGCCAGGAATCGGCGAGGCCGCGCACCGCGCCGACCCGGTCCGGGCCGACCTCGTTCCCGGTGAGGCGGGCGAACTCGCCCGCGTGCGGGGTCAGGACGGTGGGGGCCGCGCGATCGCGCACCAGTTCCGGCGCGGCGGCCAGCAGGGTCAGTCCGTCGGCGTCGATCACCACCGGAAGATCGGTGGCCAGGATCTCGCGAAGGCGTTGCCCGGCGTCGTCGTCGGTGCCCGCGCCGGGACCGAAGACCCAGGACTGGACGCGACCGGTGGCGGCGAACTGCTGGGTGGCGATCACTTCGGGAAAGTGGTGCAACACCTCGGCCGCCGCGGTTCCCGCATACCGCACCATGCCCGACGTCGCGGCGACGGCAGCACCCGCGCACAGCACCGCGGCGCCCGGATACGTCGCGCTGCCCGCGCAGACACCGGTCACGCCTTGCGTGTACTTGTCGTCGGCCGGGCCGGGCACCGGCCACGCGGCGCCGATCGACGCGGGTTCCAGTGCGACGAGACCCGCTTCCGGAAGACGTAAGCCGATAGGAATCAATTCGATTCGGCCACACTGCGGCGCGGCGAGGGCGTGCACCGGTTTGTACGCGCCGAAGGCGACCGTGACGGCGGCGCGGACGGCGGGGCCGTCGATCGCCCCGGTATCCGGGGCGACGCCGCTGGGCAGGTCGGCCGCGACGATCGGAGCCTTCAGCGCCGCAACGATTTCCGCGGCACGCGGCCGCAACGGGCCGCGACCGGATATGCCGACGATGCCGTCGATCACCAGGTCCGGGTCGCCGGTGTCGTCGGCCACTCGACCACCGGCTTTGCGCAGCGCCGCAAGCCCTTCGCGGTGCGCCCGCTCCGGGTCGAGCAGGACCGCGGTGACGGCGACACCGCGACGGCGCAACTGCGCTCCGGCCCAGAGCGCGTCGCCGCCGTTGTCGCCGGATCCGATCAGCAGGGTCACCGCCCTTCCCGCGACACCGCCGGTACGCTCCCGCAGTTCCCCCGCCACCACCGTGGCCAGGCCGTGCGCCGCGCGCCGCATGGGCACGCCGTCCGGCACCCGGGTGAACAGCTCGGCCTCCGCCGCGCGCACCTCGTCTACGGTGAAATAGCCCCGCTGCGTGGACATCGCCGCTCCCTCCGTCGGTGTGGCCTACTACGCTTGGCCATCATGCCAAGCGTTCGCCGCCGCAACGGGACCGTCCGCGTCGTCACGGGAGTCGCCCTGGCCGGCGCGCTGCTGCTGTCCGGCTGCGGCGGTGACGAATCCGGTTCGGCCGCCACCACCACGAGGAAACCGGCTCGGCCGGCCACCACCACCGCTCAGCAGACCGGTGAGCGCAAGCCCGCCGCCGCCACCGTCGCGGTGGACGACATGAAATTCTCCCCCGCCGAGGTCACCGTCAAGGTCGGCGACACGGTCACCTGGAAATTCGGCGACAAGCTGCCGCACACCGTGCAGGGCATCGGTGACAAGGCGATGGGCATCAACAGCCCGATCATCGACAAAGGCGAGTGGAGCTACACCTTCACCGCGCCCGGCGCCTACCGCTACCTCTGCTCGCTGCACCCGGAGATGCGCGGGACCGTCACCGTCGAATAACCCGCGGGCGCGCAGCGCACCGGATTCGGGCACCGGCGGGCTGAACTCGGTACGTGAATGGCCTCCGGCTCACACCGGGCGGTAGTCCCGGGGCCGGGCCCCACGCGCGGAACTGGTGTTCAGCGCCTCGACCGCGGCCACCAGCGGCGCGAGTTCGGGGTTGGCGGCCGCTTGACCGAGAGCGCCGGCGAGGGCGGTGTCGTGCGTGGGCCGGGCCTGTTCGAGCAGGTCCAAGCCCGCCGCGGTCACGTCGGTGTAGATGCCGCGGCGGTCGTCCGGGCAGAGGTATCGCTGGAGTAGGCCGCGATCCTCGAGCCGGGAAACCAGCCGGGTGGTGGCGCTCTGGCTCAGCACCACGGCTTCGGCGACCTGGTTCATCCGCAGGTGCCCGCCCGGCCCGTCGTGCTGACGGCTCAGGACGACCAGCAGTGAGTATTCGCGAACGCTCAGGTCATGGCCGGATTGCAGGGCTCGCTCGATGTGCGCCTCGATCCGGTCGTGCAGCAGCGAGAGTGCGTACCAACCATCGGCGAGGCCGGTCAGAGCGGCTTCCGCGGTCATCGGCGTTTCCTTCGGCGTCAGGGGATCAGGCTTCCAGGATAGCCAGACTTCACAATAGCCCGCGCTTGCAATTAAAGCGCGCCTGCAATTATTGTCGACGCCTGTAAGGATCTGACGCAACATCATGTGGAGGCTCCCCCATGCCCCTCGCCCTTCTCGCCCTGACCCTCGGGGCATTCGGCATCGGAACGACGGAATTCGTCGTCGTCGGCCTGCTGCCCGACATCGCCGACAGCTACGCGGTGTCCATCCCCACCGCCGGTCTGCTGGTCACCGGATACGCGCTCGGTGTCGTGGCGGGTGCGCCGCTGATGACCGGCCTCGGCACCCGGGTTTCGCGCAAACGCATGCTGCTCGGAATGCTCGCGCTGCTCGTCCTCGGCAACATCGTGTCCGCCGCCGCACCGACTTTCGCGCTGATGCTCACCGGGCGGATCGTTGCCTCGCTCGCCCACGGCGCGTTCTTCGGAATCGGCGCGGTGGTCGCCGGAACCCTGGTCAGCGCCGACCGGCGCGCCGGCGCCATCGCGATCATGTTCACCGGGCTCACCGTCGCCACCGTGGTCGGTGTGCCGCTGGGCACGCTGCTCGGACAGCATTTCGGTTGGCGGCTGACCTTCTTGTTCGTCGCGCTGATCGGGCTGATCGGCTTGCTCGGCGTCGCGGCGCTGGTGCCGCAGCAGCCCGCCGCCGCGAACGCCCGGCTACGCACCGAACTGGCGGTGTTCCGCAATCCCCAGGTGCTGCTGGCGATGGCGATGACGGTGCTCGGCTTCGGCGGAGTGTTCGCCGCGATCACCTACCTGGCGCCCATGATGACCGATGTGACCGGTTACGCGGAGAGCTCGGTCACCTGGCTGCTCGTGCTGTTCGGCCTCGGCTTCTTCGCGGGCAATCTGATCGGCGGCAAGTTCGCCGACCGCCACCTGATGCCGATGCTGTACATCACCCTCGGCGGCCTCGCGATCGTTCTCGCGCTGTTCACCGTCACCGCCCACGACAAGGTCGCCGCCGCCGTCACGGTCGTACTGATCGGCGCCCTCGGATTCGCGACCGTCCCACCGCTGCAGAAACGCGTCCTCGATCAGGCGGCGGGCGCGCCGACCCTGGCCTCCGCGGTCAACATCGGCGCGTTCAATCTCGGCAACGCGGTGTCGGCCTGGCTCGGTGGCGTGGTGATCGCCGCCGGTTTCGGCTACACCGCCCCCAACTGGGTCGGCGTCGGATTGGTCCTGGTCGCGCTGGTTCTCGCCGTCGTGTCCGGATACCTCGAGCGCCGCACTGCGCCCACCGTCCCGGAGGAACCCTTGGTCGCCGTGCGGGCATAGCCGACACGGCGAGCAGTGGCCGCGCACTCGACAGTGCGCGGCCACCGAGCTATTCCACAGTGACGGACTTTGCCAAGTTACGTGGCTTGTCGACGTCGTAGCCGCGCGCCTGCGCCACCTCGGCGGCGAAGATCTGCAGCGGGACCGTCGACAACAGCGGCTGGAACAGCGTCGGCGCGCTGGGGATCTCGATGAGGTCGTCGGCGAACGGGCGCACCGTGTCGTCGCCTTCCTCCGCGATCACGATGGTGCGCGCGCCACGCGCCTGGATCTCCCGGATGTTGCTCAGCAGCTTCGAGTGCAGCACCGCGCGCCCCTTCGGCGACGGCATCACCACGATCACCGGGAGGCCGTCCTCGATCAGCGCGATCGGGCCGTGCTTGAGCTCACCCGCCGCGAATCCCTCGGCGTGCATGTAGGCCAGCTCTTTGAGCTTGAGCGCGCCCTCCAATGCCACCGGGTAGCCGACGTGACGTCCAAGGAACAGCACGGTCGGCACCTGGGCCAGTTCCCGCGCGATGGTCCGCACCTGCGGCGCCGTCTCCAGCACGCGTTCCACCAACTTCGGCATCGCCTCGAGTTCGGCGAACTCGCGGGCCACCTCGTCCGGGTACTTGGTGCCGCGCGCCTGCGCCAAGGCCAGCCCGACCAGGTAGTTCGCGGTCACCTGGGCCAGGAACGCCTTGGTGGAGGCGACGCCGATCTCCGGCCCGGCCCTGGTGTAGAGGACCGCGTCGGACTCGCGGGGAATCTGCGCGCCGTTCGTATTGCAGATCGCGAGGACGCGGGCCTTCTGCTCTTTCGCGTGACGCACCGCCTCCAGCGTGTCGGCGGTCTCGCCGGACTGGGAGATCGCCACCACCAGCGTCGAGCGGTCCAGCACCGGATCGCGGTAGCGGAACTCGCTGGCCAGCTCGACTTCGACGGGCAGGCGAGTCCAATGCTCGATGGCGTACTTCGCCAGCAGGCCGGAGTGATATGCGCTGCCGCAGGCGACGACGAACACCTTGTCGAAATCGCGGAGCTCCTGGTCGGCGAGGCGCTGCTCGTCCAGCACGATGCGGCCCCCGCCGTCGCGATCGGTGCTGAAATGCCCCATCAGGGTGTCCGCGACCGCGGCGGGCTGCTCCTCGATCTCCTTGAGCATGAAGTAGTCGTGGCCGCCCTTCTCGGCGGCCGCCAGGTCCCAGTCGATCGTGAACGGGCGGGTGCGCGCACGCGCGTCCTCGCCCGCGAAATCGGTGACCCGGTAGCTGTCCGCGGTGATCACGACGGCTTGGTCCTGGCCGAGCTCGACCGCCTCGCGGGTGTGCTCGATGAACGCCGTGACGTCGGAGGCGATGAACATCTCACCCTTGCCGACGCCCACCACCAGCGGCGTGGAGCGACGCGCGGCCACGATCGTGTCCGGGTGGTCGGCGTGCGTGAAGACCAGGGTGAACGCACCCTCCAGCCGGCGCAGCACCGACAGCGCGCTGGCCGCGAAATCACCGGCGGTCGGGCCGTCGGCGTACGCGCGGGCCACCAGGTGCACGGCGACCTCGGTGTCGGTGTCGCTGCGCAGCTCGACCCCGGCGTCCTCCAGCTCGCGCCGCAGCGGAGCGAAGTTCTCGATGATGCCGTTGTGCACCACGGCGACCTTGCCGCTGTCGTCCCGGTGCGGGTGCGCGTTGCGGTCGGTCGGCGCACCGTGCGTGGCCCAGCGGGTGTGCCCGATGCCCGTGGTGCCCACGAAACGATCGATGCCGGTTTCGGAGAGCTGGGCCTCCAGATTCGCCAGGCGACCGGCCTTGCGCTCCACCGCCAGCGCGCCCGCGCCGTCCAGGATCGCCACACCCGAAGAGTCGTAACCGCGATATTCCATGCGGCGCAACGCGTCAACGACGACGCCGAGCGCGTCTCGGTACCCGACGTACCCCACGATTCCGCACATGGCTCACCACACTACTTATCGGATAACGTTCACGTCGTGTCGGCGTCTGTGAAATCGCTAATGAGCACCCTGACCAGCCGCGGCCCGCACCGCGTGTTGCGTGGCAACCTGGCCGTCGCCGGCCAGCCGGGGGTGGTGTTCACCCCCGAGGCAGGGCGGAATCTACCTGCCGTCGCGTTCGGGCACGGCTGGCTGACCGGGGTCGCCCACTACCGCACCCTGCTCGAACACCTCGCTTCCTGGGGCATCGTGGCGGCCGCTCCCGACACCGAGCGCGGGCCGATTCCGTCACATCTGGGGCTGGCCGCCGATTTGCTCACCACGCTCGACATCTGCACCGGCGTGCGACTCGGTGACGGCGAGATCAGCGTGCATCCGGAGCGCCTCGCCCTGGCCGGGCACGGCATGGGCGCGGGCGCGGCCGTCATCGCCGCGGGGCGGCGCGACGTCGCCACCGTCGTGGCGCTGTTCCCCGCGCCGACGGCGCCCGCTGCCGAAGCCGTCGCGCTCGAACTGGACATTCCGGCGTTGATCCTGGCCGGCGCGACCGACATCACCTCGGTGAGTTCCAACGCCATCCCGCTGGCCACCGCGTGGGGCGGCCCCACGATCCTGCGCGCCATCGACAAGGCCTCGCACAACGGCATCATCGAGGGCAGGCGCATGCTCGCCGCCGTGGGCGCGGGCAAGCACGAAGCGAAGACCGCCCGCACCACCCGCGCCCTGCTGGCCGGTTACCTGCTGGCCACGCTCGCAGGCGACAAGACCTATCGCGCCTTCGCGGACCTCGAAGAGGTCATCCCGCACACCACAGTCGTCGACCCCGATGCGCCGCAAGAGGAAGAGGCGGCGCCGAAGCTCAAGGTCGGCCAGCTCGCCGCCCTGCTGCGCCGGTAGCAGGGCCCACGGTCGCCGGAGTACCCGGTCAGATCAGCCAGCTCTTGCGTCTGTAGAACGCGGCTTCCTCGTCCTCCTCGTCCTCCTCGTCGACCGGAGTCACCATCTGACCGGCTCGGCGCGCGGCCATCGATCGTGCGATGGCCGCACGCTGCTCCCG
Source organism: Nocardia sp. NPDC047648 (assembly GCF_040642815.1). Classification (NCBI taxonomy): domain Bacteria; kingdom Bacillati; phylum Actinomycetota; class Actinomycetes; order Mycobacteriales; family Nocardiaceae; genus Nocardia; species Nocardia sp. NPDC047648. Next base: position 5,587 of record NZ_JBEYSX010000020.1, on the reverse strand, counting down.
TGCCTCGTCTTGCCGCCGTTGCTGCGCCTCCGCCTCGGCGGCGGCCTCGCTCAGCTCGTCGGCGTGCGTCGTCCAGAACTCGTCCATGTCGGCGGTCAGGCGATCGGCGAGCTCTCGGCCGGTCGCCTGTGTCTGTTCGTTGATCGCCTGGATCTCGTCGAGCAGCAGCGACATGCGGCGCTGGTTCTCGGCGGCGAGTTGCCTCGCTTCCTCGGCGTAGTTCACCATGCTGCGCCTCCTCGCTCATCGGGTGTGCGGATTCGCCCCGGCCGGGCTCACAACGGGCCCGCCTCGGCGAAATCCGCGTCCAGCGGCCCGGCTTCGGCGAGTTCCGCGCCGGTGTCCACCGGCGCGTCCGGTTCCGGCATCGGCTTCGGATAGTGTTCGCCGTCCTCCTCGCGCCGGGTGCCCGGTGCGGTTCCGCTCGGCACACCTAGCCGACCGTCGTCGGTTTCCGGCGCCGGTGCCGAGTCGGGCGCATTCTCTTTCTCCTGGGCCTCCGGCGCGGGAGCCTCCTCTTGCTTCTGGTTCTCCGGCGTCGCGGCATCCGCGTCCTGCTCGGCCTCGGGCGTCGGAGCATCCGGTGCCGAGGGCTCCGCGTTCTCCGCCTCCGGCTCGGTTGTGGAGATGACCGGTATGCCTTGCTCGTTCAGCTCGACGGTGAACTCCCGTTCCTTGCCGGTGGCATCGGAGAGGAGAAGCCGCAACTGGCCGTCCGGGCCCATCTCGAACTTCACATGCTTTCCACCGATATCGAACTCCGCCTCGGGCCCGGAATTCTCGTTTCCCTCTTCGTCTTTCTCGCCGTCGGCTTCGGTGGTCTGCGGATCGACGCTCTGCATGAGTTTTTCGATCGTGTCGTCCACTCCGCTTTCGATGAGGCCACTCAGGGCTGACAGTCCCTGGTTCACGGCCTGGCCGAGACCGGTTGCCAATGGGGACAATTCCTGGGCCACCTGGCTGAGTGCGGCAAGTCCGTCCAGCGACGGCAATCCGGGCGCGGGCGAAACCGATGTGCTGGGCGTAACCGGGGCGCTCGGCGTAGCGGGGGTGCTCGGTGTACCGGGGGTGCTCGGTGTACCGGAGGTGCTCGGCGTGGCCGGTGTGGCCAACGCGGGGACATCACTCGGTGTGGTGCTCGCCGGGACCGTGGCAGCGGGTGTGCCGGGAGCATTCGTTTCCTGGGGCTTGTCCTGGTTGACCGGTGTTTCCGGCTGCGGATTCGTCGCACCTTCCGGCCGCGGGTAGGCCCGTTCGGTGACCTGCGCCAACGCGTCGGTCAGGTTCTTGTACTGGTCCTTGAACAGGTGATCGACCTCGGCGCAGACGTCGACGTAGGACGCCAATTTCCGATCGAAGTCCGGTTTGAAGGTCTTGGTCAGCCACTCGTCGGTGACGCTGCGCACCCGATCGCCGTACGCGCCCGTGAGCAGATTCCTGCTGTCGGAGTTGATGAAACCGAGCACGCTTTCGTTGATCTTGTCCTCCGGCACGGCGAGTGCCGGGAAGATGCGGCCGAGGTCGCGCACCTGCTCGGCGTCGATCCATTCCCGCGCATTGTGCACCGCGACGATGACTTTCACGTCGTCCGGAGTCTTACCGTCGATCTTCACCACTTTGCCGCCGCCCACCGGGCCCTCCAGCAGCTCCCGGGTGGCGAACGCCTTCGCGGCCACCGCCGAGCGCAGCGAACTCGCCATATCGGCGATCACCGTCATGGCCGCCCGGGCATGCTGCCGGTCCTCGTCGGCCAGGACCGACTGTTTGCCGAGCATGTCGAGCGCGGCGGCGGCAGCGGTTCCCTCCCACAATTCGGGCAGTCGACGGGTGTGTCCCTGCTGCACGTCCCATTGCCGATCGACCTCCGCCAGAGCGACTTTCAGCGCCTCGCCCGCCTGCTCCAGCTTCTCCAACCGCGTGCCGCGCTGCTCGTCGTACATCGCCAGCAGCTTGCCCAGGTCGCCGCGCCCCCCGTTGCCGCCGAACGCCGCCTCGTACAGCGGCATGAACTCGATCCAGTACCGCAGCCCCGCGCTTCCCTCGTCCAAGAGGGCGTCGATCGCCTTGCCCTGCCAGGAGACCGTCATGATCCCGACTCCTCGAATGTGTGGTGTCGCCGGTGCGAGCACGCATCATTCGGCGGTCTCATGTGTTGTTCGTCTCGGAGGCACGCTGCCGATCGGTCTCGGCGTAGGCCACCACGGCGGCCCCGAGCGCGTCAGCGGTGGCGGTGGTGGCGTCGCTCCAGTTCCGCAGCCACGCGCTGATCCGCTCCAGTCCTTGCTGCACCGCGATGCCCTGCGGCGCATAGTTCCGGCCCGCCTCGTCACCGGCGCCGAACCGGTGATCGGCGACTCGCTTCGCCTGATCGCGGACCGCGTCCGCCGATCTCCGATAGTCACTGCCCAGCGCACCGAGTTCCCCCGTGCGGACGCCGACCATTTCCGACCCGCCCACGAATCCCCTCCGTCCTCGTAGTGTCATTGCGCCGGTGCGAATCTCGTTCGCACCGAGTCCCGCCGTACTTCCTTCGACGCAACACGCAGACACTCGGTTCCCCCGAATTCCGCTTTCGCGGCGATGGTCAGCTGCCGATTCTGCCCCGGTCGGTACGAACCCACTCGGAGGTGCCGTCCGGGTGGCGGTGGAATTCCCATGCGGCGTAGTCGCCGTCCTTCTCCACCACGGTGACGTGGTCGGCGAAGCCGTCGTGGTCGTAGTCGGTCCAGACCTGCATCGCCTCGTCACCGGTCGTGGTGATGGTGTCGAGACTGCCGTCGCCATCGATGTCCTGGGTCGGATGCTGTAATTCGATGGCGCCCAGTCCGCCGAGCGACGAGGACGCGTCGATGCCGGGTATATCCAGACCGGGGAATTCGCTCGAGGTGATCATGATTCCTCCTCAGCAGGACTCGTTCGGTGGCGCGTGCCGCACAAGCGGCATCGTTCCATCCTGACAGCCTCGCGCGCTCGACGCAGCCCCCTGGGTCACTTCTTCGGCATCAGCAGCCACAGCACCAGGTAGAGGATGAACTGCGGGCCGGGCAGCAGGCACGACACCACGAACAGCAGCCGGACGACGTTGGCGTTCCAGCCGAGGTACTCGGCGATGCCACCGCAGACGCCTGCGATCCACTTGTCGTGGGCGGAGCGGGTGAAACGGCGGGTGGGGGCGGTCATTGGTCTTCCCTCTCGTGCGGTGATCGCTACGACCTCCACTGTGCCCGCCACCGCGGGCCCCGCCATCGGCCCCGCGGCCGATTCCCACCCTGATTTCTCCCGGGGCCGACCTCAGGGTGCGACCCCGAGCACGGCAGACTCGTGCTGGTGAGCACCACTCTGCATGCCCGCGGCCTGTCGGCCGGTCACGGCGAGCGCACGCTGTTCGCCGACCTCGATCTGACCCTCGCGCCGGGCGACGTGATCGGGCTGGTCGGCGTGAACGGCGCGGGCAAGTCGACGCTGCTGCGCATGCTCGCCGACCGGCGCGCGCCGACCGGCAGCATCACGCTCAGTCCCCCGGACGCGACGGTCGGTTACCTGGCCCAGGAGGCGCAGCGGATCCCCGGCGAGACCGTTCTGGAATTCCTCGCCCGCCGAACCGGAGTCGGCGAGGCACAGCGGGTGATGGACGCCGCGGCCGAGCGCCTCGCCGACGGCGGGCCGGACGAGTACTCCCCCGCGCTGGAACGCTGGCTTGCCCTCGGCGGAGCCGACCTGGACCAGCGCGCCCACGAGGTCGCCGCCGATCTCGGCCTCACCGAAAGCCTGCCCGGCGGCCTCGACACGCCGATGACCGGGCTGTCCGGTGGCCAGGCGGCCCGCGCCGGCCTGGCCTCGGTGCTGCTGTCGCGCTTCGACATCCTGCTGCTGGACGAGCCGACCAACGACTTGGACCTGGACGGCCTGGCCCGGCTGGAGCAGTTCGTCGGGGGCGTGCGCGTCCCGCTGATGGTGATCAGTCACGACCGCGAGTTCCTGGCGCGCACCGTGAATCGCGTCGTCGAGCTGGATCTCGCCCAGCAGCAGGTCGGGTTGTACGACGGCGGTTACGAGTCGTATCTGATGGAGCGCGAGATCGCCCGGCAGCACGCGCGCGAGGCCTACGAGGAGTACGCCGATACCAAAGCGGGCTTGGAGTCCCGCGCGCAGATGCAGCGCAACTGGCTCGAGCACGGCGTCCGCAACGCACGCCGCAAGGCGCGCGACCCCAGGAAGATGGACTCGGACAAGGCGGGCCGCAAGATGCGTGCCGAATCCACCGAGAAACAGGCCGCCAAAGCCAGGCAGACCCAGCGCCGCATCGAACGACTCGAGGTGGTGGAGGAACCACGCAAGGAGTGGGACCTGCGCATGAGCATCGCCGCCGCCCCGCGCAGCGGCTCGGTGGTCGCGACGCTGTCCGGGGCGAAGGTCACCCGCGGCGACTTCACCCTGGGCCCGATCACCACCCAGGTCGACTGGGCGGATCGCATCGTTCTCACCGGGGCGAACGGCTCCGGGAAGTCCACCTTGCTGGCGCTGTTGCTGGGAAAGCTCCGGCCGGACAGCGGTACCGCGAGCCTGGGCTCCGGCGTGGAGATCGGCGAGGTGGACCAAGCGCGCGGGCTGTTTCGCGGAACCACCGCGCTGGCCGACACATTCGGCACCGAGCTGCCGGATCTGCCTGAGGCGGAGGCACGCACGCTGCTGGCGAAATTCGGCCTGCGCGGCCCGCACGTGCTGCGCCCGTGCGACACCCTCTCTCCCGGCGAACGCACCCGCGCCGCCCTCGCCCTGCTCCAAGCCCGCGGGGTGAACCTGCTCGTGCTGGACGAGCCGACCAACCACCTGGACCTCCCCGCCATCGAACAGCTGGAGCAGGCCGTCGAATCCTTCACCGGCACACTGATACTCGTCACCCACGACCGCCGCATGCTGGACACCATCCGCGCGACCCGCCGCTGGCACATGACCGCGGGCACGCTCACCGAGAAAGTCTGACCCCGAGCGCGCCTCGGCGCGACGCAGCACCCACCGAACCGCGCCGGTCGCGTCCCGGCTCACATTCACGCGGCCGCCACGTCCCCGCCTGGTCACCGGTCCACAGGACGACCGCCGACCACAACGAACCGCGTGCACGACGTCCAAAACTCACGCCCCCACGCGCCCAGCACACCCCAACTCCCGGTTTCCAGCGAAGCCAGACCGAGCATCCGCCGTCCGCGAACCGGCTCACGTCCGCCACGTCCACGACTGATCACCGGCCGACGGCCGCCCACCACAACGAACCGCGTGCACGACGTCCAAAACTCACGCCCCCACGCGCCCAGCACACCCCAACTCCCGGTTCCGAGCGAAGCCAGACCGAGCATCCGCCGTCCGCGAACCGGCTCACGTCCGCCGCGTCCACCACTGATCACCGGTCACAGGACGACCGCCGACCACAACGAACCGCCTGCACGATGCCCAAACCTCGCGCCCCGACGCGCCCAGCGCACCCCAACTCCCGGTTTCGAGCGAAGCGAGACCGAGCATGCGCCGTTCGCGGCCCGGCTCGCGTTTGCGCGGCCGCCGCGTCCGCGACGAAGTCGCCAGCGGCGGTCGC
>NZ_JBEYSX010000019.1:0-163353 GCF_040642815.1 Nocardia sp. NPDC047648 | reverse complement strand
ACTCCGGGTTTCGAGCGAAGCGAGACCGAGCATGCGCCGTTCGCGGCCCGGCTCGCGTTTGCGCGGCCGTCGCGTAGGCGACGAAGGAGCAAGCGGCGGTCGCGCAAACGCGAGCCACAAAGGGGCCGCGAACACCCAGCGCCGCAGGCGCTGGAAAACAACACCGTGTGATGATGGACGAGTGAACTTCTGGCCAGCGCCCCATGTCGAGGTCCCCGTACACGCGACCGTGACCCTGCCCGGTTCGAAATCGATCACCAACCGGGCGCTTATTCTGGCCGCCCTGGCCGACGGCCCGTCCACGATCACCGGCGCGCTGCGCAGCCGTGACACCGACCTGATGATCACCGCGCTACGCGCGCTCGGCGCGAGCATCGAGGGTGCCGGCGACACGGTGACCGTGACGCCGGCGCCGCTGGGGGGCGGCACGGTCGACTGCGGACTCGCGGGCACGGTGATGCGCTTCCTGCCGCCGGTCGCGGCGCTGGCGTCGGGCGATGTCGCGTTCGACGGTGACGAACAGGCCAGGATCCGTCCGTTGCGCACCATCCTGGACGCGCTGCGCGCGCTCGGCGCCGACGTCGACGGCGACACGCTGCCCTTCACGGTGCACGGCAAGGGCGCGTTGCGCGGCGGCACCGTGACGATCGACGCGTCCGGGTCGTCGCAGTTCGTCTCCGGCCTGCTGCTGTCGGCCGCGCGCTTCGACGAAGGCCTGGTGGTGCACCACGACGGCAAGCCACTGCCGTCGATGCCGCACATCGAGATGACGGTGGAGATGCTGCGCCGCGCCGACGTGCGGGTGCAGGCGCCCGCGGACAGCTTCAAGGCGCAGACCTGGACGGTGGAACCGGGACCGATCCGCGCGGTGGACTGGGAGGTCGAGCCGGACCTGTCCAACGCCACCCCGTTCCTGGCCGCGGCCGCGGTCACGGGCGGCACAGTCAGCATCCCGCACTGGCCGCGGCTGACCACCCAGCCGGGTGACGTGATCCGCGAGATCCTGGTGCGGATGGGCGCCGAAGCGCGGATCTTCGACGGCGTGCTCACCGTGCACGGCCCGGACCGGCTTGCGGGCATCGACATCGACCTGCACGATGTGGGCGAGCTGACGCCCACCGTCGCCGCGCTGGCGGCGCTGGCCGATTCACCGTCCGTGCTGCGCGGGATCTCGCATCTGCGCGGGCACGAAACCGACCGCCTGGCAGCGCTTTCCACCGAGATCAACCGCCTCGGCGGCAAGGTGACCGAGACCGAGGACGGGCTGGAGATCGTGCCCGCCGACCTGCACGGCGGCAAGTGGCATTCCTACGCCGATCACCGGATGGCCACGGCGGGAGCCATTCTCGGCCTCCGGGTGCCCGGCATCGAGATCGAGGACATCGGCACCACGGCCAAGACGCTGCCGAACTTCGTCGCCCTCTGGGAACACATGCTCGAGCCCGCGCTATCCGAAGAAGGAGCGGCGCACTGAGCGGGGGACGGCGCTCCGCGGCCAGCTACGACGAATCCGATGTCCGGGTGCGTCCGGGGCGGAGTTCCCGTCCCCGCACCAAGACCCGGCCGCAGCACAACGACGCCGAGCCGGCCATGGTGGTCTCGGTCGACCGGGGGCGCTGGGGGTGTGTCCTCGGTGGTGATCCGGAGCGCCGCATCGTCGCGATGCGGGCCAGGGAACTGGGTCGCACCCCGATCGTGGTCGGCGACCAGGTGGATGTGGTCGGCGATCTGTCCGGGCGACCGGACAGCCTCGCCCGCATCGTCCGGGTCGCCGACCGGCGAACGGTGTTGCGCCGCACCGCCGACGACACCGATCCGTACGAGCGACTCGTGGTCGGCAACGCGGAGCGGCTGTTCATCGTGGTCGCGCTCGCCGACCCGCCTCCGCGCACCGGCTTCGTGGAACGGGCGATGGTCGCCGCGTACGCCGGTGGGCTGCAACCGGTTCTGTGCCTGACCAAGCACGATCTGGCCGCCGATTCCGAATTCGCCGCCGCCTTCGACGATCTCGATCTCACCATCGTCTACGGCGGCATCGACGATCCGCTCGAGCCGGTCCTGGAACTGCTCACCGACCACCTCACCGCGCTGATCGGCCATTCCGGCGTCGGCAAGTCGACGCTGGTCAATCGTCTTGTGCCGGATGCGGAGCGGGCCGTGGGCGTGGTGTCGGGGGTGGGCAAGGGCAAGCACACCTCCACCCAGTCGGTCGCGCTCCCGTTGCCGGATGGCGGCTGGGTCATCGACACACCCGGGGTCCGATCGTTCGGCCTGGCCCACATCACCCCGGACGACGTGATCGCCGCCTTCACCGATCTCGCCGGAGCCATCGAGGACTGCCCGCGCGGCTGCACCCATCTGGGCCCGCCCGCCGATCCCGAATGCGCGCTGGACGAGCTTCCCGGCAAGGAACGCCGGGTGGCCGCCATCCGCCTCCTGCTCGTCGCTCTGACCTCCAACGATCCCTGGTAAGCGGGGTCAGTGCCCATCCGGCTGTTCGGGCGCGAACGGCCACTCTTCGAACCACACACAGCGGCCACTGCGGTCGAAGCGCAGGATCCACAGATCTCGCCACCGAGCCGGGGTGTCCCGCGCGTATTCCACCTCCACCCGGACCACCGCGGTCTCCCCGTCCACCGCGACGATGCTCGATCGCAGGGCGAACTGCTCGTCGGGTCCGTCCCGGCCGCCTTCCCAGAAGTCGGCGAGCGCATCGCGACCGGTCAGCGGCCGCGCCCACGGCGAGACGAGGTATCCGGCATCCTCGGCGAACAGGTCGGCGAGTTGTTCCGTGCCCGCCGACCGCCAGGCTCGCTCGTATCCGGCGATCCATGCTTCGACAGCTGCGCGTTCCACGCCAGGAAGATACGCCGGTCCGCCCGGCTGTTCCGGCGCGCTCGGCTTACCGCTCGCGTGTCGTGCCGCACCGGCCGGCATCCGTGCAGACGCGCCCGGTCGGTGCTGCCGAAACGGCCGTGCGAATTCCACGACACGACGAAGGCGCCCGAGGAGACCTCGGGCGCCTTCGTTTTCAGCGGTTCAGTGGCGGCGGCGGGACTTCGGGCCGCGACGGCCCTTCGCGTCCGCGCGAGCCGCCTCGCGGCGCTCGCGGCGGGTGGGCTGCGGGGAACCGTCCGCGCCGTATTCCTCGGCGTCGCTGTGCACCGCGGCCCGGCCGCCCTCGTCGGGGCCGGAGTAGCTGAAACCGCGCTGGGCGGTCTCATCGATACCCCTGGCGCGCAGGGCCGCGGGCGCGGCGTGCCCGTTGGCGACCCGAGCCTCCTCGGTGGGCAAGGCCTGCGGGGCGGGCGGGGCTCCGACCGGCGAACGCAGACCCGGTCCGACGGCGACGCCTTCCGGCTGCGGCTGCTGCACCTCGACCTGCAGGTTGAACAGGAAGCCGACCGACTCCTCCTTGAGACCGTCGAGCATCGCGGTGAACATGTCGAAGCCCTCGCGCTGGTACTCCACCAGCGGGTCGCGCTGCGCCATCGCGCGCAGCCCGATGCCCTCCTTGAGGTAATCCATCTCGTAGAGGTGCTCGCGCCACTTGCGGTCGAGCACCGACAGCAGCACCTGCCGTTCCAGGTTGCGCATGCTGCCCTCGCCGGCCAGGCCGTCGATCTCGGCCTCGCGGCGCTCGTACGCGTCGTGCGCGTCGTCCAGCAGCGCTTCGAGCAGTTCCTCGCGGGTCAGCTCGCCCGCCTCGCCGACCTCGGTCTCACCGGTCAGGTCCCGGTAGTCCAGGCTCACCGGGTACAGCGTCTTCAGCGCCGTCCACAGCTTGTCCAGATCCCAGTCCTCGACGTAGCCATCGGCGGTGGCGCCGTCCACATAGGCGGTGATCACGTCGGTGATCATGCTCTGGACCTGGCCCTCCATGTCCTCGCCGCGCAGGATCCGGTTGCGCTCGCCGTAGATGATGGTGCGCTGCTGGTTCATCACCTCGTCGTACTTGAGGACGTTCTTGCGGATCTCGAAGTTCTGCTGCTCGACCTGCGTCTGCGCGCTCTTGATGGCCTTGGACACCATCTTCGCCTCGATCGGCACGTCGTCGGGCAGGTTCAGCCGCGTCATGATCGCTTCCAGCGCGGCGCCGTTGAACCGGCGCATCAGCTCGTCACCCAGCGACAGGTAGAAGCGGGACTCGCCCGGGTCGCCCTGACGACCGGAGCGGCCGCGCAGCTGGTTATCGATGCGGCGCGACTCGTGCCGCTCGGTGCCGAGCACGTAGAGGCCGCCCGCGTCGCGCACCGCGTCGGCGTCCTCGGCGGTCTGGGCCTTCACCTGATCGAGGGTGGGCAACCAGGCGCGCTCGTACTCCTCCGGCGTCTCGACCGGGTCGAAGCCCTGCTTGCGCAGCAGGATGTCGGCGATGATGTCCGGGTTGCCGCCGAGCACGATGTCGGTACCACGGCCTGCCATGTTCGTCGCGACGGTCACCGCGCCTGGCCTGCCTGCCTCGGCGATGATCTCGGCTTCCTTCTCGTGGAACTTCGCGTTCAGCACGTTGTGCGGGATGCCGCGCTTGGTGAACTGCTTGGACAGGTACTCCGAGCGCTCGACACTGGTGGTGCCGATCAGCACCGGCTGGCCGTTCTCGTGCCGCTCGGTGACGTCGTCGACCACGGCGGAGAACTTGGCCTCCTCCGTCTTGTAGATCAGGTCGGACTGGTCGGCGCGGACCATCGGCTTGTTGGTCGGGATGGGGACCACGCCGAGGTTGTAGATCTGGTGCAGCTCGGCGGCCTCGGTCTCGGCCGTACCGGTCATGCCGGAGAGCTTGTCGTAGAGGCGGAAGTAGTTCTGCAGCGTGATCGTGGCCAGGGTCTGGTTCTCCGGCTGGATCTCCACACCTTCTTTGGCCTCGATCGCCTGGTGCATGCCCTCGTTGTAGCGGCGCCCGACCAGGATGCGGCCGGTGAACTCGTCGACGATGATCACCTCGCCGTCGCGGACGATGTAGTCCTTGTCGCGGGTGTAGAGCTCCTTGGCCTTGATGGCGTTGTTCAGGTAGCTCACCAGCGGCGAGTTGGCGGCCTCGTAGAGGTTGTCGATGCCGAGCTGGTCCTCGACGAACTCGACGCCCGCCTCGTGCACGCCGATCGTGCGCTTCTTGATGTCGACCTCGTAGTGCAGATCCTTCTTCAGCAGCGGCGCGATGCGCGCGAACTCGGCGTACCACTTCGAGGAGGCGTCGGCCGGGCCGGAGATGATCAGCGGAGTTCGCGCCTCGTCGATGAGGATGGAGTCGACCTCGTCGACGATGGCGAAGTTGTGCCCGCGCTGCACCAGATCGTCCAGCGAGTGCGTCATGTTGTCGCGCAGGTAGTCGAAGCCGAACTCGTTGTTCGTGCCGTAGGTGATGTCGGCGCCGTAGGCCACCCGCCGCTGCGCCGGGCTCATGCCCGACAGGATCACGCCCACCTCGAGGCCGAGGAAGCGGTGCACACGGCCCATCCACTCGGAGTCGCGCTTGGCCAGGTAGTCGTTGGTGGTGACAACGTGCACACCATCACCGCTGATCGCGTTGAGATAGGCGGGCAGCACCGAGGTGAGGGTCTTGCCCTCACCGGTCTTCATCTCGGCGATATTGCCCGTGTGCAGCGCGGCGCCGCCCATGATCTGCACCTTGTAGTGCTTCTGGTTGAGCACCCGCCAGGACGCCTCACGCGCGACCGCGAACGCCTCGGCCATCAACTGGCCGAGCGGATCGGTCTCGCCTTCCTCGGCCATCTCGGCGTAGCGCTCGCGGAACTCGTCCGTTTTGGCCCGCAACTCCGCGTCGCTGAGGTCTTCGTAATCCGGTTCGAGGGCGAGGACCTGGTCGGCGAAATGCGCGAGCCGCTTGACCATGCGACCCTCACCAATCCGTAGCAACCTCGTCAGTGTCAGCGCAGGCACGGGTCTCGTCAGTCCTCTGGTCGGTGTGTCAAATCGTGTCGTCGGCCCCCGGGCCGGTGCGGGCCCACGCGGTTGCGCGGAATCCGCTGCATGCTTCATGGTAATGCTCTATCCGATGTGCAGCGCCTGCGGCGCTGCGTGTTCGCGGCCCCTTCATGGCTCGCGTGCGAGCGAATCGCCGCGGGCGACTTCGTCGCGGACGCACCGGACGCTCGGACGCGAGCCGGGTCGCGAACGGAACATGCTCGGTCTCGCTTCGCTCGAAACCGGTGGTTGGGCCGATGTGGGCGGGTGATGTGGTTCTCGTGCGATCTCGGTGTGCGCGACACGGCGGAGCAGGCGGACGGCGCCGTTCGCGACTTCGTTCGTCACATGTGCGACAACCGGCAGGCGGTTTCTACCGTACGACCCGGTGCGGACTGGGATCGGATCGAGGCACCCAGGGCGAGTGGGCGGCGTGCCACCGAATCCAAGGGTGCGGGAATAGGGTTGTACGAGATTCATCGGAAATGCCGCAACGGCAGGGGTAACGGCCGCCGCGGCAGCACAATGAAGCGGGGGACGGCATCGGGAAAAGGAGTACCGGGCAGCGTGATCACGAGACTGACGCCGCAGGACACGGCCTTCTACCGGCTCGAGTCGAGTAGCAATCCGATCCATATCGGCTCTCTCGCGATCCTGCGGAACACCGAACCCGGCGACGGCGCGGACCGGGCGGTTCTGGACTACGACCGGCTGGTCGACCTGGTCGAGAGCAGGCTTCCGCTGGTGCCGAGGTACCGGCGCAAGGTGCGCGAGATCCCGCTGTCGCTCGGGCGGCCGGTCTGGGTCGAGGACAGCCGGTTCGACATCACCTACCACATCCGGCGCTCGGCCCTCCCCGGTCCCGGCACCGACGAGCAACTGCACGACCTGGTCGCCCGGCTCACCTCTCACCCCTTGGATCCGGCCCGGCCGCTCTGGGAGATGTACCTGATCGAACGGCTGTCCGACGGCCGCTGCGCGATCTTCACCAAGACGCATTCCGCCCTGGTGGACGGGGACACCGCGCTGGAGATCGGTCACGTGATCCTCGACGCCGGGCCCGCGCCACGCGAACTGGCCGGTGACGATTGGATCGCGCCGCGCGAACCCGGCGATGCCGAGCTGCTGGTGGGCGCGCTGGCCGATCTCGCAGCGCAGCCGCGTAAGGCGCTGGAAGTGGCCCGCGACGCGAGCGCGGGTGCGTTCGCGGTGCTCGGGACGGCGGGCAAGGCGGTCGAGTCGGTGGTCGCCGCGGTGCGCACCGCGGCGACCGGCGCGCCCGCCAGCCCGCTGAACGCCCGTACCTCGCGCAACCGGCGCTTCGACGTGGTGCGCACCGACCTGGCGGACTACCGCACCATCCGCGGGCATTTCGGTTGCTCGATCAACGACGCGATCCTCGCCGTGGTCACCGGAGCGCTGCGCAACTGGCTGCTCTCGCGCGGGGAAGCGCTCACCGAGTCGACCGCGCTGCGGGCGGTGGTGCCGATGTCGGTGTACGTCGAGGGAGCCGACGGCGACCAGGCGCAGACGGCGAGCGAGGTGTCGTCGTTCCTGATCGACCTGCCGGTCGGCGAACCGAATCCGGTGATGCGGCTGTCGCACATCGCGCACGCGACCGAACTGAACGGACGCCAGCGGCGCGGCGTCCGCGCGCGCACCCTCGTGCACTTGGCCGGTTTCGCTCCGGCCAGCCTGCATGCGATGAGCGTGCGCGCGGCGAGTACGTTCGCAGAACACACGTTCAATCTGGTGATCACCAACGCGCCGGGTCCGCAGGCGCCGATGTACATCGGCGGCGCGCGGATGCTGGAGATGTACCCGGTGTCGCCACTGCTGCGCAATCAGGCATCGAGCATCGGGATCACGTCCTACGACGGACGGGTGTTCTACGGTCTCAACGCCGACCGCGACGCGATGGCCGACATCGGCGTGCTCGCCACGGCGGTGCGCGATTCCATGGAGGAGATGCTCGGTGCCTGCGTCTGATCAGAACAAGCTGCGGGTCTACATCCCGGCTACGGTGCCGATGCTGCGCGAGCTGGTCGACAACCGGGAACTGTCCGCCGTCGGCGGGACCGCGTTCGCGGTGACGCCCGCGCTGCGCGAGGCCTACGCCTCCGGCGACGACGAGGAGCTCGGCGAAGTCGCCATGAACGAGGCCGCCCGCGCCTCGCTGCGGCTGCTCGCCGCCGAACGCGAGGCGATCGGGTCGTCGGAGGAGTCCGACGACGAGGCAGCGCCGGTCGCGGGCGGCAGTCCCGTCTACCGGCGCGCGGTGATCGCCGCCGACGTGACCGGCGCGAAACTGCGGCCCGACCTCGACGACGCGGTGGTCCGGCTGGCCGGTCCGATCGGCTACCAGCAGATCGCCTCGGTGCACGTCGATCTGGCCGACGCCGAACCGCAGGTGGCCAAGGCCGTCGACGTGGTGGACGCGGCCGATCTCGGCGACACCGACGCGGAGTTCGTCCTCGGGGACGCCGAGGACCATCAATTGGCCTGGTACGCCGCTCAGGAGCTGCCGTTCCTGCTCGAACTGCTCTGACTCGCGGCCGCGTACTCGGGCTCACCCACCGCGATAACCTACGATGCCGTAACCTTGCTGGCGAGGCATCCGATCGGCGAGACGGCGGCCTGCGCATCCGGACGACAGGGAGATCAACGGCAGCGATGGGTTCGAAAATTGGGAGCTTCTCCGTGCGAAGCGTCCGCGCGTGGCTGGAGGCGCCCGCCGCAAGCGTCGCCGAGCGTGGCGGCAAACTGAACGTGCTGCGCGGCGCCGTGGCGCGGGTGACCACGCCGTTGCTACCCGACGACTACCTGCACCTGGCCAACCCGCTGTGGTCGGCGCGCGAGCTGCGCGGGCGCATCGTGGAGGTGCGCAAGGAAACCGCCGACGCCGCGACGCTGGTGATTCAGCCCGGATGGGGCTTCGACTTCAAATATCAGCCCGGCCAATACATCGGCATCGGCCTGTTGGTCGACGGACGCTGGCATTGGCGTTCGTATTCGCTGACCTGTCCGCCGGATTGGTCCGCGCCGGGTCACGCCGGTAAGCGGTTGATCTCCATCGCCGTGAAGGCGATGCCGGAGGGCTTCCTGTCCAGCCATCTGGTCAGTGGCGTGCCGGTCGGCACCGTCGTCCGGCTCGCCGCCCCGCAGGGCGGATTCGTGTTGCCGTACCCGCCGCCGGAGAAGGTGTTGTTCCTCACCGCGGGCAGCGGCATCACCCCGGTGATGTCCATGCTGCGCGCGATGGACCGGCGTGAGCTGTTCACCGACGTGGCGCATCTGCACTCGGCCCGGACCGCCGACGACGTGATGTTCGGTGCGGAGCTGCGCGCGCTGCACGAGCGCAACCCGAGCTTCGACACCCGTCTGCATCTCACCGCCGACAAAGGCAAGTTCGCGCTCGCCGAACTCGACACAGAGTTCCCGGATTGGCGCGAACGCCAGACCTGGGCGTGTGGTCCCGCCGGGATGCTCGACGAGCTCGAGAACCACTGGCGTGCGGCGGGCCTGCCCGAACGGCTGCACGTGGAGCGCTTCGAGATCGAGCGCTCGTCGGTCGGTGCGGGCGGCACGGTCACCTTCGGTAGAACCGGTCGCACCGTCGAGGCCGACGGCGCGACCAGCCTGCTCGAGGCCGGTGAGTCCGCCGGCGTGCAGATGCCGTTCGGCTGCCGGATGGGCATCTGCCAGACCTGCGTGGTCACGTTGAGTTCCGGCCACGCGCGCGATCTGCGCAACGGTGAGGAGCGCCGCGAAGGCGACAAGGTGCAGACCTGCATCTCGGCGGCCGCGGGCGACTGCACCCTGGACGTGTAGTCCAGCGGGTACTCTCGAGGTGGATCGAGTAGGGAAAGGACCCCGGTGGCAATCACCGACATCAAGACATTTGCCCATCTCACCGCGGCCGATATCGAGACACTGGGGCAGGAACTCGATTCCATCCGGCGTTCGGTGGAGCTGTCCCGTGGCGAGCGTGACGCGAAGTACATCCGGCGCGCGATCGCGGCGCAGCGCGGTCTCGAAGTCGCGGCTCGCGCCGTGCTGTTCGGCAGCCGCAACCGCTGGGCCTGGCTGACCGGCACCGCGCTGCTGTCGGTCGCCAAGATCATCGAGAACATGGAGCTCGGGCACAACGTCAGCCACGGGCAATGGGACTGGATGAACGACCCGGAGATCCACTCCACCTCGTGGGAGTGGGACATGACCGGGCCCTCCGCGCAGTGGCGCCGCGCGCACAACTACTCCCACCACACCTATACCAATGTGCTGGGCAAGGACGAGGATCTCGGCTTCGGCATCCTGCGGATGACCCGCGACGAGCCGTGGCGGCCGATCCACCTGGTGCAGCCGCTGGCGAACCTGCTGCTGGCCGCGACCTTCGAGTGGGGCATCGCGCTGCACGACTGGAGCATCGAGAAGGAGCTGGCCGGCACCCCACCCCGGGAGCTGATGTCGGAGCCGAACGTGGTGTTCGGACGCAAGATCTGCCGTCAGGTGGCCAAGGACTTCCTGCTCTATCCCGCGCTCACCGGCCCGGCGTTCAAGCAGACGCTGAAAGCGAACGCGACGGCGAACCTGGTGCGCAACCTGTGGGCGTACGCGGTGATCTTCTGCGGCCACTTCCCCGACGGCGCGGAGAAGTTCACCATCGAGCAGCTGGAGAACGAGACCAGCGGCGAGTGGTACCTGCGCCAGATGCTCGGCAGCGCGAACTTCAAGGCCGGGCCCGCCATGGCGTTCATGAGCGGCAACCTCTGCTACCAGATCGAGCACCACCTGTTCCCCGATCTGCCGAGCAACCGGTACCCGGAGATCGCGGTGCGGGTGCGCGAGCTGTGCGACAAGTACGACCTGCCCTACACCACCGGGTCGCTGGGCAAGCAGTATCTGCTCGCCTTCCGCACGATCCACAAGCTGGCGCTTCCCGACCGGTTCCTCAAGGCGACCGCCGACAACGCGCCCGAGACCTCGTCGGAACGCAAGTTCGCCGGTATCACGCTGCCGTCACTCGGCACGGAGTCCACGCACTGGCTGCGGATCGATCCGGAGACCGGCAAGCGCCGCGGCCTGCGTTCGGCGTTGCACGAGGCGAAGGTCGTGCTGAAGGAGAAGGCGCGACAGGAGAAGGAGATGTTGCGCGAGGCCAAGGCGGCGCTGAAGGAGAAGGCCGAGCACGAGGGTCAGGTACTGCGGGAAGCCAAGGTCGCGATCCAGGAGCGAGCGCGGCACGAACAAGCGGCGCTGCGCGAAAAAGCCATGCGGGACAGGCGGTTTCGCTTTCTCCGAAGGGCGCGCTAACCTACCAGCCGACGACCAGGACCGCAATAGGGTGATTGCCACATCCACGCGGCACACCTCGCAACCTACGCTTTCGTAACTTACGGTAAAGTAACCCGTATGGCGATCTCGGATGTCAAGGAATACGCGCACCTCACCGAGGCCGACGTGGAAGCACTCGGCGCGGAATTCGACGCGATCCGGCGGGAAATCGAGGCCTCGCGCGGCGAGCGCGACGCGAAGTACATCCGCAATGTCATCAGGTTGCAGCGAGCCCTCGAGATCAGCGGCCGGGCGGTGCTGTTCGCCAGCCCGGTGCGCGCCGCCTGGCTGGCCGGCGTCGCCCTGCTCGGCACCGCCAAGATCATCGAGAACATGGAGATCGGGCACAACGTCATGCACGGCCAGTGGGACTGGATGAACGATCCGGAGATCCACTCCAGCTCGTGGGAATGGGACAACACCGGTGCCGCCAAGCACTGGAAGCACACCCACAACTACCTGCACCACAAGTACACCAACGTGCTCGGCATGGACGACGACATCGGCTACGGCCTGCTGCGGGTGACGCGCGACCAGCGCTGGAAGCCGTTCAACCTGGGCAACCCGGTCTACAACCTGGTGTTGCAGCTGTTCTTCGAGTACGGCGTCGCCATCCAGCACATGGAGCTGGGCAAGCTGGTGGCGGGCCGGTACAAGCCGGGCTCCCCCGAGCGGGCCGAGTTCGAGCGCAAGCGCAGCGAGGCGCTCACCAAGATGGGCAAACAGATCCTCAAGGATTACGTCATCTTCCCCGCCCTCACCGGCCCGGCGTTCTTCTCCACATTGACGGCCAACCTGGCCGCCAACGCGATCCGCAACGTCTGGTCCAACGCGGTCATCTTCTGCGGCCACTTCCCCGACGGGGCGGAGAAGTTCACCAAGGCCGACATCGACGGTGAGACACACGGCCAGTGGTACCTGCGCCAGATGCTCGGCAGCGCCAACATCTCCGGCGGCCCGGTCATGCACTTCATGACCGGCAACCTGAGCCACCAGATCGAGCACCACCTGTTCCCCGACCTGCCGAGCAACCGGTACGCCGACATCGCCGTGCGGGTGCGCGAGCTGGCCGACAAGTACGACCTGCCCTACACCACCGGCTCGCTGCCGGTGCAGTACTTCAAGGCGTGGCGCACCATCCTCAAGCTGTCGCTGCCGAACAAGTACCTGCGGGCCACCACCGACGACGCGCCGGAGACCGCCTCGGAACGCAAGTTCGGAGGCAGCGCCGCGGCCACCATCGATCCGGTGACCGGTCGGCGCCGTGGTCTGCGCACCGCGCTCGCCCAGGGTCGGCGGCGGCTCGCCCGGCGCGGCGCGCCTGCGGCGCGCTGATTCCAATCGCGCGGTGACGTCGGCTCGGTCTCGGAATCCGAGCCGACGGGAGTCCCGGGCCGCTCGGCCGGGCCGTGTGCGGTGAGTTCGCCGGATTTGATTGACTCAGACGGTGCATCCTGAGGTTCTGAGCGTCTACGAGGCCATCCGGCGGCGCCGCGACGTGCGCGCCGAGTTCACCGGCGAGGTCGTGGACGAGGCGACGCTGTGGCGGCTGTTGGACGCCGCGCACCGGGCGCCCAGCGTGGGGAATTCGCAGCCCTGGGATTTCGTGGTGGTCCGCGATCCGGCGACGCTGCGCAAGTTCGCCGTCCATGTGGCGCGCAAGCGCATCGAGTTCCGCGACGCGCTGCCGCCCGAGCGTGCCGCCACCTTCGAGCCGATCAAGATCGAGGGCATTCTGGAAAGCGGTACCGGAGTGGTGGTCTGCTACGACCACGAGCGCGGCGGACCGCAGGTGCTCGGGCGGGCCACGGTGCCCGAAACCGGTATCTACTCCGCGGTTCTCGCCATCCAGAATCTCTGGCTGGCGGCCACCGCCGAAGGCGTCGGGGTGGGGTGGGTGTCGTTCTACGATCCCGGCTTCCTGTCCGACCTGATCAGCCTTCCGGAGGGCGTCCGCACGGTCGCCTGGCTGTGCGTCGGGCCGGTGCACGAATTCCAGCGCGTCCCCGATCTCGAGCGCTTCGGCTGGCGCGCGGGCAGACCGCTCACCGAAGCGGTGCACCGCGAAACCTATCGCGGCTGATCTCCCCGTCCCGATCGCGCATCGTTACGCAAATGTGTGGATCGTTCATGGTTCAATCGGATGCCCACTGGGTACGACAAGGGCGAAACTGCCTCTGACGCAGTGTTCTTCACGGGAGTTTGTCGGTTCCAGGAGGTTTTTGCATATGGCCAATGTCGATGCTGTTCGGCTGTCGAGCGAGCTGGGCATCGATCTGGCACAGGCGACGTTGCGCCTGCGTCGGGAAGGCATCCCCGGCGAGACCAAGCACCAGACCTGTCTGCGGATCCTCGCGGACGAGGGACGCAAGCGGCGGGGCGCCACGGGCAAGTGAGGGCGGCGGTAGCCGAGGCGACCGCCGCCCGGCGCGGCACTCTCGGCCGGCGGGTGCGGCCACCCCGCTCGCGTCAGACGCGTTCGAGCACCGCCGACGCGCCGATGCCGCCCGCGGCGCAAATCCCCAGCAGTGCCGTGTTCTTCCCCGTGCGGGCCAGCTCGTTGGCCATGGTGGTCACCATGCGCGCTCCGGTGGCCCCGAACGGGTGGCCGAGCGAGATCGAGCCACCGTGCACGTTCAGCTTGTCGATGTCGACCTCACCGACGGCGGTGTCGCGATCCAGCCGGGTCTTGGCCCACTCGTCGCTGGCCAGCGCGGTCAGCACCGCCAAGGTCTGGGCGGCGAAGGCCTCGTGGATATCGACGAGATCGGCGTCGCCCAGCGACATCCCGGCCTTCTCCAGCGCCCGAGGCATCGAGATGGCCGGACCGATCAGCACCTGATCGGCCGGATCGACGCTCACGTAGCTCCACGACCGGAACGCAGCCAGCGGTCGATAGCCGAGGGCGTGCGCCTTCTCCTCGCTCATCAACAGCACCGCGGCGGCTCCGTCGGTGAGCGGGCTGGCGTTGCCCGCGGTCACGCTGCCGTCCGCGGCGAAAACCGGCTTCAGAGCGGCCAGCTTCGCGATGCTGGTATCGCCGCGCACCAAGCCGTCGCGCAGGATCTCCACGTCTTCGGGGGTACGGACCCGCAGCACTTCGTCGTCGAACCGGCCGGACTCGATGGCGGCCGCCGCGCGACGGTGCGAGCGGGCGGCGAACTCGTCCTGGTCCGCGCGGCTCACGCCGTGGATACGAGCCATCTTCTCCGCCGATTCGCCCATCACCTCACCGGTGGTGCGCTCGGCGATCCTAGGCCTGCTCGGCAGCAGGTCGGTGAACGGGGCCAAGCGCGCGACCGCGGAGAGATAGTCCTTCGGCTTCGGCTTGCCCAGCGCCAGCGGCGCCGCCGCGTGCACCACCTTCTGCGGCAACTTGACCTCGGCGTTCGAGGTGGAATCGCTGCCGCCCGCGATCATGATGTCGTACTCGCCCCGCTCGATCGCGGCCGCCGCCGAGGTGACCGCCTGCAAGCCGGAGGCGCAGGCCCTGGTCACCGTGTAGCCCTCGCAACCCGCGTCCAACCGCAAGTCCAGCGCGATCTCCCGGGCGATGTTCGGCGCCGCGCCGGGCAGGATGACACCGCCCCATACGATCGCCTCCACTTGCGCGCCGGGCAGCCCGGTTCGCTCCAGCAGTCCCCGTACCGCGGCGTCGGCCAGCGCGATGGAATCCATCCGCGTGTATCCGGTGAACGCGCGCAGGAACGGCGTGCGCGCACCGGACACGATCACGGCACGGCGAGCAGCTTTGGTGGCCATGCGATTTCCTTTCGAAAGCCTCGGACCACCAAACTTACTCTAAAGTAAGTTCACCGTCGACCCCCTTCGCCGACGGTGAACCCGACGTAGCGGCACTCCCCTCCGCCGCCGCTGAACCGGTCCGCCGCGCGCCGTTGAGCGGCAGACCGGAGACGCCCGTCCCGGCGAACGCCCCTGCCCGTCCCGGAACCGCCGCAGGCCCTCCCCGGGACCTTCCGACGCAAAGAACCGTAACAAACTTTCGACTGATTTTCCAAATAGTTTCTATTGATTTGCCTAAGACCTCCTAGCGGCTTACCATGAACGCACTATGCATAGCCCTTCGGAGCTGTCGCGGCAGAAGAGATTCGGGCGAATCATCAGAGAACGCCGGGACGAGCTCGGCCTCACCCAGCTACAGATCGGCGACCTCGGGGGACCTTCGGCGCCGACCATCCGGAAGATCGAGGACGGCGAGGCGACCATCAGCATGCAGACGCTGAACAAGCTCGACGCACCGCTGCGATGGTTGCCGGGCAGCGCCGCCCGCACCTACGCGGGCGGCGTTCCCGCCGCCGACGAACCCGCGAACGCTCCGCGCGGCGCAGGCGAGTCGGTGGTGGCGGGCCCGGACGCGATCCGCTTCGAAATCTCCGATCTCACCGGTCTTCTCGCGGCTTCGGGCAGGCTCACCGACGCCGTCGAGAACGGCCGCACCACCGACCCGCAGGTGGTCGCGGCGATCGCGGAACTCAACCGGGTGGTCTCCAAGCTGTCCGCGCGGTACGCGACCGCCATGCTCGAACGCAACGGCGGACCGGGCAGGCAAGTGCATCCGCTGGTGGAGATGGCCTTCGCGCACCTGCTCGCGATCCCCGCGGAGGCAAGCGACCCCGGCGAGCTACAGGAACGCCGGTACCGCCGCTGGCTGGCCGGTCGATCGGAGGATATCGATGCGGCGACCGAAGCCCGATTCCGCGCACGCTGGCTGGCGGCCAACATGGCGACGACAACGGTTCGAAACGGTGAGTGACGAGGCAGCCATGACCGATAACGGGCCCGACCGCGCGGCACTCGCGCTGAGCCGCAAGATCAATCGGCTGTTCGCCGTCGTGCATCCGCGCGACGCACCGGAACGCAGCGTCGAATCCGTCGCCGAGCAGGCAGGCGATCTCCTCGGCCGCCCGGTGCCGCCCGGCCTTCTGACGCGCCTGCGCGACGGCGAGTTCGACAACGAGAACCCGGGCGCGGTCGATCCCGAGCTCCTCGCCGCGGTGGCGCGCAGCTTCGGCGTGGCCGCCGACTATCTGCTCACCCGTGGCCCCGCCGCCGACGCGATCGACCGGGAACTCGAGTTGCTCGCCACCATGCGCGACGCCAACGTCGCCAGCATCGCGCTGCGCGGTTCCAACATCGATAGGGGCATGCTCGCCAAGATCATCCAGAGCACGGCGGGGTCGATGCCGCCGAGTCGGTAGCATGCTTCCCTACATGGGCCACTGAGCTTTTGTAGGAGACCGATCGCATGGCCATCCAGGCCCGGTTCCGGAGCTTGACCCGGGACCTCCCGATACCCCACCCATGGGATTTGCAGACCTACCTCGATGACGTCGCGGCGTACCGGGGCCGCAGCATCAGCCTGTTACCGATCGATACCGCGCTGCTCGCCGGGACCGGATGCGGCACGGGCAGCGGCCTGTGGATCGCGAAGCAGGACAGCGATGTCATCGCCTACGGGGCCGACACCACCGAGTGGCATGCCGAGCACATCATCGTGCACGAGCTCGGGCACATGCTGCTCGGACACGGCCCGGAGCAATCCGAATCCGATGAGACGCCCGCGAACGCACCGACCGTGGCCGCGGTCGCCGATCTGCTGCCCTCGATCTCACCCGAGTCGATCGCCCACGTGCTCGGCCGCACCGACTACGGCACCCGGCGCGAACGAGACGCGGAGACCTTCGCCGACATGGTGATGCTGCACGCCATGCGTCCGCCGAGCCGCGATTCGCTGCTGCACCGCACGTTCTTCCGCGACCGGCGGCGGTGACCTCGCCGGTCCCGGCGCCGATCGCGATTCCGCTGATCGTGTTCGTCGCGGTGGTCGTGCTCGGGCGTCGTCTCGTGCTGCACCACGCCATCGTCGATCGCCTCCTCAACCGGGCCATGCTGTGGGGCATCGCCACCCTGATCCTGCTCGAACGCGGCATCGCACCGGAGATCGGCAGTCTGCTGCACCAGCTTTCGATGGGCACGCTGTTGATGGAGGTGGTCGGCCTGTACGGGGCGGCCCGGCTGTGGTCCGGCGCCGAACCCGCGTCCGCGTTCGCCCGGCAGCGGGTCTACGACCTCGCCGGACTGGCCGGAGCGGCGATCATCCTGGTCGTGGGGACCGCGGCACGCCAGGAGGGACGGCTGGTGGGGCAATCACCGGACTGGCAGGCGCTGGTGGTGTGGGCGATCCTGTGGTTTCCGCTGCTGGCCGCCGGCCGGCTGTGCTGGCGCGCGGCGGTGCGCGAACTGCGCTCGGACGAATCGACCGCCGCGGAGCGGATCGTCTACGTCACCCTGCTGGCCACCCTCGTCGTCGGGTCCGCGGGGCTGGTCGTCTCCGCAGTACAGCTCGCAGGGCCCGGCGCGACGGCCGACCCGGCTCTGGTGCGCTGGGCCGCACCGACTTTCGCCGTCTCGGGGCTCGGCGCGGCGCTCCTGGCGGTGCCGCTGGTCGCCTGGCTGCGGGCCCACACGGGCTGGGACCGCGCCGGACGATACTGCCGACGCCTGCGTCCGCTGTGGCGCGATCTGACCGCGGCGGTACCGGAGGTCGTGCTCGAGCCGGAGCTGCCCGTGGCCGAATCCGACGCGCGGCTGATCCGCATGACGGTCGAGATCCGCGACGCCCTGATGCACCTGCGGCACTATCTGCCCGAGGACGCCGCCGGCGCCGACTACGCGGCACAGATCCAGCGCGCCATCGCCGCGAAATCGAGCGGCGCGGCGGTGCGGACGCGGCGGTCGGACCATCCCGCCGGGCCGCCGGTGGGCGACATCCACTCGGATCTGCGGCTGTTACTCGCGATGGCACGCGACTGGCCGCAGGGTGGCCAGAGGCGTCTCGACATGATTCTCCGGGCATCCAGCCGGTGAGCCGAATGCCCGGAGAAGTGGGGCGGATGGTTCGTGCCGTCAGGCCAGACGGATCAGGCCGTAGTCGAAGGCATGGCGGCGGTAGACCACCGAGGGCCGGTCGCTCTCCTTGTCGTGGAACAAGAAGAAGTCGTGACCGACGAGTTCCATCTGGTACAGGGCGTCGTCGACGGACATCGGCGTCGCCGAGTGCACCTTCGTGCGCACGATGTGGCCGGGACCGGCCTCGTAATCCTGCTCGCGCCCTTGTTCGAGGTGGGTGTGCGCGGCATCGGACTCGGTGAGCCGCTCGAAGAGGGAGTCATCCACCAGATCGGCGGTGGCCTGGGCAACCGACAGCGGGGTCTTGTCGCCGTAGTGCACCCGGCGCCGATCCTTGGTGCGGCGCAGCCGGCTCTCCAGCTTCGCGGTCACCGACTCGAAGGCGGCGTAGAAGCTGTCCGCGCAGGCCTCGGCCCGCACGACGGGACCCTTTCCGCGCGCGGTGATTTCGACGCGCTGACAGTTCTTGCGCTGACGCCGGTTGCGCTCGTGGAACAGCTCCACGTCGAAGAGGAAGATCGATGGATCGAAGCGTTCTAATCGGGAGAGTTTTTCCGCGACGTAAATACGAAAGTGGTCGGGCACCTCGACATTGCGGCCCTTCACCACGATGTCGCCGCGTGGCGCACGTGGTCGTTCCGCTGCGGGTTGCTCGGGTGCTGCTTCCTGGGTGCCGGAGTCCAGCACCGAAGGAGCGGGATCTTTCACTGAAGGTCGTGAAGAAGTCGTCACGCGTACCTCCCGGATCTGGCCGCACCGACCGATTCCAGTGCGGCGGGATTGAGCCGTGCCGATCGACAATTACTCGGCACAAGTTGTCCGAGGCGCCACCTCCAAACTTGCGGTTCGGGTGTGTGTCCGCGACGCTAGTCCGCCGACGCGCTGATCGCCAGTGTTCACGCAAATTTCCCGGAGTCAAGCAACACACGTAACCAGAACGCCATGTGTCGGCAATCCGATGTGCCGCAGTGCACGCACCGATTCGCGGGCCGTGGCACCGGTGGTCAGCACGTCGTCGACCAGCACTATCTCGGCGTTCGCCGGTATTCCCCGATCGGCGAAACGGCCGGGGGCGGTGCGCACCCGCCCCTCCAGGTTGCGAGCCCGCTCGGCGGGTGTCAAGCCGACCGAATCACGCACCTCTGGCCCCACTCGCAACAGGGGTACCATGCGGGTGTCCGGTAGCCATTGCGCAGCTACCGCGGCCGACCGCAGCACCGGATCGCCGCCGCGGCGTCGCGCCGCCACGCTCCTGCTCGGCGCGGGAACCAGCACCAAAGGACGGCGCGGCGAACGCAACTCGGCGAGCGCGCCCGCGAGCGCCGCCCCGAGCGGCTTCGCCAGATCCCGCCTGCCTCGTTCCTTGACGGCGAGCACCGCCCGGCGCGCCGGCCCGGCGTACGGCCCGAGCGCCCAGCACGGAACGCCCGGATCGGTGCGCGGCCACACCCGCACCGGCGGGCCGGTCAGGGTGACGGCACAGGCGGCGCACCAATCGGCTCCGGAACGTCCGCAGCCCGCGCAGGCGGAGGGCAGCACCAGATCGAGCAGGGTTCGCATCGACCGAGTGTGCGCCCGTCCCCCGACAAGTTCGCTCGCTCAGGTCGACGGCGATGCCCCGGCGCGAACGTATGCGTCTGCGGCAGGGACGTTTACGCGGTGCACCACGGCCGCGTACCCGGGACCGGATGCAGCTCAGCCGGGCAGGACGGGTATGGCGTTCGCGCCCAGACCCGGAACCTCGCGCCAGTACGGCTGCCCTTGGTCCGGAGCGGAGGTCAGCTCCAGCACCGCGCGTGAGTCGGCGACGTACTGGTGGTCCGGGCTCGAGCTGACCGAGCGAACCGGCGCCGTCAGATTCTGTGAGGTCAGCGGGGTCGGCTCCGAGCCGTCGACCGACACCGTGCTGACCGGGTCCACATTGCCCTCACGGGCGATGATGATGGTGTCCGCGTCGAGCCAGTCCACCGAGACCGCGGCCGTGCTGAGTCCGACGCCCACGGGAAGCGCCGAGGTCAGCGCCACCTTTCCGTCCGGTTTGGGCACGACGACCGCGACGTACACCCTGCCGTCGGCGATCATCGCCGCCCGCACTCCGGACCGGGAGATCCGTAGTTCGGTGATCGGCAGCCGAGGCGAGGTGGCCGAGGACGCCGCCGTCAGCCCGGAGATGTCGACGTTCTGCACCGATACATTGCCGCTGCCCCGGTCATTGACCGCGCGGATCACCCGGTCGCCGTCGACCACCGCCCATGCCGCGCTGCCGTCCGCGGTCCAGGAGGGCCGGGTGATGGTGAAGCCCTCGGCCACCGGAAAGGCGTTGCCGCCGTAGGTGCCGACCATCAGCGTGCGCGACGGCACGCCCGGGGGTCTTCCGGCTTCCGCGACGGCGGCGACGAGCTGACCGTCCGGGGACAACGTCGCAGACTGGAGGTTGTTCACCCCGCCGAAGTAGCCGGGAGCGGGGATGATGCCACCGTTCTCGGCGATCTGCACCAACCCCCCGCCGCGCAGCGCGTGCAGCCCGGTCTGGTTGCGCGTGGAGGTGGCCGGATTGAACTGCTGCACGTCGGCCACGCTCCACCCGTTCGCGGCGAACCGCTCGTCCAGCGGCTTGCCGTCGGCGAGCAGCATGTACGGCCCGAGGATGTCGGCGCTGGACAAGGTGAGCACCACCTGCGCGGCCAGTAGTTCGCGCTCGCGCGGATTCAACGCCGACGCGCCCGCCAGGTCGATCTTGACGCCGCCGAGCCCGATGCCGACGCCGTCGGGATCACCGTTGGCCTTGGTGATTGCCCCGCGCAGCGCGATCGGCGGCGTCAGCTCGCTGCGCAGCACCGACGCCAGCGCCGGCTGCGGCCCCTCGAGCAACGAGTTGAGCAATCGCTGGGCCAGCTGGGCTTTCGGCACCGCCAGCCAGCGCAGATCCGGGACCGCCATATTGCCGCTCGGATCGATGAAGTACAGCACGTAGCGGCGATAGGACTTGAAAAACGCGGTGGAGTCCATGACGACGCCGTCGGGCAATTCGTCGATGCGCCACTCACCGTTGATCTTGGTCAGCTCGATCTTGTTCTCGACGAAGGGGATGTCGTCGTTGGGGCGGTACCCGCCGTCGGCGGACAGCTCCCCGACCTTGCGCGCGCGGATCAGATAGTTGGCTTTGTCTCCGGAGCGCGACTCTCGCAATGTGTCGGGCTTCTCGACGATGACGGTGCCCGCCGCGTCGTCCCATTGGGTGGAAGCCGCGGGGGTCATGTACTGCCGGGCGGCCAGATGCCGGTTGGCGGGATCGGCGGTGGCCTGGAGGAAGTCGCGCAGCAGCAGATCGGGATCGCGGTTGGCCACCGGTGGCGGCGGACCCTCGGAGGTGGGCTCCCGGTTGATGGTGCCCAGCGCCTCCGGCGCGGAGGACTCGGGCAGGCTGGCGCAGGCGGTGAGCGGAGCCACGACCGCGAGGATCGTCGCCACCAGCGCTGTCAGCCGCCGCCCCCGCGCAGATCTGACACGCATTCTCATGACTGTACGTCCCCCGGTTCGCGCGCCCCGCCGCCCCCGGCTTGCGCCGACTCCGATGCCGATGAGCCGTTCGTTCCGGACGCGTGCGCCTCGTCGGTCGAGGCGGTGTCGGTGGGCTGCGTGCTGCCGGCCGGAGCGTGCGGTTCCTTCGCACGAGCCTCCGAGCCGCCTTCCGCGCCCCTGCTGTCTCCTTCATCGCCGCTCGGGCCCTCGTCGGCCGACTCGCTCGCGTGCTCCGAACGCCCGTTGTCGGGCGCTGTCCCGGAATCACTCTGCTGCGCACCGGCCGGATCGGAACTGCCCGGCTCCGCGCTATGCGGCACGGCGCTCGCCCCCTGCGCAGCGCCCGAAGCGGTCGAGTCGTCGGTGGCACCGTCCGGTTCGGCGGCCACCGGCGGCGCCTTCTCCGGTTCGACGGGCGGTTCCGGCTCGACCAGGCGCATCGACTTGCGCGCCGGTTCCAGCGGAAGCGGGCTCGGGCCGAGTTTCTTGCCGCGCACCAGCGGCAGCGTCAGACGGAAGCTGGCGCCCATGCCTGCCTCACCCCAGGCCTCGAGCTTGCCCTCGTGCAGGTTCGCGTCCTCCACGCTGATCGACAGGCCGAGACCGGTGCCGCCGGAGCGGCGCATGCGGGACGGATCCGAGCGCCAGAACCGGTTGAAGACCAGCTTCTCCTCGCCCGGCCGCAGGCCGACGCCTTGATCGCGCACGACGACGGCGACGGCGTTGGCCTCGACGTCGCCGCGCATCCGGATCAGCACCGGCTTGCCCTCGCTGTGATCGATCGCGTTGGCGAGCAGGTTGCGCAGCACGCGCTCCACCCGGCGCGGATCGACCTCGGCGACGAGCGGGTCCTCCGGCATGTCGCTGATCACCTCGACCCCGGCGTCCTTGGCCAGGTGCCGCACGGTGGAGATCGCGGCCCGCGCGCACATCCGCACGTCCAGCGACTCGACCTGCAGTTCGGCGACGCCCGCGTCGTGCCTGCTGATCTCCAGCAGGTCGTTGAGCAGGCCCTCGAACCGGTCCAGCTCGTTGACCAGCAACTCGGCGCTGCGGGCCAGGGCGGGATCGAGGTCGTCGCTGCTGCCGTGGATCAGGTCGGCGGCCATGCGCACCGTGGTCAGCGGGGTGCGCAACTCGTGGCTGACGTCGGAGGTGAACCGGCGCTGCAGATTGCCGAACTCCTCCAGCTGGGTGATCTGATTGGACAGGCTTTCGGCCATCTCGTTGAACGCCTGGGCCAGCCGCGCCATATCGTCCTCGCCGCGTACCAGCATGCGTTCCTTGAGCCTGCCGTCGGCGAACCGGCCCGCGATCCGGGCGGCGGAACGAATCGGCAGGACCACCTGCCTGGTGACCAGCGCGGTGATCGCGGCCAGCAACACCAGCAGCACGATGCCGCCGACCAGCATGGTGCCGCGCATCAGCGACAGGCTGCGTTCCTCGTTGGCCAGCGGGAAGATCAGGTAGATCTCCAGGGTCGGGATCTCCGCGCTCGGGCTGCCGATGATCAGCGCGCGCCCGCGGTAGCCATCCGCGTCGTCGACCGTGGCGAACTGGTAGCTGACCTGGTTGCGCTGCACGAACCGGCGCAGTTCGTCGGGCACCTCTTGGATCGGGCCGCGCGGAATCTGCTGCGGCGGCATCCCGCCGATGACGCTCAGCGCCGAATCGAAGCTGCCCGCCGCGCCGGTGGACTGGCCGGTGCCGCCGCGGTTGGACAGCGCGTTGCGAGCCTCTTCCAACCGCTGCGGTTGGGCGCCGATGTCGTGCACGCCCGCCAGCTGGCTCTCCACCGTGTTGCGCGCACGGTCCATCTCCTCGACCGCGGCGTTGATCTTGGCGTCCAACAACCGGTCGGTGATCTGACTGGTCAGCACCACGCCAAGGATCGTGATGACGATCAGCGAGAGCGTCAGCGTGGACACGATGACGCGCAACTGCAGCGAACGACGCCACAGGTGGCCTAGGGCAATGCCGACCGCTTGGAACCAGGCCACCACCGGAGCCAGCGATCGTTCCAGACGCGTGATCACGCCATGGATCACGGCGGTCCGGCCTTGTAACCGACACCGCGGACGGTCAGCACGATCTCCGGGTTCTCGGGATCCTTCTCCACCTTCGCCCGCAACCGCTGCACGTGGACGTTCACCAGGCGGGTGTCGGCGGCGTGCCGGTAGCCCCAGACCTGCTCGAGCAGGACCTCACGGGTGAACACCTGGCGCGGCTTACGAGCCAGGGCGACGAGCAGGTCGAACTCCAGCGGCGTCAGCGAGATCTGCGCGCCGCCGCGGCTGACCTTGTGCGCGGGCACATCGATCACGATATCGGCGATCGACAGCAGCTCGGCGGGCTCCTCCTCGGTCCGGCGCAGGCGGGCCCGCACCCGGGCGACGAGCTCCTTCGGCTTGAAGGGCTTGACGATGTAATCGTCGGCGCCCGATTCCAGACCCAGCACGACGTCGACCGTGTCGGTCTTCGCCGTGAGCATCACGATCGGAACCCCGGAATCGGCCCGCAGCACACGGCACACGTCGATGCCGTTCATGCCGGGCAGCATCAGGTCCAGCAACACCAGATCGGGGCGGATCTCGCGAACCGCCGCCAGGGCCTGTGTGCCGTCGCCGACCACGTGCGGGTCGAACCCTTCCCCGCGCAAGACGATCGTGAGCATCTCGGCGAGTGCCATATCGTCGTCGACGACCAGAATCTTCGGCTTCATAACTACTATGTTGTCATCTCCCAGGCCAGGATCGGGCCGCCACGCCAACACTGGTGCGAACCCACGGCACAGCCAACCCTATCGACCAACGATTTCGGCGATCCGCGCGGCCAGCTCAGCCGGGCCGTCGTCGGATCGGTATGTCCACCAGGGTCCGCGCCAGTCGCGTTCGGCCAGCTCACGGTACACCGCGCCGGTCCGGTGCTGCAGACCGCCGTCACGCTCGTAGGCGTCGAGGGCGCGCTCGGCGTCGAGTTCGCCACGCCTGCGGGCACGCTCGGCCGCGAGTTCGGTGGGTACATCCAGCAACACCTGCAGGGCGGGCACGGGCAGCGCGAATCTGCCGAACTCCAATTCGCCCACCCAGTCCACGATTTCACCGTCGGCCGACTGACCGAGCCGGGCGGCCGAGTAGGCGGCGTTGGAGGCGACATAGCGATCCAGGAGTACAACGTCGTTGTCGGCCAACAGCTTCGACAGTTCATCCAGCGCGTCCGCGCGGTCCAGCGCGAACAGCAGGGCCATGCCGCTGACCGAGCCCGCGAGGTCGCCGTGCGCGCCACGCAGCGCCTCGGCCGCCAGATCGGCGTGCACCGAGACGCGGTAGCGCGGGAAGGCCACCGTCGCGACGCGCAGCCCGCGCCCACGCAGATCGGCGACAACCCGCTCGATCAGCGTCCGCTTGCCGGCGCCGTCGAGCCCCTCGACCGCTATCAGCACTCCCATGACCAGGCAGACTACCCCGCCGACCGCCCGCAGGTGACAGCAGCTCACCAGCGCATATACCCAGCTGCCCGGCCGGGCGCCGGGGTCACCGCGCAGCTCGGCCCGCCCCGACCGCCGTCAGTTCGTACTCGCCGATCCGGATCGCTCCTGGGCCCGAGAAGGGTCTCCGATTCAGTAGGCCGGCGCGGGAGAAGCGGAGGCCGCAGGCACCTTCAGTGCCCGCGGCATCCGGGGATTTCGCGGCTCAGTAGCGGTAGTGGTCCGGCTTGTACGGGCCCTCG
This sequence comes from Nocardia sp. NPDC047648, assembly GCF_040642815.1. Classification (NCBI taxonomy): domain Bacteria; kingdom Bacillati; phylum Actinomycetota; class Actinomycetes; order Mycobacteriales; family Nocardiaceae; genus Nocardia; species Nocardia sp. NPDC047648. Next base: position 137,910 of record NZ_JBEYSX010000019.1, on the reverse strand, counting down.
ACGTCGACGCCGATGTACTCGGCCTGGTCCTTGGTGAGCTTGGTGAGCTCGCCGCCGAGCGCTTCGACGTGGATGCGGGCGACCTTCTCGTCCAGGTGCTTCGGCAGCCGGTAGACCTCGTTGTCGTACTGCTCGGGCTTGGTCCACAGCTCGATCTGGGCGATCACCTGGTTGGAGAAGCTGTTGGACATCACGAACGACGGATGGCCGGTCGCGTTGCCGAGGTTGAGCAGACGCCCCTCGGACAGCACCAGGATCGAGCGGCCGCTCTCCTTGAACGTCCACAGGTCGACCTGCGGCTTGATGGTCAACTTCGTTGCGCCGGAACGCTCCAGCGCCGCCATGTCGATCTCGTTGTCGAAGTGGCCGATGTTGCCCAGGATGGCCTGGTCCTTCATCGCCTTCATGTGCTCGAGGGTGATGATGTCCTTGTTGCCGGTCGCCGTGATGACGATGTCGGCCTCGCCGATCGCGTTCTCCACGGTCACCACGTCGTAGCCGTCCATCAGCGCCTGCAGCGCGTTGATCGGGTCGATCTCGGTGACCTGCACCCGGGCGCCCTGTCCGGCAAGCGATTCCGCGCAACCCTTGCCGACATCGCCGTAGCCGCAGATCAATATCTTCTTGCCGCCGATGAGCACGTCGGTGCCGCGGTTGATGCCGTCGATCAGCGAGTGGCGGGTGCCGTACTTGTTGTCGAACTTGCTCTTGGTGACCGAGTCGTTGACGTTGATCGCGGGGAACACCAGTTCACCCGCCGCCGCGAACTGGTAGAGCCGCAGCACGCCGGTGGTGGTCTCCTCGGTGACGCCGCGCACCGACTCGGCGATCTTGCTCCACTTGCCCCGGTCGGTCTCGAACCGCTCGCGCAGCAGGTTCAGGAAGACCTTGTACTCGGCCGAGTGATCCTCGTCGTCGGGCGGCACCACGCCGGCCTTCTCGAACTGCGCGCCGCGCAGCACGAGCATGGTGGCGTCGCCGCCGTCGTCGAGGATCATGTTGGCCGGTTCACCCGGCCAGGTGAGCATCTGCTCGGCGGCCCACCAGTACTCCTCCAGCGTCTCGCCCTTCCAGGCGAACACCGGGGTGCCCTTGGGCTCCTCGACGGTGCCGTTCGGGCCGACGACGACGGCGGCCGCCGCGTGGTCCTGGGTGGAGAAGATGTTGCAGGAGGCCCAGCGGACCTCGGCGCCGAGGCTGGTCAGGGTCTCGATCAGCACCGCGGTCTGCACGGTCATGTGCAGCGAGCCGGAGATGCGCGCGCCCTGCAGCGGCCGCACCTCGGCGTATTCACGGCGCAGCGCCATCAGACCGGGCATCTCGTGTTCGGCCAGGCGGATCTCTTTGCGGCCGAAATCGGCCAGCGACAGATCCGCCACCTTGTAGTCGATGCCGTTGCGGACATCGGCGGTCAACGACGTGCGTGCGGGAAGTTCTGAGGTGGTCATCAGCCTCTCCTGGTTCGGCAAGTACCGAGGCAAGGCTAGTCGCTCACGGCCGGGTGCGGACGACGCGGCCGTCCTCTTCGCCCGGCCCGGCGCGAACCTGGGTCGCGCCGGGGCACCGATGCGCCCGTTACGCGGTGACCCCGCGGGCCGCCAGGATGCGGCGGCGCTTGCGCGGCTGGATGTTCGCCAGCGTGATGTCGCCGCCGTAGTGGGCGAGGACGCGGTCGTCCATCATCCAGCGCCACAGCGGCGGGATGGCGGCCAGCACGATCATGGCGGCATAACCCGCGGGCAGTTGCGGGGCCTGTTCGGAGGTCCGCAGCGTCTGGTAGCGACGGCCGGGATTGGCGTGGTGGTCGCTGTGGCGCTGCAGGTGGAACAGGAAGATGTTGGTGACCAGGTGGTCGCTGTTCCAGCTGTCGCGCGGCGAGCAGCGGGCGTACCTGCCGTTCGGGCGGCGCGCCCGCAGCAGGCCGTAGTGCTCGACATAGTTCACCGTCTCCAGCAGGCCGAAGCCGATCACGGCCTGCAACAGCAGCCAGGGAAGCACTTGGTAGCCGAACGCGGCGATCAGGGAGCCGAACAGCACCACCGTCATCGACCAGGCTTGCAGGATGTGGTTGTGCACGCTCCACCAGCCCTTGCCCTTGCGCGCGAGCCGTTCGCGCTCGAGCGCGATCGCGGAGCGGAAGCTGCCGGACACGCTGCGGGGCAGGAACTCCCACAGCGACTCGCCCAGCCGGGCGCTGGCCGGATCCTCCGGGGTGGCCACGCGCACGTGGTGGCCGCGATTGTGCTCGACGAAGAAGTGCCCGTAACCGGACTGCGCGAGCGCGAGCTTGGCCAGCCAGCGCTCCATGTGCTCGACCCGGTGCCCGAGTTCGTGGGCGGCGTTGATGCCGATGCCGCTGACGAATCCGAGGGTGGTGGCCAGACCGAACTTGTCGATCGTGCTCAGCTCGTCGCCGGCCCACATGTAGCTCGCGATGACCAAGCCGATCAGCTGGACCGGGAGCATCAGATAGGTGCACCACCGGTAGTACCGATCGTTGGACAGCAGCTCGTAGTCCTCGTCCCTGGGGTTGCTCCCGTCCACGCCGACCGCCCAGTCCAGCACCGGGATGACGATCAGCACGATGATCGGGCCGATCCACCAGAAGACCGCGGAACCGGTGTGCAGCACCAGTTGTGACGGCAGCAATGCCGACGAGGGCGCGAGCAAGCCGAGAACCCACAGATGGCGTTTGGGATCGGCCGATCCCGTCGGTTTGCCAACCGTTTGCACTATTGCTCCACTCAGAGAAGACCCGAACACCGTCGCCTGAGAATACTTCTTGACTTGTGGTCCGTTACAACGATGCCGTCGGTTGAAACGTGATCGCTATTACAAGCCGGGCAGTCTGTTTTCAATGTGCTGCATATGCGCCAGGTCGCGCACCGGTTGCCCGTCAGGGCTCAGCTCTGCACCCGCGCGGCGAGGATCGCTTCGACATATGGGCTCAGCAGCGCGCTCAGTTCCTCGGGCGCGTCGCGCCCCGGACCAGGCGGAGTGGGGATGTAGCTGAGGGCGATTCGCACCAGCGCGTGCGCGATGACGTCCGATTCGGCCGCCGTCGACGCCACCCAGCTGTGCTGGAAAGCGCCCGACAGCCGCTCGGTCGCGTGCTCGAGCAACGGCCCCGCGTCGAGCGTGATCAGGCGCAGCAGATCCAGCTTGACCTCACCCGCCACCAGCGACTGCACCAATGGATCGGACGCCGCGTCGAACAGGAAATTCGTTATCCCGTCGCGGAAAGCCGCGCGGACGTCACCGACGTTGCCGTTGATGGCCGCGTCGACGTGATCGACCAGGAAGTCCGCCAAGCGCAGCGCGTAGGCCTGGGAGAGTCCGCTGCGCGAGCCGAATTCGTTGTACAGCGTCTGCCTGCTCACGCCGGCCCTGGCCGCGACGTCACCGAGCGTGATCTTGGACCAATCCCGCTCGGTGAGCAGCTCGCGCATCGCGTCCAGGACCGACGTCCGCAGCAGATCCCGCGCGGCCTCCTGGTAGGGAATCCTGGTTCCGTTCCGCGGCATACCCGCGACACTGTCACGGGCGCCTGCCGCAGTCAAAATCTCACGACCGTTCGATTTCGACCATGAAGAAGTCCGCTTTCGCGGCGCCACAGTCCGGACAGGTCCAGTCGTCGGGGATGTCGTCCCAGCGGGTCCCCGGGGCGATGCCGTCCTCCGGCCAGCCCTCGGCTTCGTCGTACTCGAAGCCACACTGGATGCACTGATACAGCTTGTACTCGGTCATTTCATACTCCCCATCGGCTCGAAGTCGATCTTCTCCCGCACGCCGCAGTCCGGACAGCACCAGTCGTCCGGCACCGTCTCCCACCGGGTGCCCGGCGGAAAGCCCTCGTGCGGGGCGCCTTTCGCTTCATCGAAGACGTAGTCGCAGACGGGGCAGCGATACGCGCTCACGCCGTCTCCTTTCGGACACAGGCGCAACCCTCCGCGGTGGTCACTCGCCGCCACCTCCGGCCTCGGACGCTCATGCCGTGGCCTTTCCCGCTGAAGCGGCGCCGTAACGCGCCAGCACCTTCTCCCGCTTGCCCGGATCTATGTTGGCGCGGGTGATGTCGCCGTCGTAGTGCGCGAGCACCCGCTTGTCCATGACGCGACGCCACAGCGGCGGGAAGTAGGCGAGCAGGATCATGCTGGCGTAGCCGCTCGGCAGGTTCGGCGCGCCGTCCCAGCTGCGCAACGTCTGGTAGCGCCGGGTGGGGTAGGCGTGATGGTCGCTGTGCCGCTGGAGGTGGTACAGGAAGATGTTGGTGACGATGTGGTCGCTGTTCCAGCTGTGCACCGGGGCGGGCCGCTCGTACCGGCCGCTCGCCGTGCGCTGCCGCACCAGGCCGTAGTGCTCCAGGTAGTTGACCGCCTCCAGCAGGCTGAAGCCCACCACCGCCTGCAGGATCAGGTACGGCAGCAACTCGACGCCGAACACCGCGACCAGGACCGCGAACAGCGCCGCCGACATCAGCCAGGCGCTGAGCACTTCGTTGCGCGGGCTCCACGGCTTCTTGCCGAGCCGTTCCAGCCGGGCCTTCTCCAGCTGCCAGGACGACTTCAGGCTGCCCCACACAGTGCGCGGCCAGAAGGCCCAGAACGTCTCGCCCACCCGGGAGCTCGCGGGATCCTCGGGGGTGGCGACGCGCACGTGGTGGCCGCGATTGTGCTCGATGTAGAAGTGCCCGTAGCAGGACTGGGCCAGCGCGATGCGCGACAGCCAGCGCTCCAGGTCGACCTTCTTGTGGCCGAGTTCGTGCGCGGTGTTGATGCCGATGCCGCCGATCATGCCGACGGTGATCGCCAGGCCGATCTTGTCCACCACGTGCAGCCCGCCATCGATGCCGAGCCAGCTGACGTTGTCGGCGGTGATCAGATAGGCCGCCATCACCAGCGCGGCGTACTGGAACGGCAGGTACAGGTAGGTGAGGTAGCGGTAGTACCTGTCGTTCTCCAGGTACTCCATCACCTCGTCGGGCGGATTGTCGCCGTCCGGGCCGAAGAAGACGTCCGCGATCGGGATCAGCACGTAGATCAGGATCGGCCCGAGCCAGAACGGCACCTGCGCCAGGCGATGCCAGCCGAGCTCGTTCAGTGCCCAGATCAGCGGCAGGCCGATGGTGAACAGGCCGGTCGGGGCGAACAGCCCCCACAGCCACATATAACGCTTGCGGTCCCGCCAGGCCGGCACCTCGACCGGCTGCGCGGACATGTCGGCGTGCGTCGACATCGTCGTCTCCATTCCGAACGGCGCGTCAGCTGTGACGCGCATTACCTCACTTATGGACGATAGAGGCATATTTGTCGCATGTCTATACAAATGCGACAATTTGTAAACTCGCTCGGATGCCGAAAGCCCCGGCCGGATGTCATCCGGCCGGGGCTCGTCTGGAAGGAACGCGGCTAGGTCACCGCAGCAGGACGTCGGCGCCGGCGGGCAGGGCGTCTACCGGCCACCAGCGCAGGTCGGTGGACTCATGGCTGCGCACCGGGATCGCGCCCGCGGGGGCGGTGATGCGGAACAGGAGGTCCAAGTGCCTGGTGGGCGTACCGAGCGAACAGGTGATGGGATGCGCCTGCGCGCCGTAGAGGCCCGGATGCAGGCGCAGGTCGGCGATGCCGGACTCCTCGGTCGCTTCGCGCAGCGCGGCGCCCGCGACCGTCTCGTCCCCCTCCTCACAGTGACCACCGAGCTGGATCCAGCGCCCGACCCGCGGATGCAGGGTGAGCAGCACCTCGCGACCGTCGTGGGAGAACACCACCGCGGATGCGGTGATGTGCCCGGGCGCGTGCTCACGCAGGCAGCCACGCGGCGCGGAGCCGAGGAAGGCCAGCATCGCCTCGCGCAGCGAGCGCTCCGGATCGGTCGCGGGACCCCAGGTCGCGAGCAGCTCGGTCGCCGAGGCGTGCAGCGATTCCGCGCTCATCGGTGACCCGCCGTTGCGCGGAGGGCGATCCGTCCGATCACAGCTCGACCAGCCCGGAGCCCGCGCCGGGCGCCTGGCGCGGGGTCAGCTCCTCGAGTGGATGGCCGATGGCGACGGCGCCCAGCGGACTCCAGTCCTCGGCCAGGCCCAGCACCTCACGGGTGACCTCGGGCGCGAAGATCGTGGACCCGATCCAGCAGCTGCCGATTCCCTCGGTGGCCAAGGCGACCAGCAGCCCCTGCACCGCGGCACCCACCGCGACGGTGAACATGGTGCGCTCGTCGGCCCGCCTGCGCTCGTCCGGGTAGTCGTGCGCACCGTCCGGCACACAGAACGGAATGATCACCTCGGGTGCGTCGAACAGGATGCGCCCGCGCGCGACCCGGCGCTCGATCCGCTCCGGCGGCAGGCCGTCCGCGGCCAGATCCGCGCGCCACTTCCGCGCCATCGCCTCGAGCAGCCGAGTGCGCAGCTCCGGCGTGCGCAGCCACACGAACCGCACGGGCCGGGTGTGGTGCGGAGCGGGCGCGGTCAGCGCGATCGACACCGCCGAGCGGATCCGCTCCGGATCGACGGGCGCGTCGGAGAACTGACGGATCGAGCGACGCAGCAGGATCGCCTCCCTGCGACCGCGTTCGATCGCCTCCGCGGTGCCCAGCCAGAACAGATCGTCGGTGCCGCCACGGAGCAGATCGGTGGCGGCGGAGCCGTCGTCGACGATCGGCAGCCCGCGCACCACGGCCACCGGGACACCGCCGAGCTTGCCCTTGACCAGGTCCGCTGCCGCGGCCAGTTCGTCGGCCACGGCCACCTGCGTGACGAACAGCTCGTTGCCCTGGCCGTCGACCGTGCCCGCGTAGTCGTGCAGCACGCGCAGGCCCGCGGCGCCGATGGCCGCGTCGGTCTGCCCATTGCGCCAGGCGCGGCCCATCGTGTCGGTGACGACCACCGCGACCGTCACGCCCAGTCGTTCCGCGAGCGCGGCGCGTAGCGCCTTGGCGCTGGCGTCCGGGTCGGTGGGCAGCAGCACGAGCTCGCCCTGTTCGACGTTCGAGCCGTCGACACCGGAGGCCGCCTGCACGATCCCCAGCTTGTTCTCGGTGATCAGCGTGCGCCCCCGGCGCGCGAGCACCCGCACCGCCTCCTGGTCGACGAGCCCGCGCCGCACGGCGTCGCGCTCCTCGGGGTCCAACGGAGCTTCCACGATGCGGCCCTCGACCTTGGCGACGATCTTGCTGGTGACCACCAGCACGTCACCGTCGGCGAGCCAGGGCGCGCAGCGGGCGATCTGCTCGGCGAGGTCATCGCCGGGGCGGAATTCGGGCAGGCCGGTGACCGGCAGGATGCGCAGCTCTCCGGCCGCGTGGTCGATCGATGTGCTCACAGGGCGACTCCGGCGAGATCCAGCGCCGCACGCACCATTTCGGCGGTCGTGGGCGGGTCGGTCATCAACAAGGGCACGCTGCGTACCTCCACTCCGGGCACCTCGGCGGTGTCGGTGCTGTGGATCAGCCAGCCGTCCAGGATCCCGGTGGCCGAGCGGGCTCCGTAGTACCGGCCGATCGCCTCGGCGGTGGTTTCCACGCCGATCACCGACAGGCACTCGTCGGCCATACCGCGCAACGGCTTCCCGTCGATCACGCCGGACACGCCGATCACCTTGGCCGCGGTGGTGCGCAGCGCGCCGCGGATACCAGGCACGGCGAGGATGGCGCCGATGCTCACGACGGGGTTCGACGGAGCGAGGAGAACCGCGTCGGCGGATTCTATGATATCGATCACATTTGGGGCAGGTTTGGCTTCATCGGCGCCAATTGTGGCGAATCCATGGGTGTCGATGTTCGCGCGGTAGCGAACCCACCACTCTTGAAAATGGATCGCGCGCCGTTCGCCAGGGTTGTCCGGATCGGTCACCACGACATGCGTTTCGCAGCGATCGTCGGTTGCCGGGATCAGTTTCACGCCGGGCTGCCACCTGTTGCACAGCGCCTCGGTCACCGTCGAGAGCCGGTATCCGGCGCGCAACATTTCGGTACGAATCAGATGCGTGGCGATATCGCGGTCCCCCAAGCCGAACCAGTCCGGCTGGGCCCGATACTTCGCGAGCTCCTCCTTGGCGTGCCAGGTTTCGCCCACACGGCCCCAGCCGCGCTCGGTATCGATACCTCCGCCGAGGGTATACATGCAGGTGTCGAGGTCGGGGCAGATCCGAAGGCCGTGCATCCAGACGTCGTCGCCGACGTTCACGATCGCGGAGACGTCCGCCTCGGGCAGCAGCTCCCGGACGCCCTGAAGGAAACGCGCGCCACCGACGCCGCCGACCAGCACGGCGACCCGGGGTCCGTTCGCGGGTGTGGCGTCCGCTTGTTGTCCAGTCACATCCGCACAGCCTATGCGCTGGCGTGGCGGCTCCCGTTCGCGGCAAATTTGCTGTTTATTTGCTATTGCAGATCACAAGATCGTCTCGGAATGCGGGTGCGGATAGTAACGGAATAGCGACGGCGGCTTGACCATCGACGCGTCCGGCGTGTCTAATCACAGTCATGTCATTCCGGGTTCGCGCGAGAGATCAACGCGCGAACGGTATTTCGAACACCTGTTCGCATCGGTGTGACAAGTTCGGGGACGTCCGCGGGACAACGTCGCGGGGTATGGCCGTCGGTGCATGTGTTGGTCCGACGGAAAGAATCATTCTGCGCTAACACACAGTGAGGAGGCGGAGCGATGGCCAACGAGATGGTCTCGCCGACCGATTCCACAGCAGGCGCAGCACGTGGCGTCTGCGCAGACAACGGCGGCTGGAAGGACCAAGAGGGGGGTGACGGAGTCACGACGCCCCGGCTCAGCCTGGTCGTGACCGGCTTCGACGAGATGTTCGAATCCATCGAGGAGCAGTGGCAGGAGCGCGCCCTGTGCGCGCAGACCGATCCGGAGGCGTTCTTCCCCGAGAAGGGCGGCTCCACCCGTGAGGCCAAACGGATCTGCATGGGCTGCGAGGTACGCGACGAGTGCTTGGAGTACGCGCTCGCGCACGATGAGCGCTTCGGCATCTGGGGCGGCCTCTCCGAGCGGGAGCGCCGCCGCCTCAAGCGCGGCATCGGCTGACAGACGTACGCGGCGCCCGGAGCCGCCCGCCCACCAGGGCGCTCCGGGCGCGCGCGACACGGCCGAAGTTCTCCCACCGCCTCGGTGCGGACGGCCGCGGCCCGCTGGCCTAGATTTTGTCTCATGGCACGTTCCCGTAAGCGTCGACCGCCCACCGCGCGGTCGGTGATCCGCCGTGGCCGCGGAGTACGCGGGCCGATGCTGCCACCCACCGTTCCCGCTTGGCGGACCCGCGGCCAGAAATTCGACCGGCTGGTGCTGGAGGCGTTCGCCCCCTTGGACTCCCGCTGGCACGACCGGCTCACCAAACTCGACATCGCGGTCGACGACGTTCCGAAAATTCGTCCGCTGCACCCCGATTCGGTCACCTGGCCGGACGAGGTGGTCGCCGACGGCCCGGTCCCGCTCTCCCGGCTCATCCCGGCAGGCGTCGACCGGCACGGCGCGGCGACCAGGGCGCGGGTGGTGCTGTTCCGCAAGCCGCTCGAACTACGCGCCAGCGACCCCGACGATCTGGTGGATCTGCTGCGCGAAGTGCTGGTCCAACAGGTCGCGACCTACCTGGGCGTCGACCCGGACGTGATCGATCCGGAAGCCGAGTGAGTCGCACCCATCCACGCGGCGGCGGTCCTCGAATGCCGTTGCGGGGCAGGCGCGGGCAGGTGTAGGCCGCCGGTCGCCGGGTACCCCTGCACTTCCACTCTCGACAGACCACTCGCGGCGTCCGGGACACCGATGCCCGCGCGCCCAAGGGGACGTCGTCCACAACGCCGCAGAGCGCGTCGCGCGCACTGCGGAACGCCGTGCTGCCCTCGTTTCGTGGCATGCGGACCGAGATTCCTCGAGCGTGTCTGTCCCCATCGACGCGCCAGGGGGGTTACTCTCATCGGCGTGATTCCCATGCGTCGTTGCTGCCGTCCAGGCTGCAAGAATCCGGCCGTCGCGACGCTCACCTATGTGTACTCGGACTCGACGGCAGTGGTCGGACCACTCGCGACGGTCGCCGAACCGCACTCCTGGGATCTCTGCGAAACGCACGGCTCACGCATCACCGCTCCGAAAGGCTGGGAACTGGTTCGCCACGAAGGCGGATTCTCCTCCAGCACACCGGACGACGACGATCTGACCGCGCTCGCCGAGGCGGTGCGGGAGGCCGGGCTGCGCCGCCGCCCGCCGGAGCGCGAGCAGCGCGGCTACCACGACTACTCTCCCCCGCCGCCGCGTACCACGCGAACGGGTCGCCGCGGCCATCTGCGCGTCCTGCCCGACCCGCCGTCCTGATCGACGAGGACGGTGTCGGACCGGTCGGGCGCAACCACTAGGGTGTTGGGCATGACAGTCGCCCGCTCTGCCGAATTCGTGAACGCGGTGATCAAGGCCTACGACGTTCGCGGTGTGGTCGGTGAACAGATCGACGCGGAATTCGTCAGGGACGTCGGCGCGTCCTTCGCCCGGCTGATGCGCGCCGAGGGCGCGCACCGGATCGTCATCGGTCACGACATGCGCGACTCCTCACCCGAGCTGTCGGCCGCCTTCGCCGACGGCGCGCTCGGCCAAGGCCTGGATGTGGTGCACATCGGCCTCGCGTCCACCGACCAGCTGTACTTCGCCTCCGGCCGCCTGGACTGCCCGGGCGCCATGTTCACCGCCAGTCACAATCCGGCCCGGTACAACGGCATCAAGCTGTGTCGCGCCAAAGCCCTTCCGGTCGGGCAGGACACCGGCCTGGCCACCATCAAGAACGAGCTGATCGAGGGCGTGCCCGCGTACGCGGGCGAGCGCGGCGCCGCGACCGAACTGGACCTGCTGGCCGAATACGCGGAGTTCCTGCGCAGTCTGGTCGAGCTCGGCGGCATCCGGCCCCTCACCATCGCGGTGGACGCGGGCAACGGCATGGGCGGCCACACGGTGCCCGCGGTTCTGGGCGCGCTGCCCCAGGTGAAGATCGTGCCGCTGTACTTCGAGCTGGACGGCAACTTCCCGAACCACGAGGCCAACCCGCTCGACCCGGCCAACCTGGTGGACCTGCAGAAGCTGGTCCGCGAATCCGGCGCGGACATCGGCTTGGCCTTCGACGGCGACGCCGACCGCTGCTTCGTGGTCGACGAGAACGGCGAGCCGGTGTCGCCGTCGGCGATCACCGCCCTGGTCGCCGAGCGCGAGCTGGGCAAGGAGCCCGGCGCGGTGATCATCCACAACCTGATCACCTCCCGCGCGGTCCCGGAGCTGGTGCACGAGCTGGGCGGGACGCCGGTGCGCACCCGGGTCGGCCACTCGTTCATCAAGCAGGAGATGGCCGCCACCGGAGCGGTGTTCGGCGGCGAGCACTCCGCGCACTACTACTTCCGCGACTTCTGGGGCGCCGACTCCGGGATGCTCGCCGCCCTGCACGTGCTGGCCGCGCTCGGCGAGAAGGACCGGCCGGTGTCGGATCTGATGGCGTCTTACGCGGCCTACGCGGCCTCCGGCGAGATCAACTCCACGGTGGCCGACGCCGCGGAGCGGACATCGGCCGTGGTGGACGCCTTCGCGGACCGCGCGCACTCGGTGGACCGCCTCGACGGGGTGACCGTGCAGCTGGCCGACAACGCCTGGTTCAACCTGCGCGCGTCGAACACCGAGCCGTTGCTCCGGCTGAATGTCGAGGCCCGATCGGCGGAGGAAGTAGACGCACTCGTGACCGAGATCCTGAGCATCGTGCGCTCCTGACTGGAATAGTGGAATCACAGGCCTTGGATTCGCCCGGCTCGGTCTCGGTGTGGCAGCTGGACCGGGTGGGCGCGGGGGCGGAAAAGATACAGCGCGATGAGGGGAGGTGGGACGCCCGATGATCGCTGGAACACCGGTGCTCGACCTCGACGATGCCGCTTCACTCGAGGCCGCCGACGCAGGCGGCGCCCTTCGCTCGGCCGCCTCGGGCGGCGCCCAGGTGCGCGCTACCGCGGCCGCCGTGGGTGAGCACGCGCTCGCCCGATTGGCCGATCTGCGGCCGCGCAGCGTGGTGCTGGTCTCCGGTTCCGGACGTGCCGCGCGGGCCGCCGGATTGCTCGTGGCCGCACTCGGGGACCGCGCGGGCCTGCCCGTCGTGCCCGCCGCCGCCCTCCCGCCGTGGGTGGGACCGCTCGACGTGGTCCTGGTCTCCGGCGACGACGCGGGTGATCCCCGCCTGATCGATGCCGTCGACCGGGCGCTGCGCCGCGGCGCCGAGGTGGTCGTCGCCGCGCCGCACGAGGGGCCGCTGCGCGCCGCCGCGGCCGGTCGCGCCGCCGTTCTGGAACCGAGGGTGCAGGTGCTCGGGCACAACCGCCTGTTGCGCTTCCTGGCCGCCGGAATCGCGGTCCTGCGCGCGGTCGACCCCCAGCGCACCGGATCCGCCGTGCCCGAACTCGCCGAACTGGCCGACGTGCTGGACGCGGAGGCGCTGCGCGACGGCCCGCACAACGAGGTCTTCCACAATCCCGCCAAGACGCTGGCGGCCCGCATGCAGCAGCGGGGCATCGTGCTCGCGGGCGATTCGCCCGCCGCCGCCGAACTGGCCGAGCACGGCGCCGAGGTGCTGCTGCAGACCGCGGGCAAGGTGGCCACCGCGGTGGATCTGGCCGAGGCCGTTTCGGCGCGGACCCGGATCGCCGAGGCGGCGGGCGAACCCGCGCCCGGCTTCGACCCGATGTTCCACGACGAGGAGCTGGACGGCCCCGCGCCCGTGGAGCGCATCCGGGTGTTCGTGCTCAGCGCCGATCGCGATCGTGCGGCCGCGCGCCGCCGCGTCGCCATCTTCGGCGGTGGTGGACCGAATCTGGTGGACGCCGACCTGGTGAACGCCGATGTCGATCTGCTGCACACCGAGATGACCGACCCCGCCGCTCCCGCGCAGGCCCACGCCGAAGAGCCCGCGCAGGCGAACGGCACCGAACTCGAACAGCTCGCGGTGCTCGCGCTGCGACTGGAGATGGCCGCCGCCTACCTGCGGCTGATCGGCGCGCGTACCGCCGCGACCGACGGCCAGGGGCAGTACGGGGGAAGCTACTAGTGCACGAACTCGTTGGTGCGCTGCGCTCGTATGCCTGGGGCTCGCGCACCGCGCTCGCACAGCTGTGCGGCAGGCCGGTGCCATCGGCGCATCCGGAAGCGGAATTGTGGTTCGGCGCCCACCCGGCCGACCCGGCGTACGTCAGGATCGGGGACAGCCCCACCTCGCTGCTGGAACTGATCGCCGACGACCCGGACCGGGAGTTGGGCTCGGCCGCAACCAGGTTCGGCGAGAAGCTGCCGTTCCTGCTCAAGGTCCTGGCCGCGGAGGAGCCGCTGTCGCTGCAGGCGCACCCGAGCACCGAACAGGCGCGGGCCGGCTTCGACAGGGAGAATCGGGCGAAGGTGCCGCTTGATTCACCACTGCGCAACTACCGCGACGACAATCACAAGCCCGAGCTGGTCGTCGCGCTGGAGCGGTTCGAGGCGCTGGCCGGTTTCCGCGAACCGCACCGCACCGTCGCATTGTTGCGCGCGCTGGCGGTGGACGGGTTGCGCTCCTACTGCGAACTCCTCGCCGCGCAGCCGGATTCCGCGGGCCTGCGCACGCTGTTCACCACCTGGATCACGCTGCCGCAGCACGTGCTCGCCACGCTGCTGCCCGAAGTGCTGGACGGGTGCGTGCGATATCTGTCCGGCAAGGGCACGCGCGAATTCACGGCCGAGGCGCGCACGACGCTCGAACTGGCCGAGGCCTACCCCGGCGACGCCGGTGTGCTTGCGGCGCTGCTGCTGAACCGGGTGACGCTGGAGCCGGGCCAGGGCTTGTTCCTCGCGGCCGGGAATCTGCACGCCTACCTGCGCGGGGTGGCGGTGGAGATCATGGCCAACTCCGACAATGTGCTGCGCGGCGGCCTCACCCCCAAGCACGTCGACGTGCCGGAACTGTTGCGGGTGCTGGATTTCGAGCCGATCGGCCTGCCGGTGGTGCTCCCCGAGCCGGCCGGTGACGGATCGGTGCGCTACCGGACGCCCGCCCCCGAGTTCGCGCTGCGCCGCTTCGACCTGGTCGCCGGGTCCGCGCGGGTGCCGCTGACCGCGGCGGGGCCGGGCATCGTGCTGTGCACGGCGGGAACCGTGCGCCTGTTCCGCGACGGCTCGTCGCTGGAACTCACCCGCGGCGGCGCGGCGTGGATCTCCGCCGCCGACAGCGATATCCGCGCGCAGGCGGTGGACGGTCGCGTCCAGCTGTTCTGCGCGTGCGTCGGTGCGGCCGGCTGACCGATCCGGAACGCCTGTCCCAGGTGCCCTAGTCTGTTCGCGGGTATCTCGAAAACAGAGAGGACATGCTTCCATGTCGGCTGGCGGTGGCAAGAAGGCGATCATCGCGGCGTTGACCGCGAACGCGGGGATCGCCGCGGCGAAATTCGTCGGTGCGGCGATCACGGGTTCTGGGTCGATGCTCGCCGAGGCCGTGCACTCCGTGGCCGACACGGGCAACCAGGGACTGCTGCTGCTGGGGCAGCAGCGCGCCGCGAAGGAAGCCGACGAGCTGCACCCGTTCGGGTACGCGCGCAACCGCTACTTCTATTCGTTCATCGTGGCGCTCGTGCTGTTCACCCTCGGCTCCGGTTATGCCATATACGAGGGCATCCACAAGATCCAGCACCCCGAGGAGCTCAGTTCGCCGATCGTGGCGGTCGTCATCCTGGTGCTCGCGATCGCGTTGGAGTCCTACAGCTTCACCACGGCGGTGCGCGAGTCCGCGCCGCTCAAAGGCAACGCGAGCTGGTGGCGGTTCATCCGCAATTCGCGCAGTCCGGAGCTTCCGGTGGTGCTGCTGGAGGACACCGGCGCGCTGATCGGTCTGGTCTTCGCGTTCGCGGGTGTCGGCCTGACCATGCTCACCGACGACCCGGTCTGGGACGGCATCGGCACCCTGGCCATCGGCGGCCTGCTCGGTGTCATCGCGGTGGTGCTCATCGTGGAGATGCAGAGCTTGCTGATCGGTGAGGGCGCAACGCCGGAGGAGAACCGGCGGATCCGGACGAGCCTGGTCGACGAAACCCGCATCGATCGGGTGATCCACCTCAAGACGCAGTATCTCGGCCCGGACGAATTGCTCGTGGCCGCGAAGATCGGCGTGGTGCCCGGTCTCGACGTCGCCGCGATCGCCGACGCCATCGATGACGCCGAGTCCCGCGTCCGCGCGGCGGTCCCCGCGGCGCGCGTCATCTACCTCGAACCCGATCTCTACCGCACCGAACTCGCCACGGGATAGGCCCGCCTGGAGCGGAGACGGTGCCTCGCACGGCGTACGAGTCCGTGCGGGGGCCTGCGACGAACGGGCCGTTTCAGCGGTGCTGGAAAGCGGGAGCGCGTAAGAGGTCGAGCGGATCGGTGCGGATGGTGAAGCGTTCGCGCAGGGCGTGGCGGGCGGCGTGCAGCCCGCTCATGCCGTGCACTCCGGGACCGGGTGGCGTGGCGGACGAGCATAGATAGACACCGGGGATCGGTGTGGCATAGGGATTCCAGCGCGGGGCGGGGCGGAACGCGAACTGACGCAACGTCATCGCGCCCGCGGAGATGTCGCCGCCGATGTAGTTGGCGTTGTGCGAGGGCATTTCCGCGGCGGTGATCACGTTTCTGGCGACGATCAGATCGCGGAAGCCCGGCGCGAACCGCTCCACCTGAGCTATCACGTCCTCGCTGACATCGCGGGTGGAGCCGTTGGGCACGTGGGCGTAGGTGTAGAAGGTGTGGCCACCCGCGGGCGCGCGGGTGGAATCGACCACACCGGGCTGGATGGACAGCACATAGGGCCGTTCGGCGTGCCGTCCCATGGCCACGGCGTGCTCGGCCGCCATGGCCTCGGCGCGGGTGCCGATGACGTGTACCGTTCCGGCCAGCGCGCAGCCCTCGGCCTGCCACGGCACCGGCCCGGAGAGCGCGAAGTCGATCTTGCACGCCGCGCCGCCGTACCGGAAACGCCGCAACCGCTTCGCATACCGCGCGGGCAACCGGTGCTCGGCGATCCGCAACAGTTCGGCGGGGGCGAGATCGAGCAGAACCGCGCGGGCACCGGCGAACTCGTCGATCGAGTCGACCCGGTGCCCGGTGTGCACCCGGCCGCCGAGACGTTCGAGTTCGGCGATGAGCGCGTCGGGAATGGCCTGACTGCCGCCGCGCGGTATCACCCAGCCTCCGACGTGCGCCAGCGTGCCGAGCAGCAGTGCGGCGCCCGCGGCCGTGACCGCGCGCGGCGGGATGATCGCGTGGGTGGCGATACCGGTCAGCAGGGCAGGTGCGACCTGTTCGCGGAACCTGATGTCCCACAGCGGCGAGCCCTGCTCCACGGTGCGCAGGCCGAAACGGATCGCGGTGGCGAGCCCGGAGGGGACGCGGCGCAGATCCGACATCGCGATGTCGACCACGTCGGGCCAGTGCCGCACCAGCGGCGCGAACAGTTTGCGCCAGGTCGGGCCGTCGGGACCGAGAGACTCGACCGTCCGTTCCAGGTCCCGCCAGGCCAGCCCGGCCACGCCCCCGTCGAGCGGATGGGCGTAGGAGACCTCCGGCGCGAGCAGCTCGACGCCGTGCGCGGGCAGATCGAACGCCCGGAAGAACGGGGAGGCCGCCGCCATCGGATGCGCGCCGGCACAGACGTCGTGCCGGTAGCCGGGCAGGGTCAGTTCCGCTGTGCGGGAACCACCCCCGGCCGTATCCTCGGCCTCGTAAACCTCCACGGCGAGCCCCGCCCGGGCCAGGATCACCGCGGCGGCGAGCCCGTTCGGTCCGGAACCGACCACCACCACATCAGCCATACCCCCACGCTACCGGCCGGCCGGTCTTCGACGTGCTCACCGACACCACCCCCTGCGCGACCGGCACGCCGACCCAGCAGCGGTCCGGGCGTCGAGCTCCCGTCAGTGCGTGGCAGGTCCCGAGCACGCTCCACGGTTGTCGAGGAGAGCCGGAAGGGGCGAACCGGCCGCTAGCGCGCACCGACCGCGGCGAGCCACTCCGCCACCAGGAGTTCACACCGCCGGCTTCGCAGCTCCGGTCGAAGACGACCTCCGCGTTCGAGGGTGACCAGGCCGTGCAGGGCACTCCAGGCGACCTCGATGCGGGCGCCGAGGTCGGGTTCGCCGACCGAGGGGCAGTACATGGCTTCCAGCTCCCCGAACGCCTCGCGCAGCGGTAGGGGCGCTTCCGGTCCGAAGGTGAGATCGGTGTTCATCAGCAACATCGCGTCGTAGAGCGCCGGGTTGACCGCGGCGAATTCGAGGTACGCCCGCGAGACCGCGCGCAGTCGGCCGGCATCGTCGGAGTCCTCGGGTCGCGCGCGTCGCAAAACCTCGGTGAGTTCGGCGAAACCTTGCTCCGCGACCGCGGTGACGATCGCCGACTTCCCCGCGAAGTGGCTGTACAGCACGGGTTGGCTGTGTTCGATCCGTTCGGCGAGCCGACGCACGGTGACCGCCTCCCACCCGTGTGCCTCGGCGAGCTCGCGTGCGTTGTCGATGATGCGCTGCCTGCGTTCGGCCCGCTCGCGTTCCTTACGCGTTCGAATGGTCATACCTCCGTATTCTAGCTTCGCTAGACAATCTATCGAAGCTAGATTAGTATCACTATCAGATCTAGCGCCGCTAGATTTCGAAGCAGAGACTTCCAGCCAGGAGCATCGCCATGACCCTCTCCCGTATCGCCACCGTCCTGTCCGTGATCGGCGCCGCGTTCATCCTCTACATCGGGATCAGCTACCTGTTCGCGCCGGAGACCATCGCTCCCGGTTTCGGCCTGCCCGCCTGGCCTGACGGCGACGCGGCGGCGTTCATGAACCTCAAAGGCGTGCGGGACACCGTCTTCGGCGTGTTGATCCTGGTCCTGCTCGGCCTGCGACAGCGGTACGCGCTCGGCATCGTGACCTCGGTGGTGGCGCTCGTGCCGGTCGGCGACATGCTCACCGTGCTCAGCTGGAACGGTTCGGCCGCCGCGGCATTCGGCATCCACGGCCTGACCGCCGTCCTGGTGGCGCTGACCGGTGGGCTGCTGATCCGGGAGCACAGTCTGGACAAGCGCCGCGCCACCGATCCGGTCGCCGTGGCCGCCTGAGGCTACGTAGCGGGAGCGCATGATCCAGAACACTTTCGCGCCGACCGCCGATGACTTTCCGAAGCCGGCTCCGTCCGCACAATCGAACGCACGACGAGCAAGGAGATCGACATGGCGACCAAGCCGCACGGGCCCGCGTCCTACTTTCCCTCCATCGAGGCCGAATACGGTCGCGCCATCGACGAGTGGAAGTCCGCCATGCGCGACACCGGACTCACCTCGCACAAAGAACTCGTCGAATGGCTGAAGACCGAACACGGATTCGGGCACGGCCACGCCACCGCCCTGACCCAGCACCACCTGAATCCGGAGAAATGGGCGGCCTGACCCCGGACGCGACGAAGGGCCCGCCGATCCGCGGGCCCTTCGTCATTCACCCGGCGGCCGGGCGGCTGCCACACCTCAGCCCGGCGCTACGGATGACCTCTCCCCCACCGCCGTCAAGCCTTGACCAGATCTACGGCCTCGGCCTCTTGCGTGCGCGTCGCCTCCGGAGTCCCGTGGCCGTCGTCGACCATGGTCCGCTCGTCGAAAGGCACCTTGCGATCGAGCACCTCGCGCACCCGGTCGACGTCGACGGTCTTGGTCCAGGTGCCGATCAGCACCGTGGCCACCGCGTTGCCGGAGAAGTTGGTCAGCGCCCGTGCCTCGGACATGAAGCGGTCGATGCCGACGATCAAGCCGACGCCGTCGAGGAGTTCGGGCCGATGGCTCTGCAATCCGCCCGCCAGCGTGGCCAGCCCCGCGCCGGTGACACCCGCCGCGCCCTTGGACGCGACGATCATGAACAGCAGCAGCCCGACTTGCTCGCCGATGGACAGCGGCTTGCCCATCGCCTCGGCGATGAACAGCGACGCCATGGTCAGGTAGATGGCGGTGCCGTCCAGATTGAACGAATAGCCGGTCGGCACGACGACGCCCACGGTGGTGCGCTCCACGCCCATGTGGTCCATCTTCGCGATCAGCCGTGGCAGCGCCGATTCCGACGACGAGGTCGCGAGGATCAGCAGGTACTCCCGCGCGAGGTAGCGGACCAGCTTGAAGATCGACACCCGCGAGACGCTCCACAGCAGCACCCCGAGCACACCGAAGACGAACACCAGGCAGGTGAGGTAGAAGGCGACCATCAGCGTGCCGAGCTTCACCACGGCGTCCAGGCCGGTCTTGCCGACCACGTTGGCGATCGCGCCGAACGCGCCGATCGGCGCCAGCCACAGGATCATCACCAGGATGCGGAACACGAGTTTCTGCAGCAGCGCCACGCCGCGCAGGATCGGCTCGCCCGTCGTGCCCATCGCCTGCACCGCGAAGCCGACCAGCAGCGCGACGAACAGCGCCTGCAGGACATTGCCCGTGGTGAGCGACGACAACAGAGTGGACGGGACGATGTTCTGGATGAATTCCCAGGTGCCGCCCGCGCTGTGCGCGGTGTTGGCCAGGTCGTGACCGGCCTTGGTCGACTTGGCGATATTCAGTCCCGCGCCGGGTTGCAGCAGATTGCCGACGACGAGCCCGATCCCGAGTGCGATGGTCGACATGACCAGGAAGTAGCCGATGGCCAGGCCGCCGACCTTGCCGACGGTGGCCGCCGCGCGCACCGAGCCGATTCCGAGCACGATGGTGCAGAAGATGACCGGAGCGATCATCATCTTGATGAGGTTGACGAAGATGGTCCCCAGCGGGGCGAACGACTGCGCGGTGCCGGGCGCCTGCCACCCGACGAGGACGCCCGCCACCACCGCCACGATGACGGCCAGATACAGCCAATGGGTGCGGTCGCGCCGCGTTCGAGTCGAGTCGCTCATAGCGAGGATTTCCCTTCGAAAGGTACCGACGCGAACTGACTCACGCCTTCCAGGCAGAATGATGGTCGGCCGGGTGATCCCGGTCACTGTTTGGTGCATTACGTTCAGCGGAGGCAGAGCTTGTGAGACGCGGTCGGCTCTCCCTCGCCGGGCAGGCGTTCGTCTTCCAGTTGGTCGTCCTCGCGGTGATGATCGCGATCGGTGTGGTGCTCGCGGTCCTGGACGCCAGGCACGACAGCGACGTCACCACCACCAGGGAGGTCACCGACGTCGCGGTGAGCGTGGCCGACGCGCCCTCCACCATCGAGGCGCTGCGCGGGCCGGATCCGACGGCGCGATTGCAGCCGGTGACCGAGGAGATCCGGCGTGAGACCGGCATGGACTTCATCGTGGTCATGGCGCCGGACCGCACGCGCTATACGCACACCAACCCCGCCATGATCGGGCTGCCGTTCAGTGGCACCATCGATCGCGCGCTGGCCGGGGAGACCTTCACCGAGACCTTCACCGGCACCCTGGGCCCCTCGATCCGGGCGGTGACTCCGGTGCACGACAACGGGCGGATCGTCGCCTTGGTCTCCGCGGGCGTGACTCGGGCGAAGATCGGCGACCAGGTCGCCACCCAGCTCCCGGTGATCCTCGGCGTCGCCGGCGCGGGCCTGCTGCTGGCCGCGGGCGGATCGTTCCTGCTCAGCCGCAGGCTACGGCGGCAGACCCACGGCTTGGCGCCCGACGAGCTGCGCGCGATGTACGAGCACCACGACGCGGTCCTGCACTCGGTGCACGAGGGCCTGGTGGTGTTCGGGCCCTCCGGCGAGGACGCCGAGGTGGTCAACGACGAGGCGCGCCGCCTGCTCGACCTGCCCCCGGGCGACGTCCGGCGCAGCGATCTCCCGCTGTCGTTGCAGCGGATGAGCTGGGGCACCGTCCGTGACGAGATGCACGTGACCACCGACCGGATCCTGCTGGTCAACCAGGACACCGTGGAGTGGGAAGGCCGGGCGATCGGCACCGTGATGACCATTCGCGACCACACCGAACTGCAGTCGGTGATGGGCGAACTCGATTCCGTGCGCGGCTTCGCGGCATCGTTGCAGGCGCAGGCGCACGAATCCGCCAACCGTTTGCACACCGTGGTCACCATGGTCGAGCTCGGCCGCCACCGGGAGGCGGTCGAGTTCGCCACCGCGGAACTCGAACTGTCCCAGTCGCTGATCGACCGGCTGTTCGCCGCGGTGGGCGCGCCTGCACTGGCCGCCCTGCTGCTCGGCAAGGTGAATCAGGCCGCCGAACGCGGCATCGAGCTGACGATCACCGACGACACCGCGCTCGACTCGGTGGACCCGCTGTCCCCGCACGAGACCGTCACGCTGGTGGGCAATCTCGTCGACAACGCCATCGATGCCGCGGCGGACAGTACCTCCGGCTGGGTGGAGGTCACCTTGCGACACCAGCGCGCGGACGCCACGGACGAGTCCCTGCTCTACATCCGGGTGGCCGACAGCGGCCCCGGCATGTCGGCGGAGATGTTCGCGCGCGCGTCCCAGCGGGGTTATTCGACCAAGACCGATCACCACGGGCTCGGACTCGCGCTGGTCCACCGGCTGGTGGCCCGCCACGGGGGAAGCATCCGCACGCAACGGGACCCCGAAAGCGCGGTGACCGTGACGATTCCACGGAAGGAAGCACGATGATTCGTGTGCTGATCGTCGAGGACGAGCCGCTGATCGCCGAGGCGCACCGCGCCTATGTGGAGCGCATCGCCGGATTCACGCCCGTCGGCGTCGTCCATACCGGCCGCGAGGCGATGCGCGCGGCGGCCGACGCCGCGGCCGAGGGCACGCCGATCGACCTGGTGCTGATGGACATCGGCCTGCCGGACGCGAGCGGCCTCGACGTGGCCGCCGCGCTGACCGGCCTGGCGCCGCGCCCGGACGTCATCGCCATCACCTCCGCCCGCGACCTGGCCATGGTGCGCACCGCCGTATCGCACGGAGTCGTGCTGTATCTGCTGAAGCCGTTCACCTTCGCCGCGTTCCGCGACAAGTTGGAGCGGTATCGGGAGTTCCGCACCGCACTTCCGGCCGGGGAGAGCGCCATCTCGCAGCACGACATCGATCGGGCGCTGAGCGCGCTGCGCACCCCCGACCAGCGCGCGGCCACCCCCAAGGGCGTCGCGCCGCAGACCCTCGACGAGATCTCCCGCACCGTGCGCGCGGCCGAGGCCGAGGGCGTGACGGCCGCGGACACCGCGACCTCGATCGGCGTCTCGCGCATCACCGCCTGGCGTTACCTGGAGAAATTGGCCGACGACGGGCTGGTCGTGCGCCGCTCGGACTACGGAAGGGCCGGACGCCCGAAGACCCGCTACGTCTGGAAGACCACGACCGGCTGATCAGACCGGCTCCGGCGCCTGCGCGGGCTGACCGAGGCGCACCGGCATCCGCTCGTAGCCGTGCAGGGTGAACAGCGCCCGGCGCTCGGGCGGACCGTCCAGGCGCAGGTCCGGAAAACGCTCGAACAGGGCTTGCAGCGCGTAGACGCCTTCCATCCTGGCCAGACTGGCCCCGAGACAGACGTGCACGCCGCTGCTGAAGGACAGGTGCTCCTTGGCGTTGGCCCGTCCGACATCGAACCGGCCGGGCTCGGCGAACATCGCCGGGTCACGGTTGGCGCCGGCCAGCGACAGCACCACCGTGTTGCCCTTGCGCACCGTCATCCCGTCGATCTCCACGTCGGTCAGCGCGGTCCGTGCGGTGGTCTGCACCGGCGAGTCGAAGCGCAGGATCTCCTCGACGGCGTTGGGCCACAGCTCCGGCTCGTCGCGCAGCCGCGCCAGCTGATCCGGATGGGCCAGCAGTTGTGCGACACCGTTGCCGATCAGGTTGACCGTCGTCTCGAAACCGGCGCCCATGAGCAGGCTGGCGGTGGCCTTGAGCGCGTCGGAGTCCAGCTCACCGGCGGTGACCAGGCTGGAGAGGATGTCCTCGCCGGGCTCGCGGCGCAACCGTTCGATGTGCCGGTCGAGGTAGGCGTTCATCACCTCCATGGCCAGCAGTGCTCTGCGGTGCGCGCGCCACGGGATGCCGACGTCCAGCAGGGGCGTCATCCGATCGCCCCAGTCCAGGAATTTCGCCTTGTCCTCGTCGGGGAAGCCGAGCATCTCGGAGATGATCGCGATCGGCACCTGGGCGGCGAACGATCGGATCAGGTCCGCCGAACCGTGCGCGGGCAGCGCGTCCAGCAGTTCCTCGGTGACCGTCTCGACGCGGTCGCGCAGCCTGCGGATCGCGCGCGGGGTGAAGGCGGAGGCCACCGGCTTGCGCATCGCCGTGTGCTCCGGCGGATCGATCACCAGCATGGACGGCGGCTCGACCGGATTCGGCGGCAGCGGGAAGCGCTCGGCCAACTTCTGCAGCGGCTTGGGGATGTTGAAACTCTCCGTGGTGCGCACGCCGAAACGGCTGTCGCGCAGGATGGACCGGCACAGCTCGTGGTCGAAGGTCGCCCACGCGATCGAGGTGCGCAGCAGCCTGTGCTGCCCGCGCAACCGCTCGATCAGCGGGTACGGGTCGTCGAAGCCCGCGGTCCCGCCCATCAATTCGGCGAACGGGTCACCGCGGCGCGCCTGCACGCGCAGGACGAGCCGAGGCGCGCCCTGCACGGACAACCAGCGGAACCAATAGTGTGGCTTCATCGTCCAGCCCCCGTCGTCGTGGGATGACTCCACCGTACGGAACGTCACCGGGTTGTGGAACGTCCTCAGGTCGGATTCTGCGCTTATACCGTGGTAGGAGCCCGCTCAGCCACGCTGTGCGGTGACCCGCTCCGACGTGATGCGCCGGTCACGCAACGCCGGATCGGGGTTGACCACCTGCACCAGCGAGGCGCCCGCGGCGAGCACCGCGAGATATCCGTCGATCAGTTCGGCCGGTGTGTCCCACGGCGTACTGGACAGCACCCGGTCCCCCTCGGCGAAGCCCTGGCGCATAGCCGATTTCCGCGCTTCGGCGAGCACCTCCGAGACCGGCATGCCGTCCAGCGCGACACCGGCGCCGCGGGGCAGGAACTGGTCGCCGTGCACGCGTACCGAGGTCGCGAAGTCGGTGACTCCGATCGGCAGGTCGCGCACCGGGGAGCCCATGGCGTCCAGCGACAGCGCCGCGGCCTCGCCCGCGCCGTCGGCGTCGTCCAGGCGATCCGGGGTGACCAGGGCCAGATCGGCGTCCTCGTCGGGGCGCAGCACCACCTCGGTACCCGCCCACCAGCAGCCCAGCAGCACCGCCGCGGTCTGCCAGTGCGCCGGGAGCAGGACGGCGACCCTGGCCCCTGGGCTCAGACCGAACTCGTCGCGAATCAGGTTGGCGGTCTTGGCCGCCCAGTTCGCCAGCGTCGCGCCGGACAGCTCGATGCGCGCTCCGGTGGCGTCGTCGTAGTAGGTGACCCGCGGGCCCGCGGGCTCGCGGGCGAGGATCGGATCGAGTACCGCTTCGGTGAGAGTGTGTGCCTGGTCGATATCACGCATGGTTCAGTTCACGCATTTCGGTCCGTTCTGGCCTGCGTCGATCGGTGGAGCGGGTGGGACTGGCGTGGCCGCGCTCGACGCTCCGGACAGATCGAACACCCGGCTCGCCGATGAGCCCGGACCAGAATAGTCGCTCGCCAGCACGACGCTCACCGAATCCGGGGACAGCGCCGGATCCGCGAGCACCGCCAGGCCGCCGAGCGCCTTGGCCACCGCCTGAGCTTTCGGGCTGGAAGTGTCCGCCGCGAGCACCCGGCTGCTGGTCACGCGGCTGCCGCTGTAGTTGGTCACGACGCCTTGACGGAATCCCTTGGTGTTCAGGGCCTGGGCCACCTCGGCCGCGAGTCCGCCGACGCCACCCGCGTTGTAGACGCTGACGGTCACCGTCGCGGGGTCGAAGCCCGGCTCGGCGTTCCGCGGGGCCGGAGCGTCGCCCACCAGCGAGGCGATATAGGACCGGACCGCCTTCGGCTCGACCTTGACCACGGACTCGCCGTTGCCGGTCTCCCCGTTGAGGTCGGCGACCGGAATGGTCTCGAATTTCACCCGGCCGCCGGACAGATCCTTCAACCGCTGCAGGAACGCCAGCACGTCCCAGTCCTCGTCCAGCACGATGGTGCGCCCCACCGCGTCGCTGAGTTGCTGGAGTTTGAGCGGATTGGCCAGCGTCTTCGCGCTGAGCACCTGCTGCACCAGCTGGGCCATGAACACCTGCTGGCGCACGATGCGGTCGATGTCGCCGCGCGGCAGATCGTGGCGCTGGCGCACGAAACTCAGCGCTCGCGGCCCGTCCAGGCGCTGGCGTCCAGCGGGGAATCTGGCGCCGGACATCCATTCGTCCACCGGGTTCTTCAGGCACACCTCGACCCCGCCGACGGCGTCGGTGAGCAGCGCGAAGCCGAGCAGGCTGACCTCGGCGTAGTGGTCGACGGTGATGCCGGTGAGCCCGGCCACCGTCTTGATCAGCGCCTGCCTGCCCGCCTGCGTGGACTGCCGATCGGCGTCGGCGGCCGAGACCCCCTGATCGGTGAGCTTCTGGATCTGCATCGCCTTGGTCGCGCCGTAGGCCGAGTTGATCTTGCCCATGCCCAGACCAGGAATGTTGACGTAGGAGTCGCGCGGGATCGAGATGGCGGTCGCCGAGCGCCCGTCGTTCGGCACGCGCAGCAACACGATGGTGTCGGTGTTGGTGCCGACCTCGTCGCCCGCGTGCAGCATCGCGCGCTCAGCGTCCGAGAGGGGGTTGCCGTGTGCGTCGGTGCGGCTGTCCACACCGACCAGCAAGATGTCCACCGCGCCGTCGCGATTACCGCCGAGGCCGAGATCGCCCAAGCGCTCGATGTCGGCGACCAGCGCGTCCACGCTGTGCCAGGCGAAACCGGTGAGCGCCAGCACGATCACGGCGGCGGCCACCGCGATCGAGCGCAGCGGCCCGAAGGCCGGGCCGCGGGATCCCCTCGTCCGCGACAACGCCGATGTGCCCCTCCGCTGCGACAAGTCCCAATCCTCTCGCCGAAACTCGGTGTCATGGCGATGCGTGCGCAACCGATCCGCCACCATGGTTACCGCTCGCCCCGCCCGATTTCGGGATCCCCGATAGCTCAAGGCTATCGAACGGTTATCGCGAACGGCCGTAACCGCGCAATCGGCGGCGTGCCAGACTTGCGCCCGTGACCGACCCCACCGCGCCCGAGTCCACCGTCTCCGTCCGCCTTGTCGTCACGGGGGCGCACGGACAGGTGGGCCGGGAACTGCTGCGTCTGGCTCCGGCCGCCAGCGGCTACGGGCGCGCCGAACTCGACATCACCGACCCCGTCGCCGTGCGCGCGGTACTCGCGCCCGGCGACGTGGTGCTGAACTGCGCCGCCTACACCGCCGTGGACCGGGCCGAAACCGAAGCCGAAGCGGCGTACGCGGGCAACGCCACCGGACCGGCCGTGCTCGCCGAGGTCTGCGCCGACCTCGGTGCCCGGCTGATCCATCTGTCCACCGATTACGTCTTTCCAGGTACCCAGGATCGGCCGTACGACACTGCGGATGTGACGGGGCCGACGTCGGTGTACGGAGCGTCCAAGCTCGCGGGTGAACAAGCGGTGCTCAGCCGTTGCCCGGACGCGCACGTGGTGCGCACCGCGTGGGTATACACCGGGCGCGGTGGCGATTTCGTCGCCACCATGCTGCGGCTGGAGCGAGAACGCGAGACCGTCGACGTGGTCGACGACGAGGTCGGCTCGCCCACCTACGCCGCCGATCTGGCCGCCGCGCTGCTGGAACTGGCGGGCCGGCCGGACGCCCCCCGGGTGGTGCACGCCACCAATGCGGGGCGGGCCAGTCGATTCGAACTCGCCCGCGCGGTATTCGCGGGTATCGGTGCCGATCCGGGGCGGGTCCGCCCGTGCGACTCATCCGCTTTTCCCAGACCCGCACGGCGCCCGGCGTATTCGGTGTTGTCGCCGCGGGCCTGGAACGATGCCGGGCTGCGCCCGCTGCGGGATTGGCGGACCGCGCTGGGGGACGCGCTGGCACGACGGTCCGGCTAGCGCATACCTTCGCCTTCGCCGCGGCCAAGGGCGGGCCATCGGCGAACGGAGTCCGGCTGCGCCCACTAGAGTTGCCTGTCGTGAGTGATTCCGATTCCGCGGCGCCCGCGGGCCTGGCCGTCGTCACGGTGACCTACTCGCCGGGTGAGCACCTCGAGCACTTCATCAGCACCCTTGCCGGGGCCACCGCGGAGAAACCGCAGGTGATCCTCGCCGACAACGGGTCGGTGGACGGTGTGCCGGAGCTGGCCGCCGAGGCGAATTCGCACGTGCGGCTCCTACGCACCGGCGGCAACATCGGCTACGGCGGCGCGATCAACCGGGCGGTCGCGGAGATCGATCCGGACATCGAGTTCATCGTGATCGCCAACCCGGACATCCGCTGGGGCACCGATTCCATCGACAAGCTGCTCTCCGCCGCCAAGCGCTGGCCGCGCGCGGGTGCGCTCGGGCCGCTGGTGCTCGAGCCGGACGGCAGCGTGTACCCGTCGGCCCGCCGGGTGCCCGGCCTGCTCGACGGAGCCGGGCACGCGATCCTGGGCACGGTGTGGAAGTCCAACCCCTGGACCCGCCGGTACCGGCAGGAGAACGAGGAGATCTCCGAGCGGGCCGTCGGCTGGCTGTCGGGCTCGTGCCTGCTGGTACGGCGCGCGGCGTTCGACTCGATCGACGGCTTCGACTCGCGCTACTTCATGTACATGGAGGACGTCGACTTCGGCGACCGGATGGGCAAGGCCGGGTGGCACAACGTGTTCGTGCCGGACGCCGAGGTGACCCACGCCAAGGGCCACGCGGCGGGCCGCCATCCCGAGGTCATGCTGCCCGCCCATCACGCCAGCGCCTACCGGTTCCAGGCCGACCGGCATCCGCACTGGTGGCAGGCTCCGCTGCGGCTGGCGTTGCGGGCCGGACTTGCGATCCGCTCGCGGATTGCGGTTCGATCTGCCCTGCGTCAGCAGGCGCGCGACGCCGGGTAGCCGGCGGCGCAGGCGAGAAACGACCTTGTGAACAGGGGAGCTTGATGGCAGGAAATACAGGCACCGACGCGGTGATCCTGGTCGGCGGGCAGGGAACGCGGTTGCGTCCGCTGACCCTTTCGGCGCCCAAGCCGATGCTGCCGACGGCCGGGCTGCCTTTCCTGACCCATCTGCTCGCCCGCATCGCGGAGGCCGGGATCACCCATGTGGTGCTCGGCACGTCGTTCAAGGCCGAGGTGTTCGAGGAGCACTTCGGCGACGGCTCCGAGCTCGGCTTGGAGATCGAGTACGTCACCGAGACCGAGCCGCTCGGCACCGGCGGCGCCATCCGCAACGTGCTGCCCAAGCTGCGCGCGGACAACGTGATGGTGTTCAACGGCGACGTGCTGGGCGGCACCGATCTCGGCGCGGTGCTCGACACCCACGAGTCGACCCGCGCCGACGTGACGCTGCACCTGGTCCGGGTCAGCGACCCGCGCGCATTCGGCTGCGTGCCCACCGACGAGGACGGCCGGGTCACCGCGTTCCTGGAGAAGACCCAGGATCCGCCGACCGATCAGATCAACGCCGGATGCTACGTCTTCCGCCGCGAGTACATCGAGAAGATCCCGGCCGGGCGCCCGGTGTCGGTGGAGCGCGAGGTGTTCCCCGCGCTGCTGACCGAGGGCGCCCGCCTCCAGGGGTACGTCGACGCTTCCTACTGGCGCGACATGGGCACTCCCGAGGACTTCGTGCGCGGCTCCGCCGACCTGGTCCGCGGCATCGCGCCCTCCCCCGCCCTGCCCGGTCAGCGCGGTGAATCGCTGGTCCATCCCGGCGCGGGCGTCGCGCCGGGTGCGGTGCTCATCGGCGGGACGGTCGTCGGCCGCGGCGCCGAGATCGGCGCGGGCGCGCGCCTGGACGGCGCGGTGGTCTTCGACGGCGCGGTGATCGAGGCGGGCGCCACGGTCGAGCGCACCATCATCGGGTTCGGGGCGCGCATCGGCCCGCGGGCGCTCGTCCGCGACGGCGTCATCGGGGACGGCGCGCACATCGGCGCCCGCTGCGAACTGCTGCGCGGAGCCCGCGTCTGGCCCGGTGTGGTGATTCCCGACGGCGGCATCCGCTTCTCCACCGACGTCTGAGGCGCGTTCCGCTCGCCGCGCCGAGGGGTGACCATCGGGCGAGTTCGGGCCGCGGACGTGCGGCGCCGGGGAGGCGGCGGTCGACCTGACGCGCGGCTCGGGCAGGAGCTGCCAGGACGACCCGCAGCGGACTTCGCTTGGCCGGGCCGCGCACGCCGTCCTGACATCCACGCACGCGACGGTGCGAGCAGCGGCCGGTCAGGAGAAGCCGACGGCCTGTTGCCCCCAGGCGGTGTGCAGGTCGCGGTCGGGATCCTCGACCACGCGATCGACGCTGTCGATGAGCAGGGTGGCGCGGTCCGCGAGGCGGTAGGGCGGCCAGTGTTTGGAGCCGTCGAGCGCTGCGGGGACGCCGTGGGTGACGAAGGCCAGCCAGCGGCGCATCATGCGCCCGGAGACCTCCGTGGCCGCTTTGCGGCCGCCCAGCCAGAAGGTGGGGTCGCGGTTGATCGTGCCGAAATTGCCGAAGACATACGGCAATTCGGTGGCGTGACCCGCGCCGACCCGGGCCGCCCGCAACATCGGGGTGGCGTAGTCGAAGCGGTACATCCAGGTGGGCGAGTGCTCGGCGTGACCGTCGGCCACCCAGTGCGCGGGCATCCGGAACGCCGCGTCGGTGGACATCGCCAGCGCGCCGCGCGCCTTGTTCAGGTCCGGGTAGGCCGAGGTGATCTCGGCGATCCGCTCCGCGGACATCTCCGGGTGGCCCGCGGCGACGTCACGCAGCATCGCGTTCACCGCATCCGGCGTCACCGGCATGATCGGCGAGCGCAGCAGCCGGAACAGCGAAGCCTCGTCCTTGTTGGTGCCGATGATCAACGGCACCCGGTGCGATCGCCCGCCCTGGAACCGGTCGATCGGGTAGGTCGGCAGCAGATCGCCGTCGACCACGGGTGCCGCCGCCAGCCTGCCCGGCTCCTTCAGCGGTATCTCGTCGAGCAGGACGCCCGCCGCCGCCACGATCCGGTCGATCGGGCATTCCAGCAGTTCCCCGGCCCTGCTCGCGGGCAGTTCGATCAGCTCCAGGAAGCGCTGCGCCACCGTCGCGGCGCGTTCGGGCCCGAACACCGTGGTGGCGGGCGGGCTCTGCGCGATCGCCCGGTGGAACAGCCCGGCCGCGCGCGGTGCGGTGAGCAGCGCGGTGACGCAACCCGCGCCGGAGGACTCGCCGAAAAGCGTGACATTGCCGGGATCGCCGCCGAACGCGGCGATGTTCTCGCGCACCCACTGAAGTGCGGCGATCTGATCGTGCAGGCCGAGGTTCGGCGCGAAGTCGTCGCCGAGCGAGGACAGGTCGAGGAAGCCGAGCGCGCCGAGCCGGTAGTTGACGCTCACGACCACGACGTCGCCGGTCGCGGCCAGCTTGCGCCCGTCGTAGATCTGCTGCGCCGCGGTGCCGAGGCAGTACGCTCCGCCGTGCAGCCAGACCATGACCGGGCGCGGTTCGGTTTCCGCGCCCCGGGCGGGATCGCCGGTCTCGGGCCGCGGTGACCAGACATTGAGCCACAGGCAGTCCTCGCCCATGGTCAGGCCCGAATCGATGGGGACCATGGTGCCCATCGTCTGGGGCGCGATCTGCCCGAACGCGGTGCAGTCGCGCACTCCGTCCCACGGCTGCGGGGGCTGGGGGCGCGCGAACCGGGCCGGGCCGGCGGGGGCCGCGGCATACGGGATGCTGCGCCAGACGGACACCGCACCCTCGCGCACGCCGCGTACGTCGCCGTGCACCGTTCGCGCGATGGGCTCGGCGGAACCGTCGGGACCGGGCACCGCCTCGGAGAATTGAGCACGCATCGCCGACCTCCTCATACTTCTTTTTCGAGAGTACGTCGAAGATCAGGTAGTCCACGTTGGGTTGCCGAGACATGGCCGCGTCGCCTGCGATTCATCCGCTGTTCAGGCACCTGTCCGGAGCCGCGATGTCGAATCGGTCACTGCGGGGGCCATCACTCGCCGCCGCCCTCGGTAGCCGCAACGGTGCTCCCGCTCGCTTCTCGCCATGATCGCGGCGTCGTTCGACCGACGTTCGGATGTGCCGAACTGCCGCGAACGTTTCGGCGCGGTCCGAGCCGAACGCAGAGCGCCGCGGCGCTTAAACTGAGCGGATGCCGAGTTACAGCTACCGGTGCCGCAGCTGCGGCGACACGTTCGAGGTCTCCCGCCCGATGGCCGAGGCGTCGGCGCCTGCGACCTGCCCGATCGGCCACGACGACACGGTCAAACTGCTGACCACCTTCGCCACCGTCTCCCGGGGCGGCGGGTCCGCGCCCGCGCCGAGTCCGGCGGCGCCGCCCGCGGGTGGCGGCTGCTGCGGGGGCGGCTGCTGCGGCTGACTTCCCGGCGGCGGTTTCAGTCGCGCCGGTCGGCGTGACCGAGGTCGCGCTCGGGTGCCACCCGGTCGCGCACCCGCTGCTTCAGCACCGCGATGTCGGGAAAGCCGCCGTCGGTCTTGCGCTCCCAGATCTGCTCGCCGTCGACGGTGATCCGGAAGATCCCGCCCGAACCCGGCCGGAGCGCGACTTCGTCCAGGTCGGTGGCGAACGTGCTGAGCAATTCCTGCGCCATCCAGCCTGCCCGCAGCAGCCAGCGGCATTGGATGCAGTACTCGATCGCGACGCGTGCCATGCCCGCCGACGCTACCGGTCAGTCGGCGTGCGTGCCGTCCAGGTACACCCAGGCGCCATCGGATCGGGCGAATCGGCTGGTCTCGTGCAGCGCGCCGCGACCGCCCGCGTCCCGGTAGTGCGCGACGAACTCCACTGTTCCGGTGTCGTCGAACAGGCCACCGCGGTCGGTCCGAGTGATTTCGAGGAACAGCCAGCGCTGGGCTGGGTCGAGGGTCAGATCGGCCGGTCGCGTCCGCGGATGCCAGGAACGCAGCAGGTAGGCCACATCGCCCACCGCGAACGCGGTGTAGCGCGAGCGCATCAACGCTTCGGCGGTGGCAGCGGGACGCTCGCCGCGAAGCACCGGACCACAACAGTCGTCGAAGGCCTCGCCACGCCCACAGGGGCAGCGCCGTGCTCCGCTCACGCCACGTCCTTTCCGGTTCGAGCAGCGCCGTTCATGGTCACGTTCGCAACCGCTCGTCCTGATCCGTTCCATCGTGCCGGTTCCGGCCGATCTTGCCGACAGGCATGATCGCCGGGTCAATCCCGGCGCGCCTGCACCGCCGCCAGATCCGCCGCCAGGGCGACGGTCTGTTCCCGCCAGCGCCGCAGATCGGTGACGCTGGGCGCGAGCTCGTAGTCGTGATGATGCGCGGCGCGCGACAGCGCCGCCCAGAGCACGGCCACGCGCGCCGCCTCGTCCGGGCCCGCGAAGGCGCGCAGCGCGATCAGCTGCGCCCGCATCGGACAGCGGACCAGCGGTGGCGCCAGCCGCAGCCACAATTCGTCCACGGCTTGCTCCAAGGCGATCCGCAGAATCCAGGCCGTCGCCCGGGACCACAGCCCGCCCGCGTCGGTCACCGATCCGGCGAGCAGCAGATCGACCGTCTCCAGCCGCTCGGCGACCGACGGCCGATTCCCGCGCGGCCGGTGCGCTCCGTCGTTCCGCCCACCCCGCCCGGGCCGAGGCGCGCTGCCGCCGCCGGCGGGGCCGCGACGTGCGCCGACCGGCCGACGCCGCCCGCTCATCGGCGCCTCACCGGGCCAGCCAGGCGACGAATCTCTCGGTCTCGCCGATCAACTCGCGCATGTCGCGCCCGATCGGCACGTGCGCGCCCGCCGTGGCGTCGCGCAGTGCGTCCACCACCCACCGTCCTTCCGCCGCGATGAGATTCTTGTTCAGATCGTCGACCTTGCTGCCGACCCCGAAGACCGCCAGCGCCACCTTCGCCCTGGTGGATTGCGCGGCGTCGATGTGGCGCTCCACCTCGCGGTGATTCATGCCCGCGGCGAGCAGCGTGTGCCGCGCCCTCGCCAGGCTGGCCGCCTCCACCGCGGAACGGCAGCAGGTGGCCACCAGTTCGTCGGCGATCGCCGCGGGCAGCTGCGGGGTGCGCACCAAGGCGCGGGCGTCGTCCAGATAGCGGCGGATCGGATCGCTGGACACCCGCACCTCGACCACCGAGCGGTCGCGCCGCTGCACCTCCAGCACGGTCGCGTCCAGCTGCATCCGCCGCACCGCCTCGGCGAGGCGCTCGTCATGGGTGAAGACCACCACCTGCCGAGTCCAGGCCACCGTGGCGAGCACCTGGGCCAAGCCGTCCACCTTGGCCGGGTCCATCGCCTGCACCGGGTCGTCGATCATGACGAAGCGGAACGGGCTCTGCTCCACCGTGGCTCGCGGCAGGAACAGCGAGAGACCGAGCGCGTGCAACTCGCCCTGGCTCATCACGCCGAGAGCTGCGCCGTCCACCTCGTCCACGGTGACGTCGAGCAGCACGCGGCGCGCGGTGCCCGCGTTGCCCTGCAATCGGATCGCGCCCAGTTCCACGTTGCTCTGCTGCCGCAGCGTGCGCCACACCCATCGGGCCGTCGTCTCCAGCGGCGTCATGCGCTCGCCGCGCAGGCCCGCGGTGGCCGACTTCAGCCAGTCCTCGGCCTTCTTCACCGTGCGCAGTTCCGCCGCGTGCGCGGCCACCTCGCGCGCGCCCTCCAGCCAGGCCACGATCCGCGGCACCAGCGGCGTCCACACCTCGTCCAGGCGGTCGAGTTCCTTGCGGGTGCCCTTCTGCAGCAGGTCGAGCTCGTCGACCAGCCGCGCGTGCGCGCTGCGCAGCCTGCCGGGCAGGTCCGGGGTGTAGTCGGTGGCAGTCAGCGCGGCCCACTCCGCCCAGGCCTCGCGCACCGCCGTGGTGTCGACCGACGGCGGGTTGCGCGGGTCGAATTCCAATTCGGCGGGCACGAGGTCGGGAAGCGCCCGCGCGGCGCGCACGGCGTCGCCGAGTTCGATGCGGGCGGTGGTGAGCGCGTCCACCCGGGCGGCGAGTCGCTCGATGGCGGCGTCGGTCTCGCGCACCCACGTCTCGTCCAATGCGCCGCGGCCGCACACCGGGCACGGACATGCTCCGCTCGCCGCTTGGTGCTCGCGGGCTTTGCGCAGCAGTTCGAGCAGGCGCAGATCGGATTCTGCGTCTGCGGTCGTACCCTCGGCGAGGGCCGCGCCACACGCTTCCAGCCGGGTGGCCACCGCGTCGACTTCGGCGTCGTCGGGCAGCGCGAGCCGCACGATCGCGCGCAAGCCGTCCGGGCCGGCCGGATCGTCCACCACGCCCAGCACTTCGCGGCCCACCGCGGCGAGATCGGGCTGGGCGGGCCGCAGCAAGCCTGCCACCCGGACCGCACGGTCGTCGGCCACCGACGCGAGCAGTTCCAGCAGTTCCAGCCGTTCCTGACGCGAATCCCGTACGGCGCGTTCCAGTTCCAGGCGGCGCATCCGGATCCGTTCCTGCGCCAGGGTGAGTTCGTCCAGGCCCAGCAACTGGTGCAGCGCGTCGAACAGATCACTCGGTTTCCCGTCCACCAGCGCGCCGAGTTCGCTGTAGGACAGGAAGGGACGGTAGAGCTCGAGTTGGGCCGTCCACCGGTCCATGTCGAAATCCGTGGGAGCCGCGGGCGGATACCGCTGGGTCCAGTGTGCGTCCGGCAGGTCGGCGTCGGCCGCCCATTCCTTGGTGATGGTGAGCCGGGGCGCGTCACCGGCGGTGAGCATCTCCAGCTCGATCCGGGCGGCCGTACCGTCGTGCAGGTTGCGCCAGCCTTCCCGCCAGGCCGCCGATCGCCCGTCCCACCGGCGGTTCCCGCCGGTCAGCGCCAATTCGGCGGCCTCGGCGAAACTGGATTTGCCGCTGCCGTTACGGCCTACCACGAGGGTGAGACCCGGCCCCGGCGGCAGCTGTAGCGTCGTCTCGGGACCTATGCCGCGGAATCCGCACACCCGGATGGCGCTCAGGAATATCCCGGAGTGATCGAACGCCGTTGCCGCCTCGTCCGATTCGGCGGCGCCCAGGGCGCGCAGCACGGTCCGCGTGACCGAGGGAGTGACCGCCGGATCCTCGGCGAGGCGCCGGGTGACCACCTCCGAGAGCCGGGGCGGCGC
Organism: Nocardia sp. NPDC047648; assembly: GCF_040642815.1. Taxonomy (NCBI): domain Bacteria; kingdom Bacillati; phylum Actinomycetota; class Actinomycetes; order Mycobacteriales; family Nocardiaceae; genus Nocardia; species Nocardia sp. NPDC047648. The sequence continues at coordinate 102,773 of NZ_JBEYSX010000019.1, read as the reverse complement.
GTCCACGGAGCCGGTGGCCTGGACAGCGTCGGGATCCAGGCGCATGCGAAAAATCCCCTCCACCATCGAGCCGCCACACGTCCTCCGACCCCGTGCGCGGCGCCTGTCGAAGCTGTGCGAAACGCTACCCGATGGCATCGGGATCGCCCACCGCACCCAGGCGAATCTGCCCGCGGGGATGGATATGGTCATCGAAACGCCTGCGCCGCGTCTCGATGTCCACCCCTCGCCAACCCCGGCGGGCAGCTCGATGGTGTCAACACCCGTTCCGGGTGGCTCGGTCGAGCCGAACAGGACAGAATGCCAGAGCGCCACGATCGGCGCAAGATTCGTTCGGGTGGCGAATACGGCGCCGGGACAAGCCGTTCCGTGCCCGGCCGGGCACCGGTGGCGGCACTTGTCGGTGCGCTGCGGTAGAAATCCGGTCAACCGAGCAACGAAGGAAGGCGATGAGCCACCACCGAGCTGGAGCCTCCCGATGACGACGCAGACGGCGCCGTGGACCGAAGACCAGGTCACGGCGCTGGCGCCGGACGCGAATTCATTGTCGGCGGCCCGCAAGCTGGTGAGCCGCTGGCGCGAGTGCGGGCAGCACGGCACGGCGCTGTGGGGGCAGTGCCAGGGCAGCGGCGCCACGCCGTATCAGACGATCGTCGACCTGTCCGGCCCGGCATATCGGTGCTCCTGCCCGAGCCGCAAGTTCCCCTGCAAACACGCGCTGTCGCTGCTGCTGCGCTGGGCCGCGGGCGAGGTCGCCGTCGTTCCCGAGACCGCCGACTACGCGGCGTCCTGGATCGGCGGCCGTGCGGCGCGGGCCTCCGCGACCGCGGACCGGCCGCGCACCGCGAACCCGGCCACCGCCGAACAGCGGCGGGTGCGGGTGACGGCAGGCTTGGAGGAACTCGACGTCTGGCTCGGTGATCAGGTACGCACCGGGCTCGCGCAGGCCGATCGCTCGTATCGCGCCTTCGAGGCCGTGGCTGCCAGAATGGTCGACGCGCAGGCCCCCGGCCTCGCCTCCGCCCTGCGCAGGCTCCCGGTCGCCATCGCCACCAGAACCGACTGGCCCGATGTCGTGCTGCGCGAGTACGCGCGGATGCACCTGCTGATCGCCGCGCACCGGCAGCTCGACTCGGTGGCTCCCGCGCTGCGCGCGAGCATCCGAACCCACGTCGGCTATCCCAGCCCGGCCGAGGCGGTGCGCGCCGAACCTCCGGCCCGCGACCGATGGATGGTGTTCGGATCGCGGATCACCGAGGACGAGCGCCTCTACACCCGGCGGACCTGGCTGTACGGGAGGGAAAGCAGACGCTGGGCGCTGGTGGTCGACCATTCCTTCGGGTCTCCCGGCTTCCCTGCCGACGTTCCCGCGCTCGGTCGGATGGCCGACGCGCAGCTGCATTTCTATCCGGGCGCCGCGCCGCTGCGTGCACTGTGGGGGGAACGGCACAGCGCCGCCGAACCTTTCACCACACTGCCCGCCGCCGACAGTCCCGCTACGATCGCCGCCGCGCTGACCGCGCACGCGTCGGCGCTGGGCGCCGATCCGTGGTTGCGTTCCTGGCCGATGCTGCTGGCCGACGTGGTGCCCACCCGCACCGAACAAGGCTGGTACGTCACCGAATCCGACGGCACGGCGCTGCCGATCCGGCCGGGCGAGCAACCGTGGACACTGCTGGCCGTCTCCGGTGGTCATCCGGTGACCGTGATCGGCGAGTGGAGCGCCGACGGGCTGGAGCCGATCTCGGTGTTCACCGCCGGTGCGGTCGTCGACCTGGTGCGCACCGAGGTCTTCGGATCCGAAGCGTCCCACTCGCCCGCCGGGTCGACCAGCGGGGCGGACCTCACGTCCGTCGCGCTGCTGGGCACCGCACGCCGAGCGCCGGATCTCGCCGCGCTCGCGCCGTCGATCGCGCGCGCGGCGAATCGATTGCCGAGCGATCCCGCGGTGCGGCTCCTCGAAACAGCCGCGCTGCAAGACCTTTTCCTCCGTGGCGGCCTCGAACCGGCCACCGCGGCCGCACCCGAGCCCGCCGCGGACGATCCGCGCCCTCCGTTGCCGCGCGCCGCGGCGGCACGCCTGTCCCGCATGCTGCGGGAGCGCTCGGCATTTCTTCCCGAATGGTTCGACGCGGCGCGGCCGCACGATTACCGGGCGCCGGACGCGCTCTGCGCGCAACTGCTCGAGCACGCGAAGATCAACGCCACCTTGCGCGAGCCGCTGCTCCGGCTCGCGGGCGCCCGCGGCAGCTGGCTGGCGGCCAGGCATCCGGACTGGCGCGACCTGGTCCGGCAGCCGTCCACCGCGTCCGAGCGCTCCGCTGACACCTGGCTGTTCGGCAGGCCGCCCGAGCGCCGCGACTGGCTCGCCGAACTCCGGCGCGACGACGCGGGCGCGGCCAGGGCGGCACTGACCGCGGCGTGGCCGAAGGAAACCGGCCCGCTGAAGGCCGAACTGCTGGCTGTACTCGCCGACCGGCTCGGCCCGGACGACGAGCCCCTGTTGGAAGCGGCACTGGACGACCGGCGCGCGGACGTGCGCCGCACCGCCGCCGGACTGCTCGCCCTGCTGCCGGAATCGGCGTTCACCCAGCGGATGCGCGAGCGGGCGAACGCGTGGATCCGCGCCGAGCACCGGATGCTGCACACGAATGTGCTGCTCACACTGCCGGATACGCTCGACGCCGCCGCACAGCGCGATGGGATCACCGACCGCACGACCGAATTCGCCTACCGCTGGAATGGCGCGCCCGACGTTTCCGCGGCCCGGCTCCGGCAGGTGGTCGCCGCCACCCCGCTCGCGCACTGGGCCGGTGTGCTCGGCACGCCGCAGCAGGCGGTGCGCGCCACGATCGACGACCGGTTCCGGCAGCCGGTCTTCGACGGCTGGGTGGATGCCGCGCTGGCGCAACGCGATTCGGCCTGGGCGCGAGCGCTGTTCGACGCGGGTGTGCCCACGGACCTGGCGATGCTGCGCAGGCGAGAGCTGTTCGCGCTGCTGCCGCTGCCGGATCGGACGGCGCACCTGACGCGGCTGGACGGCTCGTGGCTCTCGGAGATCGAGGCGCTGCTGCCCGCGATGGGCCATCCGTGGCCGGAAGCGCTGGCCCAGCACGTGGTCCTGCTGCTGTTCGAGCGGGCGCGGGCGGCGGCGCGGCGTCCCGAGACGCACGGCGCCGCACCGAACGCGCACCGGTCGCTGCTCGCCGCGGCCGCGGTGCACCTTCCCGTCGCCGCCGCGGGCACACTGACCGCGGTGGCCCGCCGATGCGACGATCCCGCCTGGGAGCGGGCCTTCGACCAGCTCGCCCATGACCTCAACCACCGCTCGATGATGCTCGAGGAGCTGCAGTGACCACCACCGACCCGGCGCCGGATCTGCTGCGCCCCCACGCCGAACAGGCATACGCCGACGAGCTGCGCGCCCTCGCCGCCGCCGACGACCGGCCCCGCCCGCCGTCCTGGCGACTGTCGCCCTGGGCGGTGGTCACCTACCTGCTCGGCGGCTCCCTCGCCGACGGCACGGTGATCACCCCCAAGTACGTCGGCCCGCGCAGGCTCATGGAAGTGGCGGTCGCGACGCTGGCCACCGACCGTGCGCTGTTGCTGCTCGGTGTGCCGGGCACCGCCAAGACCTGGGTGTCGGAACATCTCTCCGCCGCCATCAGCGGTGCGTCGACGCTGCTGGTGCAGGGCACCTCGGGCACGGCCGAGGAGGCCATTCGCTACGGCTGGAACTACGCGCGGCTGCTCGCGGAGGGGCCGAGCGAGGCGGCGCTGGTGCCGTCGCCGGTGCTCACGGCCATGCGGGCGGGCTCCATCGCCCGGCTCGAGGAACTCACCCGCATCCCGTCGGACGTGCAGGACGCGCTGATCACCATCCTGTCCGAGAAGACCCTGCCGGTACCCGAACTCGGCATGGAGGTGCAGGCCGCCAAGGGTTTCAACGTCATCGCCACCGCCAACGACCGCGACCGCGGGGTGAACGAGTTGTCCTCCGCGCTGCGCCGCCGGTTCAACACGGTGGTGCTGCCGCTGCCCGCGAGCGAGGACGAGGAGGTCGCCATCGTCAGCAGGCGGGTCGAGCAGCTCGGCGCCGCACTGGAACTGCCCACCGTGCCCGCGGCGGCCGAAGAGGTGCGGCGGGTGGTGCGGGTCTTCCGCGAGTTGCGCTCCGGCAGCACCGCCGACGGCCGGACCAAGCTCAAGTCGCCGTCCGGAACGCTGTCCACGGCCGAGGCGATCTCGGTGATCACCAACGGGATCGCGCTCTCGGCACACTTCGGCGACGGCGTGCTGCGCGCCTCCGACATCGCGGGCGCGGTGCTCGGCTCGGTGATCAAGGATCCGGTGGCCGATGCGGTGGTGTGGACCGAGTACTTGGAGGCCGTGGTCCGCGAGCGCCCCGACTGGGCGGATTTCTACCGCGCCTGCCGTGAGGTCAGCGGGTGACCTCCGGCACCGAAACCGCCACGACGACCAGGGTTTTCGGCATCCGCCACCATGGTCCGGGGTCGGCGCGCTCGCTGCGGCTGGCCTTGGCGGCCTTCCGGCCCGACATGATTCTCATCGAGGGCCCCGCGGACGCCGATCCGCTGGTGGGCCTCGTCGCCGCCGAAGGGATGTCCCCGCCGGTCGCGCTGCTGGCCTACGTCCCCGACGCACCCGCCAAGGCCGCGTTCTGGCCCTACGCGGTGTTCTCCCCCGAATGGCAGGCGCTGCGCTACGCGGTGGACAACGACGTGCCCGTGCGGTTCTGCGATCTGCCCGCCACCGTCACGCTCGCGACGGAGGACGAGCCCGGCGACCGGTTCGATCCGCTGGCCGCGCTCGCCGAGGCGGGCGGCTACGACGATGCCGAACGCTGGTGGGACGCCGTCGTCGAGACCGTCCCGGACGCCGACGCGTTCGAGGCGATCACCGAGGCGATGGGCGCGCTGCGCGAATCCGTCGAGCGCACGGGTGGCCAGGGCGACATGCTGCCGGAAACCGGTCCACCGGACGCGGACGAGAACCCGTCGAACCGCGAGGACGTCGAAACCGTCCACACCCCGCCGACGGTCGAACTCACCGGGGAGCTCGCGAACGATTCGGGGCCGGAGCCCGATTCGGTCGCGGAAGCGGTTGCCGAAGCGCCGGCGCGCGAAACACCGTCCGAGCCACTCGTGGTCGACGCCCACACGCTGCGGCGCGAGGCCTATATGCGCCAGACGATGCGCAAGGCGCTCAAGGATGGAGCGAGGCGGCTTGCGGTGGTGTGCGGTGCGTGGCACGCGCCCGCGCTCACCGGCGCGCTCGGTCCCGCCGCGCCGGACGCCCGGTTGCTCAAAGGTCTGCCGAAGACCAAAGCCCGGCTCACCTGGGTGCCGTGGACGCATTCGCGGCTGTCCACGTCCTCCGGCTACGGCGCGGGGGTCACCTCCCCCGGCTGGTACCACCATCTGTTCACCGCGACCGAGCGGCCGATCGCGCGCTGGCTGACCAAGGTGGCCGGTGTGCTGCGCGCCCACGATCTGCCCGTCTCCAGCGCGCACGTCATCGAAGCCGTCCGGCTCGCCGACGCCCTGGCCGCGTTGCGCGCCCGCCCGCTCGCCGGTCTGTCGGAGGTCACCGAGGCCACGCGGTCGGTGCTGTGCGGCGGAGACGAGACGATGCTGCGGTTGGTGATCGGTGAACTCGTCGTCGGCGAGGCGCTCGGCGCCGTTCCGGAGCAGACGCCGACCGTGCCGCTGGACGCAGACCTGCGCGCCACCATCCGGTCGCTGCGGATGAAGCAGGAGCCCTCGATCCGCACCGTCGACCTGGATCTGCGCAAGGAACGCGAGGTCGAGCGGTCGCGTCTGTTGCACCGGCTGCGGGTCCTGGACATCGAGTGGGGCACGCTCACCACCAGCGAGGTCCGCAGCACCGGCACCTTCCGGGAGACCTGGACGCTGCAATGGCTCCCCGAGTACGCGATCTCGATCATCGAGGCCTCCCGCTGGGGCACCACCATCCGCGGCGCGGCGGAGTCGAAGATCCTCGACACCGCGAGCCGCGCCGACCGCTCGGTCGGCGAACTGACCGCCGCGCTGGAAGTCGCGCTGCTGGCCGATCTGGGCGGCGCCACGGACGGGTTGATCGCCCGGCTGGAATCCACCGCGGCGCTCGACCATGACGTCACCCACCTGCTGGCCGCGCTGCCCGGCCTGATCCGGACACTGCGTTACGGCGACGTGCGCGGCACCGACACCAAGGCGCTGGCCCATGTCGCCGACGGGCTGCTGGTGCGTATCTGCGCGGGCCTGTCGGCGGCGGTGACCGGATTGGACACCGACGCCGCCACCGAGTTGCGCGGTCTCCTCGACGCGGCGCACACCGCCATCCACACCAGGGACGACGACTGGGCCAGCGGCGAGTGGCTGGCCGCGCTGCGCCGCGTCGCCGACCGCGACGACGTGCACGGCGCGCTGGTGGGGCGTGCCGTCCGTTTGCTCGCCGACGCCGGCCGCATCGACGACGCCGAAGCCGCGCGCAGACTCTCCGCCGCGCTGTCGGTGGGCGCCACCGCCGCGGCCAAGGCGGCGTGGATCGACGGGTTTCTCGGCGGTCGCGGCCTGTTGCTGGTGCACGACCGGGAACTGTTGCGGCTCATCGACGACTGGCTGCGCGGCCTCGGCGACGACACCTTCGTCGAAACCCTGCCGCTGCTGCGCCGCACCTTCGGCGCGTTCGAATCGGGTGAGCGCCGCGCGATCGGGCAGGCGGTCCGCGACGGCGGATCCGGCGCCGCCGCGTCGGCCGTCGCGGGCGTCGACGTCGACCGGGCAACAGCCGCGGTGCGCACCGCGGCGGAGATCTTGGGGGTGACGGTATGAGAGGTCAGGACCGGAGGGGGCGGCGCAGCCCAACCACCGACTACCTCCGGCCCTGGCGGGAAGGACAGAGCATAAGTGATCAGGTAGCGCGGCGAGACGGCCGCGGGGTGCTCACTCAGATCGGGGAGGACAGGGCATGACCGGCGAAGCACAGTCTCGGCGATGGCGGTTGGTGCTCGGCGCGGCCGCGGAGGAAGGACTGGGCGGGCTGGGCTCCGGCACGGACGCGGCCATGGATCGGGCGCTGTCAGCGCTGTACAACACCGATGACGAGACCTCGCCCGGCAAGCGCACCGGCGGTTTGCAGGGCTCGGCCCCGCGGGTGGCCCGCTGGCTCGGCGACATTCGCAGCTACTTCCCCGCCTCCGTCGTCGAGGTGATGCAGCGCGACTCCGTGGAACGGCTCGACCTCACCCAGTTGCTGCTGGAGCCGGAACTGCTCGAGGCGGTGGAGCCGGACGTGCACCTGGTCGGCACCCTGCTGAGCCTGAACCGGGTGATGCCCGAGACCACCAAGGCGACCGCGCGCATGGTGGTGGAGAAAGTGGTGCGCGAGATCGAGCAGCGCGTCGCGGCCCAGACCGTCGCCGCGGTCTCCGGTGCGCTGAACCGCGCTGCCCGCGTCACCCGGCCGAGATTGCGGGACATCGACTGGGATCGCACGATTCGCAAGAACCTCGCCACCTACCTGCCCGAGCACCGCACCGTGGTCCCCGAACGCCTGGTCGGTTACGGCCGCAAGGCCCAGGCGGTGCGGCGCGATGTGGTGCTGGCCATCGATCAGTCCGGTTCGATGGCCGCCAGCGTCGTGTACGCGTCGGTGTTCGGCGCGGTGCTCGCCTCGATGCGGTCGCTGCGCACCTCGATGGTGGTCTTCGACACCGAGATCGTCGATCTGACCGACAAACTCGACGACCCGGTGGAGGTGCTGTTCGGCACGCAACTGGGCGGCGGCACCGACATCAACCGGGCTCTGGCCTACTGTCAGTCCCTGGTAACCCGCCCGGCCGAGACATTGTTCGTCCTGATCTCCGACCTCTACGAGGGGGGCATCCGCGACGAGATGCTGCGCCGCGTCCGCTCGATGCAGGAGTCCGGCGTGCAGGTCGTCGTGCTGCTCGCGCTGTCCGACGACGGCGCGCCCGCGTTCGATCACGACAATGCCGCGGCGCTCGCCGCGTTGGGCGTCCCGGCGTTCGCGTGCACGCCCGACAAATTCCCGGAGCTACTGGCGCTGGCTCTCGATCGCGGCGACGTCCAGTCCTGGGCGCACGCCAACGCCGCCCACCACTGAATCGGCCCCACACCGCGACGACGGTCAGGGAAACGGAGGGCGCGCGAGCCGCGGCCGGAACGCGTCAGCCCGGGTAACCCCCGGGGAATCCCCCCAGCAGAGAGAACACCTGGATCGCAAGCCAGGACAGCAGATTCGGGATCGTCATCGGCTCCATGGCAACTCCTTGTCCGGGCAGGGCGAACAGGACAGCCCTGCGATCGTACGCGCCGCAGCGAGCTTTTCCGGGCAGCGCCGCCGGGCGTGTGCGCAACCACTACGAGCGGTTCGAAACGGGTTCCTTCGAGACAGGACCCATCACACCCCAAGCGGTGGCCGCCGCGGGAACCACGAAGGGATGCAGGGCCGCGGACACCGCCAGCAACGCGACAGCGATCATGGTGTCCAGCCAGTAGTGGTTGGCGGTGCCCACCACCACGATCGTGGTCAGCACCGGATGGGCCAGCGCGAGCCAGCGCCACGACGTGCGAGTCGCGGCGACCACCGCCACCCCGAGCAGCAGCGCCCAGCCGACGTGCAGCGAAGGCATGGCCGCGAACTGATTGGACAGTCCGCCGGAATCGGCGTCGCCGTAGACGGATTGGCCGTACCGCGCGGCCAGATCGATGAAGCCCTGATCGGGCAGCATGCGCGGCGGCGCGAGCGGGACCAGTATGTGCACCACGAGCGCGGCGCCGGTCAGCGCCACCATGAGGTTCCTGGTCCAGCGATAGTGTCCCGGGCGAAACACCCACAGCCACAGCAGGACCCCGACGGCTACGGTGAAATGCGCAGTGGCGTAGTAGAAGTTGGCCGGAACGGCGAGGAACTCGCGGTCCAGGAACAGCGCCTGAATCGTGCGCTCGTCCGGCAGGCCGAGCCGTCTTTCGAAGCCGAGCAGGCCGTGCGCGTTGACCATGGCGCGCCCGGTGTCGTCGGCGGTGATCAGCCGTCCCGCGCGATAGCCGAGGTAGAGCACCGTGATGAGGACGAGCTGCCCGACCGCCTCGCCGCCGCGACCGCGAACAGCCGCCCGCACCCGTTCGACGACTCCGCCCGGCGCGAACTCCAGTCCGGCGCCGAAGTCCACAGCGACCATCGCGCGGCCTCCTTCCCCGTTGAATCAGGCCGTTTACCAAGAATTAAGTGGAGTGGTAACCTCCGTTTAAACTAACACTAGGAAACCGACAACTTCAGCAAGATGTGACGGGACAGACACCGGCACGCCGAGGAACGAGTTCGCTTGCGACACAAGTGAACTCGCGATTCGTGCCGCCCGCTCGGAGGGCATCGGTACGACAACGCGATGTTCATCGCCCGCTTCGCCGACGACCGAGTCACCGAGCGATCCGGGAGGGCGTGGACGGCTTCGCGCGGATGCGACAACTCGGCGGTGAACCGCCCCCCGCGTCGGCGACCCGCCGCGCGAACGCCACCGCCTTGTTCCCCCGTTTCGGCGCAACGCCGGCGAACGCACCCGAGTCGCCGTGGTTCACCCGAATGCGTTGCGAGGTGCGAACCCGCCTGTTCCGGGTCGGCAACCGCCGCGTGCGGCGCACGGTGGACGTGCGCCGCACGGGCTTTCAGAGGTCGGCGATGGCCGCCAGCGGCGGCGTGCGCGCGGCCCGCACCCCCGGCCAGAGGGCGGCCAGCACCCCGACGACCGCCGAACTGATCAGAACCAGCACCAGCTGACTCCACGGTACGGCGATCTGGTCGAGGCCGAACTCACGCAGCGTGCGCAGGAAACCGACGCCGAGCCCGAGGCCGAGCAGCATGCCGACGATCGCGCCGAACACCGCGATCAGCATGGACTCCAGGTAGATCGTCCGGCGCACCTGGGCGCGCTGCATACCGACCGCGCGCAGCATGCCGATCTCCCTGCGCCGCTCCACCACCGACAGCGCGAGCGTGTTGACGATGCCGAGGATCGCGATCACCACCGCCAAGGCGAGCAGGCCGTACAGGATGGCCAGCAGGGTGTTGATCTGCTTGCCCTGCGCGCCTTTGAACTCCTCGCGGTCCTGCACCTGTACCACCACGAACTGCTCGGTGGCCTTCTCCAGGTCGGCACGCATCTGGGTGAGGTTCGCGCCCGGCTGCGCCTTGATCAGCACCAGGAAGTTGGTCCGGAAGTTGAGCGGGACGACCTCGTCGTAGACCGTCTGCGACACCACCATCGGACCGAGCAGCGGGTTCTTCTTGTACACCCCGGTCACGGTGAGCGGTACCTTCTTGCCGTCGACACTGGTCGGGGTCACCTGGTCGCCGACCTTCCATCCCCGGTCACCGGCCTCGTCCTCCGACACCAGGACGTCCCTCGCGCCCAGAGTGTCACTGCCGCGCACGATCTCGTAGTTCAGCACGCCGGCCAGCGGACCGTCCGGCGAGGTGGCGAACACCTGCTCGCCGCCGAGCTTGAAGCCCGCGCCCCGCATCCCCACCGCTTGCTCCACGCCCGGCACCTCGGTGCGCACGGCGTCGGCCGCGCCGAACGGCACGCCGAGCAATTGCGGTCCCGCCAGCACGTAGTCGGCTCGCACGCCCTTGTCGACCAGCACGCCGACGCTGGCCTTCGCCGAGGCGCCCAGCATGCCGATCGCCGAGACGAGCATCAGTCCCAGGGTGAGCGCGAACGCCGTGGCGGCGGTGCGGCGAGGATTGCGCGCCGCGTTGTTGCGCGCCATGCGGCCGATCGGCCCGAACGGACGCACCAGCGCTCCGAGCCCGCCGACCAGCGGACGCGACAGCGCGGGCGCGGCGAGCAGCACGGCGAAGATCAGCCCGAGCGCGCCGACACCGACCGTGGCGGCCGCCGTGCCACCGGTGCGCTGCGCACCGAGCACGACGAACCCGGCGCCGAGCACGGCGAGCACCGCGCCGCAGATCGTGCGCAGGCGCAGCGACTCCCCCGCCGACGCGAACTCTTCGCGCATGGCCTGCACCGGCGGAATCCGCGATGCCCGGCGGGCGGGGGCGTAGGCGCTCACCATCGTCACGGCGAGACCGACCAGCAGCCCCACCGCGATGGTGCGCGGCCGCACCGCCATCGATCCGGTCGGCAACCCGAGGTCGAAAGCGTTGAGCACCGCCGACAATCCGAACGCCAGCCCGACGCCGCCGGCCAGACCGATCGCACTGCCGATCAATCCGATGACGAACGCCTCCGCCACCACCGACGTGCCGACCTGCTGCCTGCTCGCGCCGACGGCGCGCAGCAGCGCCAGCTCCCGCAGTCGCTGCGCGACGATCATGGAGAACGTGTTGTAGATGATGAACGTGCCCACGATCAGCGCGATCGCGCCGAAGGCGAGCAGGAAGTAGTTGATGAAGTTCAGCGCGTTGGAGATTTCCTTCTTCAGATCCGCACGCACCTGCTCGCCGTTCTGCACCTTGTAGCCGGTCAGCTCTTTCGCGAGATTGTCGCGCAGTTCGTCCCCGGGGATGCCGGTGGCCGCGAGGTCGACGTAGGCGACGTGCAGTCCGTCGGTGAACAGCTTGCGCGCCTGCGTGTCGTCGAACAGCACCCCGATGAAACCGCCGGTATCGGACGGGACTTCGTAGACACCGGTGAGCGTTACCTCGATGGGATCGGGCTGGGATGGGATGAGGATCTTGGTCCGATCACCGATCTTCAGCCCGGCCCGCTCGGCGCCGCCGGTGTTGAGCGCGACCTCGCCGGGGCGAGCGGGCGGGACGCCCTGCAAAAACTTCTCCGGCTCCGCGACGGCCTTCTCCGGCGGCAGGTACGACTTGCCGAACGTAGGAGCACCGCCCGTCTGCACCGCCTTCTTGCCCGTCGGATCGAGCAGCACCACCGGTCCGTTCACGCTGGGCGCGACCGTGCGGACGCCGGGGTACTTCACCAGCTCGTCCACCACGTTGTTCGGAACGCCCTGCGCTTGGCGCTCCTTCGGGCTCACCCGGACGTCGACGCCCTTCGCCTCGTTGGCGAAGATCCCGTCGAAGGTGCTCTGCAACGTATCGGTGAACACGAACGAACCCGCGATGAACGCGGTGCCGAGCACCACCGACAACAGGGTCAGCGCGAGACGCACCTTGTGCGCGGCGAGATTGCGCAGCGCGACTTTGCGCATCGGACTACCGGCCATCACGCCCGCCCCCGATTCTCCCGTGAACGCCCGCTCACGCCTGCTCCAGCGCTTTCATCCGGTCGAGCACGGTGTCGGCGGTCGGATCGCGCATCTCGTCGACGATGCGTCCGTCGGCCAGGAACACCACCCGGTCGGCGAATCCGGCGGCATGCGGTTCGTGGGTGACGATGACCACCGTCTGCCCGAACTCGTCCACCGCGGCGCGCAGAATCGACAGCACCTCCTCCGAGGCGCGGGAGTCCAGGTTGCCGGTGGGCTCGTCGCCGAAGATGATCTCCGGCTTGCCCGCGAGCGCACGGGCGCAGGCCACCCGCTGCTGCTGTCCGCCGGACAGCTCGCTGGGACGGTGGGTGAGCCGATCGTTCAGCCCCAGCCGCCGCAGCACGGTGTCGAGCCACTCCTCGTCGGGCTTGCGCCCCGCGATGTCCAGCGGCAACGTGATGTTCTCCAGCGCCGTCAGCGTCGGCACCAGGTTGAACGCCTGGAAGACGAAGCCGATCCGGTCCCGGCGCAGGCGCGTCATCTGCTTGTCGGACAGACTGGTCAGGTCGGTGTCGCCGATGCGGACGGTGCCCGAACTGGCGCTGTCCAGCCCCGCCAGGCAGTGCATGAGGGTCGACTTGCCCGATCCGGACGGGCCCATGATCGCGGTGAACTCTCCCTTCGCGAACTCGGCCGACACTCCGTCCAATGCCCTGACCTGGGTGTCACCAGATCCGTAGACCTTGGTCAGTTCGATAGCGTGGGCCGCGACATCGGTCGATGCCGCCAGGTCGGCGATGTCGGCGCCCAAGGCTTGGGAAGTCATGCCGTCCAGTCTTACCGCCTTCGCGGCCCCACGCCATCAGGGAAGACCCTGTGTTGGTTTTCCTACTCCGACTTTCCGCCGACCACCCACGCGAAGGCCGAGGCTTTCGAGCGGGCGCCTTCGAGGGCGCGTGAGCGGTTGGGTTCGCCGAGTTCGGCCAGTAGCTCCTCCGACATGTCCACCAGAGCGGCCAGCGTGGCAGGAGTGAACCAGTCCGGTCTGGTGGCGAACAGGATGTCCTCGGATGCGGTGTTGCCGCTCGCGCCGGGGGCGAAGGGGCAGCCGCCGAGTCCACCGAGTGCGCCGTCGACCATGTCCGCGCCGGCCGCGACGGCGGCGAGGGTGTTGGCCACGCCCATTCCCCAGGTGTCGTGACCGTGGAAGACCACGCGGCGCGGCGGCGTCCGGTCCCGGACCGCGGCGACCAGCGCGGCGACCTCGCCGGGATGGGCTTGACCGAGCGTGTCGGCCAGGACGATGTCGTCCGCGCCCTCGGTGCGCGGGTCGCGGGCGATGGCCAGCACCCGCTCCGGGTCGACCGGGCCGTCGAACGGGCAGGTGAAGGCCGTCGCCAAGCAGAGCTGGATCGACCCGCCCGCCTCGCGGGCCAGGCGCACCGCGTCCGGCATGGCGGCGACGCTGTCGGCGGTGTGGCGCCCGATGTTCGCCCGGTTGTGCGCGTCGGAGACCGAGAAGCAGTACTGAAAATTACACACGCCCGCCGCGGCGGCCTTCTCGACATGCCGCGGCGTCGCCACCCATACCCAGCAGCGGCGCAGCTCCTCCGGCGTCAACGCGGCGACCAGTTCCATGGTGTTCGCCATCGGCGCGACCAGATCCGGGCGCGCCATCGAGCCGATCTCCAGCGCGGGCACCCCGAGCGCGAGCAGGCGGCGCACGATGTCCACCTTGCGCTGCACGGGCAGCAGTTTGCCGGTCAGTTGCAGTCCGTCGCGCAACGTGACGTCGCGCAGCACCGGCGCGGTCATCGCTGCTCCCGTGCCCGGTGGTGACCGCACATCACGCCGCCCCAGGGCTTCTCGCCCGCCCCGGTCGGATTCGGCTGGACGGCGGGCCTGCTGGTGCCCGGCGAGAGCAGCTCCCGCGCGCCGCGGCCCTTCGGACGCCTCCGGTCGTGCGACCGCGTGCTCATCGCGCCTCCAACGCGTCGATCTCGGCCTCGCTCAGGCCGAGCAGACCGGACAGCACCTCCCGGGTGTGCTCACCCAGGTCGGGGCCGACGGTCCGGATGGGCAGGGACTGATCGCCGATCACCGGGACGATGCCGGGAAAGCCGACGACCTTCGGCTCCGGCGCGCCGACATCCACGGCGAACGGCTGGATCATGTTGCGGGCCCGATACTGCTCGTCGGCCACGATGTCGGCCGCGGTGTAGATCGGGCCGCACGGGATCGCGGCGGCGTCGAGCAGCTTCAGCGCCTCGGCGCGGGTGTGCCGGACCGTCCACTCGCCGATCGCCGCGTCCAGCCGCTCGCGGTGGCGCCAACGGCCCGCGTTGTCCTGGAGTTCCGGGTCCGCGGCCAGATCGGGCCGATCGATGACCGCCATGTAGCGCTGGAAGATGGCGTCGCCGTTGCCGCCGATGATGACGCTGGTGCCGTCCGCGCACGGATAGGCGTTGCTCGGCGCGATGCCCTCCATCCGGCCGCCGACGCGTTCACGCTGGATGCCGTAGGCGAGATAGTCCGGCACCAGCGACTCCATCACCGACAGGATCGCCTCGTTGAGCGCCACATCGATCACCCGCTCCCGCAGCGGGACCGGCGTGGCCGGCTCCGCCCGGCGCTCGCGCTGGAACAGCGCCATCACGGTGCCGAACGCGGCGTAGATGCCCGCGATCGAGTCGCCGATCGAGACGCCGGTGCGTACAGGGGGACGGTCCGGATCGCCCACCAGTTCACGCAGCCCGCCGACCGCCTCGGCCACCGCCGCGAACCCGGGACGCTCCGACAGCGGCCCGGTCTGCCCGTAGGCGGAGATCCTGGTGATCACCAGGTCCGGATTCGCCTCGTTCAGCACCTCGGGGCCGAGGCCCCACTTCTCCAGCATGCCGGGCCGGAAGTTCTCCAGCAGCACGTCGCAACGGCGGACCAGATCGAGCACGATCCCGCGCCCCGCCTCGGTGCGCAGGTCCAGCGTGATCGACTTCTTGTTGCGGTTGATCGTCCGGTAGAGCATCGAGGTGTCGCCGCCGTAGAGCCGCCAGTTGCGCAGCTCGTCGCCCGCTTTCGGGCGTTCCACCTTGATCACCTCGGCGCCGAAGTCACCGAGGATGCGCCCGGCGGTCGGCGCGGCTATGTAATTGCCGAGTTCCAGGACGCGCACCCCGTCCAGCGGCCGAATACTCATGGCAACCAGTCTGGACCATGAGGTGCCGAGTTGGTTTTGCGGCGCCGCGTGTTCGCGCCCCGGAGAAGTCCGGCGACAGCGGAACCTGCCCGCACCGGAACCCGAAGACACCGCATGGCCCCTCAACAGCCGGAAGATCCGGCAACCATGCGGGGTCCTCGCTCAGGACGCGAGCAGCCGCGTGTCCTCGATGATCGAGTAGTGCTCCGCGTTGCCCGAGATGGTGGTGCTCGTCGAGCCGTCGACGCCGACCGGGACGTCGCCGGCCAGGGTGATGCGGGTCAGCTTGCGCGGCTGGTCGTCGTAGTCGTCGATGGCGTAGTGCTGGGTGGCGCGGTTGTCCCAGATGGCGACGTCACCCGGCGCCCAGTTCCAGCGGGCGGTGTTCTCCAGCCGGGTCACCCGGTCCTGGAACAGCCGGAACAGCGCATGCGATTCCGTGCTGGACAGCCCGACGAAGTGCTTGACGAAGTGGCCGAGCAGCAGCGCCCGCTCCCCGGTCTCGGGGTGCACGCGCACCACCGGGTGCTCGGTCTCGTAGTAGGTGGACTCGAACTCCGCCCGGTAGGCGGCCGTGTTGGGACGCGGCGTCTCCTCGACGCGGGCGTAGTCGTAGACGTTGGTGTGCACGGCGCGCAGGGATTCGGCGAGCCGCTTGAGCGGCTCCGGCAGCGACTCGTAGGCCGCGACGGTGGAGGCCCAGGTGGTGGCGCCGCCGTAGGAGGGCAGCTGCACCGCGCGCAGGATGGACGCCTTCGGGATGCGGTCGACGAAGGTGACGTCGGTGTGCCAGCTGTTGGCGCGACCGTGCTCGGAATCGATCGCCAGGCTCTTCACACCGTGCGAGGTGACCGTCGGATGCGGCGTGGTGGGTGAGCCGAGCAGCTCGGCGAACTCGTACTGCGCGTCCTCGGTGAGGTGATCCTGCCCGCGGAAGAAGATCACCTTGTGCTCCAGCAGCGCGCGACGGACGACCTCGACGGTGACCGGATCCAGATCGCCGCCGAGCCGGACGTTGTCGATGCGCGCGCCGATACGGGCGCCGAGCTTGGTCACCACGGCGGTGGATGGGGTGGCGGGTGCGACCGTCATGAGATCACCTTCGCTGTCGAGATCGGTTACTGCTCCCTAGAGCACATCACCGAGACCACCTCGCTGACCAGGGTTTTCGTCGCGCTGATCGCAAACTAGACGCAGTGCTCGCGCAGGTACGCCAGGTCCTGCGCGAGGCCGTCACCCGGGGTTTCCAAGACCACCGGCGCGCCTGCCGTCCGGCACACCTCGGCGAGCAGTTGCGGGTCGATCGTGCCGTCGGCGAAGTTGGCGTGGCGGTCGGCGCCGGAGTCGAACTCGTCGCGCGAGGAGTTCAGGTGCACCAGGTCGATCCGCTCGGTGATCGCCTTGATCCGGTCGACGACGCCGATCAGGTCCTCACCGCCCGCCCAGGCGTGGCAGGTGTCCAGGCAGAAGCCCGCGCCGTAGTCGCCGACCGCGTCCCACAACCGGGCGATGGAATCGAAATGCCTGGCCATGGCGTGATTGCCGCCCGCGGTGTTCTCGATCAGGATCGGCACCGCGAATCCGCCCTTGTCCTGCTGGCGCTCGAACAGTTTGCGCCAGTTGTCGATCCCGGTCTCCAGCTCGGCGTCGGAACGCACGTGCCCGCCGTGCACCACCAGGCCGAACGCGCCGAGTTCGGCGGCCGCCTTCGCCTGCTGCGCCACCGCGTTGCGGGACGGCATGCGCAACCGGTTGTTCAGGCTCGCGACGTTGATCTGATAGGAGGAGTGCACCACCACCTCGATCGGGCTGGCGAGAATCTCCTCGGTCCGCGGATGCGGGGTGGGTTTGTCCCAGCTCTGCGGATCGACCACGAACATCTGGATGACGTCGGCGCCGAGTTCCTCCCCGAAGCCGATCGGGTCGCTGTCGAGCCGGACGTGTGCTCCAATGCGCATGCGGGCCACCATACTGGCAGCTACCGACGACAATCGAAGTTGCGCCGCGACTGTTGCGTCCCCATGGCTCGCCGAGATACATGGGTAGTGTTCGCGCGCTCGACTCGAGAAGGGGGTGTAGCGGTGTTGCAGACCGGCGATGTCTTCGCGGGCTACGTCATCAAACGCGTCCTCGGCCGGGGCGGCATGGGCACCGTGTACCTGGCCCAGCATCCTCGGCTGCCCCGCCTGACGGCTCTGAAGCTGCTCGAACGGGAGCTCTACGCCGACACCGGCATCCGCCGCCGCTTCGAGCGCGAGGCCGATCTGGTCGCGGGCCTGGACCACCCGAACATCGTCACGGTGTTCGATCGCGGCGCCGAGCATCAGCAGCTGTGGATCTCCATGCAGTACGTGCCCGGCGCGGACGCCTCCTGCGCGGACGTCGACGTGCTCGCGCCCGGCCGCGCGGTGCAGATCGTCGCCGATACCGCCGCGGCACTGGATTTCGCCCATGCCAACCAGGTACTGCACCGCGATGTGAAACCGGCCAACATCCTGCTGGCGAAGGCGCCGATCGGGCAGCCGGAGCGGGTGCTGCTCACCGATTTCGGGATCGCGGGCATCCGTGGCTCGGAGTCCACGATCGGCTCGTCGGGCACGATCACCGCGACACTCGCCTTCGGCGCTCCGGAACAGCTGATCGGACAGCCGCTGGACGATCGCGCCGATCAGTACTCGCTGGCCTGCACATTGTTCTGGATGCTCACCGGCGCGCCGCCGTATCCCGGCGCCAACCCGGCGGCCGTGGTGAACAACCATCTGTACGCACCCATCCCGGTACCGAGCCGCGTGCGCCCCGCATTGCCGCCCGCGCTGGATCCGGTGCTGGCTCGCGCGATGGCCAAGCGGCCCGCGGACCGATTCGCCAGTTGCGCCGAGTTCGCCGCAGCGGCGAAACATGCTCTCGGCGGCCACCCCGCCGGGCACTGGACGGCGCCGCCGCACGCCATCCACGGCAACGGGCGCGCGACCGAGCCGACGCACCGCACTGCCGCGCCGCCGCCGCAGCAGCGGCCGAGGCAGCCGGAAACCGCTCGGCCGCTGCCGAGTTTCCTGCCGCCGCGCCGTCCCGTTCATCCGGGCCTGATCGAGTTGCCGAACTTGCCCATGCGCCCGGGATCCGCGGTGCGACAGCACCAGCAACCTCCGGACCCCCGGCCACCGCCGGGCGGTCCGGCGCACGCCGATCGCCCGAACGTCGCCATGCTCGACGAGCGATAGGCGGCGCGCGACTACTGCTATGGTTTCGATGTTTTCCGTGGTCGGGCCCATTCCGGCCACGCATTCTTATGCTGTACGCCTGTTCGCCGGTGGGTCCCGGCGGGCGGCGGGAAGTGGAGCAGTCATGCTGGCCAGCGGTGACGTTTTCGCCGGCTATGTCATCGAGCGGCAACTCGGCCGTGGTGGCATGGGCTCGGTCTATCTGGCGAAACATCCGCGGCTGCCGCGGATGACCGCGCTGAAACTGCTGAATCGGGAGATGTGCTTCGACAAGGAGGTGCGGGCGCGGTTCGAA
Source organism: Nocardia sp. NPDC047648 (assembly GCF_040642815.1). Taxonomy (NCBI): domain Bacteria; kingdom Bacillati; phylum Actinomycetota; class Actinomycetes; order Mycobacteriales; family Nocardiaceae; genus Nocardia; species Nocardia sp. NPDC047648. The sequence continues at coordinate 83,834 of NZ_JBEYSX010000019.1, read as the reverse complement.
CGGGAGGCGGATCTGGTCGCCCAGCTCGATCACCCGAACATCGTCACGGTCTACGACCGCGGGCTCGACGACGAGCAGCTGTGGATTTCGATGCAGTACGTCGACGGTATCGACGCCGCGTCGGTGGAACCGAAGTCGCTACCGCCCGAACGCGCGGTGCAGATCATCAAGGAGACCGCCGACGCGCTGGACTACGCGCACGGCAACGGGGTGCTGCACCGTGACGTGAAACCCGCCAACATCCTGCTGGCCCGCTCCACCGCCGGTCGCGGTGAGCGGGTGTACCTCACCGACTTCGGCATCGCGCGGCTGCGTGACGACACCGGTCATCTCACCCAGACCGGCACCTTCACCGCGACGCTGGCCTACGCCTCCCCCGAGCAGCTCACCGGCGCCTCGCTCGACCACCGCTCCGACCAGTACTCGCTGGCCTGCTCGCTGTTCTGGTTGTTCACCGGCACCGGCCCGTTCTCCGCGACGAACCCCGCCGCGGTCATCCAGGGACATCTGCAGGGAGCGCCGCCCGCGCTGAGCGGCGTCCGGGCGGGATTGCCTTTCGCGCTGGACGGCGTCCTGGCCAGGGCAATGGCCAAGCGGCCCGACGACCGGTACGGCAGCTGCGCGGAATTCGCCGCGGCCGCCAAACAGGCGCTGACCGGTTCGAGCGCGCCGTCGATGCCGGTGGTGGGCGGTCCGCGTCCGGTCACCGGGCCGCCGCACCCGACCGCGGGGCCGCGCCCGACGACCGGGCCGCAGATCCCCACGACCGGCTCGCCGTATCCGGTGGCGCAGGGTCACTACGTCAGCGGTCCCGGTCACCAGGCGCACACTCCCCAGACCAGCGGACCGAACGCGCTCGCCGCCTCGGCCGTACCAGCGACTCCGCCGCCCGCGCCGGTGGTGAACTCGCGGCCGCAGACCGGCCCCGCGCCGCAGCCGACGGCCTCCAACCCTTACAGCCAGCAGCAATCCGGGTTCTCCGGCTTCGCCGCCCCACCGGCACCCCCGCACGGCGCGCACCTGCACCCGTCGGCCCCGCCGCCGCAGCCGAAGAAGAACACCGGGCTGATCGTCGGTCTCGCGGTGGGCGTGGTCGTGCTGATCCTGGTGGTGCTCGGCATCATCGGCGCCGTCTCCGATTCGGGCTCGAACAACGCGGGCACCACGACCACGTCGGCGGTGAAGCCGAACCTCGTCGACGCGACACCGGAGTCGATCAGCGCGGAATTCCCGCGGATGGTGCCCGCCTCCCAGACCGAGGATGTCGGATACAACGGCGCGGAGTGCTGGCTCGCCTCACCGAGCTCGCCCCCCTCGCCGTCCAAGGGCGACCCGGACTTCGGCGACTGGGCCGCGCAGTGGCGCTGCTTCAAGGGCGGCAACAACGATGATCCGTACTACCGCATCTACGTCTACAAGACCCCGGCCGATGTCCAGGCGGTGCTGAAGACGCTGCCCTCGTCCGCCACCAAGTCCAGCGACACCAACGGCGGGAAGACCTACACCAATTACAAGTACGTCGACGAGGGCGCCAAGATGGTCACCGCGTTCACCGGCGACCCGGATCGGACCCAGTTCCTGATGTACACCGACGGCTTCGCCCACACCACCATCGACGAAGCGCTGCGCTGGTGGCGCTCGGCGCCGCTGAACTGACCGATGCTGCACACCGGCGAGGTCTTCGCGGGGTACACCATCGAACGCCTGCTCGGCCGCGGCGGGATGGGATCGGTGTACCTCGCCCGGCATCCGCGGCTGCCCCGGTTGACGGCGATGAAGCTGTTGAACCCGGAGCTGTTCGACGACAAGGAGATCCGCGCCCGCTTCGAGCGGGAGGCGGACCTCGTCGCGCGGCTCGACCACCCGAACATCGTCACGGTGTTCGACCGGGGCGTCGAGGGCGATCGGCTGTGGATCAGCATGCGCTATATCGACGGCACCGACGCCGCCGCGCTGGACGCGTGGACGCTGCCGCCGCAGCGGGCGGTGCAGATCATCGCCGAGACGGCTACGGCGCTGGACTTCGCGCACAGCCGCGGCGTGCTGCACCGTGACGTGAAACCGGCGAACATCCTGCTGGAGCGGGTGGAAGGCGGGCAGGAGCGCGTCTTCCTCTCCGACTTCGGCATCGCCCGATTCCGGGACGACACCGGACGGCTCACCCAGACCGGAACCTTCACCGCCACCCTCGCCTACGCCGCCCCGGAGCAGCTGTCCGGTGCGCCGCTGGATCACCGCGCCGATCAGTATTCGCTGGCCTGCACGCTGTTCCGCCTGCTGACCGGCACGGTGCCGTTCGACGCCACCAATCCGGTCGCGGTGATCCATGGCCATCTCAGCGCACCGCCACCGCAGGTCAGCAGGCTGCGGCCCGGCTTGCCGCCGGCACTGGACGGCGTGCTGGCCAAGGCGATGGCCAAGCACGCGGCCGACCGCTTCGACTCGTGCACGGAGTTCGCCGCCGCCGCGTGGCAGGCGCTGACCGCGCCCGCGGCACCGTGGCCACCACCGCCCCCGCCGAATTCGTCTCCGCCACGGGCCGACGCGGCCGTCCCGCAGCGACCGGCGCGCGCCTACCTCGGCCCGCCGCGACGTTCCCGTTGGCGCGCCTCGGTGGGCGGCTGGATCGGCCTGCTGTTGGTGGTCGCCCTGTTCGGCGGCGCCGTCGCGATGGCCCTCAGCAGCCCTGATTCCTCCGGTACCGCCGCACCGACGACGACCTCCCGCCCGTGGAACACCGCGTCCCCGGCGCCATCGGTCACCGGCCGTCCGGCCACGACCGTCGCGGCAACCACGGACCGTGCCACGATCGGTGCTCGCGCGGCCGAGTTGAGCGCGGCGTTCCCGGACATGCTGCCGGAGACCTCCGCCCAGCGCCTGGTGCACTCCGGAACCGGATACAACAAGGCGGGCTGTTTCGCCCACACACCGGATGCCCCGGCGCCCGGCGACCCGGAAGACCCCGACTTCGGTGCCTGGCTGGTGATGTGGAGCTGCTTCGGCGGGCCGAACAAGGCGTCCTTCGACTTCTACCTCTACGGCTCGCCCGCCGACGCGCAGGCGGTGCTCGCCGCGTTACCCGCCAACGACCACGCGACCGCCACCACCGACAGCGGCCGCAGTTACCCGAACTACACCCTGCGCGGCAGCCGCGACCTGCGCCCGCGCATGGTCACCGCGTTCCCTTCGGATCCCGGCCGGGCAGCCATGCTGATGTACAGCGCCGGATTCATCGCCACCGAAGCCGAGTTCATGGATTGGTGGAAATCCGCGCCACTGAATTGAGTTTCCCCCTAGGGGGAGACGCGGCTGGCGTTACTCGAAGACGTAGTGCGCGAACTCGTGGGTCGGGTGGAAGCCGATCGTCCGGTAGATCCGGTTGGCCGTGGCGTTGGCGATGTCGGCGAACAGGCACACGTCCAGGCTCTCGGCGCGCAGCAGTTGGGCGACATGCGCGGTCAGCGCGCTGGCGTAACCGTGCCCGCGCGCGTCCGGCGGGGTGTAGACCGGCCCGATCCGCGACCAGCCTTGGATCGGAACGTGGTGCGCGGCCAGAGCGACCGGCTTCCCATCGCGTTCCCACAGCCACCACCGGCCCGAGTCCACCCGGCGCCGGATCGCGGCCTCGTCCAACCCGGACGCCATTCCGGATTCCTCGCGCATGGCCCTCAGCCAGTCCCCGCACAGCGCGACATCGGATTCCACGGCGCGGCGCGGCGCTCCGGCCACGTCCGGGATCCGCAGCGCGCCGAGCCGGTAGAGCCGGGTGAGGTAGGACTGGTGGAAAGCTTTCCCCAGCAGGGCGCCCCAGTGCTGAGCGAAAGCGGTCGCGTCGGCGACGACGCCCTCCACACCCGCGCTCTCGGGGACGACGTCGGCCAGCGCGCGAGCCACCGCGGGAATCCCCTCGGGCGGTAGCTCGCCGAGATACACGTCGCGACCGGCTACGCGCATGGCGGCACCGACCACCGAGGCGTCCTCGCCACGGACGGAAAGAAATCGCGATACCTCCGCCGGGGCGTCGATGCCCATGACGTGGTTGGCGACGGTCGTGGTGAGCACCGTGTGCCGCAACGGATCGCGGAGCAGGAACGACCCCGCGACCGAGCGGAACTCGGCGGCGTCGGTGGTGATCTCGATCCTCATGGAAATCACGGTAGGCGCCTGAAGTGTTGCGCGCCTTGCTTTCTCGCGGCCGATCCGAGACCGGCGACCGGGCGACCGGCCGGTTCGCCTCAGTCGGCTTCGCCGCCACCCTCGCGCAGTTTGAGCAGAACCAGTCCCGCGGTGCACGCGAGAATGAGTCCGGCGACTGTGATTTCGACGTGCAGTCCGGCGATGCCGAGCACCGCCCCGACGAGTCCGCCGATGAAGATCAACCAGGCGAGCGTCCGCGACACAATCGTGGACAGCGTGCGCCCCTGCTGGTTCGACGCGGGATGCTGTGCCGTTGCCGACACCACATCCTCGGCGGCGCGGGATGAACCACGCCGCGACGCTGTCGAGTAAGCTCCCATCATCAACTCCTCGATGACGCCGGTAAGAGAACCACTATCACGTTCTCACACAACGTGTCTCTCATCCTGAAACCGGCGTCTCACGCGTAACTTTGCTCACACACGCTACGACTCCGGGACGCCGGAAGATAGCGACACGTGCCCACGACACGCCGAAGAGACCAATTCGATATCTGAATTAGTACCGTTTTATATGCGCCGACCGGCGTATGCCCAGCGACCTCTCGCCTCGCCTGGCCGACGGGCCTCGATTAAGGTGAGTCCACTCGATACACACGAGGAGTGTCACCGTTGGAAAGCAGCAGGGCCAAGATCGCCGGTCCGGCGATCGCCGCGGGAGCGGTTTCCATCGGACTCGTCCTGATCGGCGCCTGTGGCGTCGGTAGACAGGACACCTACGTGCCGCCCCCGCCGCTGAAAGCGGGCGAGTACGCCGAGCCGGTGGTCCACGAAAGCACTACCGGCGGCTCGACGACCCCGAGGGTCGTCATCCCGCCATCCCCCACCTGGCGGATCGCGCCTGCCGATCAGAAGCGCCCGACCCCGTTCGCGGGCTTCGTCAGCAGCACCACCGCCGAGCCGTCCGCACGCAATCCGCACGAGGACACCTCGCAGGCGGCAGCACCGGCCGAGGAACCGAGGACGAGCACCGCGCGGACGCCCACGAACGAATCGACCGGCGAGGCGCCCACGCAACTGCGGACCACGCCGGGCGACGACGAGTGAGAGGCGGTGGTGCGCAAGCACGCACCACCGCGGCACTCCTTACAGTTCCGGCTGCTCGTAGTCGCCGACCCGCGAGCTGAGCACGCGCAGGTGCTCCAGTCCGCTGCCGAGCGTGCGCTCGATCGCGGTCAGCCGGGCCACGTAGTGGCTCACCGGGTACTCCGCGGTGACGCCGATGCCACCGTGCATCTGGATCGCCTCCTGCCCGATGTGCCGGGCCGCGCGGCCGACCTGTAGCCGCGCGCGCGAGGCGATCACCGGATCGTCGGCCCCGTCGGCCAGCGACGCCGTGGCGTACAGGCTCATGCTGCGCGCCAGCTCCAGCGAGACGTACATATCGGCCGCCCGCTGCGTGAGCGTCTGGAACTTCGACAGCGTGACGCCGAACTGCTTGCGCTGCTTGAGGTACTCGGCGGTCAGCCGCAACGCCTCCTCCATCGCGCCGACCGACTCCGCGCACAGGCTCGCCTGCGCGTGCGTCAGCACCGACGCGATCGCCTCGGCCGCGTCCGCCCCGCCGAGCCGCTCGGCGGGCGCGTCGGTCAGCTCGAGCTGTGCCCCGCGCTGGCCGTCCACTGTGCGGTAGGACTTGCGGACTACACCGGACGCGTCGGGCGCGACCAGGAACAGCCCCACACCGCCCTCGGGCAGCGCGGCGCTGACCACCAGCTCGTCGGCGCTGTCGCCGTGCGGGACGGGGTTCTTCACGCCGGTCAGCGTGTACGAATCACCCTGCGCCGCGGCGGTGGTCGCCAGTTCGCTCGACGACCAGCGCACACCGGGCTCGGTGTGGGCGAAGGCCAGCAGCTTCGTGCCCGAAGCGACCTCGGGCAGGATCCGCTGACGCTGTTCGGCGCTGCCCACCGCGGCGACCAGCCCGCCGGGCACCAGCACCGCGTCCAGGATCGGTTCGGGGGCGAGCCTGCGGCCCACCTCCTCGAGCACCACCATCGTCTCCACGGGACCGGCGCCGACGCCACCGTCCTCCTCGGCGAAACTCAGGCCGAGCACGCCCAGTTCGGCGAACTGACGCCACACGTCGCGGCTCCAGCCGAGTTCGGAGTCGACGACCTTCAGCCGGGACTCCGCGTCGTAGTTGCGGGCGAGCAGGTCACGGACCGTGTCGCGGAGCATGACCTGTTCATCGGTCAGATCGAAATCCATGGTGTCGCCTCACAATCCGAGGATCGTGGAGGCGATGATGGTGCGCTGCACCTCGCTGGAGCCTCCGTAGATGGTTGTCTTGCGGTAGTTCAGGTAGGCGGGGCCGCTGCGCTGCGCCCACCCGGGCGAGGCGATGTCGTCCGCGCCCACCGGGATGGCGTCCGGTCCCGCGATGTCCAGCAGCAGCTCGGTGGCGGCCTGCTGGAGTTCCGAACCGCGCAGCTTCAGCACCGACGAGGCCGGATTCGGCTTGCCGTCCGAGGAGTTGGAGACCACCCGCAGCTGGGTGAGTTCGAGCGCGAGCAGCTCGTTCTCCAATTCGGCGATCCGCGCCGCGAACACCGGGTCCTCCAGCAGCGTGCCGTTGCCCGACTTGGTCTTCGCCGCGTACTGCTTCGCCACGCCGATCTTGACCTTGGTGCGGCCGACACCGGTGATGCCGGTGCGCTCGTTACCGAGCAGGAACTTGGCGTAGGTCCAGCCCTTGTTCTCCTCGCCGACCAGCTGATCGGCGGGCACCCGGACGTTCTCGAAGAAAACTTCGTTCACTTCGTACCCGCCGTCGATCAGCTTGATCGGGCGGATGGTGACACCGGGCGACTTCACGTCGAACAGCAGGAAGGAAATGCCCGCCTGCTTCTTCGCCGCGCTGGGGTCGGTGCGCACCAGGCAGAAGATCCAGTCCGCGTACTGGGCCAGCGTGGTCCAGATCTTCTGGCCGTTGACGATGTAGGAATCACCGTCGCGGACCGCGGTGGTGCGCAGCGAAGCCAGGTCGGAGCCCGCGTCCGGCTCGGAGAAGCCCTGGCACCACCAGATGTCCAGCGCCGCGGTGGGCGGCAGGAAACGCTCCTTCAGCTCCTGCGAGCCGAAGTGGGCGATCACCGGACCGACCATCTGCGCGTTGAACGTCAGCGGCTCCGGCACCGAGGCCAGCTGCATCTCGTCCTGCCAGATATGGCGCTGCATCGGCGTCCAGTCCTTGCCGCCCCAGGCCACGGGCCAGTTCGGCACCGCGAGGCCGTGGTCGTTGAGGATCTTGTGCGCGGTGACGATGTCGTCGCGGGACAGCTCACGGCCGTCCCGGACGCGCTCGCGGATGTCGGCCGGGATCTCGGTCCGATAGAACTTGCGCAGTTCGTCGCGGAAGGCGACGTCGTCGGGGGACAAGGATAGTTTCATACGCATCTCCCTGCGTGTCTCGTACGTCCGAGTCAAACGTACCCCCCGGTAATCCTCCGTTGTCGAGTGGATCACAGGAGCGGGCCGCCGGGGCCGGTCACCAGGCCGGATTCCCCGCCGCTCCCCGGGACGGCGATAGCGGCGAGCTGGTACGTTGCTGCACGTGGGTCGGGGTCCCACAGGCTTCGGTATCGAGGAGAACGAGTGAACGGCAGGACCATCGCACGCGCCGCGGCGGCCGCGGCATCCCTCGGCATCGGCGCGGTGCTGACGTTCTCCGCACCGGCCGGCGCGGAGCAGAACCAGGCGCCGGTCGACTCCGGCCTGACCCATCTGACCGAGATCGCGGGCGCCGACCCCTCCGCCCAGGAGGGCATCGCCGCGCTCACCCGATACGCCGGTTTGATCGACGCAGCGCACCTGCGTGAGGTCTCCAGCGTGTTCACGCCGTTCTCCTACGCCGCGCCCACCTTCGGCTGCGGCAGCAACGGGCCGATCACCACGATCATCGCGGCCGCGACCACCGAGGGGACGGGCAACGGCCGGGACCTGAACGTCGCGCCCGGCGAACTGCGGTTCAGCGCGACACCCTCGCACTCCGGCGCCCCCCTGGCTTCCGGGCTCGTCGTCGCCTGGGTGAACGTGAACACCGGCGCCAGCGGCCTCGACCCGCTCGACGACGTGACCGAGTACCGTCTGCCGACGCTGTCCAAGACGGTCAAGAGCGGACCGGGCACCGTACTCGCCTCGATGTGGGGCATCATCGACTACCCGTTCGCCCACTGCGTGATGACCCCCACCGTCGGCCTGTTCACCGTCCCGGACTTCCCGGCTCCGCCGCCCGCGGCACCCCAGCCGGCACCGGCGGCCCCGCAGCCCGCGCCCGCCCCCTAGCCGGGACCGGCGCCGCGAACGCCGGTTTCGGCGAGACGCCCGCCGCACCGCGACGGGATGCCCGGTAATCGCTACCGCGTGAACCGCGCGTGAGGGTTTTCGCCAACTCGATCCAGGGCGGCGAAGAATGCGCGAATGTCGGCGACGTGCGCGTCGGGGCGTTCCATCGCGATGAAGTGGTTGCCGGTGTTGCCCTCCGGCCAGTGCACGATGGTGTTGTCGCGTTCGGCGAGCCGCCGCATCAGCGCGGAACCGCCGCCGTAAGTGCCGGTCGGCACCGATTTCTGGCCTTTCGGCCAGACGAATCCCCCGTCGCCGAGGCCGTTGTACATCGGCCATGACGACGAGGCCACGGTGTCGGTGAACCAGTACAGGCTGATGCCGGTCAGCAGATGGTCGCGGCTGATCACGTCCTCCACCCGGTCGGCGAGCGGGGCGAACTCGGTGAACTTCTGCATCAGCCAGGCGAGCAGACCCACCGGCGAATCGGTCCACGCGTGGGCGAAGGTCTGCGGGGCGGCACGCAGCAGGACGTGATGGTTCACGCCGCCGGTCATCCACTGCTGCATCCGGTCCCACTCGGCGCGTTCCTCCGGCGTCATGGTGGGCACGTCCGCCTCGGTCGGCATCCCGATCCCACCGTCGAGGTGCACACCGATCACCCGCTCCGGTGCGGCGATGGCGAGTTCCGGCGTCACGTAGGCGCCGAGGTCGCCGCCCTGTGCGCCGAAGCGCCGGTAGCCGAGCCGGTCCATCAGCGTCAGCCACATCCCGGCCACCGTCGCCGGTGTCATGCCGGGTTCGCGCGGCCCTTCGGAGAAGCCGAAACCCGGAACCGAGGGCACCACTACATGGAATGCCTGCGCCGGATCGAGTCCGTACGCCCGCGGGTCGGCGAGGGGGCCGATGGTCTCGGAGAATTCGACGAACGAGTTGGGCCAGCCGTGCGTGAGGATGAGCGGCGTCGCGTCGGGCTCCGGCGAGCGCACGTGCAGGAAGTGCACGTCGAGACCGTCGATGCGCGTCTTGAACTGCGGGAACTCGTTCAGCGCCGCTTCCCGTGCGCGCCAGTCGAATCCGGTCCGCCAGTACTCGGCCAGCTCGCGCAGGTAGCCGACCGGCACGCCGCGATCCCAGCCGGAGCCGGGCAGCTGCGCGGTCCAGCGGGTGCGGGCGAGCCGGTCGTGCAGGTCGTCCACGTCGGTCTGCGGGATCTCGATGCGGAACGGGCGGATGTCGGTCATTCGGTCGGCTCCTTGCCGGTCGGTCCTGCGGTACGAGGACGACGTTAAGGACCATCTAGGACTGACCAGGTCCTAGATTTCGGGCATCCTCGACGTCATGAACGGCACACCCGCCCGGCTGCTTCGTCTGCTGTCGCTGCTCCAGACGCCGCGTGACTGGCCGGGCAGCGAATTGGCCGAACGTCTCGGCGTCACCGATCGCACGGTGCGCCGTGACATCGACCGGCTGCGTGACCTCGGCTATCCGGTCACCGCGACGCTCGGCGCGACGGGCGGCTATCGACTGGTGGCGGGCGCGGCGATGCCTCCGCTGCTCGTGGAGGACGACGAGGCCGTCGCCATCGCGGTCGGGTTGCGCGCCGCCGCCGGGACCGGGGTGGCCGGGATCGAGGAGGCGTCGGTGCGGGCGCTGGCCAAAGTGGAGCAGGTGCTGCCCGCGAAGTTGCGGCGCAGAGTGCGGGTCCTCGCCACCGCCCTGACCTCACCCACCGGCGGCGGGCCCGCCGCCGACCCCGACGTGCTCACCACACTCGCGGCGACCGTGACCAACCGGGAGCGGGTGCGTTTCGCCTATCGCGACGAGGCGGGGGCGGAAACGAGGCGCAATGCCGAGCCGGTTGGCCTTGTCCCCGCCCGGCGGCGCTGGTATCTGGTCGGCTACGACCTCGACCGGGCCGGCTGGCGGGTGTACCGCGCCGACCGGATCGACCGTCCGCAGCCCACCGCAGCCCGGTTCACCCCACGCCCGCTTCCCGCCGCCGATGCCGCCGCCTACGTCGCGGGCCGCCGCACCGACTGGGGTTCACCGACCTTCCGTCTTCGCCTCACCATCCACGCTCCCGCCGACCTGGTCGCGGGGCGGTTGGGCGAGAACCCCGGCGAGGTCGTCGCGATCGATGCCGACACCTGCCGGATCGATACCCCGCGGGACGACGCGCCGGAATGGCTGGCCCATCGGCTGCTCGGGCTGGGAGCGGACTTCCAGGTGCACGAACCCCCGGAATTGATCGCACACCTGCGCGCCATCGCCGAACGCGCCGGGCGTGCGATCGGCGCGAATCCGCCGCACCGTGCCGATGCCTGAGCCTCCGGCACGGCCCCGGGGCTCGCGAATCCGCCACCCGTGCCGATGCCTGAGCCTCCGGCGCGGCGCGGGGCTCAGCGGGAAAGGTCGATGCGGAGCAGAGCGCCGGATTCGGTGCCCGCGATCAGTCGTCCGGGGTCGGCCGGAGTGGCGGCGACGGCGGTGAGCGGCTGCGTTTCGAGGACGGCGCAGGCCGCGCCGGTAGCGGGATCGACGCGAATCAATCGGCCGGTGAGGGTGGTGACGTAGAGGATGCCGGTCGGGTCGATCAGCAGGTCGTCGGCGAAATCCGGGAGGCCGGGCAGCCGCGAGGACAAGTCGGTCACGGTGGCGCGAGCCGCGGGGGCGTCGAGCGGGATGCGGACGATCCGGCCGAGCGGGCCGCCGTTGGCGGTGACATACAGCGCGCCGTCGTGCACGGCCGCGCCGTTGGCGGCCAGTCCCGCCAGCGGCGCGCCCCACGCGGTGTCGACGGACGCGTCGGGACGGATCTTGACCACGCCGGACCCGGTCGCGACGTAGAGGTTGCCGCTCGGGTCGAAGGCCGCGCCGTTGGGCATCGTGTAGCCGGAGACGAAGATCTCCGGCTTCGGCACGGCCGCCGCCGGATCGAACCGGACCACGCCGCCCGGCCGGACGACGCTGACCGGCGCGTCACCGTAGACGACATACAGCAGCCCGTCGGGACCGAGCCGGACCGCGCCCGGGAATTCCACCGGAACGGTCGCGGTCAGCGTGCCCGCGGCGTCGTAGCGCTGGACCTCGTTGCGATAGAGCCGCGATACCCACAGGTTGCCCTGCGCGTCGTAACCCAGATTCTCCGACCAGTCGAGCACCGGAACGGGCGCCGGAACGGCCGTGACCGCCACCGCGGGGTCGCACGCGGCGACCGGCGGCGCGGCGACCGCGCCCGGCGCGAGTATCGCGGTGAGTGTCGACGTCGCGGCGGACAGAAGAAGAGCGCCTGGACGGCGGAGGATTCTCAACGCGGGCACCTCGGGCTCGGGTAGGTGGGAGTCGCCGCGGATCCTAACCGCTTTCGACGCCGAATCGTGCGGTCCCCTCCGCGACACGATCTTTGGCACTATCGGTGAATGCCATTCTTCGACGGCGCGCGCGGCCGGATGCACTATCGGCGGTGGTCGACCGAGAACTCTTTGTGCACCGTGGTGCTGCTGCCCGGAATCGGCCAGCACAGTGGGCACTACCATCGCTTCGCGCGCGCCTTGCAACCCAGCGGGGCGCAGGTATGGGCGTTGGATACCGCCGGGCACGGCTTGAGCGAGGGCGATCCGGAACGGCCCGGCACGCTGGCCGAACTGGTGGCGGACGCGCTGCGGCTGGTCGAGCTGGCTCGCGCGGATCGGCCGCTGATCTTGATGGGCCATTCTTTGGGCGCGGTGACCGCGCTGGGCATGCTCGGCGCGGCGGTGCCGGATCCCGCCGATGCGACAACGCATTCGACGGTATTGGAACGGGACTACCCGCTGCGGCCCGCGCTGCCCGCAGGCGCTCTGGCGGGCCTGGTGCTGTCGGGCGTTCCGAAGCGCGCGCTGGGCGGTGGTGCGCCGGGCGCACCGGGAACGCCACTGCCACGCGAACTTCCGGTGCTCGCCGTGCACGGCGTGGACGATCGGCGCGCGCCGATCGATGCGATCAGGGTCTGGACTAGCCGCCACGAATCGGTAGATTTACGGGAGTACATCGACGCAGGGCACGACCTGTTGCACGAGCCGGTGCACACGCGGGTCACTGCCGACATCGCGGATTGGATGCAGGGTGTCGTCGTGGGGTTGGCACGACATCCGTGAACCGCTCTTCGGACGAGGAAGGGGGACGGCGCAGATGCCATCACAGGAGAACGGGTTCGGCGGGGAGCCGCCCGCGGAGGTCACCGCACCCGGTGTCGATATCGCCGCACTGAACCGAGCGGTCGACGACGGCTCGCTGTGGATCGACGGCCTCTTGGTCGCCGAAGGCGCGCACGAACGCTGCGCGCGCCAGTACGAGCTGCTCGCCGACCGCGTCGAAGAGCAGATCCGCATCCTGAGCGCCGCCACCGGACTGCCGGGATTCGGCGGATTCGCCTCCGGCGATGCGCTGCGCGCCGGTTTCGAGCGCAAGGCCGACGGCGCGATCACGCGATTGACCGGATATGCCTCCGCCGCAAGGGATCTCGCCCAGACCTTCCGCGCGGCGGCCGCCACCTACCAGCAGGCCGACGAGGCGCTCGCGCAGGCGGTCGAACGGATCGACGTGACGGGAGCCGCGCATGCGTGAGATGCCGCGCGCGGGCGAGCGGGCCACCCACCGGCGCACCGACCCCGCGTACGCGCCGAACGTCGAGGTGTTCGACAACCTCACACATACCGAGATCCATGCCAAGGTGCAGCTGCTCGACCCGGCCGTGCTCTCGGGCGGCAGGCAGGCATGGAGCGATGCGGCGGCGCACCTCGCCGACGCGGTCTTCCAGGCGCACACCGAGATTCGCGCGGCCATCGCCGACGGCTGGCGCGGCTCCGCGGCGAAGAGCGCGGACGCGGTGGTGCGCGTGTTCGAACAGAGCGGCCAGGACTTGGCCGACGTGTTCGCGGTGGTCTCGCAGCGTCTCGGGCAAGCGAGCGACGCGGCCGAAGCGCTGCGCGCCGCGGTGACCGAGCCGCCCACCGCGGCACCGGATCTCGCGGGGGCGCTGCTGGATCCGTCCCGGGCGACCAGCAATGTCGAAGGACAGAAGGCGAGTGAGCACGCCCGCCAGGACGTCGTGCGAGCGATGAACGACATCTACGCGGGTGTGTTCGCGCAAACCGGCACCGACGTGCCCGCGTACCCCGACGAAGCGGACCGGCCGACCGCCGCGGCGCCCGCCCCCGCACCGGCGAGCAAGCTCGTCGGGACCGTGCAGCCATCCGTTGACGCGCAGCCGATGTCGCTGGGAACGCACGCGCGGGAACCGAACGGCGCAGCGGAGCGCAGCGCCGGCACGGCGCCCGCCGATCAGGCGCTCGCCGCGGAGAATCCGGCCACGTCCGCTGCCGCTGCCGCGCCCGCCGCCGCCCCGATCACGGCCGAGACACCGGCGACGACCGCGCCCAGGGTCGCATCCGCCGCCACGGCGGCGCTCCCGACGGTGGCGGCGGCGGCATCTCTCCTGCGCACCGTGCCCGCCGCGGCCACATCCGGACCGACCACCGCATCCGCCTCGGCGACGAGCGAACCGATGACAACTCCCGCCGTACCGGGCGTGGGGGGCCAGGTTCCCCCCGAGGAACAACGCAAGCGCGACGAGCGGCGCAAGAACAACGACAGCGGCGACGCGGCGGTCACCGGCCTGAGCGCGGGCGCGATGGGCGGTCTGATGGGCGGTGCGGTGGCCGCGGCCGACACCCCGCGCGCGGGTTCGAGCGTGGCCGCGAACGCTGTGTCCGCACGCTCGGCGCCGCTCGATGACGAGGACGACGAGTTCGATCTCGACGATCTGCCCACCTTCCTCGAGCCCTCCGACGACGGCGGCGAACTCATCGGATCGCTCGATCCGACCACGCCGCCCGTGCTCGGTGAATGGTCCGAGTACGAGTGAACTGGACGCTGACCCCGGACCAGTTCGCGCTGGCCTGGTCACGCACCGACGGTGATCGCATCCCCTATCCGCTGGCCGTACGCCTGTCCGCCCGCGACAGCGGTGAGCGCGCCGCGCAGCTTCCGGCGCTCGATCATTGGTGTGCTCAGGTGCTGGACGCGGACCTGGAAGCGGCGCTGCGCATCCTCGCCCAGCCGGATCTGCGCGTGGAGGTGTTCGGTCAGCGTGACGCGGCGGCCACACGGGGAAACGGCGGCCCGCCGTCCATCGCATCGGCGGAAAGCGAACCGGCGCGCCCGATCCGTATCCTCGGCGCCGCCGCCGGGAACATCGCGGTCGTCGCGGCACAGCGCCCCGGCTCGACGCCCGACCGCGGCGGCGACGTGCGGCTGTTCGCGGGCAGCTCGAAGAGCCTCTGCGCGCGAATCGTTTCGATGCTTCCGGACAACACCCCCGGCACGCTCCCGCGCATGACCGCTCCGCTGGCCCAGGTCGGGGAAGACAGTCGCAACCTGGTCACCGTTCCGGTCGCCGGGCCCTCCACCTCGTCCCGGATTCGCAAGCTGCTCAAACAGCCGCGCGAAGGCATCGGCCAGATGGTGGTCTCCGCGCGACGCGGCGCGGGCGAACTGCGCCCGTTCGGCGTGCTGTGCTGGATCGATGTCCTCGCCGACGGCCGGTACGCGGTGCGCACCGGCACGGACGTCGATGTCGTCGCGGTGACCGCGGAGGGTTTCGCCGCCCATCTGCGACCGCTCGTCACCGCGGCAGCGCGCACGTCGACGGCTTTCGCCGGGCGTTGAACATCTCGGCGGGCCGCGTGGTCAACCCCCTTGACGGGTCGACCGCCGTACCACGGCGGGTTCCCAACGCCTCCGGCAACGGCGCGACTGGACCGTTTACGGTGTACGAGTGCCACTCTACGAATTCGAAGGCAAACGGCCGCAGGTCGATCCGACGGCGTTCGTCGCGCCGACGGCGACCCTGATCGGTGACGTCCGGGTCGAGGCGGGCGCCTCCATCTGGTACGGCGCGGTGCTGCGAGCGGACCTGGCGCCGATCGTCATCCGGGAACGCGCCAACATCCAGGACAACTCGGTGCTGCACGTGCCGCCGGACGTGCCGATGGAGATCGGGCCCGGTGCGACGATCGCGCACAGCGTGGTCTTCCACGGCGCAGCGGTCGGCGCGGAGGCCATCGTCGGCAACGGAACGACGGTGCTGGATCTGGCCAAGATCGGGGCGGGCAGCATGATCGCCGCCCACTCGCTGGTACCACCCGGGGCCGAGATTCCCGACGGCGTGCTCGCCGCCGGATCTCCCGCCGAGGTGAAACGGCCGATCGAGGGCACTCAGGCGCAGATGTGGGTGCGGCTCAACCCGGGCTTCTACGCGGAACTGGCGCAGCGTCATCGAAAGGGCATCGTCGAGATCTGACCGCCGTCAGCACAGCAGCGCGGTGACCTCGGCGTCCTCGAGCTGGTGGAAATCCCGATAGGCGCCGCCGACGCCGCCGAGCGAGCGCGGCACCCACGGGCAGACCACCTCGTCGGCCTCGTCGGCGACCCGGCGCATCGCCTCCGTGGAGGAGACCGGGACGGCGGCGACGACTCGCGCGGGCTGGTGCAGGTGCGCGACCCGGCAGGCGACCACTACGGTGGCGCCGGTCGCCATGCCGTCGTCGACGATCACCACCGTGCGCCCCGCCAGCGGAATCGGCCGCGACGCTCCGCGCAGCACCTGCCTGCGCCGCTCCAGTTCGGCGCGCTCGCGCGCCTCGATCGAGTCGACCTTTCTCGGCGTCAATCCCGTGTGCGCCAGCACATCCGGGTTCAGCACCCGGACCCCGTCCTCGCCGACAGCGCCCAGCGCCAGCTCCGGCTGCCACGGCACACCCAGCTTGCGGACCAGAAGGATGTCGAGGTCACCGCCGATCACCTCGCGCACCGCCGCCGCTACCGGCACCCCGCCGCGCGGCAGACCGAGCACCAGCGGGTTCGACGCGCGTAGGTGTTCCAGATGCTCACCCAGCGCGTGACCGGCCGAGGTCCGATCGGCGTACATCATCGATGTCGAACGCTACTCCGGTCCGCGCTCGGTGATCGCGAATCGCCGCAACGCGAGGCTCGGGTTGGCGGTGCGCACCTTGCTCAGATACGCCAGGTCGATTCCGGCGGTGAGCACGCCCGTTTCGTCGCCGAGTCCGGCGAGCACCGAACCGGCCGGGTCCACGATCATCGACGCGCCGGCGCCCCGGGGTGCGGCCTGGTCGGCGGCGGCCACGTACACGGTGTTCTCGATGGCCCGCGCCCGCACCAGCGTGGTCCACTGGTCGACCTTGCCCGGTCCGGGGATCCATTGCGCGGGCAGCAGCAGCACCTGCGCGCCCGCCGCGGCGACCCGGCGGGCGCCTTCGGGGAAGCGAAGATCGAAACAGGTCTGCATGCCGAAAATCACATCACCGACCGCGAAGGTGGCAGGCGCCTCGATCGCGCCCGGCTCGACCACGTCGGATTCGAGGTGGCCGAACGCGTCGTAGAGGTGGACCTTCCGATAGCGGGTGACGAGGGAGCCGTCCGGGCCGAGCACGACGAGGGTGTTGCGGATGCGGTCGCCGCCGGGAGCGACCTGCTCCACCGTTCCGGCGACCAGGAACACGTCGGACTCGCGCGCGATCTCCCCGAGGCCGGTGACGAATGGGCCGGTCAGGGGCTCGGCGACGGCGACGACCCGCTCGTCGAGCCGGGTGACGGCGAACATCGAGTACTCCGGTGCGACGACGACGCGGGCACCGCGCTCGCGGGCCGTGCGCACATGCTCGCGCAGCGCCGTGAGGTTCGCCGAGGGGTCCGTCGAGGGGGCGAACTGGACGACCGCCACGTCCAGCTGATCCGGCGTCGCGTCCTGCCGCGCGGGCGAGTTGTCCAGTTGCATAGGTCTCACCGTATTGGGGCGGTGGCCGGGACGACCAGCACGAGGCAGTAAACTCCTGGTCAATGAGCACCAATCAGGTCGACAGCGTTTCTGGCGACAACGACAGGGACACCGACGGCCCGTCTTTCGCCGATCTGGGCATCGATGACCGCATCCTCGCGGCCATCGCCGACGTCGGTTACGAATCGCCGTCGCCTATTCAGGCGGCGACGATTCCTCCGCTGCTCTCCGGCGCCGACGTGGTCGGTCTCGCACAAACCGGTACCGGCAAGACCGCGGCCTTCGCCATCCCGATCCTGATGGGGCTCGAAGCCACCGGCCGCACCCCGCGCGCCTTGGTGCTCGCCCCGACCCGCGAGCTCGCGATCCAGGTCGCCGAGGCGTTCGGCCGCTACGCCGCGCACATCCCCGGGCTGCATGTGCTGCCCATCTACGGCGGACAGAGCTACGGCGTGCAGCTGTCGGGCCTGCGCCGCGGCGCGCACGTCGTGGTCGGCACGCCGGGCCGGGTGATCGATCACCTGGAGAAGGGCACGCTCGACCTGTCGCAGCTGCAGTACCTGGTGCTCGATGAAGCCGACGAGATGCTCAAGATGGGCTTCCAGGAGGACGTCGAGCGCATCCTCGCCGACACTCCGTCGGACAAGCAGGTGGCGCTGTTCTCCGCCACCATGCCCGCCGCGATCCGCAAGATCTCCAAGCAGTACCTGCACGATCCGGTGGAGATCACGGTCAAGGCCAAGACCTCGACGGCCACCAACATCACCCAGCGCTGGGTGCAGGTCTCGCATCAGCGCAAGCTGGACGCGCTCACCCGGGTGCTCGAGGTCGAGTCGTTCGAGGCGATGATCATCTTCGTCCGCACCAAGCAGGCCACCGAGGAGCTCGCCGAGAAGCTGCGCGCCAGGGGCTTCTCCGCCGCGGCGATCAACGGCGACATCGCGCAGAACCAGCGCGAGCGCACCATCGGCCAGCTCAAATCCGGCGCCCTGGACATCCTGGTCGCCACCGACGTGGCCGCGCGCGGCCTGGACGTGGACCGCATCTCGCACGTGGTCAACTACGACATCCCGCACGACACCGAGTCCTACGTGCACCGCATCGGCCGCACCGGCCGGGCCGGGCGCAGCGGCGAGGCACTGCTGTTCGTCGCGCCGCGCGAGCGGCACCTGCTCAAGTCGATCGAGCGCGCCACCCGCCACCCGCTGACCGAGATGCAGCTGCCCAGCGTGGAGGACGTCAACGCGCAGCGCGTCACCAAGTTCGGCGACACCATCACCGAGAACCTCACCTCGGCGAATCTCCCGCTGTTCCGCAAGCTGATCGAGGACTACGAGCGCGAGCACAACATCCCGCTGGCCGACATCGCCGCGGCGCTGGCGGTGGGCTCCTATGACGGCGACAACTTCTTCATGGAGCCCGAGCCGGAGCCGGTGGAGCGCCCGCAGCGTGACCGGACCCCGCGCGAGCGGCCCGCCCGGCGCTTCGAAGAGGACCGGCAGGCCGGTGCGCATCACCGCGCCACCGGCGCCGAGCTGGCGACCTACCGGATCAGCGTGGGCAAGCGGCATCGCGTGGTGCCCGGCGCGATCGTCGGCGCCATCGCCAACGAAGGCGGCCTGCGCCGCAGCGACTTCGGGCACATCAGCATCCGTCCGGACCACAGCCTGGTCGAGCTGCCCGCGCAGCTGCCGGAGGAAACGCTGGAGGCGTTGCGGCGCACCCGGATCAGCGGTGTGCTCATTCAGCTGCAACTGGATCAGGGCCCGCCGCAGCAACGCTCGTTCACCCGTGGTCCGCGCCGCGAGCGCGAGGGCGTCAAGCGGACGGAGCGTCGTAAGCCGCGTTCCTGAGCCGGGGAGGGTAGGCCGAGGTCAAGCGCGCTAGCTACAGTGTTGCGGTCCGTGTGTAATTCGGCGCACGCCGGCAGCGGGTGTCCCGCGAAGACACAGGAGGGCCGCGTTTGTTCGTGTTCGGTGATCGTGTCGTCTGCACCACCGTCGATCTCGTCCGCGCGGCGCACTGCGAGTTCGCGCTGCTGCGCGCCCTCGACGCCGAACTGGGCACCATCCCGGCCGAACCAGCAAGCACCGCGGCGGGCCGGGAGGCCGCGCGGGGAACCGAGGATGTGCGGCAACGCCTTCGCGCCGACTACCGCGCACGGTTCGGCGGTGCGGTGGTCGAGATCGACCGTCCACCGGACGAACCGGGCGATCCGGCCCGTCACGTCGCGGCACTGACCGCCGCCCACGCCGACACGGTCGCCGCCTTGCGCTCGGGCGCACACGTGGTGCACGGCGCGACCTTCTTCGACGGCCGGTTCCAGTGCTCCGCCGACTTCCTGGTGCGGGCCGAACACCGCGTTCGCTACACCGTGCACGGCATCGCGCCGACCACCGCGGACCGGGTGGCCGCCGCACTCGAACTCGCCGCCTGCGCCGAGGCCCTCGACCGCTCGGGCGCGCTCACCGCGCCGCTGGTGCGGCTGCACCTGGGCGAGGAGAGCAGCGCCAAGGCGCTGAGCGAGCTGCTTCCGCTGCATCGGGCGCGCAGGCGCAGGGTCGAACGCATCGTGGAGGAGAAGCTCGGCGAACTGCTGCCCGTGCAGTGGGGCGATCCCCGTTATCTCGCTTGCGGCCGCTGCCGCACTTGCGTCGAGGCCCTGTCCGCCGCGCGTGATCTGCTGCTCGTGGCCGGTATGCCGCCCGCGGCGCGCGCCCGGCTGCGCGAAGCGGGGGTGAACACTCTCGATCGGCTGGCCACCACGGAGATCGCAGTGCCGGGCGTGCCGCCGCGCACCGTCTCCGCGCTGCGCCGCCAGGCGGAAATGCAACTGCGGCGCGAAGTTTCGGGCGAGCCCACATACGCGCTGCTCGACGCGGCCGCGCTCGGGGCGCTGCCCGCGCCCTCCCCCGGCGATCTCTCGCTCACCATCGCGGGCGGCGGGCGCACTCCGCTCCTCGTGCAGATCGGCGGGCCGGATACGGTGCACCTCTCGTTGCGCGGGCCGAGCGGATCGAGCGAACCCCGCGCTGCCGCCGCCGCGGAACGCCGGGTGCTCGAGCAGGTGCTCGACTATCTGACCCAGCGCCGCCGGACCTATCCCGACCTGCACGTCTACCACTACTCGGCCATGGTGCGCACGGCACTGCTGCGCTGTACCGGACGGCACGGCGTCAACGAAGAACTCGTCGACGAGCTGCTGTGCGACGGCGTCCTGGTCGACCTGTATCCGATCCTCCGTAACGCGCTGCTCATCGGGGAGTCCTCCTACCGGCTCAGCGGGCTGCGGCGGCTGCTTCCCGATTCGAGCGCCGCCGAACACGATTGCCACACGGTGCTGCGCTTACGCGATTGGCTGCTCGATCGCGCGGGCGAGCAGCGCATCGCCACGCGGGCCGTGGCGCCGGGGCGGCCGGACGCGTGGTGCGCCGCGGTCCCCGGTGAGCCCGCGCCGCCGCCGTCGTCCCGGCCGTCGTCGCTGGAGGCCGCGCTCGCGGAATACGCCGCCGCGCAGGGCGATCCGCTGCATCCCGCCGCGATGATGGCCGCGGCGCTCGGCTACCACCGGCGCGAGCGGCAGCCGCTGTGGTGGGCGCACGCCGACCGGCTCAGCCATCCGGTGGACGAATGGGCCGAGGCTCCAGGCGTTCTGGTCGCCGACTGGGGCACGGTGGACACCAAGTGGCATCGGCGCCCCGACCGCCCGGCGATGCGGCGCTACCTGACCCTCACCGGCCGGATCGGTACCGGTTCGAGCGGCGCACCCGGCCCGAGCACACTCACTCCGGGCACCACCGTCTACACCTTCTACGACCAGCCGATGCCGGACGGCATGGTCACCGGGGCGGGCTTGCGGGCCACCGCGACGGCGACGGTGCTCGGCTGCTCGGTGGACACCGAATTCGACGACGCCGTCCGGCTGGAGGAATTGCTGCCCGAGAGTTGCGAACCCTACGACGACCTGCCCTCCGCGATCGCGCCCGGCCTCCCGGACTGGGACGAGAACGCGGAACTGGCGATCGAACTCGCGGCGCAGCAGTTGCTGATGACCCTGCCGGACGCCCCGCGCTCGGCCGTCTTCGACATCCTCGCCCGCCGTCCGCCGCGGCTGCGCGGCGAGGCCAGGTTGCCCGAGGTGCACGGCGACTACGCCGTGGCGATCACCGCCGCGCTGTGCGCGCTCGACGACTCCTACGTCGCCGTGCAGGGCCCGTCGGGCACCGGGAAGACCGCGACCGCGGCCCGGGTGCTGGAGCGGCTGATCACACGGAACAAGTGGCGGATCGGCATCGTCGCGCGAGCGGCCGCCACCGTGGAGAACCTGCTCGACGCCGTCGTGCGGGCGGGCGTGCTGCCGGAACTGGTCGCCAAGAAGGACGCGGCGGCGGTCTCCCCGGAGTGGGTGGTGATCGACGCCGCCCGCTATCCACGATTCCTGGACAACGCGATCAGCGGTTGCGTCCTCGGCGGCGATCCGGCCGATTTCGCGAACGAGGATCTGGTGCCGCGTGCGGGCCTCGACCTGCTCGTCGTGGCCGACGCGGGCCGTTTCCCGCTGGCCGAGACCGTCTCCGTCGCGGCGTGCGCACGCAACCTGTTGCTGCTCGGCGACCCGGTCGCGTCGAGCGCACGCGGCGCCCACCCCGCCCCGATCGGCGAATCGGTGCTCGGCTGGCTGGCCGAGGGACGCCAGACCTTGCCCACCGAGCGGGGCTATTTCCTGGACCGCACCTGGCGGATGCACCCGGCGGTCTGCGAACCCGTCTCCCGCCTCTACTACGACGGGCGGCTGCGCGCCAACGAGACGGTCACGCTGGCCCGTCGCCTGGACGGCGAGCAGCCCGGCGTGGAAACCGTCCTGGTGGACCACTACGGCAACGCCACCGAGTCACCGGCGGAGGCGCGCGAGGTGGTGCGCCGGGTCCGCGCCCTGCTCGGCATGTCCTGGACGATCGGCGCGACCACGCGCAGGCTGCATCCGCACGACATCTTCGTGGTCGCGCCGTACGCCGCTCAGGTGGGGCGCATCCGCACCCTGCTGGCCCGCGCCAAGATCGAGGACGTCCTGGTGGGCACGCCGGATCGCTTCCGCGGCCGGGAGGCGGCGGTGGTGCTGCTGTCCATGACCACCTCCTCCCCCGCCGACGCGCCCTACGGCATGCCGTCGCTGTTGTCGCGCGGCTTGATCCACGCGCTGTGCCGCGCCATGTGGAAGGCGATCGTCATCCGCTCGCCGCTGCTCACCGAGTATCTGCCCGCGAGCACGGACGAACTCGCCGATCTCGGTGCGTTCCTGCGGCTGACCGACGCGGGTCAGCCGAAGCAGACGCCCTCGCCCCGATAGGTCGGCGCGCCGACGCGGGAGCCGTCCTCGTCGACCAACTGCACGGCGTCGAACCGCTCGCACAATTCACCGGCCTTCGCGTGCCGGAACCACACCCGGTCGCCGATCCGGAGTTCCGCGGCGCCCGACAGCGGGGTCTGCACCTCACCCGCGCCCTCGGTGCCGAGCAGCTTCAGTCCGCGCGGCCACACCGGCTTGGGTACCCGCGACGATCCGGCGGGGCCGGAGGCGATGTAGCCGCCCGCGAAGACGGTGGCGATATCGGCCGTGGGCCTGCGCAGCACGGGCATGGCGAAATACAGCGCAGGCCTGGGGGTGAACGCCCGGTAGTCGTCGAACAGCGTGGGCACGTACAGCCCGGACCCGGCGGTCACCTCGGTGACGTCCGGATCGGCGACGCTGACCTCGATGGACCCGCTGCCGCCGCTGTTGACGATCTCGAGTTCACCGGTCACCGAACGGACCGCGTCGAGCACCTGGGCCCGGCGTTTGCGGATCTCCGCCGCCGACGCCCGCTTCACCAAGCGCACCGCGACGTTCGAATCGGGAAGCCCCGCGATCTGCGCCTCGTAGGTCATCACGCCCACCACGTCGAAGCCCCGCCGCAGCGCCGCATCCGCCAGGGCAGCCGCCTGCTGCGGCGTGCGGACCGGAGAACGGCGCACACCGAGGTGCAGTGGGCCGATGCGCAGGGAGGCGTCGACGTCCAGACAGACCCGTGGCCGCACCCGATCGGTGCCTAGGGCGGCGCGGATCAGGTCGAGTTGCGCGGCATCGTCGATCATCAGCGTGATCGATCGCGACGCGATGTCGTCGGCGGCCAGTTCCGCCAGTGCCGCGCGGTCCACGGTCGGATAGCCGAGCAGGACATCGCGCGCTCCGTGGCGCACGAGCCAGAGGGCCTCGCGCAGGGAGTAGGACATGACGCCCGCGAAGCCGCCGGCGGCGGTGAGATCGGCGCCGAGGACTTCGGCGAGCACGGCGCGGCAGCGCACGGATTTGCTGGCCACTCGGATCGGGGTGCCCGCGGCGCGACGCACCAGGTCGGCGGCGTTCGCGCGCAGGGTGGGCAGGTCGAGGGCGGCCAGGGGCGGGTCGAGTTCGGCGGTGGCCGCGTGCAGCCCCGCGATCGGCGACGTCTCGGTCACCAGGACAACTCAACCACCAAGTTGGTCAAACGTCCAGTATTTGTCAGATCTCCGCGGCCTTGGCGGCAAGTCCACTGACCATCTCGTCGAGCACCACCAGCATGGTCTCGTCGTTGCAATCGGCCAGCCAGCGCAGGACCGTGCCCTGCACGATCGAGACCACGTTGCAGGCGATCGCCTCCACCGGCTCCAGCCACTGCGTTCCCGACCGCTCGGCACACAGCTTCAAGAACGCGGTGACCTCGGCGTCCTTTTCGCGATAGAACTCCGTCGCGATCGGATCCGGGAAGCAATCGGTCCTGTGCGCCCAGCGCGCGCGCAGCGCCTGCAAGGTCATCTCATACGACTTGATCTGCCTGTCCGGGGTGGCCTTGACCAGCGGCCAGTAGGCACTGACCCCCGCGTGCAGCAACACCCGCAGCGCGCGCAGGCCCGTGCACTCGAGCGTGGCGGCCGCCGTTTCGACCGCGTCGGTGACGGCGGGGCGTAGCCGGATTTCTGTTATCACTTCTCCACGTGCGCTCAACGACGACTCCCTCTCGGCGAAAGAACTCACGCACCTGCGTTGGCGCGACTCGCTGAACAGGGCGGGCAACATCGGGAAATACTCGGGCTACCCGGTCCAACGTTCACCAATGGTAGAGCGTTTTCGGGGTTTGAGAACGGGTTCGATGGGTAATTCCAGACTGAAAGAATGTTTTGTTACCCAACCGGGATCGCAGCGCGATCATGCCGTGCCGCCCGGAAATCCCGCTATGACGGGGGATCTGGGCCTCCGGCCGCGCCCCTACAGACCGTTGACAACGGTACGGTCCGAGCCGTCGGCAACCCAAATCCTGTGGCAAATGCCACAGCGAAACCGCGCGAATCGGTCAGCATAACGTGCGAGGTTCGATCCGCTCCCGACACCGTTTCGTTCCGCGTGCCCGATAGCCTGGATCGGTGACTCTCTCGCCCCCCGCCGACCAGTACTTCCTTTCCGGCACGTTCAACTTCCGCGACACCGGCGGGCTGCGCACCCATGACGGCGCCAAGGTTCGCCCGGGGGTCCTGCTGCGCTCGGCCCAGCTGAGCGGACTCGACGACGCGGGCCACGCCGCGCTCCGGGAACTGAGCATCAGCGACGTCCACGACCTGCGCGGACAGCGCGAGATCGACCACATCGGCGCCGACCGGTTGCCCGCGGACGTCCGGCTGACCATCACTCCGTTCGACTCCAGGATGGCCGAGGCGCCGCCGCACGAGGCGACCGCGCGGACCGCCTACACGCACATGCTCGAGGTCTACCGGATGTTCCCGGCGCTGCCCGAGGCGCACGCCGCCATCGCTTCGCTCGCCGAGTCCGTCCTGCGCGGCGAAGGCGCCGTGCTGGTGCACTGCGCGGCGGGCAAGGACCGCACCGGCTGGGCCGTCGCCACGCTGCTGCGCGCGGTCGGGGTGACCGAGGCCGATGTCCAGGCCGACTACCTGCTCAGCAACGGGGCCGTCCCCGCACTGCGCGCCCTGATGACGGGCAAGCTGCTGGCCGGCGAGGAGTTGTCGATCGACCTGCTCGGCGTGCGCGAGGAGTACCTGGACATCGCCACCGCGTCGATGCGCGAGTTGCACGGCGACCTGGACGGTTACCTCGCGACCATCGGGCTCACGCCCGAGTTGCTCACGCGGCTGCGCGAGCGAATGCTGGAGTGAGAACCGATCACTCGACCGGCACCGCTCCCCTGCGTACCAAGCCGTCGGCGTCGATCGTCACCTGATCGCCGGTGTGGAACCAGGTTCCGGTGAACCGCGCCGCCGTGGTGGTGGGGTCGTTCCAGTAGCGCGGGGTCACATTCGGCCCGCGACAGAGCAATTCGCCGCGGCCCGCCGTCGCCCGCGGCCCCCACAGCGCCAATTCCGTTCCGCCGAAGGGAAACCCGAGCACCGCGGCCGCGTCGGACGAGTCCGGCTGCTCGGCGTCGTCCACCGCGAGACCGATGCCGCTGGTTTCGGTCGCACCCCACACCGACCACTGCCGGGCCGCGGGGAACACGCCGCGCAGTTCGGCCGTGAGCTCGACGGGAGCGACCGGGGACGCGGCGCGTTCGGCGCGATGACCGGCTTTGCTGATCCGCGCGATGCCCTCGGTGCACAACCCTTCGGCGCGCAGTTCGGCGAGTTCGGGCAGCAAGCCCGCGAAGATCCGCGGCGTCGCGGAGACCATGTCGATCCGCTCGGCGGCGATCGCCTCGGCCATGCCTCGGGCGTCCCGGGTGAGCACCACGGTGCCGCCGACGGCGAAGGTCGGCAACAGCTGATCGACGCAGCCGCTGGCGTGCGCCAACGGCAGCAGCACCAGGTTGCGCAGGCCGTCGGTGGGCAGGTCCAGCGCGGCGACCACCGAGCGCACGGCCGACAGCAGATTCTCGTTGGTCAGCTCCACACCCTTGGGCGTGCACGTCCCGCTCGTGTAGCTCAGCAGTGCCAGGTCGCCGAGCGCGGCGCCGTCGTCGATGTAGGCGGCGCCGTCGGGCAGCTCGGCGCCCTTGGGGCCGAGCACGAAATCGGCACGGCTGTCGGCGATCACGCGCTCGGCCACCGCCTCGGGCAACCCATCGTGAACCAGCACGGGTACCGCGCCGCTGAGCAAGGCGCCGAGGAATGCCTGCACCCAGCGAGCGCCGGAGGGCATGTGCACGGCGACGCGGTCGCCGTATCCGATGCCGTGCTCCTGCAAGCCGCCCGCGATCCGGGAGGCGCAGTGCCACAGCTCGCGGTAGGTCAGGCGCGGGCCGCCGATCTCCACCACGGCTTCGCGGCTACCGAAGGCGTGCACCTGTAGATCCAGCAGTTCGGTCAGCGCGGGTGTGAGGTTTCCGTAGCGCAGCACCCCGTCGGCGCCACGGGCTAGCGGGTTGTCCCAGGCGTGCGGGCCGGTGAGGGGATATTCGACGAGCAACTGCGACATTCGTCCTCCGCGTGCCTCGAGGTATCAGGCACTGCGACTATATGACGCATGTCACAACTTCGCTGCGATAGGCGATGAACGTGTCCCAGCTGTCACCGCCCCGAGTAGCGAGCCTTCCCCGGACCCTGCTCGAGGAAACTGCGCACCCCGCCCTTCAGGTCATCGGTGTCGAACAGCGCTCCCGACACCTCGGGCGTCACCGAATCAGCGTGTGCCACACCGCCGGAACGCCAGGCCTCGATGATCTTCTTGGTCGCCGCGTTCGCCTTCGTCGGGCCATCGGCCAGCCGGTGGGTCAGCGCTTTCGCCGCCGCGTCGAGGTCTTCGTGCACGGCGTTGACCACGCCCCACTCGGCCATCGTCGCCGCGTCGTAGAGGTCGCCGGTCATCACGAACTCGCGGGCCCGTCCGGAGCCCGCGCGTTCGGCGAGGCGCTGCGGCCCGCCCATCGACGGGGTCAGCCCGACCACGATCTCCACCAATCCGAACCGGGCCTTCGGCCCCGCGAGCAGGATGTCGCAGGCGAGCGCGATCTCGAAGGCGGCGGTCAGGGTCAACCCGTGCGCTGCGAACACCACCGGGCACGGCAGCGCCTCCAGCGGGTGGATGATCTGCGCGAATAGGGTGCGCCACAACTCGGCGCCCTGCTCCAGGGTCAGGCCATCGAAAACATGCACGTCGACCCCGCCGGACACCACCTTGCCCTCGGCGCGCAGCAGCAGGGCACGCGGCGGCCGCGCCGACAGCTCGGCGATATCGGCGATCAGCGCGTCCAGCATCGCCCGATCGAAGAGATTGAGCGGCGGATGGGCGAGGGTGAGGGTCGCCACCTCCGCGCCTGCGTCGGTGCGGACTCGTTCCAGCCGGGTGGCCTTCGTTTCACTCATCCGGTCAGCCTACGAGGTCGATCTGGAAGACTGTCGATGTGACCAAGTCGGCCAGCCAGCGCGGTTCCTACGTCGAACCCGGCGAGTTCAAGAGGGACACGAACTACATCACCACCCGGATCACGGCCGACGGCCGTGACGGCTACCCCGTCGAGCCGGGGCGCTACCGGCTGGTCGCGGCGCGCGCCTGCCCGTGGGCCAATCGGACGCTGATCGTGCGCAGGCTGCTCGGACTCGAGCCGGTGCTCTCGCTCGGGCTGTGCGGGCCCACGCACGACAAGCTCAGCTGGACCTTCGATCTGGACCCCGGCGGCGTCGACCCGGTACTCGGCATCCCCCGGCTGCGCGACGCCTATCTGGCCCGGTTCCCGGACTATCCGCGGGGTATCACGGTGCCCGCCGTCGTGGACGTGCCGACCGGGCAGGTCGTCACCAACGACTACGCGCAGATCACGCTCGACTTCTCCACCGAGTGGACCGCGCACCACCGGCCCGGCGCGCCGCAGTTGTACCCGGAGCCGCTGCGAGCGGAGATCGACGAGGTGAACCTCGCGGTGTTCCGCGACGTCAACAACGGCGTCTACCGCTGCGGGTTCGCCGGGGCGCAGGACTCCTACGAGGCCGCCTACGACCGGCTCTTCCACCGCCTGGACCTGCTCTCCGAACGCCTTGCCGCGCAACGGTATCTGGTCGGCGACACGATCACCGAGGCCGATGTCCGGCTGTTCACCACACTGGTCCGCTTCGACGCGGTGTATCACGGGCACTTCAAGTGCAACCGGTCCAAGCTCAGTGAGATGCCGGTGCTGTGGGCGTACGCGCGCGATCTGTACCAGACCCCCGGGTTCGGCGACACGATCGACTTCGGTCAGATCAAGACGCACTACTACGTGGTGCACCGCGACATCAACCCGACCGGGATAGTTCCCAAAGGCCCTGATCTGGCGAACTGGCTCACCCCGCACGGCCGGGAGGCCCTCGGCGGCAGGCCGTTCGGTGACGGAACCCCGCCGCCCCCTCCGCCTTCGGGCGAACGCGTGCCCGCGCTCGGCACTCCCGGGTAACGGGCGATCCGGACGACATCGGTCCGGACGAAAGCGAGGCAGCCGCCGGTGGAACCGACGCGGCTGGGTACTTCGTTGTCATGACGAGCTGACGGCAACCGGTGCCATACAGTTCTACCCAGCAGACCGGAAGAGGAGGATGCCGCCGATGCTCAAAGGCGCGTTCGAGAAGACGGTGGTCGAACTGCTCGACACCGGGTCCCGCCTGCAGGCCCCCGCGGTCGCCAAGTACGTGGACCGAATTCGTCGCTCCCATCCGGATGACAGCCCCGCGCAGATCATCGACCGGCTGGAGAAGCAGTACCTGCTCGCGGTGACCGGCAGCGGCAGCGCGGTGGGCGCCACGGCGGCCGTTCCCGGCGTCGGCACCGTCGCGGCCATCGCCGCCGTCAGCGCGGAGACCACCTTCTTCATGGAGGCCTCGGCGGTGTTCACCCTGGCGGTGGCCGCGGTGCACGGCATCTCGCCGGAGGACCAGGAGCAACGCAGGGCGCTCGTGCTGGCCGTCGTGCTCGGCGAGAGCGGCATGCAGATCGTGCAGAAGAGCGTGGGCAGTTCCGCGAAGAACTGGGGCTCGGCCTTCGCCAACCGCATCCCCGGATTGTCGAGCATGAACGATTCGCTGCTGAAGCGGTTCATCATCCGGTTCATCACCAAGCGCGCCGCGCTGATGGCGGGCAAGGTGCTGCCCGCGGGCATCGGCGCCGTGATCGGCGGCGCGGGCAACCGCGCCCTGGGCAAGGCCACGATCAACAACGCGCGCAAGGCATTCGGGAAGCCGCCTGCCACCTGGCCCGGGCACCTGATCATCGACGCCGATCCGTTCACCGCGATCGACCCGGTCAAGCCGCGACCGCCGGCCGAGCCACGATGAGCGGGGCGCTGCCGATCGCGTTCGCGGTCCAGGGACTGACCAAGCGGTACGAACTGGCGACCGCCGTGGCGGACGTCAGCTTCACCGTGCCCTCCGGAGCCATCGCCGCGCTGGTGGGTCCGCACGGCGCGGGCAAGACCACGATTCTGCGGGTGCTGCTCGGACTGGTCGTCCCCACCTCCGGAACCGCGTCCGTCGGCGGGCCCGGTGCCCGGCGCAACGGCACCAGCTCCGCGAGCGTGATCGGCGGCGTCCTCGCGCCCCGCGGACTGCCTCCGGCCCGTACCGCGCGAGAGCACCTCTGGATCCACGCCGCCGCGGCGAACGTCGCCGACAGGCGGGTGACCGAGGTACTCGAACTGGTGGGGCTGGACGAGCACGCCACGACCAAGACCGGCGTCCTATCGATCGGGCAGCAGACCAGGCTGGCCCTGGCCACCGCGCTGCTCGCCGATCCTCCGCTGCTGGCGCTCGACGATCCGATGGACGGGCTCGACACCGCCGAACGCGGCTGGCTGCACGACTTCCTGCGCGGGCACACCCGCCGCGGCGGCAGTGTCCTGCTGACCAGCGAGAGCCTCGGCGCCGTACTGCCCGCGGCCGACCAGCTGGTCGTCCTGAACGAGGGCACGGTGGTGTACCAGGGCACTCCGGCGCGGCTGCGGCGCGGGCACCCGGACCGCCTGGTGGTCGCGGCGTCCACGCCCATCGCGCTGGCCACCATGCTCGCGGCACAGGGATTCACCGACGCGGTGATCCGGCCGGACGGTCGCCTCGCCGTCGCCGAAGCGAGCGAAGCGCAGATCCGCACGGCCGCCACCGCGGCGCAGGTGCGCATCGACAGCATCGTCGCCGACCCGATCCATCCCGACCGCGTGCTCGCGTCGCTGACCAAACCCACCGCCGCGCCCGCGCCGCACTACCCGGGTCTCGCCGCGCCCGGCGCCCAGCCACCCTCGCCGACGCCCTACGGAATCCCACGATGATCACCATCCTGCCCGCGGACCTGGTGCCGAACGTCAACTCCGAGGTGCGCAAGGTCGTCACGATGCCGCGCGCCAGGACGCTCGCCGCCGCGCTGCTCGCCGTGGCACTGTTCGCGAGCCTCGTGTCGGCGAGCCTGGCGGGGCCGCCGGATCCGCGCGGCCAGCCCGCCACCGGCGCGGCGACGATCGGGCTCTACGTCGCGCTGGCGCTGGTAGTGCTCGCGGCGGCGGTCTTCGGCGCGGTGGGCACCGGCGCCGAGTACCGGTACCACAGCATGGCGGTGACCGCGCTGTTCACCGCCGACCGCGACCGGCTCGCCGCCGGGAAATTCCTGGTCATCGGGTGTTGTGCGCTGGCGGCGGCGGTGGCGGTCGAGCTGGTGTCGGTCGTGGCCCTGTTCGGCGTCGGACACGGCAAGGTCGCCGTCACCGGGGAGTTCTTCGCGGTACTCGGCGGCGGGCTGCTCGCCGCGGTCTGCTGGTCGCTGATCGGCGCGAGCGCGGGCATCCTGCTGCGATCCTCGACCAGAGCCGTGCCGCTGTTGCTCGGCTGGATCGTGTTCGCCGAACCCTTGATCTGGCTGATCGCCCGTGGCCTCGGCATTCCGGGCGTGGTCACCCTGCTGCCCGTGTCCGCGACCGTCGGCACCGTGGCGGTGGGTTCCTACCCCGACAGTGATCTACTCGCCCCCACCCCGGCCGCCATCGTGGTCTTGCTGCTGTGGACCATCGGCCTGGGCGCCGCGAGCTGGTGGAGCCTGCGCACCCGCGACCTGTGATCCGCGGCTGGTAGGGAACAACGGCTTGTCGGCCGGTGTCGGTACCGTCGATGACGAACGCGGTACGACAAAGGGGGCGAGCGAACGACGTGGACGGGGGACGTAGACCCGGCTGGATACGCAGGCTGTGGGCCGAATGCCTACCGCACCGCGCGGTGCTGGGCGGACTGGCGGCGGCCGTGGCCGGCGGGGCGGTCGTCGAGACCGCCGGCCCGCTGCTGACGAAACGGGCCGTCGACGCGGCGGGGATCGGTGACACGGCGGCGATCAGCGCCGTGGCCGGACTGATCCTGATATTGGCCGTCAGCCGGTCCGCGGCCGGGTTCGGGCGGCGCTGGCTGGCCGGGCGACTGTCCCTGGACGTGCAGCACGCGCTGCGCGTGCAACTGCTGGGCGCCTTGCAGCGGCTGGACGGCGTCGGACAGGACACGCTGCGCACCGGGCAGGTGGTGTCGCGCTCGATCACCGATCTCCAGCTGGTCCAGGGTCTGCTGGCGATGGTGCCGCTGTCGGGCATGGCGCTGCTGGAGTTCGGATTGGCCGCCGCGGTGATGATCTGGCTGTCCCCGCCGCTGGCTGCCGTCGCGCTGCTGGTGGTCCCCGCGATCGGCGTGGTGGTCTACCGCATGCGGCCGCGCCTGCACGCGGCGACCTGGTCGGCGCAGCAGCGCGCCGCCGATCTCGCCCAGCACGTCGAGGAGACGGTCACCGGCGTGCGGGTGGTCAAAGGGTTCGGCCAGGAAGCGCGGATGGTCGACCTGCTCGAGCGCCACGGTCGCAAACTGTTCGCGGAGCGGATGCGCGCCGCGCGGATCGATGCCGGGTTCGCGCCGTCGGTCGCGACGATTCCGCAGATCGGCATGGTCGCCGTCATCGCGCTCGGCGGACTGCTTGCGCTGCACGGCAGCATCGGCATCGGCACCTTCGTCGCGTTCGCCGCGTATGTCGCCGTCATGACCGGCACCGCGCGCATCCTCTCCTCTGTGATCGTCATGGCCCAGCTGACCAGGGCGGCGGCCGAACGGGTGTTCCAGGTGATCGACACCGCGCCGGTCATCGCCGAGCCCGACCACCCGGTGGAACTGCCGGACGGACCGCTCGGCATCGAGATCGATGCGCTGAGCTTCGGTTTCGACCCCGACCGGCCGGTACTGCGCGAGCTGGATCTGCGCGTGCGGCCCGGCGAGACGGTGGCGGTCATCGGCCCGGCGGGGTCGGGCAAGTCCACGCTCGCCCTATTGCTTCCCCGGTTCTACGCACCCGACGCGGGCAGTATCCGGCTGTTCACCGACACCACTGCGTCGCACGCCGGCTCCGACACCCGAGCGAACCCGCCCGCCGGGACCCACACCGCCGAAACGGTCGGCGTCGACATCGCCGACGTGCGCGCCGCCGACCTACGCGCCGCCATCGGCGTCGTCTTCGACGATCCGTTCTTGTTCTCCGACACCATCGCGGCCAATATCGCGCTCGGACGGCCGGAAGCCACCGACGAGGAGATCAGGCAGGCGGCCGTCCAAGCCGCGGCCGACGAATTCATCGCCGAGTTGCCCGACGGCTACGACACGGTGGTGGGCGAGCGCGGCCTCACCCTCTCCGGCGGCCAGCGCCAGCGGATCGCGCTGGCCAGAACGCTGCTGGCCCGCCCGCGCATCCTGGTGCTCGACGACGCCACCTCCGCGGTGGACGCGGTCACCGAGGCCGCCATCTTCGATGCCCTGCCCGACAACGGTGGACGGACCACGCTGATCCTCGCGCACCGGGAGTCGACGCTGGCCCACGCCGACCGCGTGATCCGGTTGCCCGCCCCCGCCGGGCACCTCGCTGCCGAGCCGGACCAGGCCGCGACGCCGGTCTCCCAGGGGCGAGCGCTCGACGGTCCCTCCGGTCGCCGCTTCGGCAGCGCGGCGGCCGACATCAGCGAGACACCCGAGCTGCGCAGGACGATCGAGCTCCTCCCGCCCGCCACCGAGCGGCCGGGCATGGACGCGGAGCGGCTGCGCGAGCCGGATCCGGCGTTCCGGCTCACCCGCCTGCTGCGGCCGGTCCGCGCGTTGGTATTGACGGTGATCGCACTGCTGGCCGCGGACGCGATCATCGCGATCGCCTTCCCGCCGCTGGTGCGCTACGCCATCGACGGCGGCGTGCTCGGCGACGACGCCGGGGCGCTGGTCCGCGCGACGCTGCTCGGCACGGTCCTGGCCGGGGCGGGCTGGGCGGTCGGCGCGGCCACCACGATGCTCACCGCCCGCACCGGGGAACGGGTGCTGTTCGCCCTGCGCGTGCGCAGCTTCGCGCACCTGCAACGGCTCGGCCTGGACTACTACGAGCGCGAGCTGTCCGGGCGGATCATGACGCGGATGACCACCGACGTCGACGCGCTGTCGACCTTCTTGCAGACCGGAGTCGCCACCAGCTTGATCGGCCTGCTGACGTTGGTCGGCATCACCGCCGCGCTGCTGGTCATCGACGTCTCCCTGGCACTGGCCGTGCTGTCGACGGTGCCCGCCCTGGCGATCGCGACGGTGCTGTTCCGGCGGGTGTCGTCCACCGCCTACACCGTGTCGCGCGAGCATGTGTCGGCGGTCAACGCCGACTTCCAGGAGAACGTGACGGGCTTGCGCGCGGTGCAAGCCAACCGGCACGAGCCACGCGCCGCCCGTCGATTCGCCGAGTACTCCCAGCGTTATCGCAACAGCCGGTTGCGGGCCCAGCGGGCGATCGCGCTGTATTTCGCGTTCGTCGTCGGATGGGCGGACGTGGCCTTGGCGGCGGTGGTGTACTTCGGGGCGCGCGAAGTCGCCACCGGCGCCACCAGCGCGGGCACGCTGGTGGCGTTCGTGCTGTATCTGGAGCTGCTGTTCGTGCCGATCCTGCAGCTATCCCAGGTCTTCGACAATTACCAGCAGGCCAGGGTCGGCCTGCGCCGGATCGGGGACCTGCTGCGCACGCCCTCCTCGATCGCCGCCGATCCGGCCGACCCGGTGCCCATCGACGGCGGGCTGCGCGGTGAGGTGATGTTCGACGACGTCCGCTTCCACTACGCGGGCAGTCGCGTTCCCGCGCTGGACGGCGTCTCGCTGCACATTCCGGCGGGCTCCACCCTGGCCCTGGTCGGGCCGACGGGCGCGGGCAAGTCGACCGTCGTCAAGCTGCTGGCACGGCTGTACGACCTGCCACCGGACGCCGGTTCCGCCGGTGCGGCAGAGCCCGCGGCCGCCGCACCGGAAAGCGAAACCGGAGTAGGCGCGGATGCCCCGGGCGCGATCCGGGTGGACGGCGTCGACGTGCGCGACTACCGCCTCGCCCAGTACCGCTCTCGGCTGGGCATCGTCCCCCAGGAAGCTCACCTGTTCAGCGGCGACGTGGCGAGCAACATTGCATTCGGGAAACCATTCGCGACACCCGAGGAGATCGCCGCGGCCGCCGCAGCGGTGGGCGCGACGGAGATGATCGCCGCCCTTCCGCTCGGGATGAACCAGCCGGTCGGTGAGCGCGGGCGCGGCCTGTCGGCCGGGCAGCGGCAGCTGATCGCCCTCGCCCGCGCCGAACTGGTCGCTCCGGACTTGCTGCTGCTCGACGAGGCCACCGCGACGCTCGACCCGGACGCCGAGGCATCGGTGCTGGCGGCGAGCCGGTCACTGAGCCGGGACCGCACCACGGTGCTCGTCGCGCACCGGCTCGGCACGGCCGCGCGCGCCGACCGGATCGCCGTCGTCGATCATGGGCGAATCGTGGAGATCGGCTCCCACGCGGAACTGCTCGCGGCGGGCGGGCCGTATACCCGGCTGTGGGCAGCGGCGCAGGCGTCGGAGGGAATATTCTCAAGTGACGCCGGGTCATCACCAATAGGGTCGGGGGTGTCGGGTGGTCGGTGAATCCGCCGATTTGCTGCTGGGCCTATCCTCAGATAGGGCGCATCGGCGCGCAATCCGCTGATCCCCGTGCCGGGCACGTCACAAACGTCGCAGCGCGAAGAACGAAATGAGGCGAACACCTGCTGTGAGCAGCTCAACTTCCCAGTTCGGACAGAACCAGTGGCTAGTCGATGAGATGTATCAGAAGTTCAAGCAAGATCCATCTTCGGTCGACGAGAGCTGGCACGAATTCCTGGCCGACTACACGCCTGAGGTGAGTGGCGACTCCGGCAACAGCCAGTCCGCCTCCGCGCCCGCGCAGGCTGCCGCTCCCGCACCGGCTCCGGCGGCCGCCAAGCGCAACGACGCCAAGCCCGCCGGCACCAAGCCCGCCTCCCCCGCGGCTCCGAAAGCGCCCGCCCCGGCCGCCGCGAAGCCCGCACCGGCCGCCGCCAAGCCGGCCGCGGTGAACGCGCGCACCCCGCAGACCACCCCGGCGCCGACGTCGAACGCCGCGCCGACCTCCGGCCCGAAGCAGGCCGACACCGCCGCCGACGAGTCGAAGGTGCTGCGCGGCGCCGCCGCCGCGGTGGCGAAGAACATGGCCGCCTCGCTGAGCATCCCCACCGCGACCAGCGTGCGCGCCATCCCGGCCAAGCTGATGATCGACAACCGCTTGGTCATCAACAACCACCTCGCCCGTACCAGGGGCGGCAAGATCTCCTTCACCCACCTGCTCGGCTACGCCATCGTGCAGGCGGTCAAGGCCTTCCCGAACATGAACCGGCACTACGCCGAGGTCGACGGCAAGCCGAACGCGGTCACCCCCGCGCACACCAACCTCGGCCTTGCCATCGACCTGCCCGGCAAGGACGGCAGCCGGTCGCTGGTCGTCGCCGCCATCAAGGGCTGCGAGGCGATGACCTTCGGGCAGTTCCACACCGCCTACGAGGACATCGTGCGGCGCGCCCGCGACGGCAAGCTCACCGCCGAGGACTTCTCCGGCGTCACCATCTCGCTGACCAACCCGGGCACCATCGGCACCGTGCACTCGGTGCCCCGCCTGATGAACGGGCAGGGCGCGATCATCGGCGCGGGCGCGATGGAGTACCCCGCCGAGTTCCAGGGCATGAGCGACGAGCGGATCGCCGAACTGGGCGTCGGCAAGCTGATGACGCTCACCTCCACCTACGACCACCGCATCATCCAGGGCGCGGAGTCCGGCGACTTCCTGCGCACCATCCACCAGCTGCTGATCTCCGACGACTTCTTCGACGAGATTTTCCACGGCCTCGGCGTGCCGTACGAGCCGATCCGGTGGCGCAAGGACATCCGCGAACGCGGCGTCGACAAGAGCGCGCGCGTGCTGGAGATGATCGCGGCCTACCGCAACCGCGGCCATCTGATGGCCGACACCGATCCGCTGCGGCTGGTCAAGGAGAAGTTCCGCAGTCACCCCGACCTGGACGTCACCCAGCACGGCCTCACGCTATGGGACCTGGACCGCACGTTCAATGTGGCGGGCTTCCACGGCCAGGACCAGATGAAGCTGCGCGACGTGCTGTCCGTCCTGCGCGACGCCTACGTCCGCCACGTCGGTGTGGAGTACACCCATATCCTCGAACCCGAGCAGTTGCAGTGGATCCAGGAGCGGGTCGAGCAGAAGCACGCGAAGCCGACGGTTGCGCAACAGAAGTACATCCTGAACCGACTGAACGCCGCGGAGGCCTTCGAGACCTTCCTGCAGACGAAGTACGTCGGGCAGAAGCGCTTCTCGCTGGAGGGCGCCGAGGCCGTCATCCCGATGATGGACGCTGTGATCGACCAGTGCGCCGAGCACAGCCTCGACGAGGTCATCATCGGCATGCCGCACCGAGGCCGGCTCAACGTGCTGGCCAACATCGTCGGCAAGCCCTACTCGAAGATCTTCACCGAGTTCGAGGGCAACATGAACCCGGCCGCCACGCACGGCTCCGGCGATGTGAAGTACCACCTCGGCGCGCAGGGCACCTACCTGCAGATGTTCGGCGACAACGAGATCGAGGTCTCGCTCACCGCGAACCCCTCGCACCTGGAGGCGGTCGACCCGGTCCTGGAGGGCCTGGTCCGCGCCAAGCAGGACCTGCTGGACAAGGGTGACGGGGCGGAGGGCTTCTCGGTCGTGCCGCTCATGCTGCACGGTGACGCCGCGTTCGCCGGTCAGGGCGTGGTCGCCGAGACGCTGAACCTGTCGGGCCTGCGCGGCTACCGGGTCGGCGGCACCATCCACATCGTGGTGAACAACCAGATCGGTTTCACCACCGCGCCGGAGAACAGCCGCTCCACCGAATACTCCACCGACATCGCGAAGTTCATCGGCGCGCCGATCTTCCACGTCAACGGCGACGACCCGGAGGCGTGCGACTGGGTGGCGCGCCTTGCGGTCGACTTCCGGCAGAAGTTCCGCAAGGACGTCGTCATCGACATGATCTGCTACCGCCGGCGCGGCCACAACGAGGGCGACGACCCGTCGATGACCCAGCCGTGGATGTACGACGTCATCGACACCAAGCGCTCGGTCCGCAAGGCGTACACCGAGAGCCTGATCGGCCGTGGCGACATCTCGCTGAAAGAGGCCGAGGACGCGCTGCGCGACTACCAGGGCCAGCTGGAGCGGGTGTTCAACGAGGTCCGCGAGCTGGAGAAGTACTCGCCGGGGCCGAGCGAGTCGGTCGAAGGCGACCAGCCGGTGCCCGCGAGCGTCGTGACGGCCGTGGACAAGGCCATCCTGCAGCGCATCGGCGACGCCTTCCTCAACGTGCCCGACGGCTTCAACGTGCACCCGCGCGTCAAGCCGGTGCTGGAGAAGCGCCGTGAGATGGCCTACGAGGGCAAGGTCGACTGGGCCTTCGCCGAGTTGCTCGCCTTCGGCACCCTGATCGACGAGGGGCGCGCGGTGCGCCTGACCGGTCAGGACTCTCGCCGCGGCACGTTCACCCAGCGGCACGCGGTGATCATCGACCGCAAGACCGCCGAGGAGTACACCCCGCTGCACAACATCGGCAGCGAGAACCCGGGCTGGTTCGCCGTGCACGACTCGGCGCTGAGCGAATTCGCCGCCGTCGGCTTCGAGTACGGCTACTCGCTGGGCAACCCCAACGCGCTGGTGTTGTGGGAGGCGCAGTTCGGTGACTTCGTCAACGGCGCGCAGTCGATCATCGACGAGTTCATCTCCTCCGGCGAGGCCAAGTGGGGCCAGCTCTCCGACGTCGTGCTGCTGCTGCCGCACGGCCACGAGGGTCAGGGCCCGGACCACACCTCCGGCCGCATCGAGCGCTTCCTGCAGTTGTGCGCGGAAGGCTCGATGACCGTCGCGGTGCCGTCCACCCCGGCCAACTACTTCCACCTGCTGCGCCGCCACGCGCTCGACGGCATCCGCCGCCCGTTGATCGTCTTCACCCCGAAGTCGATGCTGCGCAACAAGGCCGTGGTCTCGGACCTGAAGGACTTCACCGAGAGCAAGTTCCGCTCGGTCTTCGACGAACCCGCCTACGAGCAGGGCATCGGCGACCGCAGCAAGGTCAAGCGCGTCCTGCTGACCAGCGGCAAGCTCTACTACGAGCTGGCCGCCGAAAAGGCCAAGCAGAAGCGCGAAGACGTGGCGATCGTGCGCATCGAGCAGCTCTACCCGCTGCCCGTCCGCCGCCTGAACGAGGCCCTCGAGGGCTACCCCAACGCCACCGACCTGGCATGGGTCCAGGAGGAACCGGCCAACCAGGGCGCCTGGCCCTTCTTCGGCCTCAACCTCCCCGAAACCCTCCCCGCCCGCTTCGCCAACACCAAACTGCGCCGCATCTCCCGCCGCGCGATGTCGGCCCCGTCCTCGGGATCGAGCAAGGTGCACGCGGTGGAACAGGCGGAGATCATCGCGGAGTCGTTCGAGCCGACCAGCTAGTTCCCTGACCACGAAACCGGGCCGAATCGCCTTCGTACCTAAGCGATTCGGCCCGGTTCGCGTTTCAGGACGGCGCGAGCGCTTTCATCAGAGCAGCAGCAGTAGCCTCGTCGATGCAGGTCGGCTTACCACCGTTGTCGGAGTGGAATGCACCGCCTTTGGTGTTTCCGGTGAAGTAGCACATCGGAAAGGCCGGTTTGCCTTCCGGGAAGGTCAGCGGCGGAGCGAGGCCGCCGAGGGTCTCGTCGCGCAGTGCGCGCAGCCCTTTGATCACATCCGCGCTCGTCGAAGACGGCGAGAGGCCGGCAGCTTTGGTCGCTGCCAGGAAGAGCTGCCCGCCTGCCCACGGCCACAGCAGCGGTGAGCTGAAGTCCGTGCTGTCCCGCAGGCCGGGAATGTACTCGGCGAGAGCGTCATTGAAATCCTTGATGGCCGGAATGGATTCGTCGGTGTACAGCGCATTGGAGCCTGCGAAAATGCTGCCCTCGAAGTTCGGGTCCGTGGCCCACGCCTTCTGCAGGCTCACGCCGGTAGGAGCCTGAATCGGTTTGTAACCTTGCTGGGCACAGGATGCCGCGATACGCGAAATCGCCTCGACCGAAACGCCGGGGAAGACGGCGTCGACACCTTTTTCCTTGAATGCCAGGCAGGGCGCGATGTAGTTCGGCGCCGCAATCGCGACTTTCTCCGAAGCGAATCCCAGACCGGACTGTTCGGCCATCGGCTTCACCATCTGCGGCAGCTGCTCGCAGACCGGGATCTCGGCGCAATAGTAGACGCCGAGTTTCTTCGCGCCCGCCTTCTTGGCCTGGGCGACTTCGCCCAGCATCAGCACCGGCAGCGTAGTTCCGGAGGTGAAGAAGTTCGGATCGGTGATGAACGGGGCATCGACCGGCTGTCCGCCGATGACCGGAATGCCCTTACTGTCGATGTAGCTCTGCCA
Source organism: Nocardia sp. NPDC047648 (assembly GCF_040642815.1). Classification (NCBI taxonomy): domain Bacteria; kingdom Bacillati; phylum Actinomycetota; class Actinomycetes; order Mycobacteriales; family Nocardiaceae; genus Nocardia; species Nocardia sp. NPDC047648. Next base: position 43,746 of record NZ_JBEYSX010000019.1, on the reverse strand, counting down.
ACTCGAACTGACCAGGCTGGTTTGGCCGACGATGGCGACCACCTTGTCCTCTTCGACCAGTTTTTTCGCCACCGCCAGCGCCGTCGTCGGATTCTGCTGGTCGTCGTAGGTGATGAGCTTGACCGGGTGCCCATTGATCCCGCCACGATCGTTGACCCATGACGCCCACGCCTGCAGCACGTCGCTGCTGCGCCCCACCGATCCGGCGGCAGGGCCGCTGCAGCTGCAAATAGATCCGATGACGATCGGATCGCCTTTGAGGCCGCCGTCGGACACCTTCACCGGACCCACGGTTTTGGACACGTTACTCGTCGAGTCGGCCGAACACGATGTGAGCGCGAGCGCTGCCGCCAGTATCGGCGCCACGCACCACAGAAACCTTCTCTTCCTCATTACTGCACTCCTGGATACCGAGTATTCGCTACGCCCATGGGCCCGGCCGCGGTTCCGGATGGGTGTCCCGCCGGCGATGCCGGCAAGTCTGTGTGTCCCCCGTCGACGCCGAGGTAGTTCCGCAGCACGACATCTCGGCCGATCCTCGTGGCGGGTCCGGCGAACGCGACGGTGCCGCGGCTGAGCAACACCACGTGATCGGCCATCGCGAGCGCGTGATCGACGTACTGCTCGACCAGCACAATCGCCGCGCCCGTGGTACGCAATTCGCCGAGGGCCGCGAAGATCTCGTCCACGACCAGCGGAGCCAGGCCCATCGAGACCTCGTCGAGCAGGACAACCGCCGGATCGGCCAGCCAGGCGCGCCCCAGTGCCAGCATCTGTTGCTGCCCGCCGGACAGCGAACCTGCCCGCTGATCCAGCTTCGCTCGCAGCGGGGGGAAGACATCGAGCACGTCATCGGTGCTGACTCGGCGCCACGGCGGTGTCAGCAGGCGTAGGTTCTCCCGGACCGTCAAGTCCGCGAACACACCTCGTCCCTCCGGGATCAGGCACAAACCCGCACGGGCGCGGCGTGCCGGGCGAGCGTGGGTCAGATCTGCTCCGCCGATCGACACGGTTCCCGATCGCGCTCGCAGAAGCCCGGAGGCCACCCTGAGCAGCGTCGACTTTCCGGCGCCGTTCGGTCCGAGCAACGCCACGACCGAGCGAGGTGAAACGGCTAGGTCGACGTCGTGCAGCACCGTCGTCGTGCCGTAGCCCGCGGTGATCGAGCGCAATTCGAGTGCGAACTCGGTGCCGGTCGTGCTGCGTCCCTTTGCGCACGACCCAGGGCCCTGAGCTTCGGCCCCCTTGCTCCGGCCGGTCATGCTACGGGTTCCTTCGGCCGGTTCTCGTCCGTGATCGGTACGCCGAGATAGGCGTGCTGCACCACCTCCGAAGCCCGGACCCGCGCGGGCGAGCCCCGGAATATCAGGCGGCCGAAGTCGAGTACGAAGATCTCCTCGCAGATCTCGAGCACCAGCGACATGTCGTGCTCTACCAGGACGATTCCGACGCCGCGTTCGGCGACGACATGCCGGAGAATCTGCCCGAAGCGCGCGGTCTCCGCGCGATCCAGACCCGCGCTCGGCTCGTCGAGCAACAGGATCCGGTACGGCCCGGCAAGACATCGCGCGAGTTCGACCAGTCTTCGCTGCCCGGTGGACAGCGCGCCGACGCGAGAATCCTTGATGGATTCGATTCCGCACAACGCCATAGCGGAAGCCGCGGCGGCGCGCACCCTCCCGGCATGTCCGTGGGCCGCGAACAGTTGGGCGAGCGGATTCGCTCCGGCGAGTGGCCCTTCGGCTCCCATCGCGACGTTTTCGGCCACGGTAAGGGAATCGAACAGCTCCGTCCGCTGAAAAGTTCGCCCGATGCCGAGCCGCGCCCGGCGGGACGTCGAGACGCGGCTGATCACCCGGTCCTGCAGTCGCACCTCGCCGGCGTTGGCCTGGACGAGACCGGTGCAGGCATCGAACGTCGTCGTCTTGCCCGCACCGTTCGGGCCGATGAGTCCGGTGATCCGCCCGGTACGCGCCTCGAACGAGACGCCGTCGACGGCCACCACGCCGCCGAAACGGACTGAAAGATCCCGCACCTCCAGCAGCGCTGAGGGCTGCCTCGTGGGTGGCTCCACCGCGACAACCGCCGGCGACCGCTTGCGGCGAAACGCGCTGTCCAGCCGGGACCGGATCGGTCCGGGAACCTTCAGGCGGCTCGCGGTGGCGGCACGGAGCACCACCAGGATGCCGAACAGGACCTGGAGCCACAGCGACATACCTGCGACGGGGACGTAGGACGGCACCAGGATGAGCGCGACCGCGGCCAGCAGCGAATACCACGGCTCCCGGCCCACCATGATGACAATGACGGCGAAATAGGTGACCGACAGTAGCGACTGGTAGTTGGTCGCCGAGGCAGTGGTCTGGGCCATTCCTGCGAGTGCGCCGCCCAACGCCGCGAGGAACGCCGACACGCAGAAGACGAGAACGCGAGTGACCTCGATGGAGACACCGTTGGTCCGCAGCGCGGTCGGCGATTCGGCCAGACCCCGGAGCAATCGTCCGAGCCTGCTCTTGTCCAACGCCACCACTATCAGCGTGCCGGCCGTGGCCAGTACCAGCACGAGCCGGTAGAAGGACGGGTCGGAGTCCAGTCCGAATACGCTGGGGCGCGGCATCGGCAGGCCGAGACCGCTGGTGCCGAACATATAGGGCCGGCTGTAGAACATCATCTGGAGCACGACGCCGAATCCGAAGGTCGCCAGCGCCAGATACAGGCCGCTGAGCCGAATGGCCGGAATCGACAACACCGCACCGATCGGCACGACCACCAGACCACAGGCGAGGAGAGCGAGCGGCCACGGCCACCGCCAATCGACCGCGAAGTGCGAGAACGCGCAGGCGCCGATCGCGGTGAAAGCCACGTGACACAGCGAGACTTGACCGGACGTGCGAACCAACAGGCCGAGCGAGAGAAAGACGAGCGTCATCGCCAGCGCCACAGTCCAATCCGTCAGGTGAATGCCCGCGAACGACGGAACCAGCGCCAGCACGACCACCACCACGAAACCACCAACGGATTGCAGCGCCGGCGGAGCAGTCCAGCCGGAACGGATACGCCGGGTCACCCGATCCCGGTCCAGCAGGAAGCGACGCGGCATGACGAGCAGCACGAGGAACAACGCCAGGAACGGCAATGCGGCGGGAACTCCCGCAGCCAACCCGGTGGTGAAGTAGCGGGTAGCCAGGGCGGCGAACACCCCGATGAGCAGTCCACCGCCGAAGCTCCATGGCAGGCTCGTGAACCGGCCGATGGCCGCCGCTCCGAACGCCTGGACGACCAGCAACGTCAGCTGCATAGGATCGAGCGGAATCAACGGCGCGAACAGCACCCCGGACAGCGACGCCAGACCGGTGCCGATACACCAGGCCCATCGCCGAGTGCGCACCGGGCTGGTCCCAGCCAGATCCAGCAACGGCGCGTTACCGACGACCGCGCGCATCGCGACACCACGCCGGGTCAAGCGCAGCGCGGCCGAGAGCGCGCCGGTCGCCAGTACCGCGACCCCGAACGTGGTGACATCCGACCACTGCACCTGCACACCGAAGGCGGCGAATCCACCCTGCGGCAGGAAGGCCGGAACGATGCGCGTCGTCGTCTGCCCGTAATACAGAGTCACGCCCGCCTGGACCAACAGCAGAATGCCGATGGTCGCGGCGATCCGCAGTTCCACTGTCGCCTGGTCGACAACGCGGGCCAGCAATTCCAGCGCCAAGCCCATGGCCGGACCCAGACAGAGAACACAGATGGCCGCGGCGAGCTGCCACGCAAACCCATTGATGACATGCAAGGTGTAGAACCCGTAAGCCGACACCGTAGCCATGGCACCGTGGGCGAAATTGAACACTCCCGACGTCTTGTAGGTGAGCACCAGACCCACCGCGGCTAGCCCATAAACCGAGCCGGATACGATTCCCGCGATCACGAACGGCAAGAGATCTGCCACGATGTACTCCACTTTTCGCTGGTCACCGACACTGCCAGACCGTGGGGAGGCGTCGGCGCAGTCTTGCCCGACCGGGTCGGCTGCTGATCGAGCGACCACCCCCGCACGAAAAGGGTGTCAGCGCTCTCTGGTATAAATGGCTCTATCGATGAGCAACTGGACGATCGACTTGTTCATGCCGTCTCCGGGGTTCGATGAACAGATCCACGCACTGGGTTGAACGCGTGCCAGTCAGTGTTGATCGTTGCCCCACGCCACGCCAGGCAATCCCCTAGCTTCTGCCTCGCAACCGAATTCGACGGCCCCAAAACGTAAGCCGGAAGGCGAGGTCGACGGGTCCAGCCGCCGAATTCAGCTATCTTCCGAGCGCCCAATTGCGTGCCGTATCTTCCGCCGCGCCATGCCGGCCCCCTCGGGTCCAGCGAGGTCCACGCGGCGGAAAGGCGGAGATCATCGCCGAAGCGTTCCAGCGGACTGAGTCATCCCTGACTCGAGCGCTCTCTCCTGCATTCGGCCCGGTTCACGTTTCCTGAGACCGGCTCCACACGGGGAAGTCGGCGGTGGACACCCTCGAGACCCCCGGGATCCTTCAGCGTATGAGCGACGGGGGAACCCGGGACCGGGTCCGAGCTTGTCGGCGGCGCCCCAGTCCGCACTGGGTTCCGCTGCCGGGGACGTGAATTCGCTGCTCACCGGTTCTTGGACCGGCGATCCGGCAGCCGGATTCGGCCAACAACCGCATCGCGGTCGCACGCCGCGACGAAGAACGCGGTAGAAAGCGGTCAGTTGGTTGTCGTCGGACCCGACGGTCAACTGAAGTACAGCAACCAGGTGCCATTCGGCGACACGGGGATTACCGACAAAGAGCCCCCGGCGCGAGATGGTCACGACCCGGAGGTGACGCGCGGTGAGCCCAAGAACGGAACCTACTAAGGGAAAGTGGCTTCGCAGGGTGCTGCGGGGCGTTCTTCTCGTCGCGGTGCCGTTGTTGGCGGTGGTCGGACTTTTGGCGTATGTGGGCGGTAGCCCGTTCGAACCGCACTCGAGCCAGACAAGACGCTGTCCGCGCAGTCGAACGACCTGTGGCGGAAGGGCGGCTCCGCGCCGCTACGCGACCTTGCCGGCGGAAGCTGGGGCCGCGTCTACGTCTACCAGCAGGAATACCTGGGGCGAGAGCAGGTGGAACGCGAAGTCGGCGCACCGGTGGAGATGGAGGACACCTTCTCGAAGCAGGGAGCCTCTGTGCTGGTCTTCGTGAAAGGGAACAGCGTCCAGCGGTCGGCATGGGTCGAAGTGCCACTGGTTTCGGGGATCTACACCGCCGACGTCGAACTTCGGGCGCCCGGCTACCCGCGCTATCTCGAGTTCGCGGAGCCCCCGCCGTCCGGTCCGCGCCTTGCCGAGGACACCGATCTGGAGGCGAAGAAGGACGAACTCTTTCGTACTCACGGCTCAGCGCTGCTCCGCGATCTCACCGGCGGCGATTGGGACCGGGTCTACGTCGTCACCGCCGACACCCGGGCGAAAGTCGAGGCGTTCGTCGGCGCTCCGGTCGAGATGGAACCCATCTTCACCGAGCGTGGCAGCATTCTCGTTTTCACTAAGGACGGTTTGGTGCGTAAATTGCCGCGGCGCGCTGCGCGCAGAACCGACTACAGCAGTGGCGTACACGTGCACGAATTCAGTCTCCACTGAACCATAGATACCCATTCCTACGAATAGCGGTTTCGGCAGCATCGCGCAATATGGCGAGCATCTCTGCTTCTTTGTCGTTGTTCGGCGACAGATTTGCCAGTTCGTCCAGGAGCATGGTCAGCTGGGTTGTGTTGAACATTGTGTCCGCGTGCGCGTGAAGACCCCGAAGTAGCGAACCTTCCGGAGCATTCTCTCGATACCTGACCAGCGTATCTTCCGCGTCACCATATACCAGTTCGATCCGCTCGTGGATTCGATTTTGAATAATTATGTCGATTCCCAATTCAACTCCTGGCATCTACGGGATCGGATACATGGTGATAATGCCGCCGAATCGGTCGGTAATGATCTTGTATCGGCTGGTGGCGTGACCGCCCAACTGCTCCGACACGCTGCCGATGACTTCACCGGCGTCGACCTCGCGTTCGAAGTTGCCGTCGTGGTTGGGTCCTCGTGCCGGTGAGTTCTCGGCCGCTTCGGCCAGCTCGTCGAGTTCCTCGCCGGTAATCGTGTCGGGCCAGGTCCCCTTCGAAGGATTATAGTTGGGAGCGCCTTTGACATGCTTGCCGAGGATGTACTTTTCAACTTCATCAGTCATACCCGGAGCCGGGTTGCCCGGAGCCAGCGGCAAGTTCTCGAATTTATCCTCATCATCGATGTAAGCCTTCATGGCGATGATGGCAGCAAGTTTGAGCGCGATATCGGTGAGGCTGGGGACTTTGTCGAACGCAGTGACGGTGAAGGCTGCGGCACCCGCCACCGCGGAGGCAGTGCCGATTATTTTGATGAGTTTGCTGGCATCGTAGGTGCTTTTGAGCACTCTGGCGGTGTTGCCCGCGATCGCTACGACGCCGACACCGGCGGCGACATCGCTGAGTGCGGCGGTGATCCAGGACGCGGCGACGCCGATGACGACAGTGGTTCCGGCTGCTATCAAAGCGTTGGTGACCGCGTCCCGGAATTTGTCGCGGGTTTCGGAGGTGGCGGTGCTGTATTCCGCGACAGGTGTGGCGAGGTTGAGGGACGCGGAGGCAAGCTGGGTGGCGCCGCCGCTAAGGGTGGTGAGGTGACCGAGGATGGGGTCGAGGCCTTTTTTGTCCTGGATGTCGCTGAAAAGGTTGCTGATCTCGGTTATCCGGGATGCGGCATCGGTGATGGTCCTATGTTCGGCGAATGTCTTCCAGGTCGATGCGGCCTTGGCGAGCTTGTCTTTGTTGCCGTTGGGCAGCTTGCTTCCGAACTCTTCCTGAACCTTCCCGACCAGAGCGTCGTAGAAGCCGGGGACACTGCCCTTTCCCTCGGTGACACCGTCACCGTTGTTGCCGACCGAAGTCGGGATGGTCACCTTGTACTCCGACATCGCCGTCACGGTGGGCCGGTCGGGCATCGGGTTGGAGTTGTTGGACAGTGCCCAGTTGTACCCGGCGGCGTAGAGCATGTTGCCGAAGTTGGTCAGGGCGTCGGCCAGGTTCGTGCAGGTCTGCATCGTTTCCCGGGCGACGCGGTCGTAGGTGCTCCCCCATTGTTCGCAGCCCGCGGTGTTCCCGGCCATGCCCGCGCATTCACCCTTGACCGCGTCGTGGACCGGTTTGTCGGCGGCACGGAGGTCGGTTGCCAGGGCGTGGCATTTCTTGCCTGCGTCGTAGTAGGTCTGCCAGTCGATAACCAGTACACCCATGTGTGTTATCCCTGGGAGAACATCTTGTAGTTCGTGTCGTGGGCGGTGGTGTAGCGCGCATGGGCCGCCTTCGCTGCGTCGCTGACGTCCTTCACACCTTCGACGAATTCCCTTGCCCCGGCGATCCATTGAGTGTGGGCATCGGCATACGCCTGGGCCGCAACCCCTTCCCACTCAGTACCGGCCAGGGTCGCGACCCGGTTATCGATCTCATCGAGATGCTCGCCGATGAATCCGGCCAGACCCGACAGACGGACCACGATCTCATCGAGATGGTCCAGGTCGACCGAAAACCGAGAGTTCATGGCAGATCCAAACTCGAAGTGCTCAGAGACGCAGCGTTGCTTTCATCGCGTGCTTGATAGCTTTCCGCGGTGACGCCGAGCTTTTCCGCCATACCAGTCAGGGCGGTCATGATTCTGGCGCCGCCATCGCGGACCTCGGTCCAGCCCTCGGAGAATTCGTTGGCCGCGTCCCCGGTCCAGCCGCCATCGGTCAGCGAAGCGACGTCCGTCGCGGTGGAGTCCAACGCCGCCTGCAGCGCCTCCGCCAACTCGTAGACGTACTTGCCGACCTCGCGCACCTTCTCGGGCACCACCGCGAGGTTCCGGCCAGAGGCTGGTGTCCCCCCATCACTCATGACGCGAATCCTAACCGATACGCGCTTGGGTACCGGTAGAGCGAGGTAGGAGATCTTGGTCGGTTGTGGCGCTCAACTTCGCCTCCCTCGACAGCGTCGAAGCGCAGAGCGACCTGGCACCAGGCCGCTGCCAGGCGAACCGGTTCAACCCACGCTCTGGGCACGCCCCCGGCAACTGTCAACAGCTGACGCGGCGGCCGCCATTGATATGGCCATCGCACTCGCTGGCTCGAGCAGCGCGAGTAGTCGCTACTCGGGATATGGAGCCAATCCGCTTGCGACGCGGACAAGGTGACGCTCCGCGGACAAGTCATCCGAAGACGACGGAACGCCCTATCGACAGTCCTATGAATCGGACGTCTTCATCCTGTCCAATATCCTGGGCTGCCATTGGTAGAACCAACTGAACTTATAGGACTCCCCGCCGGGCGACGAGGTGGCGGCGTAGGTGAATCGACGGTCGGTCGTGCTGATCGGAACTTCGTCGACGAGTTGCTCGAAGCGTGGATCGATCCGAACCGGAAGCGTGGTCGGGTCCGGTGTTATCACCGGAAAACAGAGGCGCTCGATCCGGGGCGATTCCCAGCCGATGGTGGCGTAGATATCGAATGCTTTCTCGGTGAGTGAGAGAAAGTCATCGCTCGGGTCCGGGAGTCCGGCATCCCGGTGCAGCGACACGATGGCGTGGGGTTCGAAGTAGTCGGCCGACAGGCCGGGGAAGTACACGTTCATCGTCTTGTCGTGGTAGTCGATGCCGAGCAAGCCGACTTTGTCCTCCAGGCCGTGGCGTGCGAACATGCGGGCATGGTCGGCGAGACTGGGCGGCATGGACGGTAGTTCGGCGAGCTCCGATACCTTCTGCATGCCATCGGCAGGAAAGAACGGCCAGATTTTCTTGAAGCCGCCGACTACACCGATATCGATCCCGTAGCTGTGGATGGGGCACCGTTCCCGGACCTGGTCCAGCAGAGCGCCGACCGGATGATCGGTCTCGGAGATGAGTTCGTTGGAAAGGGCGATGTCGTAAGGGTCGATGTCGCTCGGCAGCGTCAAGAAGCGGTAGTCGAGGTCTCCCGAGCGGCGGGCGTCGGTGACTACTCTGAGAGAGATCACCGACCGTGTGAGCATCGCGCCGTATGCGGTCAAAGTGGGCCGGACAGCTTCTCGAGTGCAGGGCACATTCAACAGCCGCGCGGATTTCTCGATGGCCGCATAGAGATCGTCCAGCTCGGATTCGGTAGTGGTGAACACGCGTCCTTCCAGCGATCGGTGCTACGAGCGACAGCGCGATACCGCCAATCTCGTTCACCCAGAACGTAAGTCGTGTTCGGGAGTCGAATGGGAACGCAGGCAGCACTCTACGCCGCAGTGTAGGCGTTGGCTATCGGTCGAGGCGGCCGCGGTGCAGTGATCGTCTGGGGATGCGCATGGCAAGAGACACCGCGGCACTCGCTACAGGACGCCGGTGACCCGCTGCCGCTGACCTCGCAGCGATCCGAAATCCGAAGCCTCGGACTCATGGAAGCCGACTCTTCGCTGCCTCGACTTCGAAACGATCACATAACCGGCCGCCGGCACACCTCTCTGTCACGTCCCCGGCGAACTGGAACGCCGAGGTGAGATGGATGGCTTGTCCAGAAGCCGATTCGATCGCGGTGCGCAGGTGCATCGCCGAGAGCGGGATCGACGGCGCAGTCGCGCAGCGTAATCCCGTCGATGAGTTCGATCACGAGATAGAGCGCCTGAACGAGGCGTCGAGCGCCGCGTCGAATACCTGCGGCACCCCGTGGTGACGGATGCGTGCGGTCACCCGCGCTTCCTGGCGGAAGCGCTTAGTGAACTCCTCGCCGAGGAGCGGAATGCATGACTCGCGGCGAGTCGATTCCGGCGGCACGGTCGTCCGTTCGATGGATACGGACCGCAACAGGCAGCGAGAGGAGAAACCACGGGTACGATCAACCCAACCGCCGCAATCGTCGCTCCGCCCATGCGGTATGGCTACCATCTGACGCGATGCACGTTGACTTGATGCTCGATTCACTCGATGGACTGTCCGTGGGGGATGCGCTGGGCGCGGAATTCCCCATCATGGGCCGGTCGATTCCGGATCTTCGGGCGGGCGACCTCCCCGCCCGACAGTGGGGGTGGACCGACGACACCGAAATGGCATGCACCGTGGTCGCCCACCTTTCCAGTCACGGTCGAATCGACCAGGACCGGCTTGCCGCCGCCTTCGCGCAACGATTCGACCCACGCCGTGAATACGGCTTCCTCGCGGTCGACACCCTGCGTCGAATCCGCAACGGCACGCACTGGCGGGAGGCGGCCGGGGCCGCGTTCGATCACCAGGGGTCCTGCGGCAACGGTGCGGCCATGCGCGTCGCCCCGCTGGGCGCCTTCTTCGCCGACGATCCGGAAAGAATCGCCGCCGAGGCGGCACGGTCGGCGCAGGTGACACATCTGCATTCCGAAGGCGTCCTCGGCGCGGTCGCGGTCGCCCTCGCAGCCGGTCAGGCCGCTCGTGCTCGCCTAATCGGGAGTCGGCCGACGCCGGAGGGATTCCTTACCGCCCTCCTCGACTGCCTCGACGACGGTGAGACCAGCCGACTGATTCGCCGTGCTCGCACCCTGCTCGGAGCCTCGGCGAAGGAGGCCGCAGCGGAACTCGGCAACGGATCCCTGGTCACCGCACAGAACACGGTGCCGTTCACAATGTGGGTTGCGGCAACGCATTTGGACAACTACCCGGTCGCGATCACCACATGTATTGCGGCGGACGGAGATATCGACACCACGAGCGCCATCGTGGGCGGGATCGTCGCCGCCTATACCGGCGTCGGAAGCCGCCCCGCTCCGATCGGGGTGCCGCAGACCTGGCTTGCCGCGCGAGAACCGTTGCCCGGCTGGTTCAACCCGACCCTTCGAGCACGACGCCGCAAGAGATCTGCGTCCGGCCGCGTTCGACAATGGCTCTCCGGCGCATCGTGAGCACGCCAGTGGCGCTGCCGCAATCCTCATCGAGTTGCCACTGCCGCCGTCTCGACGGCTCCGGGCAGATGACTCAGCGGATTGCCGGGCTGGGCAGCCTCCGCGCTATCTGGTGACTCGAACTTTCCGCTGCTGGTGCTGTCATCGCGGCCGATTGCCGAGTGCATCGAACACCAAGCTCCCGGCAGCGTCGTACCATCCACCATCCGAGCCCCGCGTGTAGACGACTTCGCCGTTCGCGTCGCGCCACGTGCCGGCTTCTAAGGTCCAGCCCTGGAACTCGGTTCCTGAGAGGTCGTCGGAGAACCGTCCGCCGAGCCCACCCACATGCCCTTCGCTGGATGGGCCCGCCGCTCGAAGTTCGGTGTTGAACGCCTCGAGCTGTCGGCGGGTGCGTTCGATTTCCTCGTCGCTGGGCCTCCTCGCTGCGGCTTCGGCGGTGCTGAAGAAGAGTTTGCCTCCGAATTTTTTCGGCATGGATTTCACTCCTAGACTTCCGACATCTGGATGATGATCCTGCCTGTGGCGGGATCGCGAAACTTGTTGTGTACAAAGAACTCTGTGTTCGAAGGAAACAGCACCTCGTCGGGAGTTCCGTAGTCACCGTAGACTCGCCCGTTCTTGCTGATGATCTGCATCTCGACCTCGGCGTTCTGCACGAAAACGTCATTGACGCCGCTCGGCTTGTTGGATGCCGACGTGAACCCCAGTTCAGTTGTCGGTTTGCCCGGCTCATAGCGAGCGAGCTGTTCGGGCGTCAGGTTGGTATGCCGCAACACCGGGCCCTCGTGCGCGGGCAGCTTGGACAGCGCCGAATTCAGGTCATCGACGTGTCGTTGCTGCTCTGGGGTGAGGGGATCGCCACGCCGCAGCAGCTCGGTGAGATTGGTGCTTCGGCTGTCGGCCGGGCCGAGTTCGAGCACGTGGCGATCCCGCGCGGTGAGGTCACTCACCCAACTCGTAGGCTTGGCACGCGCCCTGTTTTTGGCGCCCAGATCCAGCAGTCGCTGCATCTCCTGGCGGTGTCTGGTGAAGTCGGGCACTGCGGAGAATCCGCGCCCGAGCCCGCGCAATTTGAACGCATCGACCAACAGCCGGATCTTCGGCGCGTAACGCGACACGATATGCGCGACCCGAGCCGCGCCGATCGCGGCGCCGCCTGCGGCAGCAGCGCCGAAGGTCACCAGCGACGCAGCGATCGTGATGGTGGCGCTGATCGCGATTTCAAGGGCGATGTCCTTGGCCAACTGGTCCAGGAAACCTGCGATCTTGTCCCGCATTTCCCCCAGCGCGTCACGGTGCTCGGTGGTCGACGCCGATATTTCGCCGAATCCGGTGACCACATCCGATGCCGCCGCGCGCAACGCCCGCAGGTCTTCGTCCACATGATCGAGCTCAGGGGCGGTGATCGGCGCGAACATGCCCGCGATGCGCTCCAGCTCCGCGACGAACCCCGTGACCTCCGGAGCCGCCGCCAACTGCGCCCACGCATCCGAGGCTGTTTTCAGCTTGGTGGCGTCACCGTCCGGGATGACGATGCCGACCTTCTCCACCAAGCCGATGGTGCCGTCGACCAGCCCTTGCCCCGGCCCACCCGCCGACGGAAGCGGTACTTTGCACACGAACATCGCTGGTGGCGGCGTCGTCGGCGCGGCAGGCGGCTGCCCACCGGCACCCATCGTGGCGAAATAGTCGCCGATCGCGTGATTGTGCCCGAGTTCGATCAGGATGCGGCCGTAGTTGTCGGCGGCCTCGGCGATCTGCCGTGCGCCTCTGATCAGCTCGTCCGCGCGAGTGTCGTAGGACTGCGCCCAGGACACCGCCTCCGAATATGACCCACACATCTGCCCGCAGCCGGACAGGGTGGTCCATTTCGCGTCCACCGCCCGGAACCAGGCATCGGCGGCGGAGATCAGCGCACGCCCGGAGTCGGTGTAAACCTCGGTATCGACATCGATCACGGTCACTGTGCCGGACCTCCGTCCTGCCCAGAGCGCCCCAGCACCGACAGATTCGCGGTCACGGTCGCGCTGTAGGCGTCGTGCGCGGCCTGCGCAGCGGCCCTCATCTTCTCGATGCCGCGGGCCGCCTTCCGCGCTCCGGCGATCCAGTCGGTGTGCGCGTCGGCGTAAGCGGCGGCCGAGGCTCCGTTCCAGGTCTGCTGAACCGTCGCGATCCGCTCGTCGATCTCGATCAAGCTTTCGTCCAGGAATCCCCGCAATGCGTCGATCCGCACCGTGGTCGCATCCAACTGCCCCAAACTCACCTTGTACTCCACAGTGTCCTTCTTCTCAGCATGCGGGCAGATCAAGCGAGAAGCTCTCGGCGCGTGCCTGATCGACCGCGTCGAGCCGGGTGCTCACCACCCCGAGCGCCTCTGCCATCTCCGACAACGCTTCCAGCACGTCCACCACACCCTGCCGGACCTCACTCCAGCCCGCCGCGTACGCATCCGATGCGGGGCCGCGCCAGGTGGCCAGCAGAGCTTCCACTTCCACGTCGGTCGACCGCACGCCACTGATCAACGTTTGCGCCGTGTCGTAGACGTACCGGCCCGCGTCCGAAACATGCTCCGGCACCACCGCGAACGGCATCGCCCCATCCGTTGTCATACCGCGCCTCTCCTTCGTCTCGCCATCTCGAATCGAACTGCACCGAGTCGCCTCACCACTCGCCCGCGGGAGATCAGACCGATCAATAGGACGAACCTAACGTTCATCCGGTTCCATCAAGGGCCGAGGCGCAACATGGACATGCTCGCGCAGTTAGGAAACCCTGCTCCCCAATCGGTACCGGGCGCCTGAGTGGACGGATTCTTCCGCCGACCGCGCGTTCACGACGCAGTAGCGCTCGCGAGCATGGCGGCATCGCCAGTTACACGATGCGAAACCAACAGAACTGTCGGAACCGATCGCATGTCACTGCCGGTGAGGGAAGACGGGTCCGATTCGACCGATCCGTCCGGCGCATGGAGAAGGCGCGGGCGCTTGCGGAACCCAGTGAGCCATCGGGTACAGCGGATACTCATCCATCATGACTCGGTCGGCCCGTCGACATCCATGCGCCCGCTCTGGTGTCCGGCTGGGATCGAACGCATACCCGGCCATATGTTCAGCACTTGGGTGTGCGCGGAGTGCACAACGGCAAAAGATTCATGCGGCCTGGGGTTTCGGTGGAGCTCGGCGGTGGGGGGACTGCCTCTGCCTCGGTTGTCGGCACAGGTGCTTGTGTCGGTTGCACGGCGCCGCCCGTGGGCGTCGAGCAGGAGGCCGCCAGTAGCCAGATCATGCCGATGACGAGCAGGATCAGTGCCACTGCGGCGATCTGTTGTGAGCGGTGGCTGCGTGGCTTCGGTTTCTCGGAGGTGCGGCCGGGGATGCGCGCGGACAGCGCGGTTATCTGGTCGCGAACCGTGATCCGTGGACGCTCGAGCACAGCGGTCGGCGCGGGGCGGCGCAGTGGCTGTGGCTCGGGGGTGGGTGTGGACCACGCTGTAGGCCGGCTCGGTTGAGGTGCCTGCGGCGGGCGCGGGCGCAGCGGCCGGTCGGGATCGAGCTCGATCCACGACGACCAACTGTCCGTGAACGACGACGGTGCGGGGGCTGTTCGTGCAGCCGGATCGACATCCTCTTCGGCGGGCGGGGGTTCTGGTTCAGTTCGTTCCGGCGCGGGGGACTCAGTTGCGGCGGGGCGTATCGACGCCACGTGTCCGGCGGCGACGCGTTCCGTCGCATAGGAATACGGCTCGGCGACTTCTTCCCGTGCGGGCCTCGCCGCTTCTGCCCCTGTGGGCCTCGCCGCGAGTCGGCCTTCGAAGCGCGGCTGCTCCGGTTGGTTATCTTCTGGCACGCCAGGTGCGAACGGCCGCGCGTCCGCGAGAGAGAAGGCCGACTGGCGCTCTTCGTCGCGAGCGTACGAATGAGCTGTCGTATTCAACGGCTCGGGCATAGATGGAGGCTCCGGCGCGAGGAATTCCGGCGCGAACGGATCTTCCTCGGTAGGTTGCATCTGCACCGCCGCGGCGATGGGCGCCTGCGGGGGATGTGACTCGGACGCCTGTACGTCCTGGCTGCTGTCCGGAACAGCCGTGTGCTCGAGCGGCTGCCGAGCCGTCGACGACCTGTCACCCTGCGGTGCGCTTTCGGTATCGGACCGCCTCCCGTGCTCGGACTCCGAACCCTCGGGCTCTCCGATACCGGGTTCACGGGCGTCGGTCTGCTCGGGCGTAGACAGCGATGCAGTCGACTGATCTGCTTCCGAGAGCTGATGGTCACCATCGTCTGTGACGTCACGGCCTTCGACGACTCGCGTCGATGCGCTGAGCCGCGCTGCATCCGGATCGGCGTCCGGCGGCTCGGACACGGTATCCACCGGTAGTGCGTCCGAACCCACCGACGCGTCGGCGTGGGCCCCATCGACAGGCATCCTGTCCTCGAGTTCATCCGAACCCGCCGACTCGTCGGCGTCGGACCCATCCGTAGGCGTCCTGTCCTCGAGTTCAGGAGTCTTCCGCGTGACGCTCTCCAGCGCCGCCAGCGTCCCGGCCCGCAACTTCTGCTCCGGCGGGAAACCGTCCGCCGCCAAGTCGTCGACGGTGACCTGGTCGCCCAGGTTCAAGTCGGTGAGCAGGGCGTGCGTTCGTTCGGCGGTCCAGATGAGCTTGCGGCTCGCGGTGCGGTGGAACCACCCGCGCAGGTCGGCCTGCCCGGCTCCCAGCACCACCGCGCAACCACGCCTGCGTGACTCGATGTTCAGCGTGAGGTTCGAATCCTTGGGCGGCACCACGACGATCAGTCCGTCGACGAAGGCGTCGGCGTTGTGCTTGCGCACCAGCGCCTTCAAGTTGAAGACGTTGTTGGTCACCTGGTCGAACGGGCTGCTGTCGTGGTCGCGCACGTGGATCGGGTCGCCCGCGTAGCCGGACAACCGCCAGCGGCCGTTGGCCTGCACCGACAGGACACCGCTCGTCGCCTCCGGGACGGTGCCCTTGACCTCGACGACCACGGCGGCCCTGGGGGTGATCACCACCAGATCGGCTTCTTGCGTTTCGTCTCTGCGCTCCCGGTCGGGTAGGTAACACCCCGAGATCGCGAGTCCCACAATGACGTACTGGCCGGTCCAACTCCGCATCCAGTCGAGCACGCGCTGTTCGGATCGCGGCGCCGTCGTTCGTTCATTGATGACCAACATCGGCGGCCTCCATCGCCGTCCCACACCATCGACCACCCAACGGTATGCGCCGGGTTTTCCGACACAAAATCGAAAGGCACTGGAACAGCGCGGTATTGGCAGCACAAGGGCATGCGGAGTGCGGCGTGTGGGCAGCACCACACTCGTGGACCGTCCGCCGATCTACTCGGGCGGCGCACGTTCAGACCCCGACCGCCTCTTCGATCTCTTCCTCGGCCGCGCGTTCGGTGACGGGCACCGCCTCCGTGCGGGCCGGCGTGCGGAGCCTGCGCTCGTACCCGCCCGCCACCAGGACCAGTCCCGCGCCGGCCACCAGCCACAGCACCAGGCTCAACACCCGGTTGCCGAACCCCGCACCGCCGTCGAAGTACAGCAGGGTGCGCGCGCCCTCGACGAAACCCGCTCCGTTCCAGAACGAATGCAGCGCGCCGAAGAAATCGTTCTGCAGCCACGGTCCGTACACGCCGCCCGATGTCGTGAAGTTGAGCATCACGAAAAGCACCATCATCGTCAGCGTGGTCCAGCGCCGTAAGAAGGTGTGCAACCCGATGCCCACCGCGAGAATCCCTGCTGAATAGAGCCACGACATCGCCCAGACGGCGGCGTAGTCGTGATCGACCACATGGAATACCGGCCCGGCGACACCGAGGCCGATAACGCTCACCGCCAGCGATGTGACCAGGCCCAGCAGTGCGCGCAGGCCCATGCTCAGTCCCGCCCCGGCCGCGCCGATCGCCGCGACGCTGCCGTAGGAGCCGATGCTCAATGCCACCAGCAGGAAGAACAGGCCCTGCGCGGTCGGATCGCCGGTACCCGGCGCAGCGATATCGGTAACCTCGACCGGCACCCCTTGCTGGGCGGCGATGCGGCCGAAGACAGCCTCGGCTGCCATCGCGGTGGTGTCCGAACCGGCCTTCGCGACCAGCGCTTCGTGCGATTCCGGCACATAGGCACCGGCCAGCGTCCGCTCGCGCAACTGTCCTACCGCCTCGTCGCGGCCGGGCAGGGTGACAACCTCGAGTGCGTCTCCAGCGCGGTCCTTCAGCGTCTGCGCCAGCACCTTGACCTGCGGCGTATCACCGACGATGGCCACCTTCATGTGATTCGGCTCGGGCTGGTGGAACGCGCCCAGATACGCCAGTGCCATGCCGAGGCACATCAGCAGCGGGGTGAGCAGATGCGCGGCGACATGCCGAAGTTGCTGCATGCGAAGACTCCCAAAGGTTGGTAAATACAACTATCGCAGTTGTACTATACAACCATGCGGCAGACTCCGGCATCCCCCACTCGCTCGACCGCGATCCGAACGATCCAGCGCGAACTCACCGCATTCGCCCGCCGGGCCCGCGGCAGGGCCGCCGAGCTGCATCCGGAACTGCCGCTGGTGGCGTCGAGCATTCTGGACCTGGTCATCGAGCGTGACGGCTGCCTGGCCACAGAACTGGCCGGACACTTCCTGCTGGACAAATCCACGGTGAGCCGACAGGTGGCGGCGCTGGAACGGCTCGGTTATCTCACCCGGGAGGTCGATCCGGCCAACCGCCGCAACCACATCCTGCGCGCCACCCCCGCCGGGCAGCGGATCGCACGGGAGGCCGAACAGCGCCGCCGGGAGGCGTTCGCCGAACGGTTCCGCGACTGGGACGACGAGGACCTCGCCCAACTCGCCGGATACCTGGTCCGCTACAACGCGGCGGACGACTGATCGTCACACCACCGGCGCGGCAGACGCGCTCGAGAGCTCCTCACCCTCGCAGCGCCGAAGCAAGAGCCGGATCCACCGAGAACGCTATGGCGATCAACGATTCGACCAGCAGGTCGACGAGCTGTTCGCGGGAGATGGGTTCGGAGCGCAGCCAGGTGAGCGTGGATTCCTCCACGAACGCGATCCACCCGCGCATGGCGAGCATGAGCCGGGGATGGTCGGACTCGGCGACCGGAACCGGCGTCTCGGCCAGGATGATGCCGATGATGGCGTCGCGGGTCTGATCGACCAGCGGGGCCAGCTCGGGGCTGACGCTGGTCGGCCCGCGCAACAGCGCGAGGTAGGACGTGCGGTTCTCGGTGACGTACTCGATGTAGCGCTCGATGGAGTCGCGCAGCATCTCGAACAGACCGAGTGAGCGGTCCGGGATTACGCGCTCGATCAGTTCGGCGTTGGCGTGTCGCACGATCGCCAACTGGAAATCCTGCTTGGTCGGGAAGTAATGGAACAGCAGGCCTCGGGAGATGCCGGCCTGGGCGGCGATCTCGCTGACGGAGATGTCGTCGATGGAGCGCTCGCCGAGCATCTTGGCGCCCAGGGTGATCAGCTGCTCGCGGCGCTCGTCGGGACTGAGCCGCGTGCGCTTGGGGGCGTCCGACTGAGTTCTGGTCACCGGCACATCCTACTGAACAGGAGTCAATACACTGTTGACTCGTGCTCAATAGCACCGTAGGCTGCGTTACATGAGTCGCAAGGTTACAGACAAAGCTGTCGCCGGCCGATCCACGCGCCACGCCAGGACGATCATCATCGGCAGCGGGTTCGCGGGTCTGGGTCTGGCCATCCGGCTGACCCAGCAGGGTCGCAACGACTTCCTCGTGCTCGAACGCGG
Source organism: Nocardia sp. NPDC047648 (assembly GCF_040642815.1). Taxonomy (NCBI): domain Bacteria; kingdom Bacillati; phylum Actinomycetota; class Actinomycetes; order Mycobacteriales; family Nocardiaceae; genus Nocardia; species Nocardia sp. NPDC047648. The sequence continues at coordinate 25,012 of NZ_JBEYSX010000019.1, read as the reverse complement.
CAGCGATGTCGGCGGCACCTGGCGCGACAACACCTACCCCGGCGCGGCCTGCGACGTTCCTTCGCACCTGTACTCGTACTCGTTCGCGCTGAACCCGGACTGGTCGCGGTCGTTCTCCAAGCAGGGCGAGATCCAGCAGTACATCCAGGACGTGTCGAAGCGCTACGACGTGCGCGACAAGCACGTCTTCGGCTGCGACGTGACCAGCGCACGCTGGAACACCGAGACCGCGCTGTGGGAGATCGAGTCGAGCAAGGGCAGCTTCACCGCCGACACGGTGGTCTCGGCGGTCGGCGCGCTGTGTGAGCCCGCGCTGCCGGACATCAAAGGCATCAACGACTTCGAAGGCGAGACCTTCCACTCCGCCCGCTGGAATCACGACGCCGATCTCACCGGTAAGCGGGTCGCCATCATCGGCACCGGCGCCTCGGCCATCCAGATCGTGCCCGCCATCGCTGCGCAGGTCGGCCACCTGGACGTCTACCAGCGCACCGCGCCCTGGCTGCTGCCGCGCCTGGACCGCCCGTACACGAAGGCCGAGCGACTCGCCTTCAAGCACGTGCCTGGCCTGCAGCGACTATCCCGCGCGACCATCTACGCCGCGCGCGAGACCCAGGTGGTCGGCCTGGCCAAGGTTCCGGCCCTGATGCAGGTGTTCGAGGCGATCGCGAAGGCGAAACTGCGCTACGAGATTCGTGATCCGCAGTTGCGCGCCAAGGTCACGCCGAACTTCCGGATCGGCTGCAAGCGCATGCTGATCTCCAACGACTACTACCCCGCGCTGGCGCGCCCCAACGTCGACGTGGTCACCGACGGCATCGCCGAGGTGCGCGCGAACTCGATCGTCACCGAGGACGGCACCGAGCGCGAGATCGACGCGCTGATCGTGGCGACCGGCTTCCACGTCACCGACTCGCCGACCTACGAGACGATCTTCGGCCGCGACGGGCGCACGCTGTCGGAGGTGTTCGACGAGATCGGCCAGCAGGGCTACAAGGGCTCCACGATCGCCAACTTCCCCAATATGTTCTTCCTGCTCGGCCCGAACGTCGGCCTCGGGCACACCTCGATGGTGTACATGATCGAATCGCAGATCAACTACGTCGCCGACGCGCTGGCTACCATCGACCGCCTCGACCTGCGTACCGTGGAAGTGCGCCGCGACGTGCAGGATGCCTACAACAAGGACTTGCAGGCGAAGCTGGCGGGCAGTGTCTGGCTGACCGGCGGGTGCTCGAGCTGGTACCTGGACAAGCACGGCAACAACACCACGTTGTGGCCGGACTTCACCTTCGAATTCCGTCGCCTGACCAGGACATTCGACGTGTCGGCGTACGACATCTCCATTTCCCGAACCGATGTGAAAGCAGTGGCATCGTGAGCAATGACGCTTACTTCAAGAACAAGGTCTGTGTGATCACCGGAGCGGGCTCCGGGATCGGCCGTGCGCTGGCGGAGAATCTGGCCCGGCGCGGCGCAAAACTGGCGCTGTCGGATATCGACGTCGACGGCCTCGCCGAGACCACGCGGCGCTGCGAGCAGCTCGGCGCGCAGGTCAAGTCCGACCGGCTGAACGTGGTCGAACGCGAAGCGGTGATTCTCTACGCCGACGCGGTGAAAGCGCACTTCGGCACCGTGCACCAGGTCTACAACAACGCGGGCATCGCCCACCACGGCGAGATCATCCGCTCGGAGTACAAGGACTTCGAGCGCGTGATGGACGTCGACTTCTGGGGCGTCGTCAACGGCACCAAGGCGTTCCTGCCGATGGTGATCGAGTCCGGCGACGGCCACATCGTCAATGTGTCCAGCCTCTTCGGCCTCATCGCGATCCCCGGCCAGAGCGCCTACAACGCGGCGAAGTTCGCGGTGCGCGGTTTCACCGAGTCGCTGCGCCAGGAGATGCTGGTGGCCCGGCACCCGGTCAAGGTCACCTGCGTGCACCCCGGCGGCATCAAGACCGCGGTCGCGCGCAACGCCACCTACGCCGAGGGCATCGACAGCAAGTCGGCCGCCTCGATGTTCGACAAGAAGCTGGCCATCCACACTCCCGAGATGGCGGCGCAGACCATCACCGAGGGCGTGCGCAAGGGCCACGGCCGCGTGCTGATCGGCTGGGAGGCGAAGCTGCTGGATCTGTTCGTGCGGGTGACCGCGTCGGGCTACCAGCGGATCGCGGCCAACGTCGAGCGCCGCTTCCTGCCCTGACCCGGGATCCGAGGAACGACGAATGCGTGACATCGACCTTCCGCTGCCCCTGGCGCGGGCGATACTGAATCCGATCTTCCGGGTGACGCTGAACAAGCGGTTGCCGTTCACGATGCAGCGCAGGCTGCTCGACGTGAGTTCACGAGCGCAGCTGTTGCCCGCGGGCGCCGTCGTGCAGCCCCTGCGCCTGGGCGGCAGGCCCGCCGAGCGGATCGGCTTCGCGGACACCTCCGAGCACGGCGCGGTTCTCTATCTGCACGGAGGCGGATACGCGGTCGGCTCGCCCGCGACGCACCGCTCGCTGGCGGCCCGGCTGGCGCGGGACACCGGGTGCGCGGTCTACGTGCTGGACTACCGGCTGGCGCCGGAGCACCCCTTCCCCGCCGCACTGGAGGACGCCGAAGCGGCGTTCCTGGAGCTCGTGGCGAGTTCGGGTCTGCGGCCGGATCAGATCGCCGTCTCCGGCGATTCCGCGGGCGGTGGACTGTCGCTCGCGCTCGCGCAGCGCCTGATCGCCCGGCACGGGCAGACCCCGGCCGCGCTCGGTTTGATCGCCCCATGGGCCGACCCCAACGAGATCCCGGAGCGGGAACGCGATCTGGTGATCAACAGGCCCTGGTCACGAGCCTGCGCGGCCGCCTACCTGGGCGACGGCGACGGGGCCGACCCGGCCTACGCCCCGCTGACCGGTGAACTGCGCGGCCTGCCGCCCACCTACGTGCAGGTGGACGTCAGCGAACTGCTGCACCGCCAGTGCGTCGCGCTGGTCGCCGCCCTGCGCGAGGCGGGCGTACACGTCCGCTTCACCGAGAGCAAGGGCTTGTGGCACGTCGCTCAACTGCAGGCCGCGCTGGCCGGGCCCGCGGCGGCCGCGCTGCGCGAACTCGCGGAGTTCCTGCGCGAAGCCATTCAACCGGCGGACCTGCGCGAACTAGGATGAAATCCGAGCGGGTCCCCAGCCTGCGGTGATGTACGGAGGCGATTCCGGTGGTCGACCTCACGGCCCGCGCGCAGGTGTCGTAGATTACTGGCGAGTAAACCCACGTGGAAGGGCACTGATGCGAGAGTTCGAAGTCCCGGCTTCCTACACCATTCCGGATGACGCGAACAATTCCGACAACGTCTTCCGCCACGCCGAGCAGTCACCGGACTCGGTGCTGTTCAACATGCCGAACGGCAGTGGCGGCTGGCGGGATGTCACCGCCGCGGAGTTCGCGAAAACCGTCACCGGGGTGGCGAAAGGCCTGATCGCTTCGGGGCTCGAACTCGGCGATCGCGTCGCCATCATGGCCCCCACTCGCTACGAGTGGGCCGTCCTCGATTTCGCCATCTGGGCCGCGGGCGGCTGCACCGTCGCGATCTACGACAGCTCCGCCGCCGAGCAGGCCAAGTGGATCCTGCAGGACTCGGCCACCAAGCTGCTGATCCTGGACAGCGACAAGCACCGCAAGGTGATCGACGAGATCGAATCCGGGTCGCTGCCGGATCTGCGGGAGACCCTGCAGATCGACAAGGGCGCGCTGGACGAGCTGATCACCCGCGGCGCCGAGCTGGACGACCAGGCCGTGCACGAGCGCCGCGCCCAGGTCGGCGCGCAGTCGCCCGCCACCCTGATCTACACCTCGGGCACCACCGGCCGCCCCAAGGGCGTCATGCTGACCCACGCGAACCTGTACGCGGAGTCCAAGTCCGACCGGATCGCGCTGAACAAGTACGTCACCGAGGGCAAGAAGACCCTCATGTTCCTGCCGCTGGCGCACGTCTTCGCCCGCGCCGTCGCGCTGGCCGCGTTCGACGCGAAGGTGATCGTCGCGCACACCGCCGACTGGTCCACCCTGGTCGAGCAGTTCGGCAGCTACCAGCCGCACTTCATCCTCTCGGTGCCGCGAGTGTTCGAGAAGGTGTTCAACAGCGCCAAGCAGAAGGCGCACGACGGCGGCAAGGGCAAGATCTTCGACGCCGCCGCCGATACCGCGATCGCGTGGAGCGAGGCGCTCGACAACGGCGGACCTGGCATCGCGCTGAAACTGAAGCACGCGCTGTTCGACAGGCTGGTCTACAGCAAGCTGCGCGCCGCGCTCGGCGGTCAGTGCGAGGCGGCCGTCTCCGGCGGCGGCCCGCTCGGCGCGCGACTGGGTCACTTCTTCCGCGGCGTCGGCGTGACCATCTACGAGGGCTACGGTCTCACCGAGACCACCGCGGCCATCGCCGTGAACACCCCGGAGCGGATCCGGGTCGGGTCGGTCGGCCGGCCGATCGAGGGTCACGCCGCCAAGATCGCCGAGGACGGCGAACTGCTGCTGCGCGGCTCGGTCGTGTTCAGCGGCTACTGGGGCAACGCGGACGCCACCGAGGACGCCTTCGAGGACGGCTGGTTCAAGACCGGTGACCTCGGCGCCATCGACGGCGACGGCTTCATCACCATCACCGGCCGCAAGAAGGAGATCATCGTCACCGCCGGTGGCAAGAACGTCTCCCCCGCGCTGCTGGAGGATTCGCTGCGGGCGCACCCGCTGATCAGCCAGGTGATGGTGGTCGGCGACGGTCAGCCGTTCATCGGCGCGCTGATCACGCTGGACCCGGAGTCGCTGCCCGGCTGGAAGGAACGCAACAGCCTGCCCGCCGACACCCCGATCGAGAAGCTGATCGAGAACCCGGATCTGATCGCCGAGGTGGACGCGGCGGTGGCCGAGACCAACAAGAAGGTCTCGCACGCCGAGCAGATCAAGAAGATCCGTCTGCTGACCATCGACTGGACCCAGGAGACCGGCGAACTCACCCCGAAGATGTCGCTCAAGCGCGCGGTCGTGATGAAGCAGCACGCCGACGACGTGGCGAGCATCTACAACTGAGCTGATCGCCGCGAGGCGCTGTCCGCTGTTCGCGGACAGCGCCTTTCGCGTAATCCAGCTGGTTCCAGTGCCCGGCCACCCCATTCGAGCGCGCCGCGACCACGACCGCATGCACCGCTGGCGAAATCGCCGGATCGGAGCTCGTCGGCGATCGAGCGTCGATGAGTGTGGCCGACCGGGTCAGCGGTTGCGGCGGCCCACCCGCAGTAGTCTCGATGCCATGGCCGATCTGCGACTGCGCGTGCCGGCCGGGATGGTCTCGGCAGGCCTGACGCTGGGCGTGGCCGAACTCCTCGCGGCTGTTCTCGATCCCGGCAGCGCGCCGCTGCACATCCTCGGATCGGCGGTGGTCGACCACACGCCCGACGGGTTGCGGGAATGGGCCATCACCACCTTCGGCACCAACGACAAGGCCGCGCTGTACCTGATCATGGGCGTGATCACCGTGCTGGTCGCCGGACTGGCCGGTGCGATCGAACGGACCGGCCGAGCCGCCGGTTCGTGGTTGTTCGTGGTGTTCGGGGTGGTCACGGCGTGGGTGGCGGTGACGCGTACCGGTCTGTCCGGCGCGTTGCCGACAGTCGTCGGCGTTGCCGCGGGTATCTACGCGCTGCGCGCGCTGACCCGTCGCATCGATGCGGCCGTCGAGAAGTCCTCTGGCGACAGCCGAACCGGCGCGACGCCGCCGACCGGCGACTCCGATGTGCCGACCGAGACCGATGGGTCGGCGTCCACCCCTGGCGGTGGAAATCGGGGGAGTTCCGGACCTGCGTCCGATGTCGACGAGACGTCCGACGCCGCAGCGGGCACCGTTTCGCCTAGGGATGTGCCTGGAACTCCCGCGAGCACGAAAGCTCCTGACGCACAACAGCACGAAGCAAATCCGGCTGTAGTGACAAACGCGACCGCACCGGCAGCGGGGGCATCCAGCGCTACCGGGTCGTCCTCGCCGGTGGCCGACACCAACCGGTCCCGCGCTGCGGAGCGCAGGCAAGTCTTGCGGGGACTTCTGGTGGTCGGCGGATCAGCCGTGGTCACCGGAGTCGGCGGTCGCGTGCTCGGTGCCCGCCGCAGCGACGTATCCGGCGAACGCGCCGCGGTGCGGCTGCCGGAGCCCTCCGCCCCGGCCGAGCCGGTCGCGCCCGGCGTCGATCTCCGCGTACCCGGGCTCACGCCCTATCTGACCCCTAACGACGACTTCTACCGGATCGACACCGCGCTGATCGTGCCGCAGGTTTCCAAGGACGGCTGGTCGCTGCGTATCCACGGCATGGTCGAGCGCGAGATACGGCTCGACTGGGCGGATCTGGCGAATCGTCCGGTGGAGGAACACCTGGTCACGCTGGCCTGTGTGTCGAATCCGGTCGGCGGCGACCTGATCGGCAACGCGCGCTGGCTCGGCTACCGCGTGGATCGGCTGCTGGCCGAGGCGGGCCCGCACCCCGACGCGGACATGGTGCTCTCGCGCAGCGCCGACGGCTGGACCGCGGGCACTCCGCTGGCGGTGCTCACCGACGGACGCGACGCCCTGCTCGCGATCGGCATGAACGGCGAACCCCTTCCGGTGCAGCACGGTTATCCCGCCCGGTTGGTGGTGCCCGGGCTCTACGGCTACGTCTCGGCCACCAAGTGGGTAACCGAATTGGAAGTCACCCGCTTCGACCGCGCCACCGCGTATTGGACGCGCCGCGGCTGGTCGGCACTCGGCCCGATCAAAACCGGCACCCGCATCGACACTCCCCGCGCCCGCGGCCGCCTCCGGTCCGGCCGCGTCCCCATCGCCGGTGTCGCGTGGGCCCAGCACCGCGGCATCCGCGCGGTGGAAGTCCAGATCGACAACGGCCCCTGGCAGCAGGCCCGCCTTTCCGAAGAACAGTCCATCGACACCTGGCGCCAGTGGGTCTTCGACTGGGACGCCACCTCCGGCCCGCACACCGTCCGCGCCCGCGCCACCGACGGCTTCGGCGAAACCCAAACCGCCGACCGCCGCGACGTGATCCCCGACGGCGCCACCGGCTACCCCTCGGTCACCGTCAGCGTAGGTTGACTTGTCTTTCGGACGGGCCGCGAAACAGCAGGCAATGAACACCTGTCGACCGGATAGGATCGGGCGAGTCCGGTAGTCGTCGGCCGTTCGAGGAGGGGTCCATGTCCGAAATTTTGGATTGGGCGCGCGAAGAGAACCTACAGCCGGCGCCGATCACGTTGGAGATCTGGAAAAAGCTCCCCGAAGATTTCTGCCGCTTGGTGGAGGTGGTGAACGGCGAAGCCATTCGGGCAGAGTCGCCTACGAGGCCACATCAAAAGTCCGCCCGCAGGATAGCCGACTTCATCGAGACCGCTGCCGAAGCTCATCTCAGCCGTCACCGTAGTGGATGCTTGGACGTCGATATGGACTTCGACGTGCTGCTCTGGGAGCTGCCCAGGATGACGATTCGGCGGCCGGACGTCGCACTGTTCGATTGCGCTCCACCAGAACTTCGGCCGTTGCCCGCCTCCATGGTCAAACTGGTGGTCGAAGTCGTCTCACCGGGCACCGAGCGTGTGGATACGGCCGACAAGCTCGCGGAGTACGCGCTCGCCGGGATCCCGTGGTATTGGATTGCCTGGGTGTCGAACAATCGCGTGGATTCGATCGAGGTATACGTACTCGATCATGTGCTCGGCCAATATCGACCACATATGAAGCTGGAGCCCACCGAATCGCCGACCGTGATCGATGTGCCGTTCGAGATCAAAATCGACTGGACCAGACTCGATATGCTGGCACGCTGATGCCCGCCCGGAGTGTTATCCGGACGGGCGTCACCGGACGGGTCAACTGCTGAGATCGGCCTTCGCGCGTTCTTGCTCGGATTGCGCCGGGGCGGATTTGCCGTGGCGGATGAACAGCACCGAGGCGGCGACGCCGATGAGCAGGATGGCGGAGGGCAGCAGGGTGGACTGGCTCAGCGCGGTGCTGAAGGAATCCTTGACGAACTCCGGGATGGGGCCCTGGCCCGCGCCGCCTTCGGCGACCTTTCCGCCGCCCAGTCCGTTCGCCGTCATCCGCGCCGCCACCAGGGCGCTGATCGCCGCGCTGCCGAGCACCGAGCCCACCTGGCGGGTGGTGTTGTAGACGCCCGCGCCCGCACCGGCCTGCTGGACGGGCAGGTTGTGGGTGGCGGTGGACGCCAGCGGTGCCCAGATGCAGGCGTTGGCGAAGCCGGCCAGCGCCGCGGCCACCAGGAACCAGGCCAGCGACGAGTGCGGTTCCATCAGGGCCGCGAACCAGAACACCGACAGCGCGAACAAGCCGAAGCCGACGGTGGGCACGATCCGCGGGTGCAAGCGGTCGGCGAACTTGCCGACCAGCGGGGCCGAGAAACCAGTCACGATCGCCATGGGTGCGAAGACCAGCGCCGACTTGGTCGGCGACAGCTCCCGCACGGCCTGCAGGTAGAAGTACGTCGGCACCATCAGGGAGGTCACCGCCGCCCCCATCGCGGCGATCGCGGCATTGGACAGCGCGAAATTGCGGTCGCGGAACAGGCTCAGCGGCAGCAACGGCTCACCCTTGGTCTTGGCCTGGTTGACCAGGAAGACCGCGAGCACCACGATGCCCGCCCCGATCAGCAGCCAGATGCGCAACGACCAGTCGTAGCTGTTGCCCTCCTGGATGCCGAACACCAGCAGGAACATGCCGACGCCGCTGAGCAGCACGCCAGGGATGTCGAACTTGTGCTCGCGGGTCGGCAGTGCGGGCACCAGCCAGACCGCCAGTGCGAAGGCGACGACGCCGACCGGGACGTTCACGATGAAGATCCACTCCCAGCCGAGACCGTCCACCAGCACGCCGCCGAGGATCGGGCCGACCAGGGTCGCCAATCCCGCGACGCCACCCCACAGGCCCATGGCGGCGCCGCGCCGGTCCGGCGGAAAGGTCCGGGTGATGACGGCCATGGTCTGCGGCGTCATCAGTGCGGCGCCGATGCCCTGCGCGGCGCGGGCCGCGATCAGCATGCCGATGCTGCCGGACAGACCGCACCACAGCGACGCCGCGGTGAATACCGCCAAGCCGATCAGATAGATGTTCTTGGGGCCGAATCGGTCGCCCAGCCGTCCGGTGACCAGCAGCGGCACCGCGTAGGTGAGCAGGTAAGCGCTGGTCACCCAGATCACCTGCGAGATGTCGGCGTGCAGGCTGGTCATGATCGCGGGATTGGCGACCGCGACGATCGTCATGTCCAACAGGATCATGAAGAAGCCGACAACCAGCGCCAGTAGCGCCGGCCACGGATTACGTTGTGTGGACATCTGTTTCGTTCCTAACTCGGATTATCCGAAAAATTCGAGACGGGTTTCGCCACGCCGCCGGGGGGCACCGGTGGCGATACCGCGGAATCAGGGCCGTCGTGGGCGGAGCGCGTGCCGGTCACGGGGTCGAAGTTCTCCCATTCGATTGCGCCGCCGGCCAATTCGGCGGTGAACTCCTCGACCCAAGCGAGTTCGGCGGCGAGCAGAGCCCGCAGATAGGGCAGGGCGATCCAATAGCGGCGGGGGACGACGTGCTCTTGCGCCCAGGCGCTCAGCATGTCGGTGTCGGCCAGGTCGGTTTTCAGTACGCCGATTCGTTCGCGCAGCAGCGCGAGCACCTCCGGCTTGGGCAGATTGTGCAACTCCCCCAGCGCCACCGGGAAGATCGGATACTCCGGAACGGGACGTCGCACGATCTCGGCGATCCGGTTGCGCAGCGCGTCCCTGCCGCGCCCGGTGATCCGGTAGGTGGTGCGCTCGGGCCGGTTGCCCGCCCGGTCGACGCCCTCGGCGCGGACCAGTTCCAGCTCGGCCAGCCGGGACACGGTGTGGTACAGCGAACCGGGCCGCACCTTGACCAGCTTGTCCTCCCGCCGGGCGATCAGCGTCTGGAACATCTCGTACGGATGCATGGGCCGCTCCTCGAGCAGCGCGAGCACGGCGATGGCCAGCGGCGTCACCGGTGGATGCGCCTGCCCTTGCCCCATGCGGGGTCACCTCCATTGCTGATTCGTCTCGGCCGCCGTCGTTCGGCACGCTATCGCCGGGCGCCGACATGCTCCGCGCTAAATATTCCACGTGGAATATACGGCCCGGAACAGACTGCGGACAAGACGGATCGACCCGTGATGAGCCACACAATCCCCCGGCCTCGCGTATCGCGTTCCCGATTACCTCGCGGATACACGACGAGAGGCCACCGAGACGTCAGTTCTCGATGGCCTCTCGATTTCAGCTCCGGCCGAAGGTCGACACCGTTGGCAACCTGTCCAGCGCCGTTGCTGTCGGAAGACCGGAGATGAAGCGTTGTTCGCCAGGACCGATAGAAGGCCCGATTGCCACACTATGCCGCGACTCACAGCGGTGGCAGTGTCGGAGCCGACATCTATCGCTCGATTCCCGACAGCACCCGCGAGCGGTCGGACGGTTCGGGAGAAAGCGAACCGCCGCACACGCCAGGCTGGAGACCTCGCGACTACAGCGCGTGCTTGTCCAACCAAGCACGCGCGAGGTCACCCGGCGCAGCGCCGTCCCGGACGCTGCGGATCATGTCCGCCAGTTCGTCGGTCGTCAGCTCGCCCGCGACGTAGTTCAGCTTCTTGATCTGCCGCTGGTCGAGCAGACCTTTGCGGAACAGCGGCAGCACGTTCTCGGCGCGCACGGCGTAGTCGTCGTCGGCCAGCACGGCCAATCCGTCGGTCGCGCCGGGCGTCAGCTCAGGGGGGCCACCGAGAAGACCGACTTGAACACGTCCGTCCAGCAACGCCTTCCGTAACGCGGCCGGATCCGGGAAGGCCACGGTGGCCGCGAAGTCGCACCCGTCGACGCGCTCACGCCCGGCGGAAGGCAGCAGGCCCGGCGTGGTCGCCACACCGACGGTCAGCCCGCCGCAACGCGGTGCGAGATCGCCCACCGTCCGCACCTTGTCCTGGGCCGCCGCCTGCGCGGTGAGCAGCAGCCGCGGCCGCAGATCGGCGCCCTCGGCACGATCGGAGACCACCAGCCCTTCGGGCAGCGCGGCGCTCACCGCCTTCACCACCTCTTCGGGGAGCCGAACAGTCGCGTGTTCGTCGAGGTGGGCCAGCAACGCCCCGGTGTGCTCGCCGACCACCTGAACCCGGTCGGCGTCGAGTGCCGCGAGGTAGTCCGCGCGGTTGCCCAGCCCCGGGGCGACCGCGGTGCGCGCGCCGGTGCGCGCCAGCGCGCCCGCGTAGATCTCGGCGAGCACCGACGATTCGATCGAATCACCCGCGGCGACGGTGATCGACGGCGCCGGCTCGTCGTTCCCGCAGGATACGGCCAAGGCGACCGAAGCGACGACCAGCAACCGAGCCAGCACCCGCTGTGACGCGGCCAACACCATCCGGCGACACCAACCCTCCGACGAATCGACACAGCCAACGGGAAAACCCGGAAGCGGGCAGTATGGACACCCAGAATGTACCGGCGGCCGTTCGGTGCCGAGCCCGCGCCCGCCGTCCTGTCGGAAGGACTCTCGTGAAATCCACCCGCACCCCCGACGCCGACGCGCGTCGGCGGCCCGCCGTGCGCGGCACGTTACGCGCCGCCCGCGTCCTCGCCGCCGCAGCCGCTCTCGCCGCCGCGATGATCCTGTCGGCTTGTGGCAATTCCGATCCGCTCGCCACCGGCGGCAGCTGTTCGGGAGACGGATTGATCGTCGGTTCGGCGAATTTCCCGGAGTCCGAGACCGTCGCCAACGTGTACGCGGAGGCGTTGCGCGTCAACGGCTTCACCGTGGACACCAAGCTGAATATCGGCAGTCGCGAAGCCTACATTCCGGCGTTGCGGCAGTGCGCCATCTCGGTGATCCCCGAGTACACCGGCAACCTGCTGCAATACCTGGACAAGAACGCCACCGCCACCAGCGCGGCCGACGTGGAGAGCGCCCTCGGCAAGGCCCTCGGTTCCGATCTCGCGATCGGCGTGCCCGCGCCGGGAGAGGACTCCGACGCCGTCGTGGTCACCCGCGCCACCGCGCAGCGCTGGAATCTGAGCACCATCGCCGACCTGGCCGCGCACTCGGCCGAGGTGAAGTTCGGCGCCCCCGCCGAATTCCAGGAGCGAGCGGGCGGATTACCCGGTCTGAAGAAGAACTACAACCTCGACATCGCGGCCGACAACTTCGTGCCGATCGCCGACGGCGGCGGTCCCGCCACGGTGCGCGCGCTGGTCGAGGGCAAGGTGACCGCGGCCGATATCTTCACCACCTCACCGGCCATCGCGCAGAACGATCTCGTGGCGCTGCGCGACCCGAAGCACAACTTCCCCGCGCAGAACGTGGTGCCGCTGCTCAACGCGAACAAGAAGTCCGACAAGGCGCTCGCGGTACTGAACGCGGTCTCGGCGCAACTGACCACCGACGAGCTGCTCCGGCTGAACGAGGCCGTCTCCGGGGCGGCCAAGACCGAGCCCAAAGCCGCCGCCGCGGCCTGGGTCGCCGCCAAGGGGCTGAACAAGCCGGTGGGCTAGGAGGGGAATCCGTTGTCCGATATCGAATTCTCCGGTATCAGCAAGACCTATCCGGACGGCACCCACGCCGTCACCGGCTTGGATCTGCGCATCGAATCGGGGTCGTTCACCGTGTTCGTCGGCCCTTCCGGCTGCGGGAAGACGACCTCGATGCGAATGATCAACCGCATGATCGTTCCGAGTTCGGGGACGATCACCATTGCCGGACAGGACATTTCGACAGTCGATCCGGTCCGGCTCCGGCTCGGGATCGGGTACGTCATCCAGAGCGGCGGCCTGCTGCCGCACCGGACGGTCGTCGACAATGTCGCGACCGTTCCGGTGCTGCGCGGCGACTCCCGGCGCGCGGCCCGCGCCGCGGCGCTCGAGGTGCTCGACCGGGTCGGCCTGGATCGCGCACTGGCCCAGCGGTATCCGGCGCAGCTGTCGGGCGGCCAGCAGCAACGCGTCGGCGTGGCCCGCGCGCTGGCCGCAGACCCGCCGGTCCTGTTGATGGACGAACCGTTCAGCGCCGTCGACCCGGTGGTGCGCGCCGAATTGCAGATCGAAATGCAAAGGCTCCAGGCCGAATTGCACAAGACGATCGTGTTCGTCACGCACGACATCGACGAGGCGATCACGCTCGGCGATCGGGTGGCGGTGTTCGGTCCCGGCGGAGTGCTCCAGCAGTACGACCCGCCGCAGCGCCTGCTCGCGCAGCCCGCCACCGATTTCGTCGCCGACTTCGTCGGCCGTGATCGCGGTTATCGCGGGTTGTCCTTCCGGGCCGCGGACGACGTTCCGCTGCACGAGATCCGCACGGCGGTGGCGGACGAGGTGAAGGAGCTGCGGCTGGACGCGGGCGAATGGGTGCTGGTGGTGGACGCGGCGAACAAGCCGGTCGGCTGGATGGACGTCACCGGGGTCGAAGGGTTCCGCGCGGGTCGCGCCCTGGCCGACAGTATGTCGGCGGGCGGCTCGCTGTTCACCCCGTCCGGTGACCTGCGCCAAGCGCTGGACGCCGCGATCTCCTCGCCCTCCGGAACGGGCGTGGCCGTGGACGACTCCGGCGCCGTGCGCGGTGGCGTGCTGGCCACCGAAGTGCTCGAGCAGCTGGCCGGCCAGCGCGCACGGGAGGACGCCGAACGCAACCGCCACTTCTTCGAAGAACAGGTGCGATAGGCGGCCATGAGATACCTCGTCGAGAATTTCTCGGAGATCATGGGATTCACCGCGACCCATCTCTATCTCGCGCTGGTGCCGCTGCTGCTGGCCTTGGTGATCGCGATTCCGGCCGGTGCGCTGGTGCGGCGGGTGTCGTGGCTGCGCCGGGTCACGCTGACCGCCGCGAGCCTGGCCTACACCATCCCCTCACTGGCACTGCTGGTGATCATTCCTCCGCTGGTGGGCATCTCGGCCATCGATCCGCTGAACGTGGTCATCGCGCTCACCATCTATTCCACGGCCCTGCTGGTGATCGCGGTCCCGGCCGCCCTGGATTCGGTGCCCGTCACCGTGCTCGACGCGGCCGATGCCGTCGGCTACGGCCCGCTGCGCCGCACGCTCACCGTGGACATGCCGCTGGCCGTGCCGGTCTTCGTATCCAGCCTTCGGGTGGTGCTGGTGACCAATATCGCGATGGTTTCGGTCGGCGCGCTGATCGGCGTCGGCGGGCTCGGCAAGCTGTTCACCCAGGGCTACCAGCGCGATTACCCGGACGAGATCATCGCGGGCGTCATCGTGACGCTCGCGCTGGCGCTGATCGCCGACCGGGCGGTGTACGCGCTGGGCCGCTGGGCGACGCCGTGGGTGCGCGCGGATGCCAGGACGGCGAAGGCGAAAGGCGCTGCCACATGAATCTGTTCCTCGACGCCTGGCACTACTTCACCGACGGCGCCAACTGGAGCGGTCCGTCCGGCATCGGTACCCGGATCGTCCAGCACCTCTGGTACAGCTTCCTGACCATCGCCGTCTCGGCGGTGATCGCGGTACCGCTCGGCCTGATCATCGGCCACACCCGGCGGGGGGCGGCGGTGCTGGTCGGGTTCGCCAACGCCATGCGCGCGCTGCCGACCCTCGGCCTGCTGACGTTCCTGGTGCTGCTGCTCGGCCTCGGCCTGGTCCCGCCGCTGCTCGCCCTGGTCACGGTCGGCATTCCGCCGCTGCTCGCGGGCGCGTACGCCGGCATCGCGAACGTTCCCGCCGACGTCGTGGACGCCTCACGCGCCATGGGCATGACCGAACGGCAGATCCTGTTCCGGGTGGAGGTGCCCAACGCGCTGCCCATCCTGCTCACCGGGCTGCGCGGCGCGACCCTGCAGGTGGTGGCCACCGCGACGATCGCCGCCTACGTCAACCTCGGCGGGCTGGGCCGGTACATCTTCGACGGCATCAGCCTCTACCGCTACGACCGGGTGCTGGTCGGCGCGCTGCTGGTGGCCGTGCTGGCGATGGTGCTGGACGGCCTGCTCGCGCTCGCGGTGTGGGCGAGCGCGCCGGGTGTGGACCGGTTGCGCCGCGCGCCACGCCCCGTGGCCGCACCCGCTGCCGAGTTGCAGACCACCGGCTGATCACGGCGAACACCGCACCTACGACAAGGACGCCCCGTTCGATATGAACGGGGCGTCCTTGTAGCTGCGTGAGGATGCGCGTTACGCGACGCCCTCGGCGCGGGCAGCCGCGGCGACCGCCTCGGCGACGGCCGGGGCGACCCGCGGGTCCAGCGGGCTGGGCACGATCTTGTCCGGACCGAGTTCGTCGGCGACGACGCTGAGGATCGCGTCGGCGGCGGCGATCTTCATGCCCTCGGTGATCCGCCGGGCTCCCGCGTCCAGCGCGCCCTTGAAGACACCGGGGAACGCCAGCACGTTGTTGATCTGGTTCGGGAAATCGCTGCGGCCGGTGGCCACGATCGCGGCGTACTTGCGCGCCACCTCGGGGTGGATCTCCGGGTCCGGGTTGGACATGGCGAACACGATCGACTCCGGCGCCATCGACGCGATGAGCTCTTCGGCGATCAGACCGGCGGACAGGCCGAGGAACACGTCGGCGCCCGCCAGCGCCTCGGCCGCGCCGCCGGTGAGGCCGCGCGGGTTGGTGCGGGTGGCCAGTTCGGCCTTCACCTCGTTGAGGTCGCCGCGCTCGCGGTTGACGATGCCTTTCGAGTCGAGCACGGTGACGTCGCGGACACCGGCGGCGAGCAGGATGTTCGTGCACGCGACACCGGCCGCGCCCGCGCCGGACACCACGACCTTCAGGCCCTCGATGCCGCGGCCCTGCACCTTGGCCGCGCCGTTGAGCGCCGCGAGCACCACGATGGCGGTGCCGTGCTGGTCGTCGTGCATCACCGGGCAGTCGAGCGCCTCGATGACGCGCTTCTCGATCTCGAAGCAGCGCGGCGCGGAGATGTCCTCCAGGTTCACCGCACCGAAGCTCGGGCGCAGCAGGATCAGCGTCTCGACGATCGCGTCGACGTCCTTGGTGTCCAACACGATCGGGATCGAATCCAGGCCGGCGAACTTCTTGAACAGCGCCGCCTTGCCCTCCATGACCGGCAGCGAGGCGCGCGGGCCGATGTCGCCGAGGCCGAGCACGGCGGTGCCGTCGCTGACCACGACCACGAGCCGATCGGTCCAGGTGTAGCGCTTCGCCAGCGCCTCGTCCTCGGCGATCGCGCGGCTGACCTGGGCGACGCCCGGGGTGTAGGCGATCGACAGATCACGCTGGGTCTCCAGCGGCGCACTGAGTTCGACCGAGAGCTTGCCGCCGAGATGTCCCGCGAAGATTTCGTCGTTTGTGATTTCGGACAGGCTTGCGGTGGAATTCGGTGCATCAGTCACAGGTGACACGATTTCACTCCTGCTCAGGTCGGGCTAAACCGGGGGACGGTTACCACTGGGTAATGGGTATAAGTCGTTTCACTACGCTCATCGAGTGCGCTGACCGGTATGTTTCGAGACGGATGCGAGCGGGCGAACACGACTTGCCGGTATCTCGATGGCGGGCGCGGCACTGATCCGCGAAACAGAACCGGACGGGTGGGCCCGGACAGAACATGCGGTGCGATCTCGCGGGTCGCGACGGTACGTCGGCGAGGCGGAGACCTCCGTGATTCCCTCACCCGGCGGTGGCGTAGGTAAGGAATCCGACACATTCTGCCAGTCCGATGGGCAAGTTGCCAAACCGGTTACCCCCTGGGCCGTGTCGCGCTCCATCA
Organism: Nocardia sp. NPDC047648; assembly: GCF_040642815.1. Lineage (NCBI taxonomy): Bacteria > Bacillati > Actinomycetota > Actinomycetes > Mycobacteriales > Nocardiaceae > Nocardia > Nocardia sp. NPDC047648. The sequence continues at coordinate 8,251 of NZ_JBEYSX010000019.1, read as the reverse complement.
CCCAACGGTAGGAGGCGGGAATTACCTTCAGGTAAGCGGAAACTCCCCGTTCACGAGCCCGGCGCGGTGAGTGATCGCACCGCTCGCGGCAGTGCCGGTGTGAGTCCCGCGCGGCGGCGGACGGGCGTGGCCACGGTAGCGCGAGCGAAGATCATGCCACGATATCGCGAGGCTGCTCCGGCAGGCTCGGCGGCGCGTCGGGGCGCACCCACACACTGCGCACGCCACCCGAGATCAGCCGCATCCGCCAGGTATCGGACGCGCCGGGATGATCGGTCCTGCGGTGCATGCCGCGGCTCTCGGTACGCATGAGCGCGCTGTATTTCGTCCAGCGCGCCACCGCGAGCAGTGCGGCGGCCTGCCGGGCGCGCAGCAGATCCACACCGTTACCGCCGAGGTCGAATTCCGCGCCGGGCCACATCCCGTCGAGTTCGCCGATGCTGTCGCGCAGGCTGCCCGCGCTGCGCCAGTAGCTGCGCCGCAACGGCAAGGTGTGCTCCTGGACGAGGCCGACCACCGCCCGGGGGTCGATCCGCGCCACAGCGTTCAGCCCGGCTCCCGGCACCTCGCGCGCCGGGGCGCGGCGATCCGAGGTCCGCGCGAACTTCGCCGCGGCGGCGCCCGCCCATACGCCCGACGCGATCGCCCACGCCCCGCTCAGTCCGCCGGATCCGCTCACCGCGCCGGTGATCGCCTCGCGGCTGACGACGTCGCCCGCCGCGAACAGGCCCGCGACGGTCGTCGCGCAATCCGGCCCGGTGACGCGCAGCCCCCCGGTGCCGCGCACGGTGCCCTCCAGCACGGCCCGCAGCGGCACCCGCGTGGTGCGGTCGACATGGCCTTGGTGCGTCGGCCCGGGTCGGCAGGCGAACGGCGCGTCGTCCAAGGCGGCGAATACGCGCTGTCCATCGGCGATGGCCGCGAGCGCCGCCGAGCGATGGCCGGGCAACTCGGCGCCGGATTCGTCGTAGAGGGGGGCGGATCGCGAGGAGAAACCGTGGAGCGCGGCCTGCTCGGCCTTGTCCGGCGAGATCAGGCCGTAGGCGCAGGAGAATTCCATTCCGGACAGCTCGGCGCCCGCTTCCGCGGCGAACAACAGGCCGTCGCCGGTGTCGACGTCGGTGCCGGCGGCGCCGGACAGGAACGCGCAGCCTCCCGTGGCCACCACGACCGCGCCCGCACGCACGCTCCAGCGCCGGAACCCCTCGTGCCCGCTCAGTCCGCCCGCGCCCGCCACCACCCCTTCGCGATCGACCAGCAATTGCACCGCGGGATGATGGTCGAGTACGCGCACCCCGGCTTCCCGCAGCACGCGGCGCATCCGCCGCAGGTAGCGGGCACCGTCCAGATGCATCCGCCGTCGCGCCGCGTCACCGGCGACGCGACTACCCCACCGCGCGAATTGCTCGACTCGCTGATGGGTCTCCTCGAGCACGCGGTGCATCAGGTCAGGATCTCCCAGCCCACCGCCGTGCGCGTGCGCGCGCCGCACCGCCTCCTCCCGCGCCGGACCGGGCGGGATGTGCCACAGGGAGATCGCGCCGCGCGCGGTCGGCCCGCTCGAGCCGCAGTGCGCCTTGTCGACGAGCACGACGGTGGCGCCCGCCGCCGCGGCCGAGACGGCCGCCCAGGCACCGGCGGGACCACCGCCGATTACCAGTACATCCGTCTCGAGTTCAGTCACAAAGAAAAATGTTCCGGCACAATTCATCCGCCCGCAACCAATGCCCGGAAATCAGCTCCACCATTGTGTCCACAGCAATAGCCCAGCAGCCAGAAAAACGATCATGGATGCGGCGCAGGCGGCCACCCCGCGGTGCCGGTCCGAATATATCTGCGCCGCGAGGGCGACCACCGCGGCCGCGACATGCCAGGTGACCGATTCTCCACCGGGACCGGGGAAGCCGCGCCGATCCGCGAGCACAGCGGCGCCGACGACGACCAGCATGCCCACCACGGTGCCCCCGGCGACGATGCCGCTGAGTCCGCGCAGAAGTCTCACGGGGTGACCACCGGCACGCCGGACGCCTTGCCGACCAGCTTCTCGAACTGCGCGGGATCGGTGGTGTAGTCGCCGAGCCGGATGGTCTTGTTCGTACCGTGGTAATCCGACGAACCGGTGGTGAGCAGGCCGAGTTCGGCGGCGAGATCGGTGAGCACCGCGCGGTCGGCCGCGGAGTGGTCGGGGTGCGCGATCTCCAGGCCGCCGAGCCCGAGCGCGGCCAGCTCGCGGATGTCGTCGAGCGCGAGCAGCCTGCCCCGCTTGCGCGCCCTGGTGTGCGCCAGCACGCTGACCCCGCCCGCGGTGGCGATCATCTGCACCGCCCGGCGCAGCGGGGTATCGGCCTTCTCGGCGTAGTAGCGGCCGTGCGGGGCGAGCAATTCGTCGAACGCCGCGTCCACGCTCGGCACCACACCGGCGGCGACCAGCGCGCGGGCCAGGTGCGGTCGCCCCGCCGATGGACCGGCCGAGGCGAGCACGGCATCGGGATCGATCGGCAGTCCGTCGGCGGCCATCCGCTCGGCCATGGCGCGCAGCCGCTCCACCCGTTCGGCGCGCAGCCGCTCGCGTTCCTCGGCGAAGCCGCGATGGGCCGGGTCGAACAGGTAGGCCAGCAGATGCACGGGCACCGGCCAGCCGTCCTCGCCGAGGCCGACACACGACATCTCCATGCCGCGGACCAGCGTCATGCCCGCCGGTAGCGCGTCGACCGCTTCGGCCCAGCCCGCCGTGGTGTCGTGATCGGTGATCGCGACGACGTCCAGGCCCGCGGCGGCCGCGTTCCGCACGAGTTCGGCCGGGGTGTCGGTGCCGTCGGACGCGGTCGAGTGGGTATGGAGGTCGATGCGCACGCCTTCAAGTCTTACAGTGCGGCGGCGTCGTCCCGCACCCGCAGGCGAGCTTCCGGCAGCCTGCGGCGACGTAGCATCGTCAAGGTGCCGTCCTTTTCTCCGCTCTCCTCACTCCGTGGATCCAGCCGAACGCCCGCACAGCGGTTCATCCCGGTTCCGACGGCGCAGGCGATCGTCGACTGTGCGGTGTACGTGGACGGCAAGCGCCTGCCGGGGCGGTTCACCCACCAGGCGGCACTCGCGCGAGCCCGCGAGGAGCGGAACGGATTCGTCTGGGTGGGCCTGCACGATCCCGACCAGACCCAGATGAACGACATCGCCGAGACGTTCGGACTGCACCAGCTGGCCACCGAACACGCCCTGCAACGGCATCAGCGGCCGAAGCTGGAACGCTACGACGATTCGCTGCTGCTGGTGCTGCGCACGGTCAGCTACGTCGAGCACGAAATCGACAGCGTCAGCGAGATCGTGGAGACCGGCGAGATCATCGTGTTCACCGGCCCCGACTTCGTGGTCGCCGTCCGGCACGGGGAGCATTCCGGACTCGCCGAGGTGCGCAAGGCATTGGAGGAGGACCCCGCGCAGCTGGCGCTGGGGCCCGGCGCGGTGCTGCACGCGATCGCCGACCGGGTGGTGGACTCCTACATCGAGGTGGCCCAGTCGGTCGAGAACGACATCGACGAGATGGAAGAGGAGATCTTCACCCCGCGCAGCAAGGTCACCGTGGAATCCATCTACCAGCTCAAACGAGAGGTGGTCGAGTTGCGGCGCGCGGTGAATCCGCTCGGCGCGCCGCTGGAGTTGCTCAGCCACAAACCGGATCTGCCGGTGCCCAAGGAGGTCCGGCGTTATCTGCGCGACGTCGCCGAGCATCACGCCGCCGTCGCCGAACGGATCAACGACTTCGACGAGGCGCTCAGCGCGCTGATCAGCGCGGCGCTCGCCCGGATCGGCGTGCAGCAGAACACCGACATGCGCAAGATCTCGGCCTGGGTCGCGATCGCGGCGGTGCCGACGATGATCGCGGGCATCTACGGGATGAACTTCGATCACATGCCCGAACTGCACCAGGTCTGGGGTTATCCGATGGTGTGGGTGCTCATCCTCGCCATCTGCACGGGCTTGTTCTTCACCTTCCGCCGCAACAAGTGGTTGTAGCCGGGCGACGGATCACAAGCTGGCGGCGCCGCGCCTCGGGTCGCGCACATCGATCCCCGCCTCCTGCCACGCCTCCCGCAACGCCTGCGCGCCGCGAACGCGTACCCACGCCGCCTCCGTCGCGGTCACCGGCGTCACCGCGAAGTACCGCACCGGCTCGGCCGGGTCGGGCAGCGACACGGCCGGAATGTCGCTGTCGCCGAGCAGAACCGCGGTGAACGGCGCGTCGCGCCACATCGGCTCACCCAGATCCAGCAGCGCGTCCGCTTGCAGCACAACGCCTTCCACGACCGGAGCCGCGGCGAGCACGCCGAGCGATTTGGCCAGGCCGGAGCTGGCGCCGACCCTGGACCGCAACGTCAGCACCAGCTCGGCGCGCGGGCCGCGCACCGGGTCGGCGTGCACCGCGGCGGGATCGCCCATCGGATGCCTACTGGCGCCGAGCGTCACGTAGTGCACCAGATCGTCCTCGGCGATGCGCAGGATCTCGATCGGCTCCAAGCCCAGGAAGGTGACCGACGCGGCGTCGACGTGCGCGGCCTGCACCCCGAAATGGCCCAGCACCTCGGTGCGGACCGTCTCCAGTACTTCCATGCCTCAGATCGCCAGCCGCGCGAGCATGTCCCGAGCCTGTTCGGCCGACTTCGGATCGCACAGCACGTCATAGCGGCCTGCCACCAACTGCATGGTGGAGGCGAAATCGCGCTGGCCCCTGGTGGCCGCGTACGGGATCGAGGTCGAGATGACGCCGAAGATGACGCCGCCGATCAAGCCGACGAGCAGCGGACCCAGCGCGCCGCTGGTGGTGAACAGGCTCAGCAGCAGACCGAGGAACAGGCCCAGCCAGGCGCCCGACACCACGCCGCCGCCGATCACCTTGCCCCAGGTCAGCCGATAGAGGACCCGCTCGACCTGCATCAAGTCGACGCCCACGATGGTCACGTCCTGCACCGGGAACTGGTTGTCGGCCAGGTAGTCGACCGCCTTCTGCGCCTCGACATAGGTCGGATACGAGCCGACCGGCCAGCCCGACGGGGGTGTCGGGAGGCCCTGCCGCGCACGGCTCGAGTTCCCCAAGGGATTCGTCATGGTTCCATTCTGCTATTCCGACGCATCCCGCGGTGGTGTGAAACGCGTGGTGCGCGTCATTCCGGCGGCACGGCCCTTCTCCGCGATCACGTGCGCCATCTTGGCGCTGGCCTCGTCGATCATCTCGTCACCGAGCATCACCGCGCCGCGTGCGCCGCCCGCCGCCGAGGTGTGAAAGGCATAGGCGTCGAGGATCTCCTCGGCACGGTCGTAGTCCGACTGGCGCGGGCTGAAGATCTCGTTCGCCGCCTCGATCTGTCCGGGGTGCAGCACCCATTTGCCGTCGAATCCGAGCGCGGCCGTGCGCGCCGCGGCCCGCCGGAAACCCTCCACATCCCGGATCTGCAGGTACGGGCCGTCGATCGCCTGCAAGCCGTGCGCACGGGCCGCGAGCAGGATGGTCATCAGGATGTGGTGGTAGGCGTCGCCGGTGTCGTAGCCCTCCGGTTGTTCGCCGACCACCAAGGTGCGCATGTTGATGCTGGCCATGAAGTCCGCCGGGCCGAAGACCAGGGTCTGCACCCGGGGGCTCGCGGTGGCGATCGCGTCGATAGCGCGCAGCCCGGCCGCGTTCTCGATCTGCGGCTCGATACCGATTCGCCCGGCGTCGAGGCCGCAGGCCTTCTCCAGCTGGGTCAGCAGCAGGTCCAGCGCGCGCACCTGGCCCGCGTCGGTCACCTTGGGCAGCAGGATCGCGTCCAGCGCCGCGCCCGCGCCCTCGACCACGGAAATGACGTCCGCGTAGGTCCATTCGGTGGTCCAGTCGTTGACCCGCACCACGCGCAGTTGCGTTCCCCACCCGGAGTCGTTGAGCGCCGCGACGATGTTCGCCCGCGCCTCGGCCTTCGCGACCGGGGCCACCGCGTCCTCCAGATCGAGAAACACCTCGTCGACGGGCAAGGTCTTGGCCTTCCCGATCATCTTGGTGTTGCTGCCCGGGCAGGCGAGCACCGAACGGCGCGGCTTCATGATCACTCCCGTCGATCGTGGCGGGGTGCGAACACCCGCCCGCGAACATCTAGCCTGACAGCATGGCAGCTACCAGGGTGTACGTCGCCAGGCTGGCCGGTTTGGCGGTGCTGGGACCGGACGGCGAGTCTATCGGCCGGATTCGCGACGTCGTCGTGGCCGTCCGCTCCGACCGCCAGCAACCGCGGGTGCACGGCTTGGTCGTCGAACTGCCCACCCGGCGGCGTATTTTCGTGCCGATCCTGCGGATCACCGCGATCGAACCCGGCGTGGTCACGCTGAACACGGGAACGGTGAGCCTGCGCCGTTTCAATCAGCGACCCGGCGAGATGCTCGCCCTTGCCCAGATCGTCGACTCGGTGGTGCGGGTCGAGGACCCGGACCTGCCCGATCTGGCGGACGTGGACGTCCACGTGGTCGATCTCGGCATCGAGCAGACCCGTTCCAGGGACTGGCTGGTCAGCCGGGTCGCGGTGCGCGGGCACCGCAGGCTGGGCCGCAGGCGCACGGTGCACGTGGTGGACTGGACCATGGTGTCCGGCCTGACGCCCTACGAGATCGGCAGGCCGGGGCAGGACGTCACGCAGCTGCTCGAACAGTTCGAAGGCATGCGCGCGGCCGACGTGGCGCAGCAGTTGCGCGAGCTGCCGGAGAAACGGCGGATCGAGGTGGCCGTGGCGCTGGACGACGAACGTCTGGCCGACGTGGTGCAGGAACTCCCCGACGACGAGCAGGTCGAGTTGCTCGGTCACCTGGAGGTGCGCAGGGCCGCCGACGTGCTCGAGGCGATGGACCCCGATGACGCCGCCGACCTGCTGGGCGAGCTGCCCGAGGGCGAGGCCGAATCGCTGCTCGCCCTGATGGACCCCCAGGAGTCCGAACCGGTGCGCAGGTTGCTCGAGCACTCCCCATACAGCGCGGGCGGTCTGATGACGCCGAAGCCGATCATCCTGACGCCGTCGACGACGGTGGCCGAAGCGCTGGCGCGGGTGCGCAACCCGGACCTCACCCCGGCGCTGGCCTCCATGGTGTTCGTAGTGCGTCCGCCCACCGCGACGCCGACCGGCCGCTACCTCGGTTCGGTGCACATCCAGCAATTGCTGCGCGAACCCCCCGCCCACCTGGTGGGCGGCATTCTCGACAGCGACCTGTCGCCGCTGCGCCCCGATCTCCCTTTGGCCGCGGTGACCCGGTATTTCGCGACCTACAACCTGGTCTGCGGACCGGTGGTGGACGAGGAGAACCATCTGCTCGGCGCGGTCAGCGTCGACGACGTCCTCGATCACCTGTTGCCCGAGGACTGGCGCGACCAGGAAGAGACCGACGAGCGGGGCGGGGCGTGACCGCGCGTGGCCCCGCTCACGCCCGAAAGGACACACCGTGAGCGAGAACGACCCGGGCGCGCGGCTCGGTCCCAGCAGGGCGCGCCAACGTTTGGAAACACCGGTGGAAAGCCGGTTCCGGTTCGAGTGGGACGCCGAGGCTTTGGCCCGCAGCAGCGAACGGGTGGCGCGATTCCTGGGGACCGGACGGTATTTGGCGGTCCAGACGATCCTGGTGCTGGTTTGGATTCTGCTGAACATCTTCGTGGTCGCCCTGCGCTGGGACCCGTACCCGTTCATCCTGCTGAATCTGGCGTTCTCCACCCAAGCCGCCTACGCGGCGCCGTTGATCCTGCTGGCGCAGAACCGGCAGGACAACCGGGACCGGGTCGCCCTGGAGGAGGACCGGGTGCGGGCCGCGCAGACCAAGGCGGACACCGAGTTCCTCGCCCGGGAACTCGCGGCGCTGCGCATCGCCGTCGGCGAAGTGGCCACCCGCGATTACCTGCGCCGGGAATTGGAGGAACTGAAAGGGATTCTGGACCGAATGGAGTACGGGGAATCCCCTGATCACGAGACCCGAACGGAAAGCGGCGGAAAGGGTGGCCGCAAGAAAAGCTCCGGCCGAAAGCCCGCTCCAGCAGCGGTTTCACCGTCGGGAACCAGTGATCAACCGAAAATACCGAATAAGGACCTGACTGGTGGGTAACCTGGACAACGTTGTCCAGAGTGGCCGGTGCAGGGGTTGTCGCGACGGCTGCTCCCACGACGTCGAGGATTGGGTGTGGCCGAATGCGTGTATCTGCTCCGATAACGGTCTCGGCTTTGGTTGTTGCTGGTGTGGTGGTGAGTGGTTCGGG
>NZ_JBEYSX010000018.1:0-170435 GCF_040642815.1 Nocardia sp. NPDC047648 | reverse complement strand
CTGTCCTTCCAGAACAACGAACAACCCACCCTGCAACTACCCGGCCTCACCATCACCGCCCTCGACACCGGCACCGTCGCAGCCAAATTCGACCTGCAAGTCAACATCCACCCCCACCACCACCACGACGGCACCCCCGCCGAACTCGACACCATCTTCACCTACGCCACCGACCTGTTCGACGAAACCACCATCCAAACCCTCGGCCACCGCCTCCACCGCATCCTCACCACCATCGCCACCAACCCCCACACCCCCATCGGCGACATCGACATCCTCGACCCCACCGAACGGGAACGGATGGCGGTCGCGGCGGAGCCGGTGAGCGTCGAAGCGCCCACGGCCACCGCGGGTACGGCGTTGACCCAGGCACTGGCGGCGGCGGTCGAGGACGACCCGGACGGCCCCGCCGTGGTCTCCGGCGAGAACGCGCTGTCCTACCAGGATCTCGACGCGCGCTCGTCGCGGTTGGCGCGCGTGCTCATCGCGCGCGGCTGCGGCCCCGGCGCGGGCGTGGCGGTGCGACTGGATCGCGGCATCGAAGCGGTCATCGCCACCTGGGCGGTACTCAAAACCGGCGCCGCGGTGGTCCCGGTCGACGCACTCGACGCACTGCTGCCGCACGAACTCGAGATCAAGACCGGCTTGACGGTCGGCGGTGCGCACTCGGCCGCCGCGGTCGACTGGCTCGCCCTCGACGACCCGACCGTGGTCGCGGAGATCGCCGCCGAATCGCCCCGGCCGGTCACCTACGCCCACCGCATTCGCGCCTTGCGCGGCGGCGACCCGGCGTTCATCGGTGCCCAGGCGCTCAGCTACGACGACCTCGCCACGGCCGCCGCACGGCTGCGCGCCCGCACCGAACTGACCTTCGAATCGCGCACCTTCCAGCACGGCAGTCCGCAGTCGCCCGCCGCGCTGGTCGAAGTGGTCGCCGCCGGATCGGTGGGCGCGTCGGTGGTGCTGGCCGAGGCGGACGGCGCGCTGACCGAGTCGCTCGCCGACGAGTGGGTAACCCATCTGGTGACGGATCGGACCGGGCTGGACACGCTCGACCCGATGGCACTGGAGGATTTGCACGCCGTGGTGCTGGACAATGGTGTCGGCGCGGTGCCCGAGGGGCCCTGGTCGAATGTGGTCGCGATCGTCGAGTTCACCGAGCTGTTCGACGCCCGGTGAAGTGATTCGCGGTCATGCGGAAGCTCCCAGTTGTGTGACCATGCACACAGCGGACTGGTTTGCTGTATCAGGCCGTCCGCTGGAAATGTGTCATGGACGTGTTCTTACAGGCAGGATGTGCAGAGTTTTCATGTTTCGCTTGTCGGGGAATAGTCTGCCGGCGCAGGGATCGGCGCCCAGGAAGCACGAAGCGGGGCTCGCGTGACGCGGCCCGCGCGGGTGCGTCCCACTCGTACCCGGCGACCTAGAGTCACCACCCTCCCGCAACTGATGGCAACCGCCGTCGAAGCGCATCCGACGGGCACCGCGGTTGTCTTCGCCGACGCGGTCAGCTCTCGCGGACACCTCACCTACGCGGAACTCGACGCCAGGTCCACGCGGTTGGCGCGGTTGCTCATCGATCGGGGGGTGGGTCCGGAGGATCTGGTCGCTGTCGGTGTTCCGCGTTCGGTGGAGTCTGTGGTCGCGGTGTGGGCGGTGGCCAAGACGGGTGCGGGGTTCGTGCCGGTGGATCCGAACTATCCGGCCGATCGGGTCGAGCACATGGTGAAGGACTCCGGCGCGGTGCTCGGCCTCACCGTCGCGCGCGTGGCGGAGGACCTGCCGAGCGAGATCGAATGGCTGGTCATCGATTCGGACGCCTTCGTCCAGCGGCTGGAGGACTACCCGACCGAGCCGGTCACCTACGCGGATCGGCTGCGACAGTTGCGCGCCGAGCATCCCGCCTACGTCATCTACACCTCCGGCTCCACCGGCATGCCGAAGGGCGTGGTGGTCACCCAGGCCGGGTTGGCGAGTTTCTGTGCCGAGCAGCGGGATCGATATCGGGTGACGAGTGCGTCGCGGACGCTGCATTTCGCGTCGCCGTCGTTCGACGCGTCGGTGCTGGAATTGCTGCTCGCGCTGGGCGGAGCGGCGACCATGGTCGTGGTCGCGCCGACGGTCTACGGCGGCGACGAGCTGGCCGCGCTCCTGCGCAGGGAGGCCGTCACCCACGCGTTCATCACCCCCGCCGCGCTCGCGTCGGTGGACCCGGCCGGGTTGGACGAACTGCGCGTGGTTGTGGCCGGTGGCGAGGCGTGCCCGCCGGAGCTGGTGCGGCGCTGGGTGCGCCCGATCGCCGAGGGCGAGCGCGAGTTCTACAACGGCTACGGCCCGACCGAGACCACGATCATGACCAACATCAGCGCGCCGCTGGTGGTCGGGGAAACGGTGACCATCGGCGCGCCGATCCAGGCGACCACCGAATACGTGCTGGACGAGCGGCTGGTGCCGGTCCCGATCGGCGTGGTCGGCGAGCTGTACATCGGTGGACCCCAACTGGCGCGCGGTTACCAGCTGCGTCCCGGCCTCACCGCCGTACGTTTCGTTCCGAATCCGTTCGACCCGAACCACTCTCGGCTCTATCGCACCGGCGACCTGGTGCGCTGGACGCCGAACGGCGAGTTGGAATACATGGGCCGCAACGACTTCCAGGTGAAGATTCGCGGTTTCCGGATCGAGCTGGGCGAGATCGACGCGGTGCTGGCCGCGCACGAGACGGTCGACTTCGCGATCACCGTCGGGCATCAGTTGGACAGCGGCGCGACGATTCTCGTGTCGTATGTGCACGCGGCGAGCGGACGCTCCATCGACACCGACGAGCTGATCGCGCACGCCGAGCGCAGCCTGCCGGTGCACATGGTGCCGACCTCGCTCACCGTGCTCGATGAGATCCCGTTGACCCCGGTGGGCAAGCTGGATCGTCGTGCCCTGCCCGCTCCGCAGTTGCAGACCAAGGAATTCCGCGCCCCGTCGGGAGCGCTGGAGCAATTGGTCGCGGGCGTCTTCGGTGACCTGCTCAGCGCGGGTGACGAGATCGGCGCGGACGACGACTTCTTCGAGCTGGGCGGCAATTCGCTGATCGCGACGCAGGTCGCGGCCCGGCTCGGGGCGTCGATCGGCGCACGGGTGCCCGCGCGGACGGTGTTCGAAGCGCCGACGGTCGCGCTGCTGGCCGCCCGCCTCGCCGAATTCGACACCGGTGCGGCGCGTCCCGCGTTGGCGGCGCTGCAGCGTCCGGAGCGGGTGCCGTTGTCGTTGGCGCAGCGGCGGATGTGGTTTTTGAATCAGTTCGATACCGGGTCGGCGGCGAATAATATTCCGTTCGCGGTGCGGTTGTCGGGTGTGTTGGATGTGGCGGCGTTGCAGGCGGCGGTCGCGGATGTGGTCGAGCGTCATGAGACGTTGCGGACGGTGTATCCGGCGGTGGACGGTACCGGTTACCAGGTCGTGCTGCCCGCCGAGCGGGCGATCCCGGACCTGACGCCGCACAGCCTGACCGCCGGAGAATTGCCGGACTGGCTGGGCGCCTTCGCCGCAGCCGGTTTCGACGTCGCGGCCGAGGTGCCGCTGCGGCTTTCGCTCGCGCGGATCGGCTCCGACGATTACGTGCTCGCCGTGGTCGTGCACCACATCGCGGCCGACGGTACGTCCATAGCGCCGCTGGTACGCGACCTGATGACCGCCTATGTCGCGCGCAGCGCGGGCGAGGCGCCCGGCTGGGCCCCGCTGCCGGTGCAATACGCGGACTACACGCTGTGGCAGCACGCCGTGCTCGGCGAGGAGAGCGACCCCCGCTCCGTGGCCGCGACGCAGATCGCTTTCTGGCGTGACGCTCTCGCGGGCATTCCCGATCGGCTCGACCTCCCCATGGATCGGCCGCGCCCCGTCTCGGCCTCCGGGCGCGGCGGCGTCTTCACCTTCACCGTCGACGCACCCGTCCGGGCCCGGCTCGACGAACTCGCGCAGGCCCACGGCGCCTCGCTGTTCATGGTGGTGCACACCGCCTTCGCGGCGCTGCTGGCCCGATTGTCCGGCACCACCGACATCACCATCGGCACGCCGGTCGCCGGACGTGGCGAGGCGGAACTCGACGATCTGGTCGGCATGTTCGTCAACACGCTGGTGTTGCGGACCGCGGTGGACCCGGCGGCCTCGTTCGCCGGGCTGCTGGAGGCGACCAAGGAACGCGACCTGGCCGCGTTCTCGCACGCCGAACTGCCGTTCGAGCGGTTGGTCGAGGTGCTGGACCCGGTGCGGTCGCAGGCGCATCACCCGCTGTTCCAGGTGGCGCTGTTCTTCCAGAACATGGACCGAGCGCAGCTCGAGCTGCCCGGCCTGTCGGTCGGCGCGGTCGATTTCGACGGCGCGGCGGCCAAATTCGATCTACAGCTGACGGTGACACCGCAGGAGGGTCCGGACGCGGGCCTGGCCGCCATGTTCACCTATGCTACCGATCTGTTCGACGAGAGTTCGGTCGCCGAGTTCGCGGCGCGCCTGAACCGGTTGCTGCGCGCGGTCGCGACCGACCCCGATCGCGCGCTGGGCGGCATCGACCTGCTCAACGTGGTCGAGCGGGATCGCATCCTGCACGAGTGGAACGACACCCGCTACCCGGTCCGCTCCGAGTTGCTGCTCGATGGTTATCGCCGGGCCGTCGAGGCGCATCCGGACGAGATCGCCGTCGCCTACGAGGGTGTCGAGCTTTCGTATCGTGGGTTCGATGCGCGGGTGAATCGTTTGGCGCGGTTGTTGATTTCGCAGGGTGTGGGTGCGGAGTCGTTGGTGGGGTTGGCGGTTCGGCGTTCGTTGGATCTTGTGGTGGGGATGTATGCGATCGTGGCGGCGGGTGGGGCTTATGTGCCGTTGGATCCGGATCATCCGGCCGAACGCATCGCCCACATCCTGGACACCGCTCGCCCCCTCTGCGTCGTGACGACCAGCGCGGACGCGGCCGCGCTGCCCGATGACGTCCGGGCACTCGCCGTGGACACGCTGGATCTCGGCGGCTTCGACGACAGCCCGGTTCGCGCGGAGGAACTCCTGCGTCCGGTGGTGCCCGCGCATCCGGCGTACGTGATCTTCACGTCGGGGTCGACGGGCCGCCCGAAGGGCGTCGCGGTGTCCCACGCGGCGATCAACAACCAGATCGAGTGGATGCTGGCGGAATACCCACTCGATGCCGATGACGTGTACCTGCAGAAGACGGCGACGACGTTCGACGTCTCGCTGTGGGGTTACTTCATGCCGCTGCGTGTGGGCGCGAAGCTCGTGGTCGCCACGCACGACGGTCACCGTGACCCCGCGTATGTCGCGGAAACCATTGCTTCCCAGGGCGTGACGGTGACGGACTTCGTGCCGTCCATGCTGACGGTCTTCGCGGCGCACACCGTCCCCGGCAGTTGCCCGACGCTCGAACACGTCTTCGTGATCGGCGAGGCGCTGCCGCCGGAGACCGTGGGCGCGATGCACGCGGTGTCCGACGCCGCCGTGCACAACCTCTACGGCCCCACCGAGGCGGCGGTCTCGGTGACCTACTGGCCCGCGTCGCCGGACGAGCGCACCGTGCCGATCGGTCTGCCGCAGTGGAACACCCGGGTCTACGTTTTGGACTCGTGGTTGCAACCGGTGCCGGTGGGTGTGCCCGGTGAGCTGTATCTCGCGGGTGACCAGTTGGCTCGCGGCTATGTGCGGCGTCCCGATCTCACCGCCGACCGGTTCGTCGCCGACCCGTTCGGCAACGGAGAGCGGATGTACCGAACGGGTGACCTCGTCGTGTGGCGCAAGGACGCCGACGACGCGGTGCTCGACTATCTCGGCCGGACCGATTTCCAGGTGAAGTTCCGCGGTCAGCGGATCGAGCTGGGTGAGATCGAGACGGCGCTGCTGGCGCAGCCGTCGGTGAGCCAGGCCGTGGCCCTCGTCGCGGCCTCGTCGCTGGGTGATCAGCTCGTCGCCTACGTGGTCCCCGCGCCGGGCGATCGGATCGACGCGCAGGCATTGCGGTCCGCGATCAGCGAGACCTTGCCCGCCTACATGGTTCCGGGCGCCATCGTGGCGTTGGAGGCGTTCCCGCTGAACTCCAGCGGCAAGCTGGACCGTAAGGCTCTGCCCGAGCCCACGTTCGAGACCAAGCATTTCCGTGCGCCTGCGACGGCGGTCGAGGAGATCGTGGCGGGGGTGTTCGGTGAGGTGCTCGGGCTGAACCGGGTGGGCGCGGATGACGATTTCTTCGCGCTCGGGGGTAATTCGCTGGTCGCCACGCAGGTGGTGGCTCGTTTGGGCGCCGCGGTGGGTGCGCGGGTGCCGGTTCGGACGCTGTTCGAGGCGCCGACGGTGGCTTCCCTGGCGTCGGCGCTCGAGTCACGCACACACGGCGAGCGTGGTGTGGAGCTGGGCAGTATCGCCCGGCCCGACCAGTTGCCGTTGTCGTTGGCACAACGGCGGATGTGGTTCCTCAACCGCTTCGATCAGTCCGCGAATGCCGGGGAGCAGATCGGTTCGGCGGCTTACAATCTGCCGTTCGCCTTGCGGTTGACCGGTGCGTTGGATGTGGCCGCGTTGGGGGCGGCGCTGCGCGATGTGGTGGCGCGGCACGAGGTGCTGCGGACGGTGTATCCGGAGACCCCGGACGGTCCGGTGCAGGTGGTGTTGCCTGCCGCGCAAGTGACCCTGGACTCGACTCCGCGGGTGCTGGCCGAGTCCGATGTGGCGAGCAGCGTGTACGCGTTGGCGGCGGCTCCGTTCGACGTGACGGTCGAGGTGCCGTTGCGGGCTGTGCTCATCGAGGTCGACGGAGTGCCCGACACGTATGTGCTCGCGGTGGTGGTGCATCACATCGCGGCGGACGCCTCGTCGATGGGTCCGCTGGTGCGGGATGTGATGGTCGCCTACGCGGCGCGCACCTCGGGCGACGCACCGGCGTGGTCGCCGTTGCGGGTGCAGTACGCGGATTACGCGCTGTGGCAGCGGGCGGTGCTGGGAGACGAGTCCGATCCGGCATCCATCGCTGCCCGGCAAATCGGCTTCTGGCGTGAGCAACTCGCCGGTGTCCCGGACTTGCTGGAGTTGCCGACCGACCGACCCAGACCTGCGGTGGCCTCGCTGGCCGGTGCTCGGGTGGATGTCGAGATCGATGCCGCGACCCACGCGGGGCTCGTGGATTTGGCTCGTGCCCACGGCGCCACGTTGTTCATGGTGGTGCATACGGCGTTCGCGGTGTTGCTGGCTCGGTTGTCGGGCTCCGACGACATCGCCATCGGCACACCCGTCGCGGGTCGTGGTGAGCGTGAGCTCGATGACTTGATCGGCATGTTCGTCAATACCGTGGTGTTCCGGACGCGGTTCGAGCCCGATGAGTCGTTCGTCGGCCTGCTCGGCAGGCAGCGCGAAACCGATCTGGCGGCGTTCGCGCATGCGGATGTGCCGTTCGAGCGGTTGGTGGAGGTGTTGAATCCGCCGCGGTCGACGGCGCGTCATCCGTTGTTCCAGGTGGGTTTGTCGTTCCAGAACATCGCGCGGACGGCGTTGGAGCTGCCGGGTTTGACGGTGTCCGGTGTGGACGCCGATCTGGATGTGTCGCAGTTCGATCTGCATTTGATCGTCGGTGATGCGTATGACGGGTCGGGTGCGCCTGCGGGTATCGGCGGGTTCCTGACGTACGCGACCGACCTTTTCGATCGAACCACTGTAGAAGGTTTCGCGGCACGATTCTCCCGCATCCTGACGTCCGTGGTGGCGGACGCGAACGCCGCGGTCGGCGATCTCGAGTTGCTGGCCGATGCCGAACGGCACGACGTGCTGGCGCGCTGGAACGCCACCGAGCAGTCCGTGGATGCGGGCGCGACCCTGGTCTCGCTGCTCGACGCCAGCGTGGCGGCGGACCCGCGTTCCACGGCGCTCGTCGCCGATTCGATCGACGGTGAGCGGGTCGAGCTGACCTACGCCGAACTCGATGCGCGAATCAATCGTCTTGCGCGGCATCTGATTTCGTTGGGTGTGGGTCCGGAGTCGCGGGTGGCTCTGGCGTTGCGTCGGTCGGTGGATCTGGTCGTGGCGATGTATGCGGTGGCGAAGTCCGGTGGTGCGTATGTGCCGGTGGATCCGGATCAGGCTGCCGAGCGCACCAGCTACATCCTGGAGACGGCGGCACCGGTGTGTGTGTTGACCAACGCTGATGCGGAGTTCGAGACCGATGTCGCGCCGGTGGTGCGTATCGATGAGTTGGATTTGTCGGGTGTGGATGCGAAGCCGGTCACGGATGCTGATCGGGTTGGGCCGTTGCGTGCGGAGAACACGGCGTATGTGATTTTCACGTCTGGTTCGACGGGCCGGCCGAAGGGTGTGGCTGTTGCGCACGGTGCGATCGCGAATCAGTTGCAGTGGAAGAGTGTCGAGTTCGGTCTCGATGCGGCTGATGCGGTTTTGTTGAAGACGGCGGCGACGTTCGACTTGTCGGTGTGGGAGTTCTGGTCGGCGGCGGTGTGTGGTGGCCGTTTGGTCATCGCCTCCCCGGATGGTCATCGGGATCCGGCGTACCTCAACGAACTCATGGCCCAGGAATGGGTCACCACGCTGCACGTCGTGCCGTCGATGCTGGACGCGCTGCTGGCGGCGGGTATGCCGGATTCGTTGTGGCGGGTGCTGGCGATCGGCGAGGCGTTGCCAGGGGCGTTGGCCCAGCGGTTCTTGCGCCGGAATCCCCGCACCGAGTTGTTCAATCTTTATGGGCCGACCGAGGCTGCGGTGTCGATCACCAGCCATCGTGCCACCCTCGCCGACGAGACGTCGGTGCCTATTGGTGCGCCCGAATGGAACAGTCGGGTGTATGTGCTGGATGGGCGTTTGCGTCCGGTTCCGGTGGGTGTTTCCGGTGAGTTGTATCTGGCTGGTGCGCAGTTGGCGCGTGGTTACTTCGGTCGCGCCGATCTCACGGCGGACCGGTTCGTGGCGAATCCGTTCGAGTCGGGTGCTCGGATGTATCGCACGGGTGACCTGGTTGCCTGGAATGGTCGCGGCGAACTCGAGTACCGGGGTCGTACGGACTTCCAGGTGAAGATTCGTGGTTTCCGTATCGAGTTGGGTGAGATCGAGGCCGCGTTGCTCGCGCTGCCGGAGATCGCGCAGGCGGCGGTGGTTGCGAAGTCGGATCCGAAGACCGGTGATCGTTTGGTGGCCTACTTGGTGCCCTCTGGTGCTGGGTCTGATGGTCGTGCCGATGCCGATGCCGATGCCGATGCCGATGCCGATGCCGATGCCGATGCCGCTGCTGGGGCTGCGGCTGCTGGCGGTGCCGGTGCGGGTGTTGATGTGGCGCGGGTGAAGTCGGAGCTGGCTGCTGTGTTGCCGTCGTACATGGTGCCGTCGGCGTTCGTGGTGTTGGATGCTTTGCCGTTGAATGTGAACGGGAAGTTGGATCGTAAGGCGTTGCCGGAGCCGGAGTTCGAGGTTCAGGTTTTCCGTGCGCCGTCGACTCCGATCGAGGAGATCGTGGCGTCGGTGTATGCCGAGGTGCTGGGTGTCGAGCGTGTCGGTGTGGATGATGATTTCTTCGCCCTCGGTGGTAATTCGTTGTTGGCGACGCAGGTCGCGGCGCGTATCGGTGCGGCGTTGGACGCTCGTGTCCCGGTGCGGGTGTTGTTCGAGGCGGCGACCGTGGCCGGACTCGCCACGAAGGTCGAGCAGCACGCGGGCTCCGGCGGGCGTAAAGCCTTGGTCGCCGGTCCGCGCCCTGACCGCATTCCGCTGTCGCTGGCGCAGCAGCGCATGTGGTTCCTCAACCAGTTCGATCCGGCGTCGTCGGTCTACAACATCCCGGCCGCCATCCGCCTCACCGGCGACTTGGACGTGGCCGCTCTGCGACAGGCCGTCGCGGACCTGGTGGCGCGGCACGAGATTCTGCGCACGATCTACCCGCAGACGCCGACCGGCCCGGTACAGCAGGTGCTCGCGGCGGACGAGGTGCCGATCGGGCTGGCTCCGGCCCGGGTCGACGCGGCCGATCTGGCCGCCGCGGTGACCGCCGTCGTCGCCGCGGGCTTCGACGTGACCTCCGAGGTCCCGTTCCGGGTCGAACTGCTCGAGGTCGCATCCGCGAACGCGGACGACCCGACCGAGCACGTGCTCGCGTTCGTCGCGCACCACATCAGCTCCGACGGTTGGTCGATGGGACCGCTCACCCGGGATCTGGTGCTGGCCTACGAGGCGCGCAGCAGAGGCGAAGCCCCGGCCATGGCCCCGCTGCCGGTCCAGTACGCGGACTACAGCCTGTGGCAGCGGGAGGTGCTCGGTTCCGAGAGCGACCCGAACAGCCTCATCTCGCAGCAGGCCGAGTACTGGCGCGGCACGCTCGCGGCACTGCCGGACGAACTGCCGCTGCCGGTCGACCGGCCCCGGCCCGCCCAGGCGTCCTATCGGGGGGCCACCTTCGCCTTCGACATCGACGCCGACCTGCATGCCGAGCTGGAACAACTCGCCCAGCGGCATAATTCGACACTGTTCATGGTGGTGCACGCCGCGCTCGCGGTGCTGCTGGCCCGGCTGTCGGGCACCTCGGACATCGCCATCGGAACCCCGGTGGCCGGCCGCGGCGAGGCCGAACTCGACGATCTGATCGGCATGTTCGTCAACACCCTGGTGCTGCGCACCGAGGTCGAGCCGGGCACGCCGTTCGACGCGTTGCTCGCCGAGGTCCGCCGGACCGACGTCGCCGCGTTCGGGCACGCCGATCTGCCCTTCGAGCGTCTGGTCGAATTGCTCGATCCGGTTCGCTCGGCGGCGCGGCACCCGCTGTTCCAGGTGATGCTGGTGTTGCAGAACTTGGCGCAGGCGACGCTCGAGTTGCCCGGCCTCACGGTGTCCGGCATCGATCCGCAGGTCTCGGCGGCCAAGTTCGACTTGCAGATCACCCTGGCCGAACAGCCTGGAGACCAAGGTCTTTCGGTGGTCATCGGCTACGCGACCGACCTGTTCGACGAATCGACCGTACGGAATTTCGCGAGCCGATTCCGCCGTATCCTCACGTCGATCGCGGCCGATGCCACCGCTGTGGTGGGCGACATCGACGTGCTCGCGCCCGGCGAGCGCGATCAGGTGCTGAGCGCATGGAATGCGCCGGGCGCCTGGGTCCCCGGCGCGACCTTGCCGGATGTGATCGCCGAGCAGGCATGGTTGCGTCCGGATGCGGTCGCGATTCGTTTCGGTGATACGAGTTTGACGTTCGGGCAGTTGCAGCGGCGGGCGAATCGGGTGGCTCGGGCGTTGATCGCTCAGGGCGCGGGCCCGGAGTCGGTGGTGGCGGTGGCGGTGTCGCGTACCGAGGAGCTGCCGGTCGCGTTGTTGGGTGTGTTGACCGCGGGTGCGGCGTATCTGCCGATCGACACCACGTATCCGGTGCAGCGGTTGGAGTTCATGCTCGAAGACGCCGCGCCGGTGTGTGTGTTGAGTAGCGCTGAGCAGCGGGATGGGTTACCGGTTGGTGGGTTGCCGGTGGTGGTGTTGGGCGATGCGCAGCACTTCTCGGACGCGCCGGTGGGTGACGCGGATCGGGTGGCGCCGTTGCGGCCGGACAACTTGGCGTATGTCATCTACACCTCCGGTTCGACCGGTGTGCCCAAGGGTGTGGGGGTCGCGCACCGCAATGTGGTGGAGTTGCTGGCCAATACCGCGCCGTTGTTCGGGTTCGGTCGCGAGGATGTGTGGACGTTGTTCCACTCGTATGCGTTCGATTTCTCGGTGTGGGAGTTGTGGTGCGCGTTGGCGCACGGCGGCAGTGTGGTCGTGGTCGATTATCTGACTTCCCGCTCGCCCGAGCAGTTCCGGGAGTTGTTGATCCGGGAGCGGGTCAGTGTGCTCAACCAGACTCCGTCGGCGTTCTATCAGTTGGTCGAGACCGACCGGGCCGCGGCCGGGGGTGAGCTGGCGTTGCGGTATGTGATCTTCGGTGGTGAGGCCTTGGATCCGCGCAAGCTGGGGCGTTGGTATGAACGCCACGGCGCGGCTACTCGGTTGGTGAACATGTACGGCATCACCGAGACCACGGTGCATGTGTCGTTCCTGGAAATGGAGCCGCAGCATGCGGGTGAGAGCGCGAGTGTGATCGGGCGGGCGATCGCGGGGCTGGGTGCGTATGTGCTCGATGGGCGTTTGCATCCGGTGCCGGTGGCGGTGGCCGGGGAGATCCATGTCGTGGGTGGGCAGTTGTCGCGGGGTTATCTGGGCAGGCCGGGGTTGACCGCGGCCCGGTTCGTGGCCGATCCGTTCGGTGCGCCGGGTGCGCGGATGTACCGCTCCGGCGATATCGGCCGCTGGCGTGTGCACGGCGAGGACGCGGTGCTCGAGTACGCCGGGCGCGGGGACCAGCAAGTGCAACTGCGGGGGTTCCGTATCGAGCTCGGCGAGATCGAAGCGGCGCTGTTGCGGTGTCCGGGAGTGAGCCAGGCGGTGGCGCTGGTCCGCGAGGACCAGCACACCGGTGAACGCTTGATCGGGTACGTGGTCCCCGACACCGGCGTGACCATCGACCCCGCCGCGGTCCGGACCGACGTCGCCCGGTTCCTCACCGGTTACATGGTGCCCGACGCGATCGTGGTGCTGGAGACGTTGCCGTTGACCCCGAACGGGAAACTCGACCGCCGCGCGTTGCCGGCCCCGGAGGTCAACAGCGCCGTCGCCTACCGGGCGCCGCAGACGGTCACCGAGCAAGCGGTGGCAGGCGCGTTCGCCGAACTGCTCGGCGCCGAGCGGGTCGGCCTGGATGACGACTTCTTCGGCCTCGGCGGCAACTCGCTGCTCGCGGCACAGGTGGTCGGGCGGCTGCGGGAGGCGACCGGAGCGACGGTGCGCGTGCAGTGGTTCTTCACCGACGCGACGGTGGCGGGCTTGGCCGCCCGCATCGACGCCGGTGACGCCGACGCCACCGCCGCGCTGGACGTGCTGCTGCCGATCCGCGCGAGCGGATCGGCGGCCCCGCTGTTCTGCCTGCATCCGATGTACGGCTTGGCCTGGTCGTATGCGGGCCTGGCCCAGTTCCTGCCCGCCGAGCAGCCGATCTTCGGCCTGCAATCGCCCGCGCTGTCGGAAGACGGCGAACTGCCCGGTTCGCTCGCACAGCTGGCCGAGCGCTACCTGTCGGAGATCAAGGCGGTGCAACCGCAGGGCCCGTACCGGTTGCTCGGCTGGTCGCTCGGCGGTGTGCTGGCCCATGCCATCGCCACCGCGTTGCAGGAGGCGGGCGAGCAGGTGGAGCTGCTGGCCATGATGGACAGCCATCCGAATCCGGACGTCGTCGGTTTCCGCGCCGCGGTGCGCGGCGCACTGGCCGAACTCGGCCTCGGTACGGCGGCTGCCGAGGGCGATGATGTCTACGAACTCGACGACGAGTCGTTGGCTGCGCTGCACGCCATGATCCCGGCGGATCTGGTGGCGGTGACGCCGGAACGGCTGCGCCGGATCTACCGCAGCGCGGTCCGCTCGGCGGAGCTGATCGCCGAGCACCGGCCCGGCGTCTTCCGCGGCACCGTGCAGTACTTCAGCGCGGCCGTCGCCGATCCCGCCGACGAGTTGCGCGCCGCCGCGGCGGACTGGTGGCCGTATGTCCAAGGCATGGTCGTCGACCGCCCGGTCGAGGTCACCCATGCTCGGATGGCCGCGCCGGAGGCGCTGGCGGTGATCGGTCCGCAGCTGGCCGCTCTGCTCGACGGCCGCCGTTGATCGTCCCTGCCGACGCCGCGACCCGAATCCGGCGTCGGCAGGGAATAATCGTCCCCGGCACTCGTCATACGCGTCCGTTCCCGCGGCCCGGAACCCCACGGGTCGTGGCCGGTCGCGCTCGGCGTGCGCCGACGGTTCGGTAACGATCGGCATGCGCGCGCTCGATGATCACAGCGCGGGGAGCATGGTGACGTGCGTGTGGCGACGATAGACAGGGTGAGGCAGCACGATGGTTCGGGCGGTCGGGCAGCGGTGTGACGAAACTGCGGAAGCGGTGCGCCGATGACCCGCCCGGCGCGCGTGCGCCCGACCCGCACCCGCCGCCCCCGCGTCACCACCCTGCCCCAGTTGATGGCCACGGCCGTCGAGGCGAACCCGAGCGGCGCGGCCGTGGTGTTCGGCGACGCGACCAGCACCCTCGCCCAGCTGAGTTATGCCGAACTGGACGAACGGTCCACGCGGTTGGCGCGGTTGCTCATCGATCGGGGGGTGGGTCCGGAGGATCTGGTCGCTGTCGGTGTTCCGCGTTCGGTGGAGTCTGTGGTCGCGGTGTGGGCGGTGGCCAAGACGGGTGCGGGGTTCGTGCCGGTGGATCCGAACTATCCGGCCGATCGGGTCGAGCACATGGTGAAGGACTCCGGCGCGGTCTTCGGGCTGACCGTCCAGGAGGTCCGCGCCGAGCTGCCGGACCGGGTCGAGTGGTTCTCGATCGACTCCGCCGAGTGCGCGCGGCGGCTCGAGGAGTTCCCGGCCGATCCGGTGACCTACACCGATCGGGTGCGCCCGCTGCGCGGGGAGCATCCGGCCTACGTCATCTACACCTCCGGCTCCACCGGCAAGCCCAAAGCCGTGGTGGTCACCCAGGCGGGTTTGGCGAGTTTCTGTGCCGAGCAGCGTGATCGGTATCGGGTGACGAGTGCGTCGCGAACGTTGCATTTCGCCTCGCCGTCGTTCGACGCGTCGGTACTGGAGTTGCTACTGGCGCTCGGTGGCGCGGCCACCATGGTCGTCGCGTCGCCCACGGTGTTCGGCGGCGAGGAATTCGCGTCCCTGGTGCGCAGGGAGGCGGTCACCCACGCGTTCGTGACGCCCGCCGCGCTCGCCTCGGTGGACCCGGCCGGGTTGGACGAGCTGCGCGTGGTGGTGGCCGGTGGCGAGGCGTGCCCGCCGGAACTGGTACGGCGCTGGGTGCTACCGGTGTCGGGTGGGCGGACCCGTGAGTTCTTCAACGGGTACGGCCCGACCGAGACCACGATCATGACGAACATCAGCGCGCCGCTGGTGCCCGGGGAACCGGTGACCATCGGCGCGCCGATCCGGGCCGTCACGGAATACGTGCTGGACGAGCGGCTGGTGCCCGTGCGGAGCGGTGTGGTCGGCGAGCTGTACATCGGTGGTGCGCAGCTGGCCCGCGGCTACCATGAGCGCCCCGGACTGACCGCGTCCCGCTTCGTGGCGAACCCCTTCGATGTGCACGGCTCCCGCCTCTATCGCACCGGTGACCTGGTGCGCTGGACGCCGAACGGCGAGTTGGAATACATGGGCCGCAACGACTTCCAGGTGAAGATTCGCGGTTTCCGGATCGAGCTGGGCGAGATCGACGCGGTGCTGGCCGCGCACGAGACGGTCGACTTCGCGGTCACCGTGGGGCACCACCTGGACAGCGGCGTCACCATTCTCGTCGCCTATGTGCACGCCGTGCCCGGGATGGCCGCCGACGCGGCGGAACTGGCCGCCTTCGCGCAGCAGAGCCTGCCCGCGCACATGGTGCCGACGGTGGTCATGGTGCTGGACGAGATCCCGTTGACCCCGGTGGGCAAGCTCGACCGCGACGCGCTGCCCACACCGCGGTTGCAGACCAAGGTGTTCCGCGCCCCGGTAGGCCCGCTGGAAGAGCTGGCCGGCGAGGTGTTCGCCGAAGTGCTCGGGCCTGGCGCGCCGGTCGGCGCGGACGACGACTTCTTCGAGCTGGGCGGCAATTCGCTGATCGCGACGCAGGTCGCGGCCCGGCTGGGCGCCGCCATCGCGGCCCGGGTGCCCGCACGGCTGATCTTCGAGAGCCCCACCGTGGCCGCGCTGGCGGCGCGGCTGGAGCCGTTGAAGGGCGCGGGGGACCGGCGCGCGTTGGTGGCGGTGGAGCGTCCGGAGCGGGTGCCGTTGTCGTTGGCGCAGCGGCGGATGTGGTTTTTGAATCAGTTCGATACCGGGTCGGCGGCGAATAATATTCCGTTCGCGGTGCGGTTGTCGGGTGTGTTGGATGTGGCGGCGTTGCAGGCGGCGGTCGCGGATGTGGTCGAGCGTCATGAGACGTTGCGGACGGTGTATCCGGCGGTGGACGGTACCGGTTACCAGGTCGTGCTGCCCGCCGCGCAAGCCGTTCCCGACCTCACGCCGAAGCCCGTCGCCGAGCACGAGCTGACGGCCTGGCTGCGTGAATTCGCCTCGACCGGTTTCGATGTCGCGGCGGAGGTGCCGCTGCGCGTCGCGCTGGCCGAGATCGGCCCCGACGATCACGTGGTCGTCGTGGTGGTGCACCACATCGCCGCCGACGGTGCTTCGGTCGCGCCGTTCCTGCGGGATCTGCTGAGCGCGTTCCTCTCCCGGCGCAACAGGGCGAGGCCGTCCTGGAGACCGCTGCCGGTGCAGTACGCGGACTACACGCTGTGGCAGCGCGCGATGCTCGGTGACGAGAACGACCCCGATTCGGTGGCCGCGGCTCAGATCGCCTACTGGCGGCGCGCCTTGGCGGGCATCCCGGACCGGATCGACCTACCCTCGGATCGGCCGCGCCCGTCCGTCGCCTCCGGCCGGGGCGCGGAGTACACCTTCGCCGTGGACGCCGCGGTGCACCGAGGTATCGCCGAACTGGCGCACAGCGCGGGCGTCTCGGAGTTCATGGTGGTGCACAGCGCGCTCGCGGTGCTGCTCGCCCGGCTCACCGGCACCGACGACATCACCGTCGGCACGCCCGTGGCGGGCCGTGGAGAACGGGAACTCGACGCGCTGATCGGCATGTTCGTCAACACGCTGGTGCTGCGCACCCGGATCGACCTCGGCGCGTCGTTCCGTGCGCTGCTCGCCCGGACGAAGGAAACCGATCTCGGCGCGTTCTCGCACGCCGAACTGCCGTTCGAGCGGTTGGTCGAGGTGCTGGACCCGGTGCGGTCGCAGGCGCATCACCCGCTGTTCCAGGTGGCGCTGTTCTACCAGAACATGAGCAGGCCCGAGATAGCGCTGCCCGGACTGTCCGCTCGCGTCCTCGAGTTCGACGGCGCGGTCGCGAAATTCGATCTGCAATTGACCGTGGTGCCCGACACCGAGGGAGAGGCCGCGGGCTTCACCGCGGGGTTCACCTACGCCACCGACCTGTTCGACGAGCGGACGATCGCCGAGTTCGCCTGGCGGCTGGATCGGCTGCTGGCCATCGCCGTCGCCGACCCGGATCAGCCGATCGGCGCGATCGATCTGCTCGCTCCCGTGGAGCGCGAACGCATCCTGCACGAGTGGAACGACACCCGGTATCCCGTGCCGGCCGAGTTGCTGCTCGACGGCTACCGGCGGGCGGCGGAGGCGTACGCGGACGAGATCGCTCTCGTGTGCGAGGGTGTCGAGCTTTCGTATCGTGGGTTCGATGCGCGGGTGAATCGTTTGGCGCGGTTGTTGATTTCGCAGGGTGTGGGTGCGGAGTCGTTGGTGGGGTTGGCGGTTCGGCGTTCGTTGGATCTTGTGGTGGGGATGTATGCGATCGTGGCGGCGGGTGGGGCTTATGTGCCGTTGGATCCGGATCATCCGGCCGAACGCATCGCCCACATCCTCGAAACGGCGCAGCCGGTCTGTGTGCTCACGACCTCCACCGACGCGGTCGACTTGCCCGAGGGCACTGCGGTGCTGCTGCTGGACGCTCTGGACCCGAATCGATTCGACGACGCCCCGGTGCTTCCCGACGAACTGATACGTCCCGTGTTGCCGCACCATCCGGCCTACGTGATCTTCACATCGGGGTCGACCGGCCGCCCCAAGGGCGTGGCGGTTTCGCACTTCGCCATCCAGAACCAGATCAACTGGATGCTCGCGGCGTATCCGCTCGACGCCGATGACGTGTACCTGCAGAAGACGGCGACGACGTTCGACGTCTCGCTGTGGGGTTACTTCATGCCGCTGCGTGTGGGCGCGAAGCTCGTGGTCGCCACGCACGACGGTCACCGTGACCCCGCGTACGTCGCGGAAACCATTGCTTCCCAGGGCGTGACGGTGACGGACTTCGTGCCGTCCATGCTGACGGTCTTCGCCGCGCACACCGCCCCCGGCTCGTGCCCCACCTTGCGCGACATCTTCGTGATCGGCGAGGCGCTGCCACCGGAGACCGTCGCCGCGGTGCGTGCCGTGACCGACGCCGCCGTGCACAACCTCTACGGCCCCACCGAGGCGGCGGTCTCGGTGACCTACTGGCCCGCGACCGCCGTGCACGAGCGGTCCGTGCCGATCGGCGTCCCGCAGTGGAACACCCAGGTGTACGTGCTGGATTCGCGTCTGCAACCGGTGCCGACCGGCGTTCCGGGCGAGCTGTATCTCGCCGGTGACCAATTGGCTCGCGGCTATGTGCGGCGTCCCGATCTCACCGCCGACCGGTTCGTCGCCGACCCGTTCGGCAACGGGGAGCGGATGTACCGCACCGGTGACCTGGTGGTCTGGCGCGCCCCGACCGACGTGCTGCCGCATCGGCTCGACTATCTCGGCCGGACCGATTTCCAGGTGAAGTTCCGCGGTCAGCGGATCGAGCTGGGTGAGATCGAGACGGCGCTGCTGGCGCAGCCGTCGGTGAGCCAGGCCGTGGCCCTCGTCGTGGCCTCGTCGCTGGGCGACCAATTGGTCGCCTACGTTGTTCCCGCGCCGGGGCAATCGATCGAGCAGGACCAATTGCGGGCAGCGATCGGTGCGACGCTGCCCGCTTACATGGTTCCGGCGGCGGTCGTCGTGCTGGATGCCTTGCCGTTGAATCCCAGCGGCAAGCTCGATCGCAAGGCACTACCCGAACCGACCTTCACCGCGCGGGAATTCCGTGCGCCCGAGACGGCGGTCGAGGAGATCGTGGCCGGTGTGTTCGGCGAGGTGCTCGGGTTGGGCCGGGTGGGCGCGGATGATGATTTCTTCGCGCTGGGCGGTAATTCGCTGGTTGCCACGCAGGTGGTGGCTCGTTTGGGCGCGGCGGTGGATGCGCGGGTGCCGGTTCGGACCCTGTTCGAGGCGCCGACGGTGTCGGCGTTGGCGGCGGCGTTGGAGTCGGAGACCCATGGTGAGCGCCGGGTGGAGTTGGGCAGTATCGCTCGGCCGGAGAAGTTGCCGTTGTCATTGGCGCAGCGGCGGATGTGGTTTCTCAATCGGTTCGATCAGTCCGATGATGCTGGGGAGCGGATCGGTTCGGCGGCTTACAACTTGCCGTTCGCGCTGCGGCTGACCGGTGCGTTGGATGTGGTGGCGCTGGGTGCGGCGTTGCACGACGTGGTGGGCAGGCATGAGGTGCTGCGCACGGTGTATCCGGAGACCCCGGAGGGTCCGGTGCAGGTGGTGCTTGCGGCGCGACAGGTGGCGTTGGATGTGGCCGTCCATCCGATCGGGGCGGCCGAGGTCGCGCACGAGGTGTACACGCTCGCGGCGGCACCCTTCGATGTGACCGACGAAGTGCCCGTCCGAGTGCGGCTGCTGCGGATCGCGGATGCGCCGCAGGAGCATGTGCTCGCGGTGGTGGTGCATCATATTGCGGCGGATGCGTCGTCGATGGGTCCGTTGGTGCGGGATGTGATGGTGGCGTATTCGGCGCGGGTGGCTGGTGAGTCGCCGGGGTGGTCGCCGTTGCGGGTGCAGTACGCGGATTACGCGTTGTGGCAGCGTGCTGTGTTGGGGGATGAGTCTGATCCGGGGTCGATCGCGGCTCGGCAGATCGCGTTTTGGCATGCGGAGTTGGCTGGTGTGCCGGATTTGCTGGAGTTGCCGATTGATCGGCCGCGTCCGGTGGTGGCGTCGTTGGCCGGGGCTCGGGTGGCTGTGGAGGTGGATGCGGCGACGCATGCGGGGTTGATCGAACTCGCTCGTGGGCATGGTGCGACGTTGTTCATGGTGGTGCATACGGCGTTCGCGGTGTTGTTGGCCCGGCTGTCGGGGTCGGATGACATTGCTGTTGGTACGCCGGTGGCGGGTCGTGGTGAGCGTGAACTCGATGATTTGATCGGGATGTTCGTCAACACGGTGGTGTTCCGGTCGAGGATCGATGGTGGTGAGTCGTTCGCGGATGTCCTCGCCCGTCAGCGCGAAGCGGATCTGGCTGCGTTCGCGCATGCGGATGTGCCGTTCGAGCGGTTGGTGGAGGTGTTGAATCCGTCGCGGTCGACGGCGCGTCATCCGTTGTTCCAGGTGGGGTTGTCGTTTCAGAATGTGGCGCGTGCGGTGTTGGAGTTGCCGGGTTTGTCGGTGGCGGGTGTGGATGCCGATGTGGATGTGTCGCAGTTCGATCTGCATTTGATTGTCGGTGACGCCTACGAGGAGTCGGGTGCGGCCGCTGGTATCGGTGGGTTCTTGACGTATGCGACGGATTTGTTCGATCGGTCGACGGTGGAAGGTTTCGCGGCGCGGTTCTCGCGCATCCTCGCGGCCGTGGTCGCCGACGCGAACGTCGCGGTCGGGGACATCGAACTGCTCGCCGACGCCGAACGGCACGACGTGCTGGCGCGCTGGAACGACACCGCCCATCCGGTGGATTCCATCGCGACACTGGGATCGTTGCTGCGCGGGACCGTCACGGCGACGCCGGGAGCGGTCGCGCTGGTCGCGGACCTGCCCGACGGCGAACGCGTCGAGCTGAGCTACGCGGAACTGTCGGCGCGGGTCAATCGACTAGCCCGCTACCTGATCTCGGTGGGTGTCGGCGCCGAGAGCAGGGTCGCGCTCGCGTTCCGCCGATCGGTGGATCTGGTGGTGGCGATGTACGCGGTGGCCGAGGCCGGTGGGGCGTACGTACCGATCGACCCCGACCAAGCCACCGAGCGAACCGACTACATCCTCTCCGCCGCCGCCCCGGTCTGTGTGTTGAGCAATACCGAGTCGGATTTCGATACCGACGTCGCGCCGGTGGTGCGGCTGGAAGACCTGGAATTGAGCGCGGTCGCCAGCGTGCCGATCACCGATTCCGAGCGCATCACGCCCGTTCGGCCGGAGAACACGGCTTACGTCATCTTCACGTCGGGTTCGACCGGGCGCCCGAAGGGCGTCGCGGTGCCGCACTCGGCGATCGTGAACCAGTTGCTCTGGAAAGCGGCCGAATTCGAGCTGGCCGAGCACGACTCGGTGCTGCTGAAGACAGCGGCCACGTTCGACCTGTCGGTGTGGGAGTTCTGGTCGGCCGCGGTATGCGGTGGCCGTCTGGTGATCGCCGCGCCTGATGGCCATCGGGATCCCGCGTATCTCAACGATTTGATGGCGCGCGAGTCGGTCACCACTTTGCATGTGGTGCCGTCGATGCTCGACGCGCTGCTCGTGCACCGGGCGACCACGGACACCGGGGGCTGGTCGCCGCGCCGGGTGCTGGCGATCGGTGAGGCTCTGCCGGGATCGGTGGCGCAGCGGTTCCTGCGGGAGAATCCGCGCACGGAGTTGTTCAATCTGTATGGTCCGACTGAGGCGGCGGTGTCGGTCACCAGCCACCGTGTCGGTGATGCCGACCGGGTTTCGGTGCCTATTGGTGCGCCGGAGTGGAACAGTCGGGTGTATGTGCTGGATGGGCGTTTGCGTCCGGTTCCGGTGGGTGTTTCCGGTGAGTTGTACCTCGCGGGTGCGCAGTTGGCGCGTGGTTACTTCGGTCGCGCCGATCTCACGGCGGATCGGTTCGTGGCGAATCCGTTCGAGTCGGGTGCTCGGATGTATCGCACGGGTGACCTGGTCGCGTGGAATGGTCGCGGTGAGCTCGAGTATCGGGGTCGTACGGATTTCCAGGTGAAGATTCGTGGTTTCCGTATCGAGTTGGGTGAGATCGAGGCGGCGTTGCTCGCGTTGCCGGAGGTCGCGCAGGCGGCGGTGGTTGCGAAGTCGGATCCGAAGACCGGTGATCGTTTGGTGGCCTACTTGGTGCCCTCTGGTGCTGGGTCTGATGGTCGTGCCGATGCCGATGCCGATGCCGATGCCGATGCCGATGCCGATGCCGATGCCGATGCCGCTGCTGGGGCTGCGGCTGCTGGCGGTGCCGGTGCGGGTGTTGATGTGGCGCGGGTGAGGTCGGAGCTGGCTGCTGTGTTGCCGTCGTACATGGTGCCGTCGGCGTTCGTGGTGTTGGATGCTTTGCCGTTGAATGTGAACGGGAAGTTGGATCGTAAGGCGTTGCCGGAGCCGGAGTTCGAGGTTCAGGTTTTCCGTGCGCCGTCGACTCCGATCGAGGAGATCGTGGCGTCGGTGTATGCCGAGGTGCTGGGTGTCGAGCGTGTGGGTGCGGATGATGATTTCTTCGCGCTCGGTGGTAATTCGTTGTTGGCGACGCAGGTCGCGGCGCGTATCGGTGCGGCGTTGGACGCTCGTGTCCCGGTGCGGGTGCTGTTCGAGGCGGCGACCGTGGCCGGACTCGCCACGAAGGTCGAACGGGGTTTCGGTGCGGGCAAGCGCACCCCTTTGATCGCCGGACCGCGTCCTGACCGCGTCCCGCTGTCGTTCGCCCAGCAGCGCATGTGGTTCCTCAACCAGTTCGACACCTCGGCCTCGGTCTACAACATCCCGGCCGCCATCCGCTTGTCCGGCGACCTGGACGTGGCCGCGTTGCAGGACGCCGTCGCCGACATCGTCGCGCGGCACGAGATCCTGCGCACGATCTACCCGCAGACGCCGGACGGCCCGGTGCAGCGAATCCTCGCTCCGCACGAGGTGCCGGTGGATCTGGCGCCCGTGCAACTCGGTGACGAGGACCTCGCGCTCGAGGCGCAGCGGATCGTCGCCGCCGGATTCGACGTGACCACCGAGGTGCCGTTCCGCACGCGGCTGTTCCAGCTCGCCGGCACCGAGTACGTGCTGGTCTTCGTCGCGCACCACATCAGCGCCGACGGCTGGTCGATGGGACCGCTGACCAGGGATCTGATGCTGGCCTACGTGGCGCGCAGCGGCGGCCGCGAGCCGTCCTGGGCGCCGCTGCCGGTCCAGTACGCCGACTACGCGCTGTGGCAGCGCGAGGCGCTCGGCGCGGACGACGATCCCGAGTCGCCGGTGGGCGCGCAACTGGCCTACTGGACAACCGAACTCGCCGACCTGCCCGACGAACTGAACCTGCCCGCGGACCGCCCGCGCCCGCCCGTCCAATCCTTCGCCGGCGGCCGTACCGATTTCGTCGTCGACGCCGACGTGCACGCGGCGCTGGCCGACCTCGCGCGGCAGCACAACGCGACGTTGTTCATGGTGGTGCACACCGCGTTCGCGGTCTTCGTGGCTCGAATGTCCGGCACCGACGACGTCGCCATCGGCACGCCCGTCGCGGGCCGCGGCGAGCCCGAAATCGACGACCTGATCGGTATGTTCGTCAACACCTTGGTGCTGCGCACCCGGGTCGCGCCCGATCTCGGCTTCACCGAACTGCTGACCCGCACCAGGGAAACCGATCTGCGCGCCTTCGCCAACGCCGACCTCCCGTTCGAGCGGTTGGTCGAGGCGCTCGACCCGGAACGCTCGGCCGGTCGCCACCCGCTGTTCCAGGTGGCTCTGTCGTTCGAGAACCTATCCGCCACCAGCTTCGAACTACCCGGTCTGAGCTTCACGGCGCTCGACCCGGCCGCCGACACCGCTCAGTTCGACCTGCTGCTGACCATGCGCGAGCAGCGCACCGAGTCGGGCGCGGAAGCCGGGATCGCCGCCGAATTCACCTACGCCCGCGACCTGTTCGACGATCGGACCGTCGTCGAATTCGGTCGCAGGTTCCGTCGCGTCCTGTCCGCGATCGTCCGGCATCCCGGCACCGCCGTCGGCGATCTGGAGATCCTGGACGACGCGGAGCGCGCCGACCTGATCGCCCGTACCGGCGCACCCGCCGTGCCGCCGCGCACGCTGCCGGACCTGATGGCCGCCGCCGTCGCCGCGAACCCGGCCGGTGTCGCCGTGGTCGCCGACGACCGCACCTTCAGCTACGCCGAACTCGACGCGGCGTCCGCGCAATTGGCGCGCGCGCTGATCGACCGCGGCGCGGGGCCGGAGGTACCGGTCGCCATCGCGCTCCGTCGTTCGGTGGAAGCCGTGCTGGCCCTGTGGGCGGTGGCCAAGACCGGGGCGGCGTTCGTCCCGATCGACCCGGCCTATCCGGCCGACCGCATCGCGCACATGGTCGCCGATTCCGGCGTGGCGCTCGGCGTGACGCTCACCGCGGAGCTGGAGAATCTGCCCGTCCTCTCCGACGGCACATGGGTCGCCCTGGACGATCCCGACTTCACCCACGACGTCGCCGTGCGTTCCGAGCAGCCGTTGCAACCCGCCGAACTGCGCGCAGCGCTGCGCGCGGGCAACGCCGCGTACGTGATCTACACCTCGGGCTCGACCGGTCTGCCGAAGGGTGTCGTGATCACCCATGCCGGCCTGGCGAATTTCAGCGCCGAGCAGGTGGAGCGCTACCGGCTCGATCCGTCCGCCCGCGCTCTGGCGTTCGCGTCGCCCTCGTTCGACGCGTCGACGCTGGAACTGCTGCTCGCGCTCGGCGCCGCGGGCGGGCTCGTGGTGGCGCCGCCGCTGACCTTCGGTGGCGAGGAGCTGGCCGAACTGATCCGCGCCGAGCGCGTCACGCACGCCTTCCTCACCCCCTCGGTGCTCGCCTCGCTCGACCCGGACGCGCTGCCGGAGATGCGGACCGTCGTGGCGGGCGGTGAAGCGGTGCCCGCCGATCTGGCGGCCAGGTGGACCACCGTGCCGGAGCGCGATTTCCACAACGGCTACGGTCCGACCGAGACCACCATCATGACCAACATCAGCGATCCGCTGCGGCCCGGCGAACCGGTCACGATCGGCGGTCCGATCCGCGGTATGCGGTCGCTGGTGCTCGACAGCAGGCTGCGTCCGGTACCCGAAGGCGTCACGGGCGAGTTGTATCTGGGTGGCATCCAGCTCGCGCGCGGCTACCACGCACGTCCCGCGCTCACCGCCGCCCGGTTCGTGGCCGACCCACACGGCACGCCCGGTGAGCGCCTCTACCGCACCGGCGACTTGGTGCGCTGGCGTCGCGCCGGGACCGCGCCGGTCGTGGAATACGTGGGCCGCAACGACTTCCAGGTGAAAGTGCGCGGCTTCCGCATCGAACTCGGTGAGATCGATGCCGCGCTGGCGGCGCAGCCCGAGGTCGGCTTCGCGGTGACCCTCGGGCGTGCAACCCCATCCGGCGCGACGATGCTCGTCTCCTACGTACTGCCGGCCGGGGATGCCACGGTGGACCCGGCTGTACTGACCGAGCGGGTCGGGCGCACGCTGCCGGAGTACATGGTTCCGACGGCGATCGTCGTGCTCGACGCGATCCCGCTGACGCCGGTGGGCAAGCTGGATCGCAAGGCCCTGCCGGAGCCCGAGCTGGACGCGCGCGCCTATCGTGCCCCGCGGACGCCGGCCGAACTCGTGATCGCCGAGGTGATCGGCGAGGTGCTCGGCGTCGACCGGGTCGGCCTGGACGACGACTTCTTCGCCCTCGGCGGCGACAGCATCGTGTCCATCCAGGTGGTCTCCCGGTCCCGCGCACGCGGGGTGAGTTTCTCGCCGCGCGACGTCTTCGAACATCGGACCGTCGCCGCACTGGCCCGCGCCGCCGCCGTCGCGGGCGGCCCCGGCGACGAGGCGGGCGAACTACCGCTCACGCCCCACGCCGCGCGGATGCTGGACGAGGGCATCGAAGTGCGAGCCGTCGCACTGGACGTCCCCGAGACCTGCCCCGTGGAGACGGTGCACGGCGCGGTGACCGCCGTGCTCGACCAGCATCCCATGCTGTGGGTGCAGGTGCGCTACGACGACGAAGGCGCCGCGTCGCTGCGCATTCCCCCGGCGGCCGAACGTACCGGCGAGGCGTTCCGCAGGCTGGACCCGCAGCGTGGCGAGACGTCGCTGCCCATCGACGACGTGGTGCAGGCGGTCGCGGCCGCCCTCGATCCCGAGCAGGGCCGCAACATCTACTTCGTGCTCACCGGCGGTCCGGAGGGCCGATCCACGCTCATCGTCGTCGCCAGCAGCCTCGTGGTGGACGACGTCTCCTGGCGGGCCATCGTCGACCAGCTCACCGCCCGCTGGAACCGGGCACGCCACGCCGCGCCCGCGGGCCCCGAATCCGGTCTCGGCACGCTCGTCCGAACCTTGTCGGCGGCGGCGCACGATCCGGGCACCGTAGCCGAAATGGATTGGTGGCGACGGGCACTGGGCACGGTCCCGGAGGGTGCCGGCTCCGACGGCCGGGATCTGCGCGCACGCAGCCGGGTGTCGCTGACGATCACCGCGGAGGGCGCGGAGGCCGTCGCCGCGGCCGCCGAGGCGTACCACGCCGGGGTGGACGACATCCTGCTCACCGCGCTGGCGCTGGCCTTGCGGACCTCCGCGGGAGAGGCCGTCACCCGCGCCATCGGTTCGGTCGTGCGGCTGCCCGCCGACGGTCGCGCGGCCACCGGGGCCGACGCGGAGAGCACGGTGGGCGGCTTCGTCACCGAATTCCCGCTGCCATTGCGGCTGACCAGGATCGACATCGATGACGCCCTGATCGGCGGTCCGGCGGCGGGCACGGCGATCGCGCAGATCAAGGAGCTGCGGCGAGCGGTGCCATCGCACGGTGTCGGCTACGGCCTGTTGCGCCACCTCAACGCCGAGACCGCCGCCGAACTGCGCGGTCTCGGGCGCGGCCGGTTCGCGCTGCGCTACCGGGATCTGCGCCCGGCGCGGGTGCACACCGACATCCCGTCCGACGATCTACTGCTCGTGCTCACCGTCGACGCCACGGACGAGGGCTTGCTCGCCCGGTTCGACTTCGCCGCCGCGGCATTCCGCGGCGAGGACGCGAAAACCTTCGCCGAGCATTGGATTCGCGCACTCGGCGGCCTGGCCGAGCACGGCCTGCGCCCGGACGCGGGCGGCTTCACCCCGTCGGACTTCCCGCTGGTGCGGCTCAAGCAGCCCGATATCGATCGCTTCACGCGCGCCTACCCGGACCTGTCCGACGCCTGGCCGCTCACGCCGCTGCAATCGGGCATGCTGTTCCACGCCCTGCTCGCGGAGCACTCGGTGGACGTCTACACCACTCAGTTCGTGCTCGATCTCGGCGGCGCGGTGGACGCCCACCGGATGCGGGCGGCCGCGCAGGCGGTGCTGGACCGGCACGACAACCTGCGGGTCGCCTTCGCCGACGACAGCGAGGGCAAGCCCGTGCAGATCGTGCAGGATGCGCTGGAGGTGCCGTGGCGGCTGATCGATCTGTGCCACTTGGAACCGGCGGCGGCAGCCGCCGAGCTGGAGCGGATCGAGGCGGCGGATCTGGCCGACCACTTCGACATGCGGACCGCCCCGCTGCTGCGTTTCGCGCTGATCCGTTCCGCCGCCGCTCGCTACCACCTGCTGGTCACCAGTCACCACATTCTCATCGACGGCTGGTCCATGCCGCTGCTGATGAAGGATCTGCTCACGCTGTACGCGTTCGGCGGTAACTCCCGGCACCTGCCTGCGGTGCCGCCCTACCGCGACTACCTGGCGTGGCTGGTCGCGCAGGACACCGAAGCGGCCCGCGCCGCGTGGCGCGGTGCGCTGGCCGGAATCACCGAGCCGACGCCGTTGGCGCCGGTCGACCCGGGCCGCGAGATCTCCTCGGGCGTCGGCGAAGTCGGGTTCGAGCTGTCGCAGGCCGACACCACCGCGCTGACCCGGCTCGCCTCGGGGCTCGGCGTCACGGTGAACACCGTGGTGCAGGCGGCCTGGGGTCTGCTGATCGGACGCACCGTCGACCGCGACGACGTCGTCTTCGGCGCCACCGTGTCGGGCAGGCCGCCCGAACTCGACGGCGTCGAGGCGATGGTGGGTCTGTTCCTCAACGCGATCCCGGTGCGGGTGCGCCTGGACGCGACAAGCACGCTGAGCGAGGTGCTGCGCCGGTTGCAGGCCGAGCAGGCCGCGCTGCTGGACTACCACTACCTGGGCCTGAGCGACATCCAGGAAGCCGTCGGCGTGGAGGGGTTGTTCGACTCGCTGGTCGTGTTCGAGTCGTTCCCGGTGGACCGGGAGGGGCTG
The DNA here is from genome assembly GCF_040642815.1 of Nocardia sp. NPDC047648. Lineage (NCBI taxonomy): Bacteria > Bacillati > Actinomycetota > Actinomycetes > Mycobacteriales > Nocardiaceae > Nocardia > Nocardia sp. NPDC047648. The sequence goes on along the minus strand of NZ_JBEYSX010000018.1, from coordinate 142,478 downwards.
GACCAGGCCGGCGCCATCGACGGCATGAACGTCACCGGTGTCGGCGCGGTCAACGGCACCCACTATCCGTTCACGGTGATGGTGGTGCTGGACAGCCGGTTGCGCGTCTCGGTGAAGTACCTGCGCGACGTGACCGGCGAACCGGCGGCGCGTGCTCTCGCGCAGCGGCTCGCGGCGCTGATCGACCGTTTCGTGACCACCCCGCAGGCGCGCGTCGGCGAGGTCGACGCGCTGCTGGACGACGAGCGCGCCGAACTGGCCGCGCGCAACGCCACCGGTGTGCCGGAGTTCCTCGACGACGCGACATTGCCGACGCTGTTCGACGCGCAGGTGGCGCGCACGCCGGACGCGCAGGCGGTGCGCTTCGGCGAGACCGTGCTCAGCTACGCCGAACTCGACTCGCGCGTCCGGTCCCTTGCCGTGGAGTTGATGCGCTGGGGAGTCGGCCCGGAGACGCTGGTCGCCGTGGCCATGCGGCGCGGCATCGATCTGGTCGTCGCGATCTACGCGGTGTTGCGGGCCGGTGGCGGCTACGTCCCGATCGATCCGGACCACCCGGCCGAGCGCAGCGAGTACGTCCTCGGCAGCGCCGCTCCGATCTGTGTGCTGACCACCACCGCCGACGCGTTCGACACCGCGACCGATGTGCCGGTGGTCGCGGTGGACACGCTGTATCTGGCTCCGTACGAAGGCCCGTGGCCGCAGGAGCACGGGTATCCGGACACCGTCGCGTATGTCGTCTACACCTCCGGCTCGACCGGTCGGCCCAAGGGCGTGATGATCACGCACCGGCAGATGGTCAACCAGTTCCGCTGGGCGCAGGCGGCCTATCCGCACGACGGCGGCGACGTGGTGCTGCACAAGACGCCGATCACCTTCGACATCTCCGCCTGGGAATTGTTCTGGCCGTTGCAGACCGGCGCGTCGATCGTGATCGCCGCGCCCGACGGCCATCGCGACCCTGCCTACCTGGCCCGCCTCATCATCGACAACGCCGTCACGACGGTGCATTTCGTGCCGTCGATGCTGGACGCGTTCCTGGAACCGGCCGCGAATCCGGCCGCGGAGTACCCGTCGCTGCGGCGGGTGTTCGCCGCGGGTGAGGCGTTGTCCGGGGAGACCGCTGCGGCCTTCGCCGCGGCCGTGCCCGGCGCCACGCTGGTGAACTGGTACGGCCCGGCCGAGGCCACCGTGGTCACCGGCCATCCCGTGCGCGACGGCGCCGCGGCGGCGGTTCCGATCGGCGTTCCGGTGGCCAACACTCGCGTGCACGTACTCGACCGGCACTTGCGGCCGGTGCCGCCGGGCGCGGCGGGCGAGTTGTACGTCGCGGGTGCGCAGTTGGCGCGCGGCTATCTCGGCGCCCCGGCTCTCACCGCCGAGCGTTTCGTCGCCCATACGGGCGGCGACAGGCTCTATCGCACCGGCGACATCGTGCGCTGGCGCGACGGCGCGCTGGAATATCTGGGCCGCGGCGACTTCCAGGTCAAGCTGCGTGGCCAGCGCGTGGAGCTCGGTGAGATCGAGGCCGTGCTGACCGGTCATCCCCGGGTGCGGCAGGCCGCGGTCTCGGTGGTGCGTGGCGCGACCGGTGACCGGCTGGTCGCCCATGTGGTCGCCGCGCCGGGGGAGACCGTCGACGAGGCCGCGGTGCTGACCCACGCCCGCGCCGCGCTGCCGTCGTACATGGTGCCCTCGGCTGTCGTCGCGCTCGCCGGGCTTCCGCTCAACGCCAGCGGCAAACTCGACCGCAAGGCGCTGCCCGAGCCGCGGCTGGTGACCCGTCCGTACCGGGCCCCCGGCACGCCGCTGGAGCGGACGGTACTCGAGGTGTTCGACGAGGTGCTCGCGCCCGGCGCCGGACAGCGGGTCGGCATGGACGACGACTTCTTCGATCTGGGCGGCACCTCGCTGGTCGCCACCCGCGCGGTCAGCAGGCTGCGCGCGCTCACCGGCGCCGAGGTGCGGGTGCAGTGGTTCTTCACCGATCCCACTCCGGCGGCGCTGGCGGCCCGGATCCAGGCCGCGCTGGCCGACGACCACGACTACGACCAGGATTCGAACGCGGCGCTCGGTGTGCTGCTGCCGATCCGGACCATGGTGCCGCACGACGTGGCCGCCGCCCAGCCGCTGTTCTGCCTGCATCCGATGTACGGATTGTCCTGGTGCTACGCGGGTCTCGCGCGCTACGTGCCCGCGAGCACACCGATCTTCGGCCTCCAGTCGCCCGCGCTGACCGAGGAGGGTTACCTGCCCGAGTCGCTGGCCGAGATGGCGCACCGCTACGTGGCCGAGATTCGCGCGGTGCAGCCGCACGGGCCCTACCGGCTGCTCGGCTGGTCGCTCGGCGGTGTGCTGGCGCACGCGGTGGCGACTCAGTTGCAGTCCGCGGGGGAGGAGATCGGGCTGCTGACCATGCTCGACAGCCATCCCGACATCGACGTCACCGACTTCCGCGCGGCGATCCGCGAGGCGCTGGCCGAATTGGGCATCGGCGCCGACGCGCTGCTGCCCGGCGACGGCGACATCCACGACCTGAGCGAAGAGGCGCTGGCCGCGCTGCACGCCACCATCCCGCCGGACATGGCGGTGCTCACACCGGACCGGGTGCGCCGGATCTACCGCAGCGCGGTGCGCTCGGCCGAGCTGATCGCCGAGCATCGGCCCGCGGTCTTCCGCGGCAGGCTGGACTACTTCAGCGCGGCCGGTCACGAGACCGCGGCGGACGGCTGGCAACCTTATGTCGACGGCCGGGTCGACGATCATCCCGTCGGCGTCCCGCACGATCAGATGACGGCACCGGAAGCGCTGGCGCAGATCGGTCCCCGATTGTCCGAATTGCTGGATCCCCCGCGATGGGAAGCGACACGGAACGTGGGGCGGTCATGATCGAACCGACACCGTTCGGGCATGATGGGGCAACGGTGCGGTAACGAAGTCCCCTGTCGTGACGACTACATAGGCCGTATGGTCGGGCGTGGTGCGTGGGCACCCACCCCGGCGCGTGGGGCATGCAGAGCGAATCTCGAGACGAAGCGAAGGTGCGAAATTGATACGTCGACAGAGCCGGCGCGGTGGCCTGCGGGTCGCGGCCGCGATCGCGGCAACCGCGGTGCTCGCGGGAGTGATGACCGGTCTCGGCGCGTCCAGCGCGACAGCTGATCCGATCATCGATTCCAAGAGCCTGCTGGGCAACCCGGTCGCCCCGGACGGTTCGCGTATCACCAAAGCCGAGTACAAGGACGAGCGCAGCATCCGCTTGTACGTGTACTCGGCGGCGATGGACGAGAAGATCATCATCGACGTCCAGCGCCCGGCCGACACCTCCGTGCCGCGTCCCACGCTGTACCTGCTCAACGGCGCGGGCGGCGGCGAGGACGAGGCCTCGTGGCAGGCGAAGACCGACGCGCTGCAGTTCCTGTCGGACAAGAACGTCAACGTGATCCAGCCGATCGGCGGCAAGTGGAGCTATTACACCGACTGGATCAAGGACGACCCGGTACTCGGCCGCAACAAGTGGAAGACCTTCTTCACCGAGGAGCTGCCCCCGCTGGTGGACGGCGCGCTGGGCACCAACGGCGTGAACGCCATCGCGGGCCTGTCCACCTCGGGCACCACCGTGCTGGCGCTGCCGATCTCCAAGCCGGGCCTGTACAAGGCCGCCGCGGCCTACAGCGGCTGCGCGCAGACCAGTGACCCGGTGGGCTCGGAGTTCGTCAAGCTGACCGTCGAGACCTGGGGCGGCGGCAACACCGACAACATGTGGGGTCCGGAAGGCTCGGCCGACTGGGTGGCCAACGACCCGTACGTGAACGCCGAGGGGCTGCGCGGGCTCGACCTGTACATCTCCACCGGCAACGGCTTGCCCGGCCAGTACGACACGCTCAACGGCCAGTACGCCCTTCCCGGCGCGTACGGTCTGGCCAACCAGATCGTCATCGGCGGCGTGATCGAGGCCGGCACCAACTACTGCACGCACAACCTGCAGAACCGGCTGAACGAGCTGGGCATCCCGGCCACCTACAACTTCCGTAACTCCGGCACCCACTCCTGGGGCTACTGGCGCGACGAGTTCCAGCTGTCGTGGCCCGTGCTCGCGAAGGGGCTCGGCATCTGATCGCCACCGCGCTGATGCGCGAAGCCGGGATACCCGGCTGAACACCACCGACCGCCTGGTCGCCGCCCTGCGGCAACCAGGCGGTCGGTTTTTGTAGGCCGAACGGCAACGAAAAGTTCGGGTACCCGTAAAATTCTGTTCGTGGGTATAACGTTGGTCGAGTCGACCAGGTCCGTCACCGGGCGAGCGCGTGCCGTGACGGTCCTGCTGGGGCCCGCGTTCGTCGCGGCCATCGCCTACGTCGATCCCGGCAACGTCGCGTCGAATATCAGCGCGGGCGCGCAATTCGGCTATCTGCTGGTCTGGGTCATCGTCCTGGCCAACGTGATGGCGGGGCTGGTCCAGTTCCTGTCGGCCAAGCTCGGGCTGGTGACCGGCTGGTCACTGCCGGAGGCGGTGCGCGAGAAGGCGAGCGGCCCGGTCCGGCTGGCGTACTGGGGCCAGGCCGAGACGGTCGCGATGGCCACCGACCTGGCCGAAGTGGTCGGCGGCGCGATCGCGCTGCACCTGCTGTTCGGCCTGCCCATGCTGGTCGGTGGCGTGATCACCGGTGCGGTGTCGATGGGCCTGCTGCTGGTGCAGGACCGGCGCGGCCAGCAGCCGTTCGAGCGGGTGATCACCGGGATGCTCGCGATCATCGCGATCGGCTTCCTGGCGAGCGTGGTGATCTCCCCGCCGTCGGTCACGGGCACGGTCGGCGGTCTGCTGCCGCGTTTCCAGGGCACCGAGAGCGTCCTGCTCGCCGCCGCCATGATCGGTGCGACGGTCATGCCGCACGCCGTTTACCTGCATTCCGGCCTGGCCCGTGACCGGCACGGGCACCCGGCGGCGGGGCCGCTGCGCACCAGACTGTTACGGGTCACCAAGATCGACGTCGGCCTGGCCATGGTCCTGGCGGGCACGGTGAATTTGGCCATGCTGCTGATGGCGGCGGGCACCCTGCGCGGCCGGGACGTCGAGACCATCGAGGACGCGCACGCCGCCGTCGGCGAGGTCCTCGGCCCGGCCGCCGCGTTGCTGATCGCGATCGGCCTGCTCGCCTCCGGCCTGGCCTCCACGTCGGTCGGCGCCTACGCGGGCGCGATGATCATGCAGGGCCTGTTGCGCAAGCGGATCCCGCTGCTGACGCGCAGGCTGATCACGTTGATCCCGGCCGTCGCGGTCCTGGCGACGGGTATCGACCCGACCCGCGCGCTGATCATCTCCCAGGTGGTGCTGTCGTTCGGCATACCCTTCGCGCTGATCCCGCTGGTGCGCTTCACGAGCGACCCCGAGCTGATGGGCGCGGATGTCAACCGTCGGCTGACCACCGGGCTGGCCTGGGCGGTCGCCGCGATCATCTCCGTTCTCAACGCCGCCCTGATCTATCTCACCGTCACCGGGCGGTAGCCCGCCCGGTGCGGCGCGCCGATCAGACCCAGTTCTCGATCCAGTACTTCCAGATCCGCGGCGCGTAGGCGTCCAACGGCGGCACTCGGATGTCGGTGCCCGCCAGCGCCGCGCTGGTGTGCCTGCAGTCGAACCAGCAGGTGAATTCGCTGTGCTCCAGCACGTCCAGCGGCACGCCGACCCGGGGCAGCAGCCAGTTCGCGCCGGGGACGCGCAACATCATGTTCAGCGTGCGCTTGGGCACGACCTCGACCAGGTGCGGCGCGCCCGCCTCGTCGGCGAACAGGTTCAGCGCGTCCACCGCGCTCTGCCTGCGCGGATCCACCAGGTGGTAGGTGGTCTTGTCCGAGCCGGAGCGGTGTGCGATGTGGTCGAGGGCGCGGGCGACGAAATCCACCGGAACCATGTTGGTCTCGCCCAGCTCGGGCACCAGCACCGGCAGCAGCCGGGGCAGCTGCGCGGCCATGCGCAGCAGCCGGAAGAAGTGGTACGGGCCGTCGATGCGGTCGATCTCGCCGGTCCTGGAATGCCCGATCACGATCGAGGGCCGATAGATACGCCAGCGCAGCGACGAGTCGCGCACGATTCGCTCGGCTTCGAACCTCGCTCGTTGCGCGGGTGTGGCGAGCACTTGACCGTGATCGAACATGTCCTCGGTGAACAGGCCCTCGCTGGACCCGGCCACCTCCACGGTCGAGACGTGGTGCAGCAGATCGGCCCGCAGCTCCTCGGCGACGTCGACCAGGTGCCTGGTGCCGCCGCCGCGCTCGGTCAGGTCGTAGCCTGCGGCGAGATGGAAGACGTGCTCGATGGCGCCGCGATGCCGGGCCAGCCAGGTCGGGTCGATGCCCAGCCCCGGGGCGCCCAGATCGCCGCGCACCGCACGGACGCGGTCGCCGCCCGCCCATTCCTGCGCGCAGCAGGCGAACCGGTCGGCCGAGGCGTCGCCCGGCCGGACCAGTACATGGATGTCACCCTCGCGTTTGAGCAGCTCGGGGATGAGGAACCGACCGATGAACCCAGTTGCCCCGGTAACCAGGTAAGTCATAGCCGATGAACATAGTCGCCTGCCGGGCGGTACGTTCCGGCGGGCCGATCAGTCGGCGAAGACGGGCTTGCGCTTGGTGAGCATCGCGGTGGCGCCCTCCAGGAAATCGGGGGAGCGCAGCAGCTCGGTCTGGCCCGCCTTCTCCGCGGCCAGGGCCGTGTCCAACGCGGCCAGCGTGGCCTGGTTCAGCGCCTGCTTGGTGAGTTCCAGTGCGCGGCGCGGACCGGTCGCGATCTTCTCGACCCCGGCCTCGACCGCGGCGTCGAGTTCGGCGTCGGGCACGACCGCGGTGAACAGCCCGGCGGTCGCGGCTTCCCGGGCGGGCAGTCGCTCGCCGAGCAGTGCCATCCGCGCCGCCAGCGGACGGCCCGCCGCCGCGGCGACCAGTGCGGCCGCGCCGCCGTCCGGCATCAAGCCGATGTTGATGAAGGCCAGCAGCAGATAGGAGTCCTCGCTCGCGTAGACCAGGTCGGCGGCCAGCGCGATGCCGACGCCGACGCCCGCCGCGGCGCCCCGGATGCGCGTGATCACCGGCACCGGCGCGTCCACGATGGCGCGCACCAGCCGGTTCGCCGCGTCCATGACCATGTCCGAGGTGATGCCCCGTTGCGCCTCGTCCGCGCTCGCCGACAGATCGGCACCGGTGCAGAAATCGCCGCCCTCACCGGTGAGTACGATCGCCCGCACCGCGCGGTCCTCGGCCGCCGCGCGGAAGGTATCGCCGAGCGCGACCATGGTGTCGTAGTCGATGGCGTTCTTCCGCTTCGGGTTGGTGATCGTGACCCGGAGCACCTTGCCGTCCTGGACCGCCGTGAACTTGGCGGCGGCGGGGGCGGCTGGGGCCGCGGAATCGTTGTTGCTCATGTTCGCTCCTACGCTGCAATTCGGCGGACACCAGGCCGGGAATAGTGGTTAACTTTGCGAATTGTGGTTAACTTAGGTTCCAGTATCGGGCGCTGTCAACCAGCGCCGCCGGAGAACGGAGAGGTGCATGGTCGCGGATCGCAGCGAGGTCGACCTCGCTCCCGCGCGGCCCGAACCGGGCAGCAGGACCGGCGCCGAGGGCGCGGCGTCGGTACGTCGGCGTCCGAAGGACCGCAAGGTGCAGATCATCCGGGCGGCCGCGCGCGCGTTCAGCGAACGCGGGTACTACCCGGTGGGCGTGGACGAGATCGCCGCGGAGGTCGGCATCTCCGGTCCCGCCCTCTACCGGCACTTCACGAACAAGTACGCGCTGTTGGTCGCGGCCGCCGAGGAGGGCGCGCGGCACCTGCTTACCGTCGCCGAGTCGGCCGACGACATCCGGCTCGACCCGGTGCGGCGCGCGGACGCGCTGATCCGCGCGATCAGCGAGCACACCGTCGAGATCCGCCGCGAGGCCGGCCTCTACCGCTGGGAACGGCGCTATCTCGAGCGCGATGACCGGATCCGGATCAGGAAGATCTACGACGACCTGAACGCCACCCTCGCGGCGCCGATCGCGCTGCTGCGACCCGAGGCCCCGCCCGCGGACGTGGCGATGCTGGCCGCGGGTGTGCTCAGCGCGATCGCCAGCATCGCCGCGCACCGCACCGCTCTGTCCAGCGCTCGGCTGCTTCCGCTGCTGCACCGGATGTCCTGGGCCATCCTGCGCACCGAACTTCCTGCCGCCCCGGTCGAACCGGATCCCGGCCCGCCCGTGCGCGGCATTCCGGTCACCTCCAAGCGCGAGCAGCTGCTCACCGAGGCCATCCGGATCTTCGGCAGGCAGGGCTACCACGAGGCGAGCATCGAGGAGATCGGCGCCGCCGTCGGCATCAACGCCTCCAGCGTGTATCGGTACTTCGCGAGCAAGGCCGACCTGCTCGCCGCGGCGTTCCATCGCACAGGCGATCGGCTGGCCATCGCGATCACCGAGGCGCTGGCCGAGGCGACGAGCCGACCCGACGCCGCGCGGCGCGTGGCCGACCGCTACGCCAGATTGAGTTTCGCCATGCCGGAGATCATGGCGGTCTATTACGCCGAGTTCGGCAATTTGCCGCAGTCCGAGCAGCACAAGCTGCGCGCCATTCAGCGGCAGAACGTGCTCGAGTGGGCCAACCTGCTGGACGGCGACTCGGTGGAGGCGCGCTTCCGCGTGCACGCCGCCATCAGTCAGGTGATCGATGTGGGCAGGCTGATCCGATTCGATTCCCGCCCCGCGCAATTGGCCCGGGTCACCGCGCTCATGGACGCGGTGCTGCTCGACTAGCCGTCCGCGTCAGGGACGGCGGCCGTGCCGGATCCGGAAGATCGCCCTGGCCACGCGGAGATGGCGCGGATGCCGATCGAACGTGGACAGGTTCACCGGCGCCTGGTACCGCTTGCGGGTGATGGCCAGGGTGCGGCTGAACTCCCGCAATCCCTGGTCGCCGTGGCTGTGGCCCTGGCCGTATTCGCCCACTCCGCCGAAGGGCAGTGCGGGAATGCCCGCGTAGGCGGTCGAGGAGTTGATGGTCACCACCCCGGCGCGCAACTGCTCGGCGAACGCCTCGATCTCGTGCACGTCCCTGGTGAACACCGACACCGCGACATCGGTGCCGACCGCGTTGATCCGCTCGGCGGCTTCGTCCATGCTCGCCACCTTGTTCACGATGAGCACCGGGCCGATGCCCTCGCCCGTGATCGCGATGCTCTCCTCCGGCACCTCGGCCAGCACGATCGGCTCGATGTATGGGTCGCGGATCGAGTCGAGTCCGCCGACCACCGCGCGGCCGCCGCGGGCCACCGCGTCGCGCACCTGCCTGCGCACCACGTCGACCTGCGACTCCATGATCATCGGGCCGTACGACGCCTTCCGGTCCGCGCCCGGCCGCAGCTTGCGGGCCTGCTCCGTGACCAGGTCGAGGAAGCGGTCGTACACCGACTGGGCGACGTAGGCCCGCTGGATGCCGGTGGCGTTCTGCCCGGCGTTCGCCATCGCACCGAACACGGCGGCCTCGGCGGCGTCGTCCAGCTTGGCGTCCACGTGCACGACCATGCTGCCCTTGCCGCTGCGCTCCACCACCACCGGCGTCATGGTCTGCGCGCACACCGAGATCACCTCGCGCGCGTCCGCCTCGGAACCGGCGTAGGCGATCTTGTCGACCTTCGCCCGGCACAGCGCCGTACCGGTGGCAGTGTCTCCCGTGACCACTTGCAGCACCGGTTGGTTCGGCGCGAGCCGGGACCAGCTGTCGGCCAGCCACACGCCGACGCCGGTGGTCAGTTCGTGCGGCTTGAACACCACCGCGTTGCCCGCCGCCATCGCGTAGGCGATCGAGCCCATCGGGGTGAACACGGGGTTGTTCCACGGGCCGAGCACGCCGACCACGCCGAGCGGCAGATAGCCGACCGAGGCCCGCTGGTTGCGGGTGAGCCAGCTGGAACCGATGCGCCGCCGGTCCAGCGCGCGGCCTGCGTTGCGCGCGGCCCAGTCCAGGTTCTCCACCGCGAGCATCACCTCGATCGCGGCGTCCGCCTCCGGCTTCCCCGTTTCCTCGCACAGTAGGGAGACCAATTCACCGGAGCGCCGGGCGATTTCGCGTTTCCAGTCCAGCAGCCACCGCTTCCGGTTGCTGAAACCCAGCTCCGTCCACCATTTTTCGGCCGAGCGAGCCGCGCGCACCGTGCGATTCAGCTCGGCGGCACCCATTACGGCGTAATTGCCCACGACCTCGCCGGTGCGCGGATCATAGGACGTCAGCACGTTCGTTCGGCCCGTTCCTCCCGGACGCGCCGCCAATCGTGGCTGCGCGGACTCGGCCATGATCACCTCTCGCAGTGTCGAAACCGGCGTGCGGACCACTGAACGGGCCCACAGCCGAGGACGAGTGAGTGTTTTCCCCCGCAAAGCAGACTATGGTCTGGCGCGGCGGGCCGACAAGGCTCGGCCGTCGGCTCGCGGCCGCACCGGATCGCGCTCACCAGCGTGGATCCCTTGCGCGGCCGACGGGCAGCGAGAAATGTGAGTAAGAACACAATGGGCGCACGCTGCTGCGGGTCCCACGCGCGACGCGAAGCCCCGCGCGATCGGGCCGGTAACATCACGCCGAGCGCGACGGATCACCAATCCGAGCGTGCGCCTGCGCTCGGGCGACCTGGTCGCCGCACCGGCCGATAGTGGAGAGTTGATGCCGAGTTCCAACCAAGCAGATTCGCATGCGGGTGACCCAGCGGTCCGGGCAACGGACGTCCGCAAGTCGTTCGGCGATGTGCATGCACTGCAAGGCGTCAGCTTCGTCGCCGAACGCGCCTCCGTCCTCGGCATCCTGGGGCCCAACGGCGCGGGCAAGACGACCATGGTGAAGGTGCTCTCCACGCTGCTGCGCCCCGACTCCGGCACCGCCGTCGTCGCCGGGTACGACGTGCTGAAGGACCCGGCCGGCGTGCGCCGCTCGATCATGATGACCGGTCAGTACGCGGCGCTGGACGAGAACCTCTCCGGGCGGGAGAACCTCGAGCTGTTCGGCAGGCTGATGGGCTTGGGCAAGGCCGCGGCCCGCAAGCGTGCCGACACCTTGCTGGAGGAATTCGACTTGGTGAGCGCGGGCCGCCGCGCCGTGCGCCACTACTCGGGCGGCATGCGCCGCCGCGTCGACATCGCGTGCGGACTGGTGGTGCGCCCCGAGGTGGTGTTCCTGGACGAGCCGACCACCGGCCTCGACCCGCGCAGCAGGCAGGGCGTCTGGGACCTGGTGACCGCGCTGAAGACGCAGGGCATCACGGTGCTGCTGACCACGCAGTACCTGGAGGAGGCCGACGTCCTCAGCGACAACATCATCGTGATCGACAAGGGCACGGTCATCGCCGAGGGCACTGCCGACGAGCTGAAGGAGAAGACCGGCGGCAGCTACTGCGAGGTCGTTCCGCTGGATCCGAAGAAGCTGCGTACCGCCGCGTACGCGCTGGGCGATCTGGTGCCGTCCGCGGTAATGGCCGACCTGAACGGCGGCGACCGCCTGTCCATCCCCGCGCCGGAGGGCGCCGCCACGCTGACCGAGGCGCTGCGCAGGCTCGACAGCGCCGGCGTCGACCTGGCCGACATCGCGCTGCGCCGCCCCTCGCTCGACGACGTGTTCCTGTCCATCACCGGCCATTCGGGCGGCCACGCGTGACCGCTGCGACAGCCTCGGAACACGTCCAGGCCGATGTGATGTTGTTCGCCGAACTCCCCGCGGCGCGGCTGTCGTCGTTCGCCCAGTGGCGCGCGCTGACCGGCCGCATCGTCCGCACCATGGCGACCAAGGGCGAGCTGATCGTCGCGATGGTCACGCCGCTGATCTTCACCCTCGGTTTCTACCTGCCGCTGCGCTACGTGATGAAGATCCAGGGCGTCGACTACGCCCAGTACGTCATGCCGATCATCGTGTTGCAGACCATGGCCTTCACCATGATGTCCAACGCGCAACTGGCCGCCTTCGAGGCGATGACCGGCCTGAGCACCCGCTTGCAGACCATGCCGATCGGGATCCTGGTGCCCTTCACCTCCCGCATCTGCGCCGGTCTGGTCCGGTCGGTCACCTCGCTCACCGCGGCGGTGCTGTTCGGGCACCTGATCGGCTTCCGCTTCGTCGCCGGCGTCGGCCAGGCCGTGCTGTTCTGCGCGTTCTCCCTCGCGGTCGGCACGGTGCTCGCGATCGGCGCCGACGGGCTCGGCAGTCTGACCAAGAGTCCGGAATCGCTGAGCCAGGCGCTGACCCTGCCGACGCTGATCTTCGGCATGCTCTCCTGCGGGTTCGTGCCGGAACGAAACTTCCCGGAGTGGATTCGCCCGTTCGTGCGCAATCAGCCGATCTCCCAGTTCTCCTTCGCCTTGCGCGATATGGCGGCCGACGGGGTGACCTGGCAGGTGTTGTGGGTTCCGCTGGTGTGGGTGATCGGGCTGGCGGCGGCGTTCGTCCCGCTGGCGATCTGGGCGAGTGTGAGGCGGTCATGAGTTCGGTGGAATCGACCGTGGAGCGCACCGCCGACCGGGCCGAGGAGCCCGAGTCCCGTGCGACCGCACCGCTGCCCGTCGTCCGGGCGCGGCCGGAGGGGTCGCTGGTCACCTGGGTGGCGCAGAGCCTGATCCAGTGCAAGCGACTGCTGCTGGTCTGGGCGCGTGATCCGGCGACGACCATCCAGACGCTGGTGTACCCCGCGCTGACTCTGGTGATGTTCTACATCGTGCTGAACAAGCCCGTCTCCGGAGCCACCGGCATGCCCGCCGTGTACGGCACGGTCCCGCTGTTGACCTTGGTCGCGGCGATGTCCGGTGCGGTGGTCAGCGCCCTCGGCTTCAAGACCGAGAAGATGACCGGGCTGCTCGGCCGGTTCTGGACGATGCCGGTGCATCGTGCGGCCGGATTCACCGGACGCCTGCTCGCCGAGGCCATCCGCGTCCTGGTGACCACGGGTTTCGTCGTGGCGGTCGGCCTGCTGCTCGGTTTCCGGTTCGGTCAGGGACCGGTGGCGGCGCTGGCGCTGATCGGCATCCCGGTGCTGTTCGGAGTCGCGTTCGCCGTGCTGGTCACCGCGCTTGCCACCGTGTCCGAGGGCGTGATGCTGGTGAACATCATCGGCATGATCAGCACACTGCTGATGTTCTTCAACTCGGGGTTCGTCCCGGTCTTCGCCTACCCGGTCTGGTTGCAGGACGTGGTGGCGAATCAGCCGATGAGTTGCGCGATCGACGCGATGCGCGGGTTGTCCTACGGCGGGGCGGTGGCCGAGCCGCTGCTCGAGACGCTCGCCTGGACGATCGGGATGATCGTCGTCTTCGCCTACCCCGCGGTCAGGGGATACCGGCGGGCCGCGGAGACGGGGCCCTAGCCACCTGTGCCGCCCGCCGGCCCGGTCACCGGGTCCGGCGCTCGGCCTCTTGCCGCGGTTCGGCGAAGTCGTAGTCCAGCCAGCGGTCCCGATTCCGCCAGCCGACCAGGTCGTAGCGCCAACGGAACGGCCAGGTGTGCGCGACCGTGCCGAACAGCACAGCGCCCAGGGCGGCGTAGTCGTCGTGCGCGGTCAACAGTGCGCGCTGACCGCGCGGGGAGGCGCTGAAGAACGCGTCGAACATGGCGATGGACTGTTCGGTGGTGAGGCGGCCGAGGCCGTAGAGGCCGCGCATCCGCATCCAATACACCAGTCGCGCGCGCGGCGGCCAGAGCGCGGCGATCGGGTCGCGGCCCTGGCACAGCGCGGTGATCGCGGTGTCGACCAGCGCCAGTGAGTCGGCGACGCTGTAGCCCGTGCACGGGTGCATCATGCCGCCGCGTGAACCGAACGGGATCGCGCGCGCCGCGCCGCGCCGTGGCGGCGGCTGGTCGAGCGGATAGTGCGCCGCCTCGCTCGGTTCCGCGCCGGTGAGCCGGATGCCGTGCGCGGCGAGCCGGTGGAGCGTGCGTTTGCGCAGTTCGTGCTGCGGCATGCCGCCCCGCAGGCCGAGGCTGGTCTCCTCGAAGATCACCGTTCCGTCGCCGAGCGGCACCGCGTAGAGGAACGACGGCGGCTCCTGCGGCCCCGCGCCGTTCTCCGGCCGCCAGTCCAGCAGCAAGCCCTCGCCCTCGCCGATCATCGGCGCGGCCGTCTCGGCGTCGACGAAGATGCCGTGCGCGCTCGCGGCCCGGCGGCGGCCGAGCGTGGGCAGCCCACGGGTGTCGAACACCGCGCTCGCCCGGTGCACCGTGCCGTCGGCGAGCTCGACCTCGCGCGCGTCCAGCCGGGTGGCGCGGCCCGCGACGACCGTCGCGTCGTCCAGCGGCAGCGCCGCGTGCAGGCCCGGCTTGGACAGCACGCAGTAGGGCCGGTCGATGCGATGCTCGGTCTTCGTCCAGACCGTGGGCGCGGGAATGGTGGTCGCGATGGCCGTGGACGGCAGCCACTCCGGCAGCTCGTCGACCCAGCAGGAGAACGTGGGCGGCCACAGCCGATCGGGGCGGGGGTCGATCGCGGTCACCGACAATCCGGCGCGCATGGCGCGGTGCGCGAGCGCCCGCCCGGTGGGGCCGAGCCCGACCACGCACACATCGACTTCCCGGCCCGCGCTGACACCCATACCGGCATTCAATCCGCTCGGCCGATGCGAGCGCAACTATTCGCGGCGTGCGAGCCCGAGGAATTCGGGTCTCGCATTTTCCGGATCGAGCCGAGTCGGTGGTAATCGCGTTTTCGCGCATGCCCCCAGAATCGGTGGCCCAGCAACTTCAGTCGTGAATCGGCTCGACGCGCACCATAGCCTGGGCTCGGAACGCGACGCGTTCCGGGATTCGGGATAAGGGGAGTCATGAGAGGAAGCCACCTCCGTCGGTTGGTGTTGTCCGCGGCCGTCGCGGGCGCCGTCGCCTCGGCAATGGTTTCGGTGTCGGCGCAAGCGACGCCCGCGGAGTCTTCCATCGTTTCCGTGCAGGAGCACGATGCGCGGAACCTGACATTGACGGTGCATTCCGCCGCCATGGATCTCGATATCCCGGTGGAAGTGCAGCGCGCCGCGGACACGAGCGTTCCACGCCCCGTGTTGTATCTGCTGCTCGGTGCGGCCGGTGGCGTCGACGGCTCCACCTGGGCCACGAAGACCGATGCGATGCAATTCCTCGCGGACAAGAACGTGCACGCGGTCACGCCGATCGGCGGCATGTTCAGTTATTACGCGGACTGGCAGAAGGACGACGCCAGGCTGGGACGCCAGAAGTGGAAGACCTTCCTGAGCAGCGAACTGCCTCCGCTGATCGACTCGTACCTCAGGACCAGCGGGCGCAATGCCCTCGCGGGGTTCTCGATGTCGGGGACCACGACCCTCGCGCTCGCCGCGACCACGGGTGATCTGTTCTCCAGCGTGGCCGCCTACAGCGGTTGCGCGCAGACCAGCGATCCGGTCGGCCGCGAGTTCGTCCGGCTGACGGTCGAGGAATGGGGACTCGCGGAGATGGACAACATGTGGGGGCCCGCCGGCGACCAGCAATGGGTGGCCAACGATCCATACGTGCAGGCCGAGGGTCTGCGCGGAAAATCCATCTATATCGCCAGTGGGAATGGCATGCCGGGTGTCTACGACCGGTACGGCGGGAAATACTCGCTGAACGGTCCGTGGGGTTTCGCCAATCAACTGGTGGTCGGCGGCGTCATCGAGGCGGCCACCAATTATTGCTCGCACAACATGAAAGACCGGCTGGACGGCCTCGGCATTCCGGCGCGATACAACTTCCGCCCGGAAGGCACTCATTCCTGGGGTTATTGGGAGGACGCGCTGAAGGACTCGTGGCCGACTCTCGCCGGTCCATTGGGAATCTGATTCGTCGGGAAAAAGAGATGCCTATTCGCTCCCTGACCGCGCGAGTCGTCGGTCTGTTGTTGGTCGCTGCCTGCGCGGCACTGCCGCACGCGCCGAGCGCGGGCGCCGCACCGGAGACACCGCCGCTGGACGGCGCCAACGATTGGTCGTGCAGGCCCACCGGGGCACGGCCGGAGCCGGTGGTGCTCGTGCACGGCTCGGGCACCGATATCGGCCGCAGCTTCGCCCTGCTCGCGCCCGCCATCCGGGCCGAGGGGCATTGCGTATTCGCCGCGAATCTCGGTGCCGCTCCGGGTGTGGTCGACGCGGTGAGCGGGCAGACCGGCTCCAGTTCCAGCGGCATCGGGCCGATCGGCGCGGCATTGCTGGGTCGGGCGGTCTACGGCGTCGCCGACATCGATCGGATGGCGAGCGAACTCGCCGAAGTCGTGCGATCGGTGCGGGAGACCACGGGTGCGAGCCGGGTGGCGCTGGTGGGCCACTCCACCGGCGGCACCGTGATCCGGCAGTACCTGCGCGCTCGCGGCCCGGAGTCGGTGTCCCGGGTGGTCACGCTCGGCACCCCGTACCGGGGCACGACCTGGGACGGTCTGCGCGCGGGCTACCCGGATCTGGCCGCACTCGGGCTGGGTAACGCGCAGATCGCGGCCCAGGTCTTCGGAACTCCGGGGCAACAGCAGGTGGTCGGGTCACCGCTGCTGAACCGGCTGAACGCGGGAGGCGAGACCGTGCCCGGTGTCCGGTACACGGCCATCGCCTCCCGCGCCGACCGAGTGATCACGCCGCAGGACACCGCCGTGCTCGCCGCGCCAGCCGCCGCCGACCGCAACGTCTGGCTACAGGACGGATGCCCCGGCAACACCGCCGACCACAGCGGCATGCTGGAAGACCCGCGCGCCGCCGCCGCGGTGCTCTCCGCGCTCGCCGGAGACCAGCGAGCGTTGCCCTGCTGATCCGGACCAAGGCCGGACACGATCATTCGAGACGAAGATGGAGAACCGCGGTGGGTCTCGGCATCACCTGTAGGGGCCTGCGCCGCGAATTCGCGGGAGTCGTCGTGGTCGACGACGTGACATTCCGTGCTCCCGCGGGCCGAGTCACCGGCGTGGTCGGACCGAACGGCGCGGGAAAGACGACGCTGTTGTCGATGCTCGCCGGTCGATTGCGGCCGCACCGAGGACATTTGCGCGTGGAGGACGCCGATCCGAGCGTCGAACCGTGGGTGGTCCGATCCAGGGTCGGCTGGGTTCCCGACGTGTACGAAGGCGCCGAGACCTGGTCGATCCGGGAAGTGGTGGAGTATGCGGCGAAAATCGCCGGTCACACCGGAGCCGCGGCCGGCGAATTCGTCGATCGGGCATTGCATCTCGCACGTTTGACGGATTCGTCTTCGACGCCCGTTCTCCGTCTCTCCCGGAGCGAGAAGAAGTGGCTGGGGCTGGCCGCAGCGCTGGCCGCCGGTACCGCCGCGCTCGTGCTGGACAACCCGACGGCCGATTTGGACGACGAAGGTCGGCGCTATCTGTCCGGAATGCTGCGAGCCCTCGCCCAGCAGGGGATGACGATCGTCGTTTCGGCTTGTGCCGAAGCGGACCTCGCCGGATGCGCGGAGGAGATCCTGCGCATCGATCGCGGTCGAGTCGTCGCTACCGCGTGACGGCTCGATCCAGGCGCATCCGCGGCTTTCGCGCGCCGACCGCGGGCTCGTGACTACTTGGGCGTCACCCAGGTGGTGATATCGGCGTGCACGACCTCCAGGCCGTGCTTGTCGTAGATCGAGACCGGCACCACGATCTCGCGGCCCTCGGTGATGGTCGCGAAATCCGGGAGTTCCGGCAGCTTCGCGACGGCCCGCAGCGCGGTCTCGGCTTTGGCCAGGTACCGCACGTTCATCGCCTTGGGAATCCACCGGTGCGTCGAGGGCACCGTCGCCTCGCTGAGCATGCCCATGGCGACCTCGGCCAGATTGCACGCCGCGATGGCGTGGAAGGTGCCCAGATGATTGTGGATTCCGAACCACTTCGGCGAAGTCACCTCGCACAGCCCCGGTTCGAGCCGGACCACGTTCGGCAACACGGTGCCGAAGTAGGGCACCCGAGCCACCATCCCGAGCGAGAACAGGGCGTGCCCCAGCCGGTTGTCGGGCAGCTTCTTCCACCCGCGGTAGGTCGCGGTTTCTTTCGCCATACGCGTATCTTACTCAAAAGTAAGTTTCTCGACACCCCGCCGATTTGAAGTGACTCCCGGGGGTCGTGCATACTGTTCGGGTTGCCCTGCACCGGGCCATGTCTGTTTCCCAGTGAAACGGATGGTCGGGCGGGGCGAGCAGTACCCCATCATGTACCTCGCCGGGTTACCGGCGTGGGTACGTCCGGGACAGTGTTCCGGGTCTGAGACGCAGTGCGATCCGAGGCCGAGGAATGAGCGGACGGGCGACACGCCCGACCGCGTGGACCGGAGAACCATGACAGATGAACAGCGGCGAGATCGGGCATGCCCGGTCATGAGTCTCCACTGAGACGTCTTCGTGTGTTCGGGCTGTGCAAATGAGGGTGGTCCAGCGGACCGGCGTAGCCGGCTTCCGGATCACGAAGGAAAGCGGAGAAAAGGACACTTAGCGTGGCGGGACAAAAGATCCGCATCAGGCTCAAGGCCTATGACCACGAGGCGATCGACGCATCGGCGCGCAAGATCGTGGAGACGGTGACCCGCACCGGGGCACGCGTCGTCGGCCCGGTGCCGTTGCCGACCGAGAAGAACGTGTACTGCGTCATCCGTTCGCCGCACAAGTACAAGGACTCGCGCGAGCACTTCGAGATGCGTACGCACAAGCGCCTCATCGACATCCTCGACCCGACGCCGAAGACGGTGGACGCGCTCATGCGCATCGACCTGCCGGCCAGCGTCGACGTCAACATTCAGTGACGGGGACTCGAGACATGACTGACAACAAGAACAGGCCGGCCGCCGGCATCCTGGGCACCAAGCTCGGCATGACCCAGGTCTTCGACGACAAGAACCGCGTCGTTCCCGTGACCGTCATCAAGGCCGGGCCGAACGTCGTCACCCAGATCCGCACCGAGGAGCGCGACGGCTACAGCGCCGTCCAGGTCGCTTTCGGCGCCATCGACCCGCGCAAGGTGAACAAGCCGGTCTCCGGACAGTTCGCCAAGGCCGGTGTCACCCCGCGCCGCCACGTCGCCGAGATCCGCGTCGCGGACGCCTCCACCTTCGAGGTCGGCCAGGAGATCAGCGCCGACGTGTTCGAAGAGGGCAGCTACGTCGACGTCACCGGCACCAGCAAGGGCAAGGGCTTCGCGGGCACCATGAAGCGCCACGGCTTCCGTGGCCAGGGCGCCTCGCACGGTGCGCAGGCCGTGCACCGTCGTCCGGGTTCGATCGGTGGCTGCGCCACCCCCGGCCGCGTGTTCAAGGGCATGCGCATGTCGGGCCGGATGGGTAACGACCGGGTCACCACGCAGAACCTCTCGGTGCACAAGGTCGACGCCGAGAACGGCCTGCTGCTGATCAAGGGAGCGATCCCGGGTCGCAAGGGCGGCGTCGTGATCGTCAAGAGCGCCGTGAAGGGTGGTGCGCACGCATGACCAGCTCAGCTGTGAACACTGAGAAGAAGTCTGCAAATCTGACGCTGCCGGTCAAGGAGATCGGTGGCAAGACCAACGGCACCGTCGATCTCCCCGCGGAGATCTTCGACGTGACCGCCAACATCGCGCTGATGCACCAGGTCGTCGTGGCCCAGCAGGCCGCGGCCCGCCAGGGCACGCATGCGACCAAGACGCGCGGCCAGGTCTCCGGTGGTGGCAAGAAGCCGTACCGGCAGAAGGGCACCGGCCGCGCCCGCCAGGGTTCGACCCGCGCGCCGCAGTTCGCCGGTGGTGGCACCGTGCACGGCCCGCAGCCGCGCGACTACACCCAGCGCCTGCCCAAGAAGATGAAGGCCGCCGCCCTGCGTGGCGCCCTGTCCGACCGGGCTCGCAACGAGCGCATCCACGTGATCACCGAACTGGTGGCCGGCCAGACCCCGTCCACCAAGACCGCCAAGAGCTTCCTGGCCGAGTTGTCGGACCGCAAGAAGTTCCTGGTCGTGGTGGGCCGCGAGGACGTCGCCGCGTGGAAGAGCCTGGCGAACCTGCAGAACGTGCACCCGATCGCCCCCGACCAGCTCAACACCTACGACGTCCTCAACAGTGACGACGTGGTGTTCAGCGTCGAGGCGCTCAACGCGTTCGTGCACGGTCCCGCGGAGTCCCCGCAAGACGCTGCGGCGATTGCACAGGAGGAGAGCAAGTGACCACCATCGCCGACCCCCGCGACATTCTGCTGGCGCCGGTCATCTCCGAGAAGTCCTACGGACTGATCGAGGAAGGCACCTACACCTTCCTGGTGCACCCGGACTCGAACAAGACGCAGATCAAGATCGCCGTGGAGAAGGTCTTCGGTGTGAAGGTGACCAGCGTCAACACCGCCAACCGTCAGGGCAAGCGCAAGCGGACCCGCTTCGGTTACGGCAAGCGCAAGAGCACCAAGCGCGCGCTCGTGACCATCTCGGCCGACAGCAAGCCCATCGAGATCTTCGGAGGCCCGGTCGCGTAAGCGCTCGGGAATCCAGAAAGTAGAGAAGAACTCATGGCAATCCGTAAGTACAAGCCGACTACGCCGGGCCGTCGTGGCGCCAGCGTCTCGGACTTCGCCGAGATCACCCGGTCGACCCCGGAGAAGTCGCTGCTGCGCCCGCTGTCCAAGTCCGGCGGCCGCAACGCCCACGGCCGGATCACCACCCGGCACCGCGGTGGCGGGCACAAGCGCGCCTACCGTCTGATCGACTTCCGTCGTTTGGACAAGGACGGCATCCCGGCCAAGGTCGCGCACATCGAGTACGACCCGAACCGCACCGCGAACATCGCGCTGCTGCACTTCGTGGACGGCGAGAAGCGCTACATCATCGCCCCCAAGGGCGTGACGCAGGGCACCCGCATCGAGTCCGGCCCGACGGCCGACATCAAGCCGGGCAACAACCTGCCGCTGCGCAACATCCCGACCGGTACCACTATCCACGCGGTGGAGCTGCGTCCGGGCGGCGGCGCCAAGCTGGCCCGCTCGGCCGGCATGAGCATCCAGCTGCTCGGTAAGGAAGGCCCCTACGCCACGCTGCGTATGCCCTCCGGTGAGATCCGCCGCGTCGACGTGCGCTGCCGCGCCACCGTCGGCGAGGTCGGCAATGCCGAGCAGTCGAACATCAACTGGGGTAAGGCCGGCCGTATGCGCTGGAAGGGTCGCCGCCCCACGGTCCGTGGTGTCGTCATGAACCCGGTCGACCACCCGCATGGTGGTGGTGAGGGCAAGACCTCCGGTGGTCGCCACCCGGTCTCGCCGTGGGGTCAGCCGGAAGGCCGCACCCGCAAGCCCAACCGTCCGAGCGACAAGCTCATCGTCCGCCGTCGCAAGACCGGCAAGAAGCGCTGAAGGAGGAGGTAAGAAATGCCACGCAGCCTCAAGAAAGGCCCGTTTGTCGACGACCACCTCCTCGCGAAGGTGGACGTGCAGAACGAGAAGGGCACCAAGCAGGTCATCAAGACCTGGTCGCGTCGTTCGACCATCATCCCCGATTTCATCGGGCACACGTTCGCGGTGCACGACGGCCGCAAGCACGTGCCGGTGTTCGTCTCGGACAACATGGTCGGGCACAAGCTCGGTGAGTTCGCGCCGACCAGGACGTTCAAGAGCCACGTCAAGGAAGACCGGAAGAGCAAGCGGCGATGACGACGACCGAGACTCAGAACCCGACTGCGCGCGCGACCGCCAAGCACGTTCGCGTGACCCCGATGAAGGCACGCCGTGTCGTGGACCTGGTCCGCGGCAAGCGCGTCGAGGACGCCCTCGCCCTGCTGAAGTTCGCGCCCCAGGCCGCGAGCGAGCCGGTCGCCAAGGTCGTCGCCAGTGCCGCCGCCAACGCCGAGAACAACCTCGGCTTGAACCCGGCCACGCTGGTCATCTCGACCGCCTACGTCGATGAGGGTACGACCCTGAAGCGGTTCCAGCCGCGTGCCCAGGGCCGTGCGTTCCGCATCCGCAAGCGCACCAGCCACATCACCATCGAGGTCGAGAGCATCCCCACCGCCGGTGGATCCACTCGTAACCGCCGGAAGGGAGGGGCAAAGTAAATGGGACAGAAGATCAATCCCCACGGCTTCCGCCTCGGTATCACCACCGACTGGAAGTCGCGCTGGTACGCGGACAAGCAGTACGCGGACTACGTGAAGGAAGACGTCGCGATCCGCAAGCTCCTGGCCACCGGCATGGAGCGGGCAGGCATCTCCAAGGTCGAGATCGAGCGCACCCGTGACCGCGTTCGGGTGGACATCCACACCGCGCGTCCCGGCATCGTGATCGGCCGCCGCGGCGCCGAGGCCGACCGCATCCGCGCCGAGCTGGAGAAGCTCACCGGCAAGCAGGTGCAGCTGAACATCCTCGAGGTCAAGAACCCCGAGTCGGATGCGCAGCTGGTCGCCCAGGCCGTCGCGGAGCAGCTGTCCAACCGTGTGGCGTTCCGTCGCGCGATGCGCAAGGCCATCCAGTCGGCCATGCGTTCGCCGAACGTCAAGGGCATCCGTGTGCAGTGCTCGGGCCGCCTCGGTGGCGCCGAGATGTCGCGCTCGGAGTTCTACCGCGAGGGTCGGGTGCCGCTGCACACGCTGCGCGCCGACATCGACTACGGCCTCTACGAGGCCAAGACCACCTTCGGTCGCATCGGCGTGAAGGTCTGGATCTACAAGGGCGACATCGTCGGTGGCAAGCGTGAGCTCGCCGCCGCTGCCGCCGCGCCCGAGCGTCCGCGCCGGGAGCGGCCGAGCCGTCCGCGTCGGTCCGGTTCCGCAGGCACCACCGCGACCAGCACCGAGGCCGGGCGCGCCGCCACCGCGGTGGCCGACGCGCCGGCAGAGACACAGGAGGGCTGACGCATGCTGATGCCTCGCAAGGTGAAGCACCGCAAGCAGCATCACCCGGGTCGTTCCGGCATGGCCAAGGGCGGCACCTCGGTGGCGTTCGGCGAGTTCGGCATCCAGGCGCTGGAGCCGGCGTACGTCACCAACCGGCAGATCGAGTCGGCGCGTATCGCGATGACTCGCCACATCCGCCGTGGCGGCAAGATCTGGATCAACATCTACCCGGATCGCCCGCTGACCAAGAAGCCCGCCGAGACCCGCATGGGTTCCGGTAAGGGTTCGCCGGAGTGGTGGGTCGCGAACGTCAAGCCCGGTCGCGTGATGTTCGAGATGAGCTACCCGAACGAGGAGACCGCTCGTGAGGCCCTGCGCCGCGCGATGCACAAGCTCCCGATGAAGTGCAGGATCGTGACCAGGGAGGAGCAGTTCTGATGGCTACCGGAACACCGGCCGCAGAGCTCCGCGAGCTCACCGAAGAGGAGTTGGTGGCCAAGCTGCGCGACTCCAAGGAAGAGCTGTTCAACCTGCGCTTCCAGATGGCGACGGGTCAGCTGGACAACAACCGTCGTCTGCGCGTCGTCCGTCACGAGATCGCGCGCATCTACACGGTCATGCGTGAGCGCGAGCTCGGTCTGGCCACCGGACCCGCTGGCAAGGGAGATGCCGCATGAGCGACAAAGTAGAAGGGCAGCGCGGCACCCGCAAGGTGCGTGTCGGCTACGTTGTCTCGGACAAGATGAACAAGACGATCGTCGTCGAGCTGGAAGACCGCCACCGGCACCCGCTCTACGGCAAGATCATTCGCACCACCTCGAAGGTGAAGGCGCACGACGAGAACGAGATCGCCGGCATCGGCGACCGCGTTCAGCTGATGGAGACCCGTCCGCTGTCGGCCACCAAGCGCTGGCGTCTGGTCGAGGTCCTGGAGAGGGCCAAGTAAGCCCTTCCACGGCGTGAAACCCGAAGGCCCGCTTCCCGTTCCGGGAGGCGGGCCTTCGCCGTATCCGGCCATGTCCGATTTTCACGGAATCGCGGTGGAGTATTCCTCGATGGGTACTGTCGTGGTTGTGTTGCGTGCAGCGATCGAGCGCGCCGCAAGCAGGCTCGTGGCCTGACCGATACGGCGAGCGAAGGCCGATGTGGAGGTGTGAGCGGTGGCAGATGGGACTCGACCCGGTCGGCCCGATGACCGAGCGCTGCTGCGGGAGCATCTGCTCAGGACGCGGATCGCGGGGGATGTCGCGACGCCTCGGGAGGGGAATCTCTCGAACTATCGCAAGATGGTGGATAAAGATCCCGGGTACCAGTTCGGCCTGACGCTGAAGGATTGGACGTTCGCCGAAACCCTGGAGATGATGGCGCGTCTGTGCGGGGTCGACCCGGACCCACGTCATCGGTGGGGTCCCGACACCATCGACGTCGATCTCACCCTGGACGCGCTCGACGCGATGGGGGCGCGGATCGGCCAGGCGGCTCGCCGTCAGGAGACCGTGATCCTGGCGACCGGGCATCCCCACACGCTCTTGGGCGTCTATCGTGCCGTCGAGGATGCGTTGCGTGCGGCGGGGTGCGTGGTGCTCGTGCCCGCCGCCGGATGGTCCTACCGGGTCACTACCCGCTTCGGACCGCAGAATCGCGAAATCATCTACACCTCGGGTGTTGCCGCGCTCGGCACCGACGGCAGGCTGGAACACACGCATGACCCGCACCCGATGCGGGCGATGCTCGGGGAGTTGCGCGACGGCGAGCCCGACCACTGGCCCGACCTGGTCGTCGCCGACCACGGTTGGGCCGGTGCGGCGGGTGAAGCGGGCATCGAAACCGTCGGTTTCGCAGACAGCAACGATCCCGCCCTGTTCGCCGGGCACGCCGAGGGAAAGATCGCCGTCACGGTGCCCCTCGACGACGGCATCCGCCCCGACCACTACCAGCCGTTGACCACCTACCTGCTCGACCGGGCGGGTCTGCGCCGGTGACGTCAGCGCGAATTCCGCCGGTCGTCGGCCATGTCGCGGACTATGCTCTCGAGCTCGGAATGCCTCGGATGCCAGCCTAATTCGGCTGCCGCCTTGGCTGGGTCGCTGACCAATGCGGCCGGTTCGGGCGCCGGTGGACGATGGATCAGCTGGATTCGACGGCCGGTCTGTTGTTCGACGGCGGCGACGACGTCGAGGATGCTGCTGCCCTGCCCACTGCCGATGAGGTACCGCTCGAACCCACCCGGCGGTGTCTTCTCGAGGCACGCGACGAAAGCGGCTGCGGCGTCGTCGATGTGCAGGTAATCGCGTACCGCGCTGCCGTCGCCGTTCACCTCCAACGCCGAACCGTTCAGGGCGGCGGCGAAGGTGCGGGGAATCAGGCGCGTGGGGTCGGGGTCGGCGCCGCCTGCCACGTTCATCAAACGCAGTACGGCAGCCGACAAGCGTCCGGTGCCCGCCTGTGCGTGGAGCGCCCACTCGGCGGCCAGTTTGCTTGCCGCGTACGGGTGCGGCGGTGCGTCGGGCAGGCTTTCCGTCATCGGCTGACGCTCCGGCGTCCCGTATATCGAGCCGGTCGAGGCGAAGACGATCCGCGATACTCCCGCCGCGGCCATGGCCTCCAGTAATGCGACCGTGCCGCCCGTATTGACGCGAAAGTACCGCGAGGGTTCGGTCATCGACTCGCGCGCGCGAGTGAGCCCGGCAAGATGGCACACCGCCTCCGCGCCGTCCAGCGCCTCGCGCAGCGCGGCGTCATCCAGCAGGTCGGCGACTCGCGTCGCCGTCTGCGAGGGCGAAACGCGCTTGCGAACCATCGCGATCGGCTCGTGCCCGGCTCTGCTCAGCAGGTGAACGACCGCCCGGCCGAGATAGCCGTTCGCTCCTGTGACGAGAACACGCACCACACGATCTTGTCATCGAGCAGCGCGTATATCGATGGCTGCCCGCGTTACCTCGACCGTGGCCGTCCGCTCGGGCCGGTCGATCGGCCGCGCACTATTCGTCCCGCATCGGGCCGGGTGAGGACAGGACTTGCGCTATACGTATACATCTACTTATAGTGAGACGGCGGCTCGGCCAGTCTGGAAACATGGATTTCGCGCTCGGAGAGGCGGATTCGAAAAGGGCCGGTCTGCGGAAGACGCATGCCTGGATGCGCACTGATCTATGAAACGGGGAAAATCATGACGACCGATCCGAACGACCCGAGCGGAGCCGGCACTGTCGAGGAGCGGGAATCCGGCGTCACCATCGTGAAAGCGCCCGCCGAACCGGGTGACCTCCGCCAGATCGTGTTGCGGGTGGGTCCGGGCGGCGGGCGCAGGCAGCGGTTCGTCGGCAGGCTGCTCGGTGAGTCGCGGGAGTACGACAAGGCCGGGATGAACGTGGTGCGCGTCTACGTGAGCCGTAAAGGCAAGTACGTGGTGCACCGGCGGGAATCGAACTGGCGCGAAATGTTCGGCGCGATCGACTGGACCGACTGGAAGAATTGGCGCGAGCTGCTTGGGGTCGGCGGCGGTGAGCGCGAATGGGGTGACTACACGGTGGAGATCGTGGACTCGCCCGCTGAACTGGACGGCCGGATTCCGGAGCACATCTACCGGACGGTCGTCGATATCGCCGAGAACCCGACCTCGCAAGACCTTCAGATCTGAGACACCGCCGCTTTCGGCGAATCCGGAAAGGATTTCTTCGCAGATGTTCGCACGACTGGGGGCCGTGGTCGTCCACAATCCGTGGAAGGTGATCGGCCTGTGGCTGCTGCTCACCATCGCGGTGGTGGCCGCGGCGCCGGAACTCAAATCAACGACAGACCAATCCGCCTTCCTGCCTTCTCATTACGAGTCCATTCAGGCATTGGAGCTACAGCAGAAAGCTTTCCCGGACAGCTCAGCTCCCGCGGCGATCATCGTGTTCGCCCGCGAGGACGGCACGCCGTTGACCGACACGGACGCGGCTTCGGTCGTGTCGATCGGCAACGACCTGCGCAACGCGCAGATCAAGGACGTCATCGGCATGCAACCGACGCCGCCGTCGGAGAACCGCCTGATCCAGATCATCGCGGTGCAGATGACGAAGGTGACCAATCCGAACGACACCACCCAAGGCGAGGCGGTCAAGGCGCTGCGAGCGAAGCTGACCGAGCGCGTCGGAGACACCGAACTGAAGGCGGGCATCACCGGCCAGGCTGCGCAGGTGCTGGACCAGCGCGAATCCGGCGACAAGGGCATGGCGATCATCGGCATCGCCACCGTCGTGCTGATCCTGGTGCTGTTGCTGATCATCTTCCGCAGTCCGGTGATCGCGTTGCTGCCGATCGTCGTGATCGGGGCGGTCTCCAGCATGGTCAACGGATTGATCGCCGTGGTGGCCAAGGCCTTCGACCTGGAGATCGACGCTTCCATCAGTGCCATCCTGGTGGTCGTGCTGTTCGGTGTCGGCACCGACTACATCCTGTTCCTGATGTTCCGCTACCGCGAACGGCTGCGTGCGGGAGAGGATCCGAAGACCGCCATGGTCAGCGCCGTCACCCGGGTGGGCGAGGCGATCACGTCCGCGGCGGGCGCGGTGATCATCGCGTTCATGGCGCTGGTGCTGTCCACGCTCGGCATGTTCCGCGCCATGGGCCCGGCGCTGGCGATCGCGGTGGCGATCGCGCTGGCGGCGGGGCTGACGCTGGTGCCAGCGGTGGTCTCGCTGCTGGGCACCAAGGTGTTCTGGCCGTCCAAGGCGTGGCGCACCGAACCGAAGGGCGCGCGGTTCACCGCCCTCGGCAACGCACTCGGGCGTCGGCCCGCTGTGTTCGCCGTGGCCTCCGGCGGTGTGCTGGTGGTGTTGGGGATCTTCGCCCTCGGCTTCCACCCGACCTTCGATCTCAGCTCCGGATCGACCTCGGAGGCGTCGGAATCCGTCGTCTACAGCAAGGAATTGGTGAAGGGATTGCCCGCCGGGACGACCCAGCCTTCGGATGTCCTGTTGCGCTCCGACGGTGCGTTGACCGCCGAGCAACTCACGGCCTACCGCAACGAGTTGGCCGGTGTGCCCGGTGTGGGACAGGTGGCCGAGCCGAAGTTGTCCGCGGACAAGACGATCGCCGACTTCGCGGTGACGCTGAATGCCGCGCCGGAGTCCGATGCCGCGCTGGACACCGTCAAGGGGCCGCTGCGCGACACCGCGCACTCCGCGGCGCCCGCAGGTACGACCGCCGCGGTCGGCGGTTTGACCTCGGTGTTCGTCGATTTCCAGGACGCGATGGCGCGGGATTACGCGATCGTCTTCCCGGTGGCGGCGATCCTGATCATGATCGTGCTGGGGTTGTTGCTGCGCAGTCTGGTCGCGCCGTGGTATCTGATGGCCTCGGTGTTCCTCGGCTTCGCCGCCACGCTCGGCGCCGCCGTGCTGGTGTTCCAGCACTTCCGGGGCGAGACCGGCTTGATCTTCACGCTGCCGGTGATCATGTACCTGTTCGTGGTCGCGCTGGGCACCGACTACAACATCCTGATGGTCGCCCGGCTGCGGGAAGAGGCCCGCGAGGGCAACGAGCCGAAACAGGCCGCGGCACTGGCTCTGCGGCATACGGGACCCACCATCGCGGCGGCCGGCGTGATCCTGGCGGGAACGTTCGCGTCGATGATGCTGGCGGGTAACAACGTCCTCGCGCAGATGGGCTTCGCCATCTCGGTGGGTATCGCGATCGCGGCCTTCGTCATGGCCATGTTCTTCACGCCCGCGCTCACGGCGATCATCGGGCACAAGGCGTGGTGGCCGGGCCATGGTGATCAGAGGCCCGAAGGTTCGGGAACCGGCGCTCGCCTCGTGGAACCCGCCGTCGGCGCGAGCCGATCGGAATAGGAGCCGCTGGGCACGGGTGATCGACCCGGAACAGAGCTGTGCACCCGGATCCACCGGGTGCACAGCTTTTCGGGCGGGGAACGGTGCTAGGTCGTCGGAGGAAACTCGCCCGCGACTCCGGCGGCCGAAGCGACCGTTTGTTGGGCGGCGCTCAGCCGATGGCCGCGTAGGGGCGGTGGACTTTGAGCGCCGAGTCCAGCACGCGAGTGACCGCGGAGCGGGAGACGCCGAGTTCGTTCGCGATGGCGGGGGTCGAACCGCCCTGATCGGCGAGCGTCAGGATCTCCCTGACCTCCTCGATCGGCAGGGCGGACAGGCGCCGGTCGGTGATGGCCCGCGCGATCGCGGAGATCTCGTCGTCGTCGGTGTCGGCTTCCTCCGGCTCGGTGGGGAATTCGTCGTCCTCGTCGTCGGCATCGAGGATCGGCATCGGTTCGACGCGCGGGTGCGTGGGCTGGGGGGTTTCCTCGAGGGCCAGTTGTTCGCTCTCCGCGTCGGCGGAGCGGTCGTTCTGCTCGGCGGACGTCGACTTTCCGCGCTTCGCCGCGCGCGGAGCGGTGGCGTTCGGATGCACCTGTGCGGCGGTGTCGGCGGTGGCGGCGGGCGGTGTGCGGGTGGAGCCCGGGTGCCGGGCCACGTCGTCGCCGCGATGTGCGCGCTCGATCGAATGTTCGCTCGGAAGGGGGTTCGCGTGCGGTCGTGTCGCGGTATTCGCCCGGGCCGACCGCTTGTCGAAACCGAATCCGTCGTGCAGGTCGTCGAGCGAGATCTGCTGGGCCGCAGCGGGCTGCGCGGGTTCGAGACGCGGCTTCCGGCTGACGGGCGCAGACGCTTCCGCTCCGTTGATCGCGGCGTGCTCGGCAGCGACCGGGAAGGACTGTGCCGCTTCCGGGTCGGCCGCTCGGCTCATGTCGGTGCGGACATCCGAGACGCGATCGTCGATCGACGTGACCGGCGCGGATGACGGCGCATCTTGGCCACTGACAACAGACGCCGTTGCACTCTCGTCGGAAGTGTCGGTACCCAGGTTGTCTTCCGCGGCGAGGGAAGCGGTGTGCCCGTCGATCGGAAGAGGGTGCGGAGTGATGTCGGTGGCGTGACCGTGACCGTTGTCAATCGGACGGATGTTGTGCCCATCGCCTGCGGGAGCGGCAACGGTATGGCCGTTGATCCCGTGGACGCCGGTGATCTGCCCGTGGGGAACATCGCCGTTCGCGACGAACTCAGCGGTGCGGCTGTCGGGGGTGGGCCGAGCCGGATAACCGTTGGCCCGCAAGTGCTGCACGTTGGTCTCGGCCGGGGTGCCCGCGGTGTGGTTGTCGGCGGCCTGCGGGGAGTGTGCATTGCCGTTGGCCGGGGCAGCGGCGATGTCGGCGGCTGGTCGAACGGTGTTTCCGTTGATCTGCGAGGGGTGTGCGTCGCTGTCGCCGGGGCGCTCGATGTTGCGGCCGTTGGCCTTTGGAGTGCTGGGGACCTGCTCGGGAGCAGCTTGGCCGGTGGTGGCGGGGGACCAGACGGTGTGGCTGTCGCTGTTCGGGTGGGGTGTGTGCCCGTTGATCTGCGGCGAATGGGCTTTGCCGTCGGCCGGGGGCGCGACGGTGTGGCTGTTGGTGTTCGGGTGAAGGGTGTGTCCGTTGATCTGCGGGAAATGGGCGCTGCCGTCGGCGGTGTGGCCGTTGGTGGCCGGATGGACGGTATGTCCGTTGACGCGCAGGTGGTGCGCGCTGCCGTTGACGGGGGAGTCGCTGGTCTTCGCATCGACCGGCCGGACGGTGTGGCCGTTGGTGGCCGGGCGAACGGTATGTCCGTTTATCTGTGGAAGGTGTGCGGTCCCGTCGACCGGGGTCTCGCAGTCGACCCGCCGGACGGATCGGCCGTTCAGGGAGAGGTCATGGCCGTTGACGGTGGTCTCGACCGGGAGACCGTTCGGAGCCTGCGGAAGTGTGGTTCCGTTCGGCCGGTAGCCGACCGTAAGGCCGCTGGTCGAACGCTCGTCGGCCGGGCCGGAAGCGGAGTAGCTCTCGCGCTGGGCGTGATCGACCGACGAGCGACCGAGTGGACGGCCGTCGACCGACGCGATGCGGGTGTGGCCGTTGGTCAGCGAATGGACGGCGTGGTCGGCGTCTGACGCGGTGGGCACGGTCGTCGGCCTCGTGGACTCGTCCTGCGTGTCGCGCCGCATGCCCGCCGATTCGCCCGGAATCGGGCGGTGAGCGGAGGTTTCACTCCCGGGACGGGGAGTGCTGCCGGGATGACCGGGTTGCGCTCCGAAGCTCGCGTCATGGTGCGCTTCACGATCCTTGGACACGGGTGAGGTGTAGATATCGCCTTCCCGAGGAGTGTGATCGCTTGTCGCCGCCGCGTCGAGCGAGTGATATCCATCGGCTTCCGGCATGCCCGGTTGCGCATCGAGACGGATCATCCGCCGGTCGCCTTCGATCACCGGCGCGCCGTCGATCAGCACCGCGTACCGCGCGGCCACCCAGGCGTGCAGCCAGATCACGACGCCGACCATCACCGGCGCGATCGCGTACTCGGCGGCGCGGCCGAGGTCGCCCGCGGCGAGGTGCGGTCCGGTGTTGAGCGCGACGGTGGTGCCGAGCAGCGCCGCCTCGAAGAAGAGCACCTTGCCGCGCGCCAGCTCGCGGCCCCACCGCGCCGCGGTCGTGGCCGCGACCATGATGGTGATGATCGGGATAGAGATCATCGCCTCGATGCCGTAGCTCAACCAGTACAGCGGATCGGACATGTCGCCGCTGGGTACCAGATTGTGCTGCACGTTGACCCCGGCCCACACCATGCCGAGGACGACGACCGCGATCAAGGCGCGCGACGACCATTCCGCCCGCCGGTAGAGCTGCGCCAGGCGCGCGTCCTCGCTGGAGGCCCGCCGCCGCGCCGCCAGCGCGCGCCGGTGCCAGCGGTCGTCGGCTTCCTCCGAGCGGCGCAGCGCCGCCGCCGACTTCCGATCACGCTGCTCGGCGGCCAGCTCCGCCTCGATTTCCCGGCGTCGCTGCGTGCGTCGCTGCGCACGAATCCATTCCGCGAGTTCGCGCTCCGCGGTGATCTCGCGTTCGGACAGCACTTCCAACAGTGCCGGATCCAATTGCAGGGGCAATTTGCCGCGCGCGGTCTCGACTTGCTGTGCCAGCGCGGCAATCTCGGAACTACCGTTCGAGGGTTCGTCGGGCATCACGAGCCTTCCCAAGAGCAGGTGTCATGTCGGGTGGTGGAGACATGAGTGCTCGAACATATGTGTGATCGGAGTGAGACTAAACCGACCTCTGCTCGTGGTCAATGTGGCGGTCGCCGGACCGAAGGCGACACGCCGAACAGGCGAAATTCGTGGCCCGGCTCGAAAATCCGGATGAGCGGCGCTTTCATCGGTACTGTCCGCGTGTCGAAACTCCGTTCGAATCCTCGTATGACAGACGCGTGAAATTCTCCGCTACAACGTTCCCGCACACCTATGCGTCAGCCGACCGCCGACCCACCCAGCCGGCCGCGCCCGCGTCGTGGAAACGTAGCGACACCAAGCCCGCGTCGTTCGCGTCCGAAATGGTTGCCGTAAGCCACTGTCCGTATCTTCCACACTCCCGCGCCCGGCGCACCTCAACTCCCGGTTTCGAGCGAAGCGAGACCGAGCATGCGCCGTTCGCGGCCCGGCTCGCGTTTGCGCGGCCGCCGCGTACGCGACGAAGGAGCAAGCGACGGTCGCGCAAACGCGAGCCAAGAGGGGGCCGCGAACACCCAGCGCCGCAGGCGCTGGAAAACGATTCAGCTCAGCGTGGTGTGCCACACGATGGCGGCCGCCAAGGCTCCCGCGCCGTTGACCGACCAGTGCAGGGCGATCGGAGCGAGCAGGCTTCCGCTGCGTTGGCGCAGCCAGGTGAACACCACGCCCGCCGCGGCTGTCGCGAGGACGGCGAGCAGGATCCCGATGACCTGTC
The DNA here is from genome assembly GCF_040642815.1 of Nocardia sp. NPDC047648. Lineage (NCBI taxonomy): Bacteria > Bacillati > Actinomycetota > Actinomycetes > Mycobacteriales > Nocardiaceae > Nocardia > Nocardia sp. NPDC047648. The sequence continues at coordinate 109,913 of NZ_JBEYSX010000018.1, read as the reverse complement.
CGGCGACGCCGCCGCCGACGACTCCGCTCAGACCGCGGTTGCCCGAGGTGAGACCGAAGGAGGACGCGATATGCCAGAGACCGAACAAGAGCGAGCCCGCCGCGAAGACGCCCCGCGCACCGTAGGCGCGAAGCAGTGTGCCGTGCAGCACGCCGCGAAAGGCCAGCTCCTCCGGTATCACGGTTTGCAGCGGGATGACGATCATCGAGGCGATCAGCGCGCCGGAGACCGTCGCGTAGCGATCGGCCAGGAAGAAGGGCCTGGTCAGCGGTAGCGCCGCCCCGATCGCCACGACCGCGAGGACCAGCGCCACCGCGGCGAGCGCGTAGCGCGAACCGCGCCGCCAGTGCCGGGGCGAAAGGCCCAGTTCCGACCAGCCGAGACCGCGCCTGCGCACCAGCGCGAGCAGTGCGAGCGCCGCGACCGGTACCGTCACGATGCTCGCCCACGCGGTGGTGAAGTGCGCGATCAGATTGGTGCCCGCCAGGACGATCACTACGACGGCGACGTCCACGTAGGCGTGCACTTCGTGGCGTGGGCGGGGCGGTGCTGCTAGAGCCGGCTCAGACATCGCGGCCAAGTCTACAAATCGATGCTTGCTTCGCTACGCATCGCGGGGTCATCGCTGGATCGATCACTTCTCGCGACCGAGGCGGTCCGCTGGAGTCCCCGCCGTTTAGGCGGGCGACCGGCGTCACCCGGTCGGCGACGATGCCCAACGAGCGGTGCGGCGTGATACCGGGCGTCGTCAGCCCGCCCACCCCTGTGGATCGGTCCAGGCCTGCAAGGTGCGCGTGGTCTCGAAGCGGCGCGGCTCGCGAGTGATCGGATCGGTGAACTCGAGCGAGGCGGCGAGCAACTGGAGCGGCCTGGTGAAGTCGTCGACGGGCTTGTCGGTGAGCACGGGGTAGAAGTCGTCGCCGAGGATGGGAATGCCGAGGCTGTTCATGTGCAGGCGCAGCTGGTGCGTCCGGCCGGTGTGCGGGCGCAGCCGGTAGCGGCCGAGGCCGTCGCGGTGCTCGAGCAGTTCGATCTCGGTTTCCGCGTTGGGTTCGCCCGGCACCTCTTGGGCGGCGAGCACCTGCTTCTCCTTGATGATCCTGCTGCGTACCACGCGGGGCAGTTCGAGGGCGGGATCGAACGGCGCGATCGCCTCGTACTCTTTGCGCACGGTGCGCCTGTGGAACATGGTCTGGTACGCGCCGCGGCGGGCGGGGTTGATCACGAACAGCAGCAGGCCCGCCGTGACGCGATCGAGCCGATGCGCCGGGATCAGGTCGGGCAGGTCCAGCTCCCGGCGCAGCCGCACCAGCGCGGTCTGCAAGATGTGCTGACCACGCGGAATCGTGGCCAGGAAGTGCGGTTTGTCCACCACGAGCAGGTCGTCGTCGCGATGCACGACGGGGATGTCGAACGGGACCACCGTCTCCTCGGGCAGATCGCGGTGGAACCAGACCGCGCCGCCGGGCACGTACGCCGCGTCGGGGGAGATCGGGCCGTCGAGGTCGACTATGCCGCCCGCGTGCAGCAGTTCGTCGATCCGCGTCGCGGGCACCCGGGGCAGGCGCTCCACCAGGTGGTCCCGGATGGTCGCCCAGTGACCCTGCTCCGGTAGTCGCAGCCGGGCCGGGTCCAAGCCGTGCCGCTTGGGCAACGGCGGTTGTTGCCGCCTTCTCATCGGTATCGACCCTAACCGCACGCCGGGCCCGGGATAACCGAGGCCGTGCCGCGCCGGGCGCTCAGTGGGCGCGGACCGCGATACCCGGGTAATCCAGCACCAAGCCGGACTTGTCGTAGTCCAGGGTGCAGGTGAAGTCGAACTCGGGGGCGTCGTAGTGGAACCGCGGTCCGTGCGCGCCGTCGGCGATGCGGACGTAGCGCTGTTCCAGCCGGGCCACCGCGGCGCCGGAGGCGTACACGTAGGCCGCGGGGGCGTCCGCGCCGTCGCCGATCTCCCAGGCCGACCGGTGCACCGGGAGGGCGTTGGTCAGCGCGGAGGATTCCAAGTCCACGTCCAGGCAGCCGTCGAGCAGTGGCGCGGGCATGCCGTCCAGCAGCCAGGACCCCGCGCCGTCGGACTCCAGCACCAGCGTGTTCCAGCCGCCCGGTTTGCGCACGCCCACCTGCGCCCGGCACGTCCGCCATTCGGTGTCCAGCGCGATCCGGTAGTCCACCACCCATGCCGCGCCGTCCTCTACGGCCGTCGTGCAACCGTCGATCAGCACGCCCAGTTCGGTGACCCGGAAATACGCCACCTCGAATCCCTCGCGGGCGGTGCGGTGCCGCCACGCGGCGGTGGGCGGCGGCGGCTCGAACATCATGGGGATCAGAATCCGCGCAGCCGGTCCGGGGTGACGCGCAGCACGACCGAGTACTCGGCATAGAACTGCTCGTCGGTCATGCCGATCGAGCGCAGGCCGTCGGCGTACTTCTTCGTGAACGCATCGATCTCGTCCGCGCCGGGGCGTTGGTCGACCACGCGCGCCGTGCCGGTGAGCACGACGACGTCGCCGCCGTGCTCGGTGCTGTTGAGGTTCAGCGAGACCCGGGGATTGCGCTGGATGTTGCGCACCTTCGGCTGGCCGGGCTTGCTGAAGATCAGGAACTCGCCGTCGCGCCACTGGAACCAGACGGGGTTCGGCTGGGGGGTGCCGGTGGGGCCCACGGTGGTCAGCCAGAGAACGGACTCGCGGTCGAGTCGTCCGGCGACTTTCGCGCCGAATTCGGTCTCGGTATCCACGACGGGGCTGGCGGATCGATCGGATGCCGTTGCGGTCATGGCAGGGTCAACACCTCGGCCGCCGGGACGATTCCGCTCCACGCACAAAAGCCACTCCGGTGCGTGCGAGTTCATCGCCGTGCGCACCGGCGAGCCGAGGCACGAGCGCCGCGCGTCCATCGCGAACGCCACTACGGCGTGGCCCGCTCGTCGAGCACCATCAGCCGAGCCTCGACCAGCGTCCTGCGCGCGCGCCGCCGGACCCGGCACAATTCGACGCTGCAATCCAAGTGCACCTGCATGGCCGTGTGCGCTTGGCCCGCGGTCAGTTCGCCGGGATCTCTCGCGCAATCGGTCAGAACCGAAAAATTCGCCGTGCCATACATATTCGATGCTCCTGCGCGTCGGATGGGTTCGCTTTCGGTTGAAACTAGCGATGCGCACGAGCTATCGGACCAGGATGCGCCGCCGTTCACGGAGGCTTCCCCGGCGCGTCGCGCGATCGAAAACCGCGAGTCCGGAGCAGTTTTCGCACGTTGACGAAATAAGTCGGCAAGGACAACAGCCGGTATGTCGCCGAGTGTCCGGCGCAATGCCGTTGCGCGCCACGAGGCACGGGATCTTCCGCACGAGACGGCGAGCCGGACGAGCATGCGGGGCGCGTGGCCGGATCTGGCAGGGGCCGACGCGTCGAGCGCGAAGCGATGAGGACGGGCCGGACGATGCAAGGTAACTTAGGCTAACCTTTCTTACTGGGCGTTCCTGTGTGAGGATGGGGCGATTCCAGTGACGGATGCCGCAAGGGTGAGAGACGAGGGTCCAGATGACGGTAGAGGTCGCGCCGCTGCCCGCGGCGCAGACGGGAAACCGGCCGCCGAAGACGGTGCTGAAAGAACGCAAGCAGCAAGAGGCGCGGGCTCGCAAGGAGATTCTCGCGCCCGTGCGCGGCCCGTTGACCGTCGCGAGCGTCATCATGGCCGTCGCGTCGGCGTGCGCCGTCGTGCCCTTCGTGCTGATCGTGGAGGCCTGCCGCGAACTGCTCCGAGACCAGGTGGACACCGATCGGGTGTGGCGCCTGCTGACGATCGCGGTGCTGGTCTTGGTGGCCCGCGCCCTGCTCCAAGCCGCCGCACTGACCTGGACGCATCTGGTCGACGCCGGATATCAGCTCACCGTGCGCCGGGCGCTGGCGGCCAAGCTGACCCGGGTGCCGCTGGGCTGGTTCGGCGAGCGCACGTCCGGTGAGGTGAAGAAGTATCTGCAGGACGACGTGGAGGCCTTGCACTACCTGGTGGCGCACGCGCGCCTGGAATTCGTCGGCGCGCTCACCGTTCCGCTGATCACCCTCGGCTATCTGTTCACCGTCGAATGGCGGCTCGCCGTGGTCCTGCTGCTGCCGGTCCTGGCGTACGCCGTGCTCTACAGCCGGATGATGGACCGGGACGGACGGGACCGTTTCGTGGTCTATACGCGCTCCGAACAGGCCACCAAGCAGGCGACCATCGAGTTCGTCGACGGCATCCAGGTGGTGCGCGCGTTCGGCCAGGCGGGCAAGGCGCACAGCGCGTTCCAGGACGCCGTCGAGCACCAGGCGCGCAGCGTCCACCGGCTGAAGATGCCGATCCTGAAGGTGCAGGCGGCCTCCGACATCGTCGTCACCCCGGTGTTCGTGATGCTGGTCGTGGTCTTCGGCGGATTGGCGGCAGTCGGCCTGGACTGGGTCGAGCCCCTGGATGTGCTGCCGTTCCTGTTGGTCGGCCTGGGGCTGGGCAGCTCGTTGCTCAGTCTCGGCTACGGAGCGCAGGCGCTGCGGGCGGCCGCGGTGGCCGCGCAACGCCTGCACGATCTACAGCAAACCCCCGAACTGAGCACCGGGGCTCCGGAGGCCGCCGAACCGGCATCCGCGCCCGCGGGCCTGGTCCGGTTCGAAGGGGTCGGCTTCGGCTATCGCTCGGGCCACGACGTGCTGCGCGACATCGACCTCGAACTCGCTCCCGGCACCATCACCGCGCTGGTCGGCCCGAGCGGATCGGGCAAGTCGACGCTGGCCAAACTGCTTCCGCGCTTCTACGACGTGGGCTCGGGCCGAATCACCATCGGCGGCCGCGACGTCCGCGACTTCCCGAGCGAAGAGCTCTACCGCACGGTCGGATTCGTCTTCCAAGACGTTCGGTTGATTCGCGGCAGCATCCGGGAGAACCTGCGCCTGGCCCGACCCGACGCCGACGACGCGGCGTTGGAGCGTGCTGCTCGCGCCGCGCAGATCCACGATCGCATCGTGGCGCTGCCGCGCGGCTACGACTCCGAGATCGGCGTCGACGCGACCCTGTCCGGCGGCGAGGCGCAGCGGCTTTCCATCGCACGGGCTCTGCTCGCGGACACCCCCGTCCTCGTACTCGACGAAGCGACCGCCTTCGCGGATCCGGAATCCGAAGCGGCGGTGCAGGACGCGCTGGCGGTGCTGGTCGCGGGCCGCACGGTGCTGGTTATCGCGCATCGGTTGCACACCATCACCGGGGTGGATCGAATCCTGGTGCTCGAACGGGGACGACTGGTCGAGCAGGGTGATCACGCGAGTCTCGTCACCGCGGGTGGCGCCTATCAGCGGCTGTGGGAGATCAACGAAGCGGCGCTGGGCCGGATCGCCCTCGTCGACAGTGCGGAGGGTGTCCGATGATTCGCAAGGTGCTGGGGTTGGTTCCGGCGGAATTCGCCCACCTGACCCCGAAACTGTTCGCCGTCATCGTGGCGCAGGCCCTCAGTCAGGCCGTGGCGTATCTGCTGCTGGTCCCGGTGCTGACCGCGCTTTTCGACGACGACCTGGGCCGCGCCTGGCTCTGGGCGCTCGGCATGCTCGCCGCCGTCGCGGGCGTGGTGGTGTTCGGCTACCTGCAGGCGGCGATCGGGTTGCGCGTCGGCATCGGCATGCAGCGCGGATTGCAGACTCGGCTCGGCGACCATCTGAACGCACTGCCCCTGGGCTGGTTCGAGACCCATGATGCCGGACCGCTCGGGCGGCTGATGGTCGACAACGTGCGTGAGCTGCAGGGCCTGGTCGCCTACCTGCTGGCCAGGATTCTCACCGGTGTCATCGTCCCGCTCGCGGTCGCGGTCGGCATGCTGATGGTCGACTGGCGCATCGCGCTGGCCATGCTGCTCGCCGCGCCGGTGCTCTATCTGGTGAACGGCCTGGCCAACCGCGCCTACACCAGCGCGGACCAGCGCATGCACGCGGCGGCGGCCGAAGCCGATTCGCGCGTCATCGAATTCGCTCAGGCCCAGCCGGTACTGCGCGCGTTCGGCGCGGTGGGCTCGGGAAACCGGGCGCTCGACGCCGCCCTGGCCGGGCAGCGCTCGGCGGGGTCGCGCATGGTGTTCGCCAGCGTGCCGGGGCTGATCCTGTTCGCCCTCTTCGTGCAGGCGGTTTTCCTGGTACTGGTGTACGTCGCGGTGGCGCGGGTGACCGACGGCGCCATCTCCGCTGCCGTCGCGATCGCGCTCATCGCGGTGAGTTCGCGGTTCATCGAACCGCTCAATCAAGCCGCGCAGCTGGGCGGCGCGCTGCGTTCGGCCGGTTCGGCGGCCGACCGCGTCACCGAGCTGCTCGACGAACCGGTGCTGCCGGAGGCGGAGGCACCGGTCACGCCGGGAACGCCGTCGGTGGTCTTCGACGACGTGAGTTTCGGATACCGTCCCGGTGAACCGGTGCTGTCGGGGGTGACCTTCAGCGTGCCCGCGGGCACCACCACGGCCATCGTCGGGCCGAGCGGCGCGGGCAAGACGACCTTGCTGCGGTTGGCCGCCCGCTTCTACGACGTGGATTCGGGCCGGGTGGTGGTGGGCGAGCACGACGTTCGTGATCAGCCGTCGGCGACACTGCTCGATCAGCTGTCGCTGGTCTTCCAGAACGTGTACCTGTTCGATCGGTCGGTGGCCGACAACATCCGGATCGGCAGGCCGGAGGCCGATGACGCCGAGGTACGTCGCGCGGCGGCCGCGGCCAGGGTCGACGAGATCGTCGAGCGTCTTCCCGATGGTTTCGACACCCGGGTCGGCGAGGGCGGCGCGGCGCTGTCGGGCGGTGAGCGCCAGCGCGTCTCGATCGCCAGGGCGCTGCTGAAGGACGCGCCGATCGTGCTGCTGGACGAGGTGACCAGTGCGCTGGATCCGCACAGCGAAGCGGTCGTGGTACGCGGGATGCACGAGATCACCAAGGACAAGACGGTGATCGTCGTAGCGCACCGTTTGGCCACCATCGCCCACGCCGACCAGATCCTGTTCGTGGACGGTGGACGGATCGTGGAGCGCGGTACGCACGTGGAACTGCTCGCCCTCGACGGCCGCTACGCCGCGTTCTGGAACGAGCGCTCGCGCGCGGCGGGCTGGCATCTGGAACCTGTTGCCACCTAGCGGTCTCGGGTCGACGAGAACGCCGCACCGCGCGGGGGAGCGGTGCGGCGTGGTGGGGGAAAGACGCTACTTCCAGTAGGCCTGGGATTTGATCGCGGTCTTGGGCAGATTGTGCGTCGTCTTGAAGCTCTTCACGATCGAGCGGGTGGTGTGCCCGTCGCAGGCGACCCAGGCGAAGGCGTCGGCCGGGCAGGTGAGTTCCTGGGCCGCTTCGCGCAGCAACCGGCCGTCATCGATGCGCTGCAACCACGTCACCCGGTGGTGCGGTTTGTTGCGCAGCGGGATCGTGGTGTCGGATTCGTGCTGCCACTCCAGCCATACCCGCGCCGGGGTGTCGCCGATGGCGTCCAGCAGCGAGTTGATCGCGGGCAGCGAGGCGGTGTCGCCGAAGATGAGGTATTCGCCGGGGGTGGATTCCGGCAGTTGGAAATTCGAGCCGAGCACCGACACGTCGAGTTCGTCACCGACCGAGGCGTTCTGCGCCCAGCGGGCGGCGAGCCCATCGTGCAGCGCGAACTCGATGGCGAAGCGGTCACCGTCCGGGTCCTGGTCGACCAGGGTGTAGCCGCGCTGTTGCAGCTTGCCGCTCTCGTTGTCCGGGAACCAGCACCGAACCCACTGGGTGGGGTGAACCGGGTGATCGGCGAGTAGCCCGCCTGCGGTGAAGCCGAGTCGCACGTACTTGTCGGTGACGTGTTCGGTCGACGTGACAGTGAGCCGGTAGTCGTTCCCACCCCACGCCTTGACTAACAGACCGTTGAAGCCTTTGCCCATGACACTAAGGGTAGCCTAACGAAAGTTGAATGTCGCGCGGTGCTTTCCGTAGCGCCGCCGAGGGTCGCACCCCCGGTGAGTGCCCGGGGGTGCGAGGGCTCGAGATCAGCAGGACAGCGCGAGCGCCGAGGCGAGGCTGCACTCCGCCTGGCGGGACAGCTTCCAGTAGCCGTCGATCTGCTTCCACGAGACGTCGTAGGTGAAGTCCGGGTAACCCTCGGTGGTGACCAGCAATTGCGCATCGACCCGGTCGCCGGAGGTGGACGGGTTGACCACGCTGTAGCGCAGGCTCGGCGGAGCGGCCGCGAGCAGGCCCGCGATCTTGTCCATCGTCGCGACGCCCGCGTCGCCCGATTCCAGCTCCGCCGCCCGCGCGCTGCGCGAGGCGCCGGTGTTGATCGCCACGCGCAGTTTGGCGGTCAGCTCGCCCGCGCCGGGGGCTTGGGCGTGCAGCGGCGCGACCATGGGCGCGGCCACCGCGGGCGCGACGGTGGCCACCGTGCCGGCGAGCGCGGCCGCGAGCGCGAACGTCGTTGCGGCGAGCCGGGTAAGGGCCTTGTTCGAAGTCCTGGTCATTTGTTCATCCAATCGTTCGCGGGTGTGAGTATCACCGCTCTGGTCGGGTACGAGTGTGCAATATAAGGTAAGCCTATGCAAACATAATCCGGACGGGTTCTGGTTGTCGGCGCGGGAGTGAACCCGCGCACCCAGCGGGAAGCCGCGGGACGTCGGAGAGAGTGGAGAACCGGTGGAAACGCTTCTGGTGATCGGAGCCGGCCCGAAAGCCCTTGCGGTGGCCGCGAAAGCGCACGTGCTGCGCGAACTCGGCTTGCCGGCGCCGCGGGTCGTCGTCGTCGAGGCGCACGCGGTGGGCGGGAACTGGCTGCCGAGCGGCGGCTGGACCGACGGCAGGCACCGGCTGGGCACGAGCCCGGAGAAGGACGTGGGCTTCCCGTATCACTCGACCTGGGCGCGCGGGCGCAACCAGGAGATCAACGCGGCCATGATGGCTTACAGCTGGACGTCGTTCCTGATCGAGCAGGGCACCTACGCGGAATGGATCGATCGAGGTCGTCCGAATCCGGCCCATAACGTCTGGGCCAAGTATCTCCAGTGGGTGGCGCGCCGGATCGATCTCGAACTCGTCTCCGGCACGGTGCGTTCCATCGCCGCCACCGCCGACGGCTGGCTCGTCACCGCGACGGCTCCCGACGGCGGCACGATCCGGCTGGACGCGACCGGGCTGATGATCACCGGTCCCGGCGTCAGCACCAAGGCGCTCGCCGACCATCCGCGAGTGTTGAGCATCGCGCAATTCTGGGATCTGGCCGGGCGGCGCAGCCTGCCCGTCGCCTCCCGGGTCGCGGTGATCGGTGGCGGCGAGACGGCGGGATCGGCGTTGGACGAGCTGGTGCGCCACGGCATGCTGTCGATCTCGGTGATCTCGCCGATGGCGACGATCTACACCCGTGGCGAAAGCTATTTCGAGAACTCGCTGTTCAGTGATCCGGTCAAGTGGGCGGCATTGACCGTCCAGGAACGGCGCGACGTCATCCGCAGGACCGACCGCGGCGTCTTCTCGGTGCGGGTGCAGGAGAGCCTGCTCGGCGACAGCCGGGTGCATCACTTGCAGGGCCGTGCGGTTCGCGTCGCCGAGCAGGGCGACGGGGTGGCGCTGACGCTGCGCAACGAGCGGCGTCCGGATCAATCGCATACTTTCGACCTGGTCATCGATGCCACCGGCGGCCAGCCGCTGTGGTTCCTGAACCTGTTCGATCAGGACGCGGCGGACCTGCTGGAGCTGGCGGTCGGCGGCAGGCCCACCCAGGAGCGGATCGAGGTATCGATCGGCTACGACCTCGCCGTGTCGGGGATGGAGACCAAGCTCTACCTGCCCAACCTGGCGGCGGTCGCGCAGGGGCCCGGGTTCCCGAATCTCAGCTGCCTGGGCGAACTTTCCGATCGGGTGCTGCAACCGGTCACCCGGCGCTCGGGTGCGCATCTCACGGCCGCCGCCGCGCGGGCGCTCGGATGAGTGCCCGCGCCGGCGACGCCGCGCACCGCGCCTCACTGCCGCACAGTCGGGATATCCGCCGGGGTGCGCGGCAGATAGTAGAGCCTGATGCGGCGGTCCGGACGGATATCGAACTCGCCGAGGTCGGGAACGCCGAACCGCTCGGTCATGCGCCGCACCGCGACATTGCGGTGATCGGGTTCGATCAGGATGCGACGGCAGTTCGATTCCGCGAAGATCCCGGCCAGCAGACCGCTGACGAAGGCGAACATGATGCCTCGCCCGATCGCCTCCGGGTCGGCGGTGGCCAGGTGGAAGGCCACGTCATAGGGGTCGGCGTGGTAGATCGTGGCGATCTCGTCCTTGGCCGGGCGATACAACTCCAGGTAGGCGATGTCCCGACGGCCCAGTTCCGGCCTGCCCGCGGCGGCGAAGTCGTAGCCGACGATGCATGGGCGGGAATAGTTTCCGTCCAGCTGCGCGCGCAGATTCTGCCTGCGCAGTTCGACGGGCCACGGCTGCTCCCACGACTCGATCAGATGCGGCCGGTTCATCCACTCGGTGAGCAGCTCGGCGTCGGCGCCGTCCGCGTCGACCGTCCGGATGTCGAACGGAGCGGGCAGGGCGGGCAGTGGCGGAGCGGGCACGGCCCGCAGTTCGTCGGAGATGTCGGTCAGCTCGCGCGCGATGACATAAGGCGTTTCAGTGGGGTTCATCGGTCGTCGAGCTCCGTTCGGTAGTGGCCCTGCTGGATGAATGTAAGGTTATCCTATGCTAACCTCTCGTGGTCGGCGAGCCCCTGCCGTTCCCGGAGGACGGCGCGCGGCAGCGCGCCGCGGCCGAATCCATTTGTCCGCGGTGTCTTTTCGCTGATACCGCGTTATGTGTAGGAGCTGTTGGATGTCGAGAAAACCCGGGTGGATTCGGAAGTTCCACAAGCCCGCCGTGGAAACGCTGCCGCCCCTGGTGCTGTTCCCCCACGCAGGCAGTGGAGCCTCGACCTACCGCACCATGTCCAAGAGGCTCAGTGCGGATTTCGACGTCGTCCTCGTGCAATATCCGGGACGTCAGGACCGGGCCGCCGAACCGATGCCCGACAGCCTTTCCGAACTCGCGGCCGGTGCGCTCGCGGAATTCCTCGAATCCCCGTATCACCGCGGTATTCCGATCACGGTATTCGGGCACAGCGTCGGCGCGATGGTGGCCTTCGAATTCGTCCGTCAGGCCGAGGCCGCCGGGGTGGCGGTGGCGCTGCTCGGCGCGTCCAGCGCGGTGGCGCCCGCCTTGGTCGCCGACAGTGAACCGCTGCCGACCGAGGAGGAGGCGCTGCTCGACCGGCTGGCGGCCCTGAACGGCACCGGCGCCGACGTTTTGGCCGATCGCGACATCATGCGGATGACACTGCCCGCGCTGCGGGCCGACTATCGCGCCTTCGATGCCTACGTGTGCGAGCCGGAGGTGCGGGTCGGCGCGCGGATCGAGGTCATCGGCGGTGCCGACGACGACTTCGTCACCGTCGCGGAACTGCGCCCATGGCTCGCGCACAGCGCTCGGGGCGGCTCGGTCACGCTCTTCGACGGCGGGCACTTCTATCTGTACGACCACATCGACGGCATCGCGGAATTGCTTTCCGCCGCAGCCGCCGACGCCGGACAGTCCGCTCTTTCCAGTTAGGTTCAGCATGTCAGGATCGGCTTCGGGGGACGAAGACCATATCGTCATCGTCGGAATCGGGGTCGAGGCCCCCGGCGGAATAAACAGTCCACAGGAATTCTGGTCGGCGCTCACCGACTCGAGGGAACTCATCGGGCCGCTGCCGCGCGACCGGGAATGGCCGATCGAACAGCTGCTCACCCTCGGCCGCAACGACGGCTGGACCGACGTTCGCGATGCGGGCGGGTTTCTCTCCGAAGCAACGGAATTCGACGCGGCGTTCTTCGGGATCACGCCGCGGGAAGCCGTCGCGATGGATCCGCAGCAACGCGTGGGATTGCGCGTCGCGTGGCGGGCGGTCGAGGACGCCGGACTGAATCCCGGCGCCGTCGACGGCGCCGAGGCGGGGTGCTGGATGGGCGTCACGCCGTTGGAGTACGGGCCGCGGATGGCGAGCGTCAGCGAGCACAGCGGCTATCGGATGACCGGCACCACGCTCGGCGCGGTGGCGGGCCGGATCTCGCACAGCCTGGGGCTGATCGGGCCGTCGATCAGTGTGGACACCTCCTGCGCGGCCGGTCTGACCGCCCTGCATCAGGCGGCGGCGGCGATCCGGGCGGGCGAATGCGACTGGGCACTGGCAGGCGGCGTGTGCGTGATGGGTTCACCCGGCATGTTCGTCGAGTTCGCGAAGAACAACGCGCTGTCGACCGACGGCCACTGCCGCGCGTACTCCGCGGGCACCACCGGGACCCTGTGGGGCGAGGGCGCGGGAGTGGTTGTGCTGGAGACGGAATCTCGGGCACGGCGGCTCGGTCATCGGATCTACGCGCGGGTGCTCGGCTCCCGGGTCAATCACAACGGCAAGGGCGCCCCGCTGGCCGTGCCCAGCGCCGACGCGCAGCAACGGCTGATCCGCGCGGCGCTCACCGCGGCCCGCGTCGCCCCGGAACAGATCGGACTCGTCGAGGGGCACGGCACCGGTACGTCGGTGGGCGACCCCATCGAACTGACCGCGCTCATGCGGATGTACGGCGCACCCGAGCGTGCGCGGGGCGCGCTGCTGGGATCGGTCAAGTCGAACATCGGTCACACGCAGGCGGCGGCGGGCATGCTCGGCCTGATCAAGATGCTGCTGTGCGGCGCGAACGGTCACGTCGTGCCGAGTCTGTGGGCGGAGAACCCGACCGAGGCGGTCGACTGGGAGACCACGAGCCTGCGGCTGGCCACGAAATACGCACCGTGGGAGCCGATCGATGGCGTCCGCTACGGAGCGGTGTCGGCATTCGGGGTGGCGGGGACCAACGCGCACGCGATCGTCGGGATGCCAGTTCTGGAGGAGGACAGTGATGCCTGAGTATCGGCTACCGGACGGCACCACCCCCGTCCTGTTCTCCTCGGACAGCGCCGCCGGGCTGCGTGCCGAGGCCGCCGCGATCCTGGCCTACTGTGAAACCCACCCGCGGGTGGACCCCGATCGACTGGCGAGCCATCTGTTCCGCACCAGGATCGCCCGTAGGTTTCGCGCGTTGGCCATGGTCACTACGCGCGAGGAGTTGCTCGACGCGTTGCGGTCGGTCGCGGCGGAGGCCGCGCATCCCGCGGTGGTGACCTCCGGCGGCGCCGTCGCCGCACGCCGCGTCGGATTCGTCTTCCCCGGCCAGGGCAGCCAGCGCCCCGGCATGGGCAAGCCGTACTACGACTTCTCGCCCGCGTACCGGGCCGCCGTGGACGAGTGCGCCGCGGTACACGAGGAGCGATACGGCCATGCGCGGCCGGTGCACTATCTGCTCGCGGCCGCCGAGGAATACGGCGAAACGCTCTGGGAAGTGCAGCCCGCCAGGATGTTCCACCTGATCGGCTTGGCCGCCATGTGGCGGGCGGCGGGCGTGCGTCCCGCCGCGACCATCGGGCACAGCCAGGGTGAACTCGCCGCCTGCGTGGTCGCCGGTGCGCTGACGTTGCGCGATGCGGTGCTGATCGTCACCCACCGGGCCGAACTGCTGGAGCGGGACCTGTCGGACGGGTACGCGGTGGCAGTGCTCGGCGCCGACCGGGAGGAATGTGAGGAGCTGCTGGCCCGGAATTCCGGGTGGGCGGAGGTCTCCATCGTCAACTCGCCTCGTCTGATCGGCGTCTCCGGCCACGAGGCCGCCATCGCGGAGCTCGTGGCGACCGCGACGGCCAAAGGGCTGTTCGCCAAGCGGATTCAGATGTCCTTCCCGTCGCACACGTCCGCGATGACGCGGTTGCGCGGCGAATTCCAGTCCGGCCTGGAGGAACTGAGTAGCAAGACCTTCGCGATCGGCGAGATCACCTGCTATGGAGGCACGCTCGGGGCGGCGATCACCGACGAGTCCACGCATCACGACTACTGGTACTGGAACCTGCGCAACCGGGTCCGCTTCGATCGCGCGATCGCGGCGGCGGCCGAGAACGTGGACACCTTCATCGAGATCGCCGAGCATCCCACGTTGCAGTCGGCGTTGCGGGAGAATCTGGCCCACGTCGCGTCGGAGCCGGGGCGGGCCGCCCGTGAGTTCCGCATCGCCGGGACGTCCCTGCGCACCGCGACCGGGCTCGGTGAGTTCACCAGGAATCTGGCCGAGGTCGCGGTGCACGACCTGCACTACGACTGGCAGGCACTGCGCACCGGATCGCAGGAGCGCCCGACGCTGCCGTTGCGTGACTTCCCCGCCACGGTGATGAATCAGAAGAGGCTGTGGGCGCCGTACCAATCGGGGGCCGAAGCGCCGGTCCCGGTCGCCGTGCCGCCCGTGCGGTTGCGCGAGGAGTGGACCAAGTTGTCCCGGATCGCGCTGGCCGCACCGCGGACCGTGCTGCTCGCCGATCACGATCCTCGCGCCGACGAACTCGCGGCGGCGATGCGCGCGCGGGCCCCGCGCCACGGCGCCGCCATCTCCGACACCGAGACCCCCGCCGATACCATGGTGCTGCTGCTCGCTCCGGCTGTGGCCGCGGACGAAGAAGGCGCGGTCGCGGAACTCGCCGAGTTCGCTCGCATCACCGAACAGTTGACCACGATCGCTCCTGGCGTCACCGAATGCTGGCTGGTGACAACCGGTGCGGAGGCCGCGACGCCGGAAGACGACCCGTCCCTCGCCCACTCGGCGGCGAGCGCCGCGTATCGCAGCCTGGGCCTGGACCATCTCGGCATCGCCTTCCGGCACCTCGACCTGCCGCCGGACGCCGCGTCGCTGAACCCGGCCACGGTGGCCGACAAGATCTTCGAAGCCATCCATGTGCTCGGTGAGCCCGAACTCGCGCTGCGGAACGGGAAGTTGCACGCGAAGCGTCTCGTCCGCGCCGAGCCGGGCGGTGTGTCGACGCCTCCGGATCTGCGCGAGGTCTTGATTCTCGGTGGGACCGGGCACGTCGGCCTCGAGTTCTGCGCGCAGTTCGTCCGCGACGGCGCGCGCCGGATCACCCTGGTGAACCGCACCGGGGAGACGAGCGCGCTCACCGCGCGGCTGCGGGGGATACGCGAACTCGGCCGCACCGAGATCGACGTGGTGGCCTGCGATATCACCGAGGCGGCCGCGGTGGCCGACCTGGCGCGGCGTTTCGCCGATCGTCCGGTGAGCGTGGTCGTGCACGCCGCGGTCCGGTACGCGTGGTCCCGGTTCGAATCGGCCGCGGTCGCCGAGGCGGCCGCGGCGAAGGTGCTCGGACTCGCCGGGGTGCTGCGCACGGTGCCATCGGCCGCCGACTGCACCGTCCTGTTGTGCTCCTCGTTCGTGGCCACGCTCGGTGGCCGCGAGCAGGCGTTGTACGCGGCCACGAATCGCATGCTCGACAGCCTCGCCGTACGGCTGCGGGCGCAGGGCGGGGATTGCGTGTCGGTGCAGTGGGGACTGTGGGGGTTGCCCGGTGCGGAACACGCCGCCGTGCAGGCGCGAATCCTCGGTGCGGGTTTGCAGCCGATGCCCGCCGGGCCCGCGATCGCGGCGGGTTTCGCCGATCGCACCGGCAACGGGATTGTGCTGTCCGCGGACTGGGAGCGGCTGCGTGAGACGGTCGAACTCGTCGGCATGGCAACGGTTTTCGCGCCCGCCCTGCCGGTTCCCGAGCCTTCGGCGCCGGTGGCCGCACCGTCCACGCCGCCGCCGTCCGCAGCCGAGCAGGAAGCGGACGTGACAGACGATCTCGCGGAGGTCATCCGGCGCGAACTCGGGCAAGTGATGCTCCTCGACGGGCCCGACCACATCGACGGCTCGGTTCCGCTGGTCGCGCTCGGGTTCGACTCGTTGCAGGCGGTCGATCTGCGCGCCCGGTTGAAGACGACGCTGCACCGCGAGCTGCCGGTCGCGGCCATCCTGGGCGGCGCGTCCCTGGACGACGTCGTGCTGCTCATGTCCGAGAACCGAGGCTGATGGTGGCCGAGAACACAGGCTCAGGAGGCCGCTTCATGTCGGAGAACACGCAGGCGCCCATGCCGGAGATCGAGGACGTGCTCGCGCTGAGCCCGTTGCAGGAGGGCTTGTTCTCACTGGCCAGGCTGGCCGGAGAAGGCGATCTGTACGCACTGCAATTCGTCTACGAGATCGCGGGGCCCGTCGATGTGGCGCTGTTGCGCCGCGGCGTCGAGACGATTCTGCGGCGGCACGCGAACCTGCGCGCGTCGTTCTGGGATCGCGACCTCCCCCGGCCGGTGCAGATCGTGCCCGTCGCGGCGGAGCTGCCGTGGGCCGAACGCGCGCTCGACCCGGCCGACGACCTCGACGCCGTCATCGCCGCCGAAACACGGGCGCCGTTCGACCTGGCCCGAGGCCCGCTGCTGCGCGTGCTGCTGCTGCGGCTGCCGGACGACACCCGGCGTCTGGTGCTGACCGCGCACCACATCCTGCTGGACGGCTGGTCGCTCGGCGTGTTCTTCCGGGAACTGTTCGCCCTGTACCAGGCGGGCGGCGCGGCGGACGCGCTGCCCGCACCCCGGCCCTACCGGGACTACATCGGCTGGCTGTCGGCCCGCGACAACGAAACCGCGCTGCGCGCCTGGCGGGAATACCTCGGCGATCTCGATCCGCTGATCATCGCCGACCGCGGCGATTCCACGGTCAACACCATCGTGCCCACGATCGACACGCTGACGCTGCACGCGGCCGACACCAGCCGGTTGACGGCATGGGCGCGGGCGAACGCGCTGACGATGAACACCGTCGTGCAGTACGCGTGGTCGGTCGTGCTCGGCAGGCTGACCGACCGCAGCGACGTGGTCTTCGGCACCACCGTCTCGGGACGGCCGGACGAGCTGTCCGGTGTCGAGACCATGATCGGGTTGTTCATCAACACCGTCCCCGTCCGCGTGGCCATCGGCGCGGGCAATGTGGTGCGCGACTGCGCGCGGCTGCAACGCGAGGCGGCTCCGATGCGTGATCTCGCCTACGTCAGCCTGTCCGCGATTCAGCGGTCGGTGGGTTCCGGCACGCTGTTCGACACGCTGTTCGTCTACGAGAACGCGCCCATGTCCGATGTGCTGCGCCCCATCGAGGCGGCCGACGGCGTTCGGTTCCGGCCGATCACGTCGGAGAGCCTGACGCACTACCCGCTCGCGGTGACCTCGTTCCTGTACGAGGGGCAGCTGGTGGTGACGGTCGAGGCGGTGCCGGCGGCGTTGCGCACTCTGTCCGGTCCCGACGTCGCGGCGCGGTTGATCTCGGTGCTGCGGCAGTTACCCGAGATCGGCGAGCGCGGGCCCGACGCTCTGGACGTGCTGCTACCTGGAGAGAGCGCGCGGCCACCGGCCGCCACCGCCGAAGACGTGCGCGGCGCGACCATCTGGGAGCTGTTCGCGCGCCAAGTGGCCGCCACACCGGACGCGCTCGCGCTCAGCACCGAGCACGATCGGTACACCTACCGCGAGTTATCCGATGCCGCAGTGCGTTTGGCGGGTGTCATCGCCGCCTACGGCGTCGGTCCGGAAGATGTCGTCGCCCTGGCCTTGCCGCGGTCGGCTCAGTCGATCGTGGCGATCCTCGCCGTGCTCGCCACCGGCGCGGCCTATGTGCCCGTCGACATCACGCTGCCCGCCGCCCGCATCGAATCGATCGTGCGCCGATCCCGTCCGCGACTGATCCTGGTCGACGCCTGGGGTCTGCCCGCGCTCCACGAGATCGGGGACAGCCCGCGGATACTGCTGATGGACCAGCTCTCCGAGAATCCGCCTGCGTTCACACCCGCACCCGGCCGCCGCCCGGACCAGTCCGCCTACCTGATCTTCACCTCCGGTTCCACCGGGGAACCCAAAGGCGTCGTGGGCACCCACTCCGCGCTGGCCGCCTACTTCGCCGACCACCGCGACCGGGTCTACCGGCCCGCCGTGGCGCGGCTCGGACGGCCGCTGCGCATCGCGCACGCCTGGTCGCTCAGCTTCGACGCCTCCTGGCAGCCGCTGATCGGACTGCTCGACGGACACGCCATCCACCTGTTCGACGCCGAGGAGATGCGCGACGCGCGACGTCTGGTCGACGGCATCATCCGGCACGGACTGGACATGATCGACACCACCCCCTCGATGTTCGCCCAGCTCGCCGCGGCCGGGCTGGTCGACGCGGGCGCCACGCCGCTGTCCGTGCTCGCGCTCGGCGGCGAGGCCATCGGCGTTCCGCTGTGGAAGCAGTTGTGCGCGCTGCCCGATACCGCCGTGCACAACTGCTACGGCCCCACCGAGACGACGGTGGAGGCGGTGGTCGCCGCGGTGGTCGACGGCGACGCCGAACCGGCCATCGGGGCACCGGTCACCGGAATGACCGGTTATGTCCTGGATTCGCGGCTGCGGCAGGCGCCGGTGGGCGTCGTGGGCGAGCTGTATCTCGCCGGCGCCCAGGTGGCGCGCGGTTATGTCGGCATGCCGGGAATCACCGCGGGCCGGTTCGTCGCCGATCCGCACCGCGCGGGCGAGCGGATGTATCGCACCGGTGATCTGGTGCGCCGCTTGCCCTCCGGCGATCTGGCCTACGTCGGCCGGGCGGACGACCAGGTGAAGATCCGCGGCTACCGGATCGAGATCGGCGATATCGAGACGGCCTTGCTCGCGCTGCCGGGTGTGCGGGCCGCCGCGGTGGTCGTGGTGCGCCGAGCGGGTGGTCCCGCCCTGGCCGCGTTCGCCGTGGGTGACGGTCTCGACGCGGTGGAGTTGCGCGCCGCGCTGACCGAGCGGCTGCCCGGCTACATGGTGCCGAACCGGATTCTGATCGTCGAGCAGCTGCCGGTGACCAGCAACGGAAAGCTCGACGCGAAGCGGCTCGCGGTACTCGCCGAGGATCGGGCCGCCGGTGCGGGAGCGGGGGCGGCCCCCGCGCGCACCGGCACCGAACGCAGGCTGTGCGCCGCGGTGGCCGAGCTGTCCGGCGGTCCCGTCCCCGGTATCGATGACGACCTGGTCGGCCTCGGCCTGGACAGCATCGTGGCGATCTCCCTGGTGAATCGACTACGGCGCGACGGCCTTTCGATCAGTCCGAAGGCGGTCCTGAGCGCCTCGACGATCCGGGAACTCGCCGCGCGGATCGACGCGGAAGCAGGCCGCGAACGGGCGTCGACCTCCGAGGGCTACGGCCCGGTCGGTCCGACGCCGATCGTGTCCTGGATGCACGAGTACGGGGGCTACCGCAGGCTCGCCCTGAGCAACCTGCTCGAGCTGCCCGACGGCATCGATCAGGACGGGCTGACCGCCGTGTTGCAGGCGTTGCTGGACGGCCACGACATGCTGCGGGCCCGTTTCGTCACCACATCGGAGGGCTACGAACTCCATACCCGCGCTCCGGGCAGCATACGCGCGCAGGACATCCTGTTTCGGGTCGACGAAGGCGACGACTTCCACGCGACGCTGGCGGCTCGCGGCCATGCGGTCGCCGACGAGATCGATCCGTTCACCGGCGATCTGGTGCGCGCCGTGTGGTTCGCCAGATCCGGCGCCCCCGACGTGCTGCTGCTCACCATCCACCACTTGGCCGTCGACCCGGTCTCCTGGTACATCATCTCCGCCGACCTGGAAGCGTGCTGGGCGGAGGTCGCCGCGGGCCGCACGCCGACCCCGGCCGTCGAACACACCGGCTACCGGCAGTGGGCCCGGCTGCTGCGCGAACGGGCGGGCTCCGAGGCGGTTTCGGCTCAGCGCGACTACTGGACGCGCCAGGTCGCCGCACCGGACCCGGTGCTCGGCGCCCGGTTGCCCGACCCGACGTCCGACACCTGGGCTTCCTACCGGGTCCACCCGGTGCCGACCTCGGCCGAGACGAGCGCCGCGATCCTGGACAGCCTCGGCGGTGGCGCGGCCGGGGTGCGCGAATTCCTGCTGGCCGCATTGACGATGACGCTGGCGAGCTGGCGCGCGGAACGCGGTCAGGACCCCGCCGCGGGCGCGTATGTCGCGCTGGAAGGCCACGGCCGGGAGGACGAGGTCCTCGGCGCCGACGTCGACAGCGCGCACTCGGTGGGCTGGTTCACCAGCATCGTGCCCGCCCGGCTCGGCGCGGGCGCCGAGAGCGTGGATGTGGCGACGGCTCTGGCGGATCCGGTTCGTGCCGCCGCACTGCTCGAGCACATCGCGAAGCACCTGGCCGAACTGCCGAACGGCGGTGTGGACTTCGGGGTGCTGCGCTACCTCGACCGAGCGCCCGAGCTGGCCGGCGCGCCGCAGCCGCAGGTGCTCTTCGACTACCTGGGCCGGTTCGACATGGCCGGTGCGGGGCGGCCATGGGCGCCGATCCCGGATCTGGCGTTGCACGAGTGTCTTCCGCTCGTCGCGGAGCCCGACTTCCCGCTTCGCTACGCGCTCGATGTCGTCTCGGCGGTGCGGACCACCGCAGACGGGCCGCAGCTGGTCACCATGCTCCGCTGGAGCGAAGCGGTGTTCACCGCCGCCGAGGTGGCCCGGCTCGCCGAGCTGTGGCACGACGCCGTCGCGGCGCTCGAGCGCGCCGTCTCCGCGGTGACCGTCGGCGCCGACTGACCGCGATCTCCGAGCCACCCAGCCCATTCGAATTCCCAGCCTGAAGGACCCCCATGTCAGACGAGATCCTCGAGCGGCGCAAGCGGCTGCTCCAGCAGCGACTGCGTGAACAGCAACTCGCCCCCGCCCAGGCGACACCCGAGCGCGGCAGGCGCCCCGGGGAACCGGCTCCGCTCTCGTCAGCGCAGCAGCGGATGTGGTTCCTGCAGACGGTCGCGCCGGAGGACACCACGCTCAACGTCTGCGTCGGCTACCGTCTCGACGGTCCGCTGGACACCGCGCGACTGCGCGCCGCCTTCGACACCGTCGTCGCGCGGCACGAGATCCTGCGCACCACCTACCACGCGGGCGCGGACGGTGACCCGTATCAGATCGCGCACGCCGATCTGGGAATCGCCTGGCAGCAGCACGATCTCACCGACCTGTCCGAGGAAGGGCGAGGCAGGCGGCTCGAAGTCCTGGCGAGGCGGGAATTCACGCGTCCGTTCGACCTCACCTCGGAGTCTCCGCTGCGGGTGACGCTGGCGCGCACCGGCCCGGCCGAACACGTGCTGGTGCTCACGATCCACCACATCGGCTGGGACGACGATTCCTGGTCGGTCTTCTTCGCCGAGCTCAATGCCGCCTACCGCGGTGACGCGCTGCCGGAGATCCGGTCGCAGTACGTCGACGTGTCGCTCGCCGAGCGGTCCGCCGACGACGACGCCGACCTGGCGTACTGGCGCGCCCGGCTGACTCCGCTGCCGGAACGACTCGAGTTGCCAGGGGCGCTCGGCGCGACCGCCGCCACGCGCAATGCCGACAAGTGCGTGCTGCCGTTGCCGCCCGAACTGCTCGACCGGGTCACCGAGGTCGCGCGTGAACGTTCGGCGACCCCGTTCATGGTGCTGCTGTCCGCCTTCCAGGCGCTGGTCGATCGGTACACGGCGGCGACGGACTTCCTCGTCGCGGTGCCGGTGACCGACCGCCGAGGCCGCGACGCCGAGGCACTGATCGGCTATTTCGGCAACACGCTGCTGTTGCGAGCCCGCATCGATCCGGCGCAGACGTTCGCCGAGCTCGTCGACGCGACCAGGGACGCCGCCCGCGACGCGTTCGCACACCAAGGCGTCGGCGTCGAACGGGTTGTCCGCGAGGTGAGTTCGGACCGCGTCGCGGGCAGCGACGGCCTGGCCCAGCTGGTGCAGCTGAGCTTCAGTGTGCGCGGCGGGGCGAACGGCTTCGATCTCGCCGATGTCGGATCCACCGAGCTGCCGTGGGGAAGCGCGGTCGCCCAGGAGCCCCTCGGCCTGATGGTCGTCCTCGACGACGGGGGCGCGCGCGTGGAAGCCACCTATCTCGTCGACGAGCTGGACCGGTCGGTGGTGGATCAATTGCTGCGGCACTACCTGGCATTGCTCGCCGGCGCCGTTGGCGATCCGGGGCAGCCGGTGCGCGCGATCGACATCCTCGGCGCCGCCGACCGCGCCGAGATCATCGCGGCGTCGCACGGTCCGCTCGTCGACGCACCGCCGACCACCTTGGTCGAGCTGGTACGGCGGCAGGTGGCGGCGACCCCGGATCGCGTCGCGGTGGTATCCGACGACGCCGAACTCACCTACGCCGAGTTGAAACGGCGGGCCAACCGGCTGGCGCACTGGCTGATTCGCCGCGGTGCCGGCCCCGAGCAGCTCGTCGCGCTGCGCATGGCGAACTCCATCGAATTCATCGTCGCGAGCCTCGCGGTGCTCGAGTCGGGCGCCGCGTACCTGCCGATCGATCCGGCCTATCCTCCGGATCGCATCGAATACCTGCTGTCCGACGCCCGGCCGACGCTGTCGTTCGACGCCGACGCGATCGCCGCGGCGATGACCGAGGCGGCGGCCCTGCCGGACACGGAGCCGACCGACGCCGACCGCACCGCACCGCTGCGTCCGTCGAACATCGCCTACGTCATCTACACCTCGGGCTCCACCGGTCAGCCCAAGGGCGTGCCCGTCCCGCACGACGCGATCGCCGACCACCTGGTGAATTTCGCGGCCGACTGGGATGCAAGCATCCCGGAGCGGGTCCTGCAGGCGACTTCGGTGAGCTTCGACGCGTCGCTGGCCGACATCTTCCTGCCGCTGATCGCGGGCGCGAGCATCGTGGTCCCGAAACCGAACGCCTACCGCGACATTCCCTATGTCGCCGAGCTGATCGCGCGGCACGGGATCACCGTGCTGCACATGGTGCCGTCGTTGCTGGCGACCTTCCTCATGCTGCCGGAGGCGAACGACTGGCGGGCGTTGCGGCACGTGCCGGTCGGCGGTGAGGCGCTGCCCGGCGAGATCGCCGACCGCTTCGCCGCGCAATTCGACGCCGATCTGCGCAACCACTACGGACCCACCGAAGCCGTCGTGTGCTCGACCTCCATGCCGGTCGACGGGCCGCAGGGGACCAGGATCGTGCCGATCGGATTCCCGAACCGCAACGTCTACGTCTACCTGCTCGACGACTCGTTGCGGCTGGTGCCGCCGGGTGTGCTCGGGGAGATCTACCTCGGCGGCCGTCAGCTCGCCCGTGGCTATCTGGACCGGCCCGCCCTGACCGCGGAGCGGTTCGTCGCCGATCCCTTCCTGCCCGGTGGCAGGCTGTACCGCACCGGCGACCTCGCCCGGCGCACCGCCGACGGCGAGATCGAATTCGTCGGGCGCGCCGACGAACAGGTGAAGGTGCGCGGGTTCCGGATCGAGCTCGGGGAGGTGGAGGCAGCGGTCGCCGATCACCCCGGCGTCGCGCAGTGCGTCGCGATCGTCACCGACCACGAGCGGCTCGGCCCCATCCTGGCCGCGTACCTGGTACCCGCGCCGGGAGCCGAGATCGATCTGCAGCAGGTGCGCGCGACGGTCGCGGCGACATTGCCCGAGCACATGGTGCCTGCGGCGTTCGCGGTGATCGACGAGGTGCCGCTGAGCGCGCACGGCAAGCTCGATCGCCGCGCGCTGCCGGAGCCCGTGCTGGCGAAGACCCACAGCTATCGCGAGCCCGAGTCACCCACCGAGATCCGGCTCGCCGCCCTGTACGGCGAGCTGTTCGACGCCGAGCGGGTGGGCGCCGACGACTCGTTCTTCGAACTCGGCGGCCACTCCCTGCTCGCGGCCCGGCTGGTCGCGCTGGTGCGCGACACCTTCGGGGTCGACATCGACGTGCGCGCGCCGTTCGACACCCCGACGGTCGCGGGACTCGCCGCGCATCTGGTCGCCCGGTATCACGATCAGTTCGGCGAGAACCTCGACGAGGTCACCCCCACCGGACGCACAGCGGGTGACGACGCCGCGATGCCGACGAAACAGGCGCGCCCCGAGCGGGTTCCGCTGTCGTACTCGCAGCGTGCGTTGTGGCTGCGCCGCAAGTTGGAGGGGCCGTTCGGCTGGGAGAACTTCCGGTTCGCCATCCGTTTCGACGGTGCACTCGATATCGACGCGCTCTCCCACGCCCTCGCCGACGTCACGGGCCGCCACGAATCGCTGCGCACGAGCTTCCCGGAACACGAGGGGACGCCGTATCAGCGGGTGGCCCCGGCCGGACCGGTCGAGCTGCCGCGCACTGTGCTCGACGGTGATCCGGACACGGTGGCGGCGCGGCTGGAGGAAGCTCTGGAAGCCGAGGCGAGCCACGTCTTCGACCTGGCGGCGGAGTCGCTGGTCCGGTTGCGCCTGTTCGTCCTGGACGAGCGAACCCATGTGCTGTCGGTGCTGGCGCATCACATGGTCACCGACCGGGAATCGTGCCGGGTGTTCATCGAGGACCTCACCGTCGCCTACCGGGCACGGGTCGGCGGCGCCGCTCCGTCCTGGCCGGAGCTGACGCTGCAATTCGCCGATTTCGCGGTGTGGCAGCGCGATACCTTCGACCACGCGCCCGGCCGCGACGATCTCAGTGAATACGGCCGTAGACAGCTCGACTATTGGCGCGGCGCCCTGGCGGGACTGCCGGTGGAGATCGCGGTCGCGCACGATCGCCCGCGGCCCGCGCGGCTCGGCCACGCCGGCGTGAGCGCGACCCGCACCGTTCCCGCCGAGACGTGGCAGGCGTTGCGATCGCTGGCCGAGACGTCCGGCGCGACGGAATTCATGCTGTGCCAGGCGGCGGCCGCGGTGCTGGTGCACACACTCGGCGGTGGTGACGACGTGCCGATCGGCGCGACGGTCGCCAACCGGCCAGGGCGATCGGTGGACCGGCTGATCGGGCTGTTCGCCGACATGATGGTGTTGCGCAACGACCTTTCGGGCGAACCGACGCTGCGCACCGTGCTCGAGCGGGTGCGCGAGTCCGCGCTCAGCGCCCTCGGCCACCAGGACGTGCCTTTCGAGCGGATCGTCGAGACGCTCAACCCGCCCCGGGTACTCGGCCGCAACCCGCTGTTCCAGGTGATCATGCAGTTCGGGCACACCGCGCCGACGGTCGATTTCGCCGCGCGCGGGGAGGCGACGCTGACTCCGCTCACGCCGCGGTACGACGCCGCGTTCATGGACTTCCACCTGGACTTCCTCGTGCAACCCGGCGGCGAACTGCTGGTGCGGGTCGTGGTGAACTCCGAGCTCTACGACCCGGCCTCCGGCGAGGTCTTCGTCGACACGCTGGTGCGGATCTTGTCCGCGTTCGCCACGAAACCCGATACGGCGGTGCGGGAATCGAACCTCGTGCCGGAGGACTGGGACACCGCGCGCACCGCGGTGCGCTACTCGACCACGGAGGTCGCCGCCGGGGAGGCCGAACCAGGCCCGCCGCAGACCGAGACCGAGCGCACGCTGGCCGCGCTCCTGGAGGAATTGCTCGAGATCACCGACGTGGGCCGCACGGACGGATTCTTCGCGCTCGGCGGCGACAGCGTCATCGCGATCCAGTGGGCGGCGCGAGCGGGCGAGGCGGGCCTGGCGCTGACCCCGCAGATGATCTTCGAGTACTTCACCCTCCACGAGCTGGCGGCGGCGGTGGACGCGGCCACCGATCAGGCCGCGCAGGCGGCAGGGGTACCCGAGGAACATCGGTACGAGCCGATGTCGGCCTCGGGGCTGTCCGGTGACGCTTTGGCCATGCTGCGCGAATCCTGGTCCGCGCAACGATGATCCGAGAGAGCCGGTCGCGGTCGGCGGACCGCGACCGGCTCGCGATCGGCCCGCGGGCCGCGGCGATTAGGGTCTACGGCGATGGATTCCGTGCCTGTGTGGTTCATGTTCCCGGTCATCCTGGTTGTCGCGGCTATCGCGGCCGGGCGATGGGTTCTCGTCGCGGACACCATCACCGATCGCATGATCAACCGAGCATGGGCGTGGAATGTCGGTGGCCTCGCGCTCTATGTCATCATCAGCGCGGCGGGATTCCCCGTACTCGGCCAGCGGTTGTTCCTGTGCTGTGGATTGCTGACCACCGCCGTCGTTCTGGTGCTCGCGCAACTGGTCGCGGGCGCGCGGCCCGAGGTGGCGTTGCGCCGGCAGCGGATCTACAGCGCCGTCGCCGCCGTGGCTTCGGCGGTGACGCTGGTGGTTTCGCCTGCCGCGCGGGACGTGCTGCACGTCGGATTGGACGAGATCGTATGGACGCTGTCCGAGCTGCCCATGGCCGCCAGCGGGTGTCTGGTGGCGCAGGCCAGTGTCCGGGAGTTGCGGACCGCGGCACGTTCGATGAAGGAGAAGCTGACTTATTCGGTTCTGCTGTTCCTCGCGGTGTACTGGGCGGTGGCGGCACTCCTCACTGTGGTCCGCGCGATAGGTGGTGTGCCGCCGAGTCATCCGGGGAACGTCTTGGCGGTCTCGTCGTTCTTCTGCCTGCTGGTCATCGCGACACTCACGGCGATACCACTGTTCACCGCCGTGTTGGTGCGAGCGGGGCTGGATCGGGCAGGCCGGCGTTGTCGCCGCCTGCATCCCCTGTGGTGTGACCTGACCGCCGCCGTCCCGGAAGTCGTCTTGAACCAGGAGGACGGCGGCGCGGCGTCACGGCTCTATCGGATGACGGTGGAGATCCAGGATGCCCTCCTGCATTTGAAGCCCTACATGCCGTCCCCGGCGCCCGAACATGCGGCCGCCTCCGGGCCCGGCGCGGGTGATCATGCCCGTCGGATCGCCCATGCCGTCCGGTCCAGAGCCGCCGGGCTCCGGCCGGTCGCGCAGACGACCCCGTTCGCCGCGCTGCCATCCGGTAGCCGCGATCGTGCCCACGGTCTGCGGCAGTTGCTCGAATTGGCCCGGGAATGGCCGAAAGCACGCGCCGATGTAGGTTAGGCAAACCTATTTAGGCTCGGCTAAGCTATGCCGCAGCAGTCTCGGTCCGCCGATCCGGCGGCAGACAAGGAGTGGCAGCGCGATGGAGTCGACACAGCGTCGGGCAGAAGGAATGGTGGACATCGGCCTGGAGGAGATCCGGGCCGCGGTGGCCGGTCACCTGGGGCTCACCGCCGCGGACATCGCCGATCACGACGACCTCATCCAACTCGGGCTTGACTCGATCCGCACGATGAAACTCGCGGGCGGCTGGCGCAAGCGCGGCGCCGACATCAATTTCGCTCAACTGGCCGCCAGCCCCACGGTGGCTTCGTGGCACGGTCTGCTGGGCGCGAACGACGCCGCCGGGCGATCGGCGGAGCCGGTGCCGGTGCCGGTCGAGACGGTGGCACCGATCGCGGCCGCCGCCGACGAGTCGGCTCCGTTCCCCCTGGCCACCATGCAGCACGCGTACTGGATCGGCCGCTCCGACGAGCAAGAACTCGGCGGAGTCGCCGCGCACCTCTACGTCGAATTCGACGGCGGCCGCATCGATCCCGCGCGACTCGAGCGCGCGGTGGCCGAGCTCGTCGCCGCACATCCGATGCTGCGCACCAGATTCCTGCCGGATGGCACCCAGCAGACCATGACCGCCCCGGGCAAACCGGTGTTCGGCGTCGTCGACCTGCGCGATCGGTCGCCCGAGGAGACCGAGGCCGCCTTGACCGAGTTGCGCGAGCGCAAGACCCATCAGCGCCTCGCCATCGAAGACGGCCAGGCCATCGACGTCACACTCACCCTGCGCGACCCGGACCGCAGCAGGCTGCACCTGGATGTCGACATGCTCGCGGGCGACGCCATGAGCTATCGCGTGCTGATCTCCGATCTGGCCGAGCTGTACCACGGGGCGGCCGTACCCGCCCCCGGCTACACCTACCGTCGCCACCGCACCGAGTATCGAGAGGACCTCACCGCTCGCGACCGCGACCGGCAGTGGTGGCAGGAGCGGCTGCCGGAATTGCCGGGCGCACCGGAGCTTCCCACCGTTCCGGTCAGCGAGCGCACCGACCCGAACCGCACCGTGCGCTACGACCACTGGCTGTCACCGGCAGCCAAGCAGCGGTTGCTCGCCGCCGCGCACGAGCGCGGCATCACGCCGGCGATGGCATTGGCGGCGGTGTTCGCCGAGACCATCGGCGGTTGGTCGGCGCAGAGTCGCTTCCTGCTGAATGTGCCGCTGTTCCACCGGGATCCGGTGCACCCCGACATCGACCGCGTGATCGGCGATTTCACCTCCTCGATCATGCTCGAGGTCGACGTCACCGAGAGCATGTCGGTCACCGATCGCGCCCGCGCGCTACAGCGCGGCATGCACGAAAGCGGCGCGCACACCGCCTATTCCGGGCTCGAGGTGCTGCGCGATCTGGGTAGGCAGCGCGGCGAGCCGGTGCTGGCCCCGGTCGTCTACACCAGTGCTCTGAATCTGGGCGAACTGTTCGCCGACAAGGTCACCGAAACCTTCGGTGAGCCGGTGTGGATCATTTCGCAGGGACCGCAGGTGCTGCTCGACGCGCAGGTCACCGAGGTCCGTGGCGGGCTGCTGCTGAACTGGGACGTGCGCGCGTCGGCCTTTCCCGAGGGCCTGATCGACGCCATGTTCGCCTGGTACTGCGCGGCCATCGGGCGGCTCGGGGAAGGCGCGGCAGGGTGGAACGCGGAGGCGGCCGTGCGGCTGCCGGTCGCCCAGGCCGAGGTCCGCGCCGCGGTCAACGCCACCGACGGCCCGGTCAGTGGGCGTTGCCTGCATCAGGGCTTCTTCGAGCACGCGGCGGCGAATCCCGGTGCGCCCGCGGTGCTGTGGGGTCTCGGCGACGAGCGAGGAATGTGGAACTACGGGGAATTGGCCGCCCGGGCGCTGGCCGTGGCGGGCGCCTTGCGCGCCGAGGGCGTGCAGCCAGGCGACGCGGTCGCGGTTCAGCTGCCGAAGGGGCCGGAGCAGGTCCTGGCCGTGCTCGGTGTGCTCGCCGCGGGGGCGACCTACGTCCCGATCGGATTCGATCAGCCGGTCGGGCGACGCGCGGAGATCCTGCGCACCGGCGGTATCGCCGCGGCGCTGACGGTCGAGGGCGCGGACCTGGGGGCGCCGATCGCGTGTCTGCCCATCGACGCGGCCCGCGACTACCCGCGGCCGCTGGCCGCGCCCGTCTTCCCGGATACCGGCGAGATCGCCTACGTGCTCTTCACATCCGGATCGACCGGCGTGCCGAAGGGCGTCGAAATCCCGCACCGCGGCGCGATGAACACCATCGACGCGTTGAACGAATGGTTCGAGGTCGACAGCACAGGTCGCGCGCTCGGGCTGTCCGCCCTGGAGTTCGACCTCTCCGTCTACGACATCTTCGGCCTGTTCGCGGCGGGCGGATCGGTCGTGACCGTCGATCCGGAGCAACGCGCCGATCCGGCCACGTGGGTGGAACTGCTACGCACGCATCGGGTATCGATCCTCAACTGTGTGCCGAGCATGCTGGACATGATTCTGGAGATCGGCGGTGACCAACTGGGTGATTCGCTGCGCGCGGTCATCCTCGGCGGGGACTGGGTCGGCGCGGATCTGGCCCGCAGGCTGTCGGCCCAGGTGCCGGGTTGCCGCTTCGCCGGTCTCGGCGGCGCGACCGAGACCTCCATCCACACCACCATCTGCGAGGTGCAGGGCGAACCGCCGGAGCACTGGGCCACCGTGCCGTTCGGCGTTCCGTTGCGCAATGTCAGGTGCCGCGTCGTCGGTCCCGCGGGCCGGGACTGCCCCGACTGGGTGCCCGGCGAACTGTGGGTCGGCGGTGTCTGCGTCGCCGCGGGCTACCGCAACGACCCGGAGCGGACCGCGGAGCGTTTCGTCGAACACGACGGGATCCGCTGGTACCGGACCGGTGATCTGGCCAGGTACTGGCCCGACGGCACGATCGAATTCCTCGGTCGCGCCGACCATCAGGTCCAGATCCGCGGGTACCGGGTGGAGTTGGGCGAGGTGGAGAGCGCGCTGCGCACGGTGCCCGGCGTGCGGCACGCCGTCGCGGCGGTCGTCGGTGCGGGCGCGCCCAAGCTGGTCGCCGCCGTCGCGGGGGAGGTGGCCGAGATCGGCGACATCACCGCGGCGGTCTCGGATCTGCTGCCCGGTTACATGGTCCCCGCCCGCGTCGAGTTCCTGGCGCGGATGCCGTTGACCGCCAACGGCAAATTGGACCGCCGCGCCGTGGTCCGCCTCCTCGAGCCGGAGGCCGAGGAGGATCAGGCCACCGCCCCGCGCGACGACGTGGAGGCCGCGCTGGCCGATATCGTCGCGACCGTCCTGGGGGTCGACGCGATCGGCGTGCACGACGACTTCTTCGGCCGGGGCGGCGATTCCGTGCTCGCCACCACCGTCGTCGCCCGGGTACGCGAGTGGTTGCAAGCCGACCACGCCCTGGTCGCGGACCTGTTCGCCACCCGTACCGTCGCGCGGTTCGCCGAGCGGCTACAGGAACGCGAAGGCAAGGACGGCAGGCTGCCCGCGGTCGCCCGGCTCTACCTCGAGGTGGCATCGATGACGGACGAGGAGATCCTCGCGCAAACGTAACGAGGGCCCGGCCGCGCCGTCAGCCTGTCACGGTCCGACGAGCGGGCGGCGCGGCAAGTCGACCGCATTCCGGTCGCAGCCGCGCACGACCGTCGGTGGCCTGTACGCACGGACATCAGGCGAATGGGTCCTCGCGGCGGGGCCGGGATGCCCCCGGGTCTACGGCGTGCTCGCCGAGCGTGCCGCGGCGACGGAACCACACAACGGGCAGGCGCCTTCCGCTCGGGGGAACTCGTCGTCCTCCGTGTAGGCGTCCGCGACCAGGAATCCGCACCAGTGCAGGTCGTCGGCGAACTGTGTTTTGACGGCGAACGGCACGTCGGCGTCGGCCGCGCCGAGCCCGTCGAGCAACGCCAGCAAGCGCGGGTCGTGGATGCGCAGAGCGCACCACGCCCGCGGGTGCTCGAGCACGAAGCCTTCCGAGTCTCGATGCAGCACGGCGAATTTCGACAGCGTCGCCGACCAGGGGAGCGGGGTGCCCGGTCGCGGCGCGGACCGGGTGAACGGGCGGATGGTGTAGAGGTCGCGTCCGCCGTCTCGCACCGTGATCGACAGCCAGCCGTCGTCGGCGAGCCCGCCCATCAGTCCGGCGACATCGTCACCGCCCGTGGCCATCTCCGCCAGGGTCGCCGGTCCGCGGTTCAGTGTTTCCAACGCCTGGAGCTGACCGGCGGTCAGGCCGGTCAGCTTCTCCTCGCGCGGCGGATCGGTCAGCACCGCGGCCGCCGTACCGGTCTTGCAGGTGACGCCGGGCCGGAACGCGAATCTGGTCTGCTGTGAATATGTGGCGGCGGGCAAGGACCGAACCTCCGCTTGTGGGATCGAGCTGACCGGCGCGTCGCCTATTTCGCCGCGGCGGCGAAGGCGGGTTCCAGCTTGTCCAGGATGTAGGGCAGCGAGAGCGCGGTGGGAGTGTTCACGGCGCTGATCTCCTGGGTGGTGAGGAAGACCACCGAGCCCTTCTTGACCGCGGGCAGGTCGGCGTATCCCGGTAGCTGCCGGTACTTCTCGTCCAACCCCGGAGCGTAGCCGGCCAGCAACAGATCGGCGGTCAGCTCGTCGACCCGTTCCGGGGACAGGGCCAGCCTGCCCTGGTTGGCGGGCAGTTCGGTGAGGTTCTTCGGAATGCCGAGACCCAATTGGGTGAATACCTTCGACGACCCGTCGTCGGGGTCGGTCAACACCATCAGCTGTGCCGGACCGGCCAGCCAGGTACTGGCGAACGTCTTGCCCTTCAGGCCGGGGTTCGCTGCGGCGATGGCGGCGATCTTGTCGTCCACCTTCGCGATCACCTTGCTCGCCTCATCCGTCTTGTGCAGCACCTTGCCGAGGGCGGTGACCTGGTCCTGCCAGGGCGCCACCGACTCTTTGCTCAGCGCGGGCAGCGTCGGTGCGACACGGGACAGTTCGTCGTAGGTCTTCTGATCGGCGATGAACGGGTCGACCAGAATCAGGTCCGGCTCCAGGGTCGCGACCTGTTCGGCGATATTCCCGGTGGTGGTGAGCGCTTTCGCCGACTCGAGACTCTTGGGCTCCCACGGCGGCGTGCTCTTGGAGGCCACCGCGACATTGTCGAGGTATCCGACCGGGACGACGCCGAGCGCGAGCGTGGTGTCCAGCCACTGGTTGCCGAGGGCGACGATCTTCTTCGGGGTGCCTTCGACGGTGGTCTCGCCACGGGCGTGGGTGATGGTCACCTTCTCGCCGCCGGACGCCGAGTCGTCCTCGGAGGATCCGCACGCGGCGACGGTGAGGGCGAGAACTCCCGCCATCAGGGTCAGCGCCGCCCGCGGCCAACGGCCGCGCGTCCGAACGAACTTCATCGTCGCACCTTCCTTCAAAGCAAATCAGCCAAGGCTAACCTATCTTGCTCTGCGGTGGGGACTCCGGTTGATGGTTACATCCGCTAACTATATAGTTTGCGGTGGTAACTATCTGGTGAGGGGCTGCCGTGACGAATCCATCCATCGAAGTCGATCCGGGCGATGTCCGGACCATCCGGCGCCGGTTGCGCTACGACCGGGATCATCCGCGCTACAAGTGGATCGTTCTGACCAACACCACGCTCGGTGTCCTGCTCACGGCCGTCAACTCATCGATCGTGCTGATCTCGCTGCCCGCGATCTTCCGCGGTGTCGGGCTCAACCCGCTCGAGGCGGGCAACGTCGGATACCTGCTGTGGATGCTGATGGGTTACCTGCTCGCCACCGCCGTGCTGGTGGTGATGTTCGGGCGGCTGGGCGACATCTTCGGCCGGGTGCGGGTCTACAACCTCGGCTTCACCATCTTCGCGCTGTCGGCGGTCGCGCTGTCCTTCGATCCGTGGCACGGGGGCGCCGGCGCGATGTGGATCATCGTCTGGCGCGTCGTCCAAGGCGTCGGGGGCGCGATGCTGACCGCCAACTCCTCGGCGATCCTCACCGATGCCTTCCCCGCCGGCCAGCGTGGCACCGCGCTGGGTATCAACATGGTCGCGGCGGTGGCCGGTTCGTTCTTCGGCCTCCTCATCGGCGGCGTGCTCTCGGAATGGGATTGGCGCGCGGTGTTCTGGGTCAGCGTCCCGATCGCCGTCCTCGGGGCGGTCTGGTCCTACCGCTCGCTGCACGAGGTCGGCATCCGGACCGCGGGCAAGCTGGACTGGGCGGGCACCATCACCTTCGGCCTCGGCCTCACCGCGCTGCTGACCGGCATCACCTACGGCATTCAGCCCTACGGCGGCCACGCCACCGGCTGGACCAGCCCGTGGGTGCTTTCCGCGGTGCTGGGCGGCATCGTGCTGCTCGCGGTGTTCTGCGTGGTGGAGATTCGCGTCGCCGACCCGATGTTCCACCTGGGGCTGTTCCGGCACCGGGCCTTCGGGCTCGGCAATTTCGCCAATCTGATGGTCTCGATCGGACGCGGCGGCATGCAGTTCATGCTGATCATCTGGTTGCAGGGCATCTGGCTCCCGCTGCACGGGTACGACTTCGAGTCCACCCCGCTGTGGGCCGGCATCTATCTGTTGCCGTTGACCATCGGATTCCTCGCCGCCGGACCGATTTCGGGCTGGCTGTCCGATCGCTACGGGCCACGGTTGTTCACCACCGGAGGCGCGTTGCTGACCGGCGCGACGTTCCTGCTGCTGCTGATCATCCCGGTGGATTTCGACTACCGGCTGTTCGCGCTGATCACCCTGCTCAACGGTATCGGCAGCGGTTTGTTCTTCTCGCCGAACACCGCCGCCATCATGTCCAGCGTCCCCGCCGCCCAGCGCGGCGCGGCCTCCGGCATGCGCGGCACCCTGTTCAACGGGGGCAACGCGCTGTCGATGGGAATCTTTTTCTCCCTGATGGTCGTCGGGCTGGCGGCGAACCTGCCGTCCGCGCTGGACTCCGGGCTGCGCGCGCAGGGCGTCTCGGCGGGAGCCGCCGCCGAACTGGCCGCGATGCCGCCGGTGGCCAGCATGTTCGCCGCGTTCCTCGGCTACAACCCGATCCAGGAGTTGCTCGGTCCCACCGGGGAACTCGGCAAGCCGGGCGTCGACGCGCGAACCCTCACCGGTCAGGAGTTCTTCCCCGATCTGCTCACCGGCCCGTTCCATTCCGGATTGGTGGTGGTGTTCGTCTCGGCCGCCGTGATGATGTTCCTGGCCGCCGTGGCTTCCTGGTTCATCGGTGCGAGATACGTCTACGACGAGGCGGCCGAACTCGCCGCGGCCGGACCGGCGGCGGAGGATCTGAGCGCCGCGGTACCCGTCCGCTGATCGGTGATCGGCGCAACGGGTTTCGCGCCCGGGCTGGCCTCCCGCCGCGCGAGGACTTACCGTCGATCGAGATGAACGCTGTCCCGACTCCGGTGGTGCTGTCGGTCGTCGTCTTCGTCGCGCTCATGACCGCGGGGCGGTGGCTGCTCGTCGACGAGACGGCCACCGATCGGCTGATCAACCGCACCTTCAGCTGGAACCTCGTAGGTCTGCTGCTGTTCGAGGTGACCGTCGCGTTGGATCGTCCCGACCTCGGGCCGCGCGTCTACCTCTGCGGTGGTCTCATGGCGGTCGCCAGCTTCTACGGGCTGGCCAGGCTCGTCGACGGCGCCGACGTGGCGGCCGTCCACCGGCGTCAGCGGCGATACGATGCGACGGCGGTCGCTGTCGCCGTTTCGCTGATCGTCGTCACACCGATCCTGCGGTGGGCGTGGCGGATCGACTACGTCGAAGTCGTATGGACGCTGTCGGCGCTACCCGGCGGCGCCTGTGCGTTGTTTTTCGCTCGTGCCTGCGTTCGCGAGCTGCGCTCCAGAGGCGTTTCGCTCAGGGAGAAGCTCACTTTCGCGATGTTGCTCGCGTTCGCGAGCTATTGGTTGATCTCGATGACGATCATGGTCGGTCGCGCGCTCGCCGGTACGCCGCCGAGCGAGCCGGGGAAGGTGTGGGCTGTCGCGGCGATCCTCATGTTCTCCGCCATCACCCTGGTGACCATGATTCCCCTGGTCACGGCACTGCTGGCGCGGGCGGGCCTGGATCGCGCCGGGCGCGCCTGCCGCAGGCTGCGGCCGCTGTGGCGGGATCTCACCGCCGTGGTACCGGAAGTCGTACTGGCCGAGGATCTCTCCGCGCCGAGGGAGGCCACCTCCCGGCTCTATCGGATGACCGTCGAGATCTGGGACGCGCTGCTGCACCTGAGACCATATGCGCCCGGCTCGCCCGCCGGGATCGACAGCGACGCGCGTCGCTACGCGCTCCAGGTGGCACTGGCCGTGCGAGCCAAGCGCGGCGGTAGCGCCCCGGCCTCGGGTGTCGCCGCCGTGGGCGCGGCGCAGGCGGAGGCTCGCGATCGTGCGGCGGAATTCCGGTTTCTGCTCGAATTGGCTCGTGCGTGGCCGGAGGCTGTCGCGACCGTGAATCATCGGCCGGTCGACGCGCAGATCCCGGCGACTGCCGCGGTATCCCAGTAGAAGGGCCGCACCTCGGCGATACGGCCGTCGGCGAAGGTGATCGTCTGCAAGATCGGGAAAGTGAGTTCGCGGCCCGTCGCGCGAGCGCGAGCGTGGACTTCGGTATGCACCACGACGGTCTCGGCGGCTGTGAGGAAACGCTGTTCGAGCAGATCGAAAACCTCCCACGTGGCGCTCATCGCGCGGAAGAACCGCTCCATGCCGTCGTGACCGCGCCAGGTCCCGCCGTACGGCAGGTTCTCGGCTTGATGGAGGACCACCGATGGATGGAAGAACGGGGCGAGCAGGTCGAACGAGGCGTTGCCCGGACCGCCGGCCGCCAGGTATTCCGCTTCGGCCGCGTACATTCCGGTCAGCACGGTCATCGAGTCGGTCGTCGATCGCGTCATACGGCCAGTCTGACCGCCGGATGCGGGCGGGACCGGCGGTATTCGGACGTCGCGATGCTCGCCGGGGCGGTTCCCGCGCACGCGCCGCGGGCACGGGAACCGCTGGGGAATCAGTGCGTGGTGACCGGCTCCCGGCGGGTGTCGTGGCGCAGGCCGATGGACATGATGTCGGAGGGTTCGTCGAGTTCGATGCGATGCCAACGGTTCCGAGGAATCACGAAGGCGGTGCCGGGCGTGAGGCGGACCATCGTCTCGTCGTCGCCCGCGTGCTCCGGTCGCAGATAGAGGCGCAGCGCGCCGGTCAGGCAGCACACCGCTTCGTCACTGCCGGGATGGACTTCCCAGTGGTCGGCGTGCACGTCGGCGTCGGATTCGACGTGGAAGGTCGCGAGCTGCCAGTCGCCGTCGCCGGTGGCCATCCGGCGTTCACCGGACGCTACCGAACCGTCACGGCCGAAATTGACCGCTCGGCGGAACAAGTCGATCGAGCTCTGGTTCATGTTGTGCACCTTTCGATGTGATGGGTGGGGGTACTTTTCGTTTGTTCGGTTTCCAGGCGCTCCGCACAGTGGTTGCGAGAGCCGCTCGACGATCGCGCGTGCGGAGCCGGTGCCGGGCCGCTCGGTGAAATCCACTCCGCGTAGTCGATCCGTCGGCAGATGCTTCGCTCTGTGGACCACCCTGCGGCGGGGTCCGCTCGGCTTCGGCTCGCCGGGCTACACCAGGAGTGCGGTACGCCGATATCGTGCGTCGACGATTTCCATCGAGCCTGTCGAGGCGTCTTCACGTGTGCGCGGCGGAGAGTTCTGCGGCCTTCGCACTCTCCGGCGTCGTGCGGATCGTGCGGCGCGTGGCAGGCAGCATGGTGGCGGCGACGACGGTCGCCACCGCGAAGAGTCCCGCCGCGCAGCAGAGCGCCAGGGCGTAACCATCGTTCACAGCCGCGGGCGCGGTGCTGCTGCCGGTTCTCGCGGCCGCGACGGTGGCGAGCGCGGCCACGCCGACGCAGCCGCCGAGCTGGCGCGCGCTGTTGAAGACGCCGGAGGCCATCCCCGCTTCACGGGGTGCGACGCCCATTGTCGCCGCAGCGGCCACCGGGGCAAGGCACAGTCCGAGGCCGAATCCGCCCAGCAGCGAGGGGCCCAGGACGTCGGCGAGGAAACTGCCGTCGGGGCTGATGAAGGCGAACCAGCCGATACCGACGGTGGTCAGCACTCCGCCGAGGACCAGCGCCGCTTTCGGTGATCGCCTGCCGCCGAGACGAGTGGCCACCACCGTGCCGGCGATGACACTGAGCGAGAACGGTACGAACGCCGCGCCCGCCGCGCCCGCGCTCATGCCCAGCACCTGCTGCTGATACAGCGACAGCAGATAGAACGCACTGAATTGCCCGGCCCCGGCGAGGAATACGAACGCATTCGCGCCGCTCACCCAGCGATTGCCGAACAAGCCGAGCCGGACCAATGGAGTCGATGTCCGCGCCTCGACCGTCAGGAAGGCCGCGAGCAGCACCGCCCCTGCGCCGAGCGTGATCGCCGTGGTGGCGGAGAGCCAGCCGTGGTGTTCGGTCCGCACCACGCCCACCACCAGCAGGCCGATTCCGGCGGTGCCGAGGACGGCGCCCGGCACATCGATCCGTCCTCGCTCGCCGACCCGATCCGCGGCGACACCGGCCACCGCCGCGCCGAGCGCGATCACCACGATCGGGACGTTGATCAGCATCACCCAGCGCCAGTTCGCGTACTCGGTCAGCAATCCGCCGACCAGCACACCGATCGCGCCGCCCGCCGCGTTCACCGCGCTCCATACGCCGAGCGCTCGCACCCGCGCGGGACCTTCCGGGAATGTCGTGGTCAGGGTGGCCAGAGCGGCGGGCGCCACGGCCGCCGCCGCGAGGCCCTGCACCGCTCGCGCGGCGACGAGCTGCCACGGCTGCTGCGCGAGACCGCCGGCCAGCGAGGCGATTCCGAACGCGACGAGCCCGCCGGTGAACAGTCTCCGCCGCCCGAACAGGTCGGACGCCTTCCCGCCCAGCAGCAGGAACCCGCCGAAGGTCAGCGCGTAGATGTGCACCACCCAGGCCAGATCGACCGGCGCGAAGCCCAGATCTGCCCGGATGGCGGGCAGTGCGACGTTCACCACCGCGAGGTCCAACGCGACCATGAACTGCGCGACGGCCACCGCCGTCAGCGCCACGCCCGGCCGCCCTCCAGAGTTTTTATACATGTATAGAAACTAACCGCACGCCTCGCCCCGTGTCCACACCCTTTTCGGGGGATGGGCGAAGATGGACCCATGCCGAGCTCGTCGTCGCAGCCCCAGCGCACCGGCCGACCCGCGCGTATCTCCCGCGCGGACATCGTCGCGGCGGCCAACGCGGTGATCGAGGCCGACGGCGTGGAGAAGCTGACCATGCGCCGCCTGGCCACCGAACTCCGTTGCACGCCCATGGCGCTCTACCACCATGTGCGCGACAAGGAAGACCTGCTCCGGCTGCTGCTCAACGACTATGCCGACCAGGTGGTGTGGCCGGATCTGCCGGAGGATCCGCGCCGGCGCGTCCGCGTCGCGGCACTGGCCATGCGCGATGCGCTCGCCGCGCGCCCGTGGGTCGTCGAGATCCTCGCCGCCGACGACCTTCTCGGTGTCTCCGCGCTGTGGGTGACCGAATCCATCGTGGACGGGTTCGTCGCCGGCGGCCTATCGCCGGCGCGGGCCGTCCAGGCCTACCGCGTCGTCTGGCACTACACGGCGGGCGATCTCATCGTGCGCGCCCGATCCGCACGCCGGGCCGCGGAGGACCGCCCGACCTTCCGCGCGCAGGTCTTCGCCGACCTCGACGCCGAGACCCATCCCCGCCTGGCCGCCCTCGGCTCCGACTACTTGTCCCTCGCCGCCCAGGACACCTATGAATTCGGCCTCGATGCTCTGATCGATGGTCTGCTGCGGACGCGCCCGCAGAAATCGAGCGATTGCTCCGAAAGGCTTTGAGCGGCCGATCCACCGCGCTCTACGGATAATCCGCCTGCGCGGTCCGGCATACAGTTCGAGCCCGCCACGAAGGGCGGGCTCGAACTCGCTTCACGCTCGGCCGAACACGCTCGGCCGACTCAGAACGTCACCCGCTGATCAGGGGGCAGGAACAGCTTGTCGCCCTCCTTGACCTCGAAGGTCTTGTAGAACTCGTCGAGATTGCGGACGACCTGGTTGCAGCGGAATTCGTTGGGGGAGTGGGTGTCGATGCTGAGATAGCGGACGGTGAGTTCTTTTGTCTGCTTCTCCCGCCAGCTGCGAGCCCAGGACAGGAACATGGTGCGGTAGTCGGGATTGTCGATACCCCGGCGCTTCTCGGCGATGCGGAAAGCGGCCAAGGTGATCTGGAGTCCGCGCAGATCGGCGAGGTTCTCGCCGACGGTGAGTTCGCCGTTGACGTGCTGGTTCGGTTCCAGTCCCTCCGGCACGAGCGCGTTGTACTGGTCGACCAATTGCTTGGCCTTGGCGTCGAACGCGGCGCGGTCCTCGGGCGTCCACCAGTCGCGGCGATTGCCGTCCCCGTCGTATTTGGAGCCCTGGTCGTCGAAACCGTGGCCGATCTCGTGCCCGATGGTCGACCCGACCGCGCCGAAATTGACCGCGGGCAGCGCGTCCTTGTCGAAGAACGGCGGCTGGAGATAGGCCGCCGGGAAGACGATCTGATTGGAGTTCGACGAGTAGTAGGCATTCACCGTCTGCGGCGACATCCCCCATTCGTCTTTGTCGACCGGCGTGCCGAGTCGCGCGAACGCGCGCTTGACCTCGAAAGCGTTGATGGCGAGCAACGACTCGATCAGCTTGCCCCTGGTGATCTGGAGCTTGGAGTAGTCGACCCACTTGTCCGGGTAGCCGATCTTGGGATCGATCTTGTCCAGTTTCGCCAGCGACGCGGCCCTGGTCGCGGGCGACATCCACGTGGAGTTGGTGAAGTTCTCCCGGTAGGCCGCGACGACGTCGGCGAGCATTTCCTTGGCCCGCTCCTTGGCCTCCGGCGGGAAGTGCTTGGCCACATACAATTTCCCGAGCTGCTCGCCGAGCTTGTCGTCGACGATCGAAACTCCGTACTTCCAGCGTTCGGGCCGTTCGTCCTGCCCGTTGAGTACTTTGCCCTTGAATTCGAAGTTCGCGTCGTTGACGGCTTTGGGCAGGTAGGGAGCGAACTCACGCAGCACGTAGAGCTTGAGGTAGTCCCGCCAGGTCGCGATATCCACTTCGGTCCACAACTGGCCCGCCGCCGTGATGTAGGAGGGCTGGTTGACCACCATCGTCGCGAACAGCTCGCGCGGGCGGTCGGTGTTCCCGGACAGCCACGGGTCCCAGTCGAAGCCCGGAGCGAGCGCGGTCATATCGGCCCAGCTGTACACGTTGTACGTCGCGTCGGTGTCGCGGTTGCGCACGTTGTCCCAGTGTGCGGGCGCGATCCGCTTCTCCAGGTCGAACACCCGCTGCGCGAGACCGGCCGGATCGGCGAACCCCGCGCCCGCGGCGATGCGCTCGAGGAAGGAACGGTACTGCGTGAGCACCTCGGCGTATTCCGGCTTCCGGTAGTACTGCTCGCCGAGGCCGAGTCCGGCCTGACCGACCGAAGGGATGTAGGCGTTCGAGTTCTTCCGGTCGACGCCGATGCCGAGCCCGATCAACCCGTCGATCGGCAGTCCGGCCATCACCTTCGCCAGGTCCGGCTTGGTGGCGGCCCCATCGATCTTGGCGAACAGCGGCGCCAGGGGCGTCATGCCGAGCCGTTCGATCTCGTCCCAGTCCACCCTGGCGTCGTAGAGGTCCCTGATCTGCTGCTCTTCCGACCCGGGTTTCGGATCCCGGATGCCGTCGATGATCTCCCGCAGCTGCTGCTCGGTGCGGTCGCCCGCCTCACTGCCCGAGCCGTAGCTGACCTTGTCCGGCGGCAGCTGGTAGTCCCGCAGCCACTTCCCGTTGACGTGCCGGTACAGGTCGTCCTGCGGCCGGATCGTCTCGTCCACGCCGCTGAGATCGACGCCCGTGAGCGTCCTGCTCGCGGGTTCGGTGTCGTCCGAGCACGCGACCAGCGCCGCGGCGGCAGGCACGGCCCCGAGGGCGACCAGGAAGGCACGACGATCCAGCTTTGCTGGCCGACCGGTAGATGTCACGAGAATCCTCTCCCCGACGCGGCGGTGCCGCAGATGTACGAAGGCAGCCTTGCAGGACACGAGGCTACCGGCGCGGCGCCGGGGCGGCCGGGATTGGGGAATCGGGCACCGCCGTGTGGCCCCGATTTGGGAACGACCTGCGGGTTCCCATACACTAGACCGGTTGCCTGCGGGAGCTATGCCCGCAATCCGGCAGTGAACCCCCAGTGGTTGGTTCCGCGATTCTTGCTCGAAGTTTCTTGCTCGAACCGAGGAAACCGCTGGCAGGCGCGCGTCCGGAGGGCAACCGACCATGCCCGTCGGGTCGGCAATCCGGCGTGCACATACGTCCAGGTCAAGGAGGACGCTGAAGTGATTCAGCAGGAGTCGCGACTGCGCGTCGCCGACAACACGGGCGCGAAGGAAATCCTTTGCATCCGCGTTCTCGGTGGTTCGTCGCGTCGCTATGCCGGTATCGGCGACATCATCGTCGCTACCGTGAAAGACGCCATCCCCGGCGGCAACGTGAAGCGGGGTGACGTCGTCAAGGCCGTCGTCGTGCGCACCACCAAGGAGCGCCGTCGTCCCGATGGTTCCTACATCAAGTTCGACGAGAACGCGGCCGTGCTCATCAAGGCGGACAACGACCCGCGCGGCACTCGTATCTTCGGCCCGGTCGGCCGCGAGCTGCGCGACAAGAAGTTCATGAAGATCGTGTCGCTGGCTCCGGAGGTGCTCTGACATGAAGGTGCACAAGGGTGACACCGTGCTCGTCATCTCGGGCAAGGACAAGGGCGCCAAGGGCAAGGTCATCCAGGCCTACCCGAAGGAGAACCGGGTCCTCGTCGAGGGCGTGAACCGGATCAAGAAGCACGTCGCGAACTCCGCCAACCAGCGCGGCGCCTCCTCGGGCGGCATCGTGACCCAGGAAGCCCCCATCCACGTCTCGAACGTGATGGTCGTCGACTCCGACGGCAAGCCGGCCCGTATCGGCTACCGGACCGACGAGGAGAGCGGCAAGCGGGTCCGGATCTCCCGTAAGAACGGGAAGGACATCTGACATGACCACGACCGAAAAAGTGCAGCCCCGGCTGAAGCAGCGCTACCGCGAAGAAATCAAGGACGCGCTGAACAAGGAATTCGGCTACGCCAATGTGATGCAGATCCCCGGCGTGGTGAAGGTTGTCGTCAACATGGGTGTCGGTGACGCCGCCCGCGACGCGAAGCTGATCAACGGCGCCGTCGAGGACCTGGCCCTGATCACCGGCCAGAAGCCGCAGATCCGCAAGGCGACCAAGTCCATCGCGCAGTTCAAGCTGCGTGAGGGCATGCCGATCGGCGCCAAGGTCACCCTGCGCGGCGACCGGATGTGGGAGTTCCTGGACCGCCTGGTCTCCATCGCGCTGCCCCGTATCCGCGACTTCCGCGGCCTGTCGCCGAAGCAGTTCGACGGCAACGGCAACTACACGTTCGGCCTGAGCGAGCAGTCGATGTTCCACGAGATCGACGTGGACCGGATCGACCGTCCGCGTGGTATGGACATCACCGTGGTGACCACCGCGACCAACAACGAAGAAGGCCGTGCCCTGCTCAAGCACCTCGGCTTCCCGTTCAAGGAGAACTGAGCA
The DNA here is from genome assembly GCF_040642815.1 of Nocardia sp. NPDC047648. NCBI lineage: Bacteria > Bacillati > Actinomycetota > Actinomycetes > Mycobacteriales > Nocardiaceae > Nocardia > Nocardia sp. NPDC047648. The sequence goes on along the minus strand of NZ_JBEYSX010000018.1, from coordinate 67,448 downwards.
CATGGCAAAGAAAGCACTGGTCAACAAGGCCAACGCCAAGCCGAAGTTCGCTGTCCGCGCCTACACCCGCTGCCAGCGCTGCGGCCGCCCCCACGCGGTCTACCGCAAGTTCGGCCTCTGCCGCGTGTGCCTGCGCGAAATGGCCCACCGCGGCGAGCTGCCGGGCGTGCACAAGAGCTCTTGGTGAGCTGACGCTCCTGGGAGCGCACCCGGATAACCGAACAGCAAGGCACGGACTCACACGAGTCCGTGCCTTTGCTGTCTCCAGGAGTTTCTCTGCTATCTCATCGCTGCCGTGCTCGCGGCGCGCCCGCCCGTCCTGAGCAGCCGAGGAGGTTCGCCCTGTCGCGAGTTGCCCGGCGAGATTTATGTGGTGGTGTTGTCGAGGAACCGTCGGCGTGCCTGGTTCAGTTCGCGGCTCCACGTTGTTCGTTCGTCGGCCAACCGGCGTTGGAGCGTCCGTGGCCCGACCCCGAGGAGTCGGGCGGCGTCCGCCAGCGAGGGCGTACCTTCGGTGAGGGCGCCCTCCAGCGCGGTGCCCACCCGGTCCGACCATGTCGGAGAGCACACCGGCGGCATCGTGGCATTACGGCGCCCGGTCGCCGTGGGAACCCCGGCGGCGTGGTGGGTTTCGAATGCAGCTGGATGGGATCCGTCAAGGCCCGACACCCGTCGATCGGTCAGTTCCCTCGATCGGCGCTTCTGGAAATCTCGTGGTGTTTCGCCGTAGCGTGCCTTGAACGCTTGGGAGAACCAGGTTTGCGTGAAACCGCAACGTGCGGCCACATCGCTGACAGTCGTGCTCTTTCCCTGTTGGGAGAGCAGGTCACGCGCGGCGCGCAGCGCCTCGTCCTGCCGCACTTCCCGGTAGGTGGTACCGCTCTGCTGGAGGGCGAGCCGCAACTGCCGGGGCGACCAGCCGAGAGCCGATGCCACCGCAGGCAGACGTAAGTCTCCGCCACCGACGTGCTCCCGCACGTACTGACGAACGGCTGCAGCCGTTTCAGCCAGATTGCTTCGTTGCGGGCCCATATCGCCGAGCAGCATCAAGCAGATCAGCTCAGTGATTCGATCGCAGACGGCGTTGAATTGCCAGTCCGTGAGGTTGGATCGCTCGGCATGCGTTTCGCGGATCATGCTCTGCACGATCCGGCCCAGGCCCGATTCCATGTCGAGCGTCGTTTGCGGTGGCCTGGCGGACGACAGTCGATTGTCGATATCAGCACGCGGTATGCGAACCGCGTTCGTCACCATGCGTGGCATGTAGTACCGAAACGGCTGATCTGGGCTCAATAGCATTGCGCTACCGGGAGTTACGCGCATTACCGTGTCGTTCATCTCAAAGGTGTTGACTCCCCCCACAGCCCGCTGCGGCACGACCAACCAGTAGTCTTTACCGCCCTGCCGGGTGTGTGACGGGGTCCGCCAGGCTAGACGCTCGCTGCGTTGGTCGAAGCGCAGGAGAGTGTGCGCAACAGTGTCCTGAACGGTGGCGCGGATCCACCAGTTGCGCGGATCACGATACCGGGACTCGGACGGCAGAAAGCTGTCGCTGAGTGCTTCCCACTCGTCGATGTCTTTCGTAACAAGCTCGGTGTACATCATGATGACGCCTTGGCAGATGTGTTATTCGGGGCTTCACGATTCAACATCACCTCGGAGGACCTGTGGCTGTCCTACATATCCCGTCGTGAGGCCGATTCACTCTGCACTACGCGCTGGGTTCCAGCAGGACGGGAAGTGCGAGGGGCCCGCAGGTGATGAAATTCGGGCCGTAGAACTGGGTGGGTTCACCGGCCAGGCGCAATCGCGGGAATCGGCTGAACAGCGTAGACAACGCGATGTGGCTTTCCAGCCGGGCCAGATGAGCGCCGAGGCAGACATGCGGTCCCCGGCCGAACGCCAGCTGGTCTCGGTGATCGCGGTCGATGTCGAAGGTACCGGCGTCCGGATAGCGCTCCGGGTCCCGCCCGACGCCGCCGTACCACCCCACCATGGCTCCCGCGGGAATGTCTACGCCGGCGATGGTGATGTCTTGCAGCGCATACCGAGTGGGAAGAATGGCGGCCACCGAAGAGCGGAAGCGCAGCATCTCCTCCACGACGTCCTTCCACCGGTCTTCGGCCTGGGCTTCGGCGAGCTGCTCGGGATGGGTGCACAGCGTGACGACCGCGTTGCCGAGCAGGTGCACAGTGGTTTCATGTCCGGCCATGAGCACCAACCACAACATGTTGACCAGTTCGTCGTCGGTCAAACCGTTCGCTTCGTTGGCCTCCAGCAGCGCGGAGGTGAGGTCGTCGCCGGGTGTGCGCCGTTTGCGGCCGAGGAGTTCGGCGAGGTAGCCGAGCATATCCGCCATCGCGGCCTGAATCTCGTCGCCGGTGCTCAGATGCGACATGACCGTGGACGCCCAGATCCGGAATTGTTGTTGTTCGGACGCCGGTACACCGAACAGTTCGCCGATCACCCGCACCGGCAGGGGAGTGGTGTAGCTGGAGACGAGATCGACTTCGGCCTCGTGGTCGGGAATATCGTCGAGGAGTTCGGTGGCGATCTGCTGGATTCGGGGCTCGAGCGCGGCGACTCGGCGAGGGGTGAACGCCTGGCTGATCGTTCTCCGCAGCCGTCGATGATCCTCACCGTCCATGTTGATCATGTGATCAATATCGGTGAGCGCCCGCAAGGGCCAGTCGGCTGGAATCGTGCCGTCTTGCAGCGCCGGACAGTTGCGCGGATTCTTGCTCAAGACGGTGCCGTCTCCGGCGAGGAGTTCGCTCACCGCTTTGTGGCTGACGGCGAACCAGGCCACGACATTGCCGGGCAGTTCGATCGGAACGATCGGTCCACGCCGACGGATCCTGTCGAAGGTATCGAAAACCAATTCGCCGGCGGTAGGCAGCTGAGCGACGGGCTCGGTCATGATGTCTCCCATGGTGCGTTCGGTCACACACGGACACGGCTGACGTGTGCACGCCCAGTGTCGGCCGCAGCGACACACCGAACGACCGGAACCGGGTATCGCTGCCTCACAACGAAAGTGCGACGCAGAAGAACAAACGTGGGAGCGAGATGTGCCAAGACCCTGCTGGGATGCCCCGGCAGGTGGAATCCACGGCGTGGCAGGCCAGGAAGTGTGGACTGGCGCAGCGGGTGATCGGGTTGATACCACGAAGGGCGCTGCGGCGGATCGTCTCCGCCGCAGCGCCCTTTCCGACGTCAGCTCAGCAGGTCAATCGCTGACCGTCAGGGCAGCACCTGCGGAATGACATCGGGCGCGACCGTACCCACGATCGCGCCGATCACGGCACCCAGGATCGCGGTGGTCACCACGCCGACCACGGCGCACAGCGCGTAACCGACGACGAAGATCGCCAGGGTTGGAATGCAGGTGATGAGGGCGGCGACCGCACCGACGCCCGCGCCGTTCATCACCGGATCCGGGTACTGCGCGCCCGGATTGGTCGCGATGTCCTTCAGCTCCGCACCCGTCGCCGCCGAGACTTCGGGCGTCGTCACCGACAGCGTGCGGCCGTCTTCGGACACCTCGGCATCCAGGGCGATGGTGGTGCCGGACGGCGTGGCCAGCGTGCGCGGAAGTTCGGTGACCGCCGCGCCGGCCTTGTTCACGACCTTGATCGAGGTCTCACCGAGCTGGAACGTGCCGGCATCCAGCGTCGCGGAGACCGTGCTCAGGTCCGGCGTGACCGTGGCGTGGTAGCCGATGTCCGCGGACGTGCCCGACGTCGAGATCTGTTCAGGCCGAAACCGTCGACGAAGTTCAGCGCCCGGTTCTCCAAGTCCGCGTAGTGGGCTTCGCGCGCCGCGCCGGTGAGGGCTTCGTCGAGCAGCAGGTTGCCCGCGGCATCCAGGCGCTGCCGCTTTTCCTCCGCGCCGGGCAACAAGCCCACCGATGACCGCGTGAGACCGCAGTAGTAGGCGATTCCGTCGTCGAGTTGCGCGCTGAGCGCATCCCGCATAGCCCCGACGAGCGCGTCGTCGTCTGCCACGCCCGCCAGGCCCAGCCACAGCATCCGCTTGCCCGCGAGCCGGGGTTTGCTGCGGCCGTAGGCGAATCCGTAGTTCCACACCCGATCGATCCAGCCCTTCAGAATCGCCGGGACCTGCATCCAGTAGACCGGGAACACCGCGACGATCACGTCGGCGTCGAGGATGCGCCGCATATGGCTCTCGACTTCGGGGGAGTAGGCCTTCTCCCGGTTGCCCCATTCCGGGAGGTCGGCGGCGGTCATCCGGGGATCGAAGTTCTCGGCGTGCAGGTCCAGCAGGTCGATCAGGTAGCCGGCCGCGGTGAGCCGCCGGATGGCCAGTTCGGCGATATGGGCGGTCAGCGAATCGGGCCGGGGATGGGCGACGACGACCAGCGCGGTGCGGGTGATCGCGGTGTCCACGGTCGGGTTGTGCGGCAAGGTGGCCTCCACTGTGGGTCCGGAGTTCCGGACGATCGGTTGTTCGGTCCGGATTTCATTCCATACCCTGACCAGTGGACGATCTATGGGCGAAGATCTACATCTGATAGGAGTTCGTCTACTCTCGATGGTGTGGATCCTCTGAGCAAACTGCTGGGCGGTATACGCGCCGAGGGAGCTGTGCTCACCACCGCGGTCTTGGAAGCACCGTGGAGCATTCGATTCGCCGACGAGGCGCCGTTGATCATGGTCACCGTGCTGCGCGGTGCGGGGACACTGCTGCTGCCGGGCGGTCTCGAACGTCGGATCACTATGGGGGACACCGCGATCGTGCGCGGCCCGCAACCGTTCGTTCTCGTCGACCACGCCGATACTGTCGGCCTGCCGCACGAGGAATACGAGGTCGCCTGCTTCGCGCCGGACGCGAAATGCGATCCCGCGCTCGATCGCGATCGCTGGGAGAACGACCCCGCCAGTGCGACCGCGCTGATCGTCGGCGCGTATCGGGCGTCCGGCCGACGCCACGAACGTCTGCTGCGTGCTCTACCGCCCGTCCTGGTGGTGGCCGACGATGTGGAAGTGTGCGCGTGGATGGAGTCGATCGCCGTGGATGCGTCCCGGCGTCCGGCCGGCGCGCAGGCGATGATGGACCGGCTACTCGACTGGGCGCTGGTCTGTACGCTGCGCGACTGGTTCGAGGAACTGGACGCCGACGCGCCGGGGTGGTACCGCGGGCCGGCCGATCCGGTGGTCGGGCCGGCGTTGGAGGCCATGCACGGAAAGCCGTCCGCCGGTTGGACGGTCGCGTCGCTGGCCGCCGAGGCGGGGGTATCCCGTGCGCTGTTCGCACGGCGGTTCTCCGAGGTCATGGGCCAATCGCCCCTGGCGTACCTCACCGAATGCCGGATGGACGAGGCCGAGGAACTGCTGGCCGACCGGAGTCTCACGATGGCGCAGGTGGCGAAGGCCGTCGGTTATGCGGACGCTTTCGGTTTCAGCGCGGCGTTCAAGCGCCTCCGAGGTATCCGCCCCACTGATTTCCGCGCCGCCACCGGTCTCGGAGCGTAAACCGGGTCGCACCGCTCGGAGATCGACTCCAGCGCGTTCTCGATCCGCAGTAACCGAGCGGAGCCTTATTTAAGGTTATCTGTTAACCTTAAATAAGGAGGCCTCATGGCTAAGTTTGCGCAGCGGCGGTGGGTCGGCAATCCGGATGGCGGAGGCCTGTCTCGCCGAGATCGTGGTTCCGGCACGTGTGCACTTCTTGTGGCCGACTAGTTGGATGTGCGGCCACTGATATGGGCTCAACGCCATGCTGGACGCGGTTGTCTATAATAGAACGCCACCTCCGTCGACGGACTACGGAGGTGGCGTCTTCGGTAAAACAGCGAATCATCTAAGGCTTAGCGCCTGTGCCCCTGCAGTTCCCACTTGTTAAAGTATGGGAGATAGTTGCAGCTCCATTCCCTGAACTCCCCGGAGAATTTGCCCACATTGGCTCTGCCGAAACTATCGCACGCACCTTTGGAATCGAACTGATGTGATCGCCCATCGACATAGATGGCAAGCCATGTCTCTATGTCGGCGGATGCAGTGCCCGCAGCTCCGAAAGTCAAGCCAAGCGCAAGAGCTGTGCCACCGATCAGCTTCGAAATCATTTCCTCCCCTTACCTCTACACGGCCGATCTGCCGCGATCTCAGAGTACATGATGTCGCCTCTGTCGCAACAGTATGGGATCTGCAGCTGCCTTTGCCGTATTCGATGACGCACTACTTCGAAGAAGTGGGAAGACATCGAGACGCAATGGCCGACGCCGAAATCGAGAAAGGAGGTCATAGATCATCGTAGATAGAGAGGTCGGACATTGCCGGATTGCGCTATGAGCTGAATCACAATAATTGATGGAACCAATTATATTTCCAATGCGTCAATACGTGGTGTGGGGCTCGATTGCATCGAATCTGACGCTCGCTACTCTTTTCAAGCCCGGAAGAAACCGCGTGGGACGGTCAGAACTCCAACTCCGACCACGGGATGTGGATCGGGAACGGGAAGTCGATGGTGATCGCGTCGGAATCGTTCGGTGCCCACTCGCCGATCAGCAGGTAGTTCGTCGGATACAGCGGGTGTACGCCGGGTGAAAGCTTGCCGGGGGTGGTTTCCAGGGCGTATGCGCGGACCTGCGCGATGGTGCTCTTCTCGCGCGCGAGCGTCACGTCCCAATACCAGGGAACGCCCGCATCGGCGTAGCGCCTCTGCTCGTCGTAAGGATCGGTGGCGGTGCTCCACGGCGAATGGATTCGGCCTGCCAGAAGCACGTCTTCGGCGCGGATGTCCTGGTAGGGGGCGTCGAGGCGGCGGTAGACGAGGACGTCGGGGGTGGCGAAATCCGACTTGCCGGTCGTGCCGAAGAAGATGTTGGTCTCGAAATCCACGCGCCACCAGCTCTGTGGATGCTCGGCCATGCCGTCGCGGGCGCAGCGCTTGAGTGCGCTGGTCAGCGCGAAGGTGAACGCTTGATGTTCGGCAGGTCTCCGCTGGCGCCAGACGACGCGCCCGTTGCGCAGTTCGATCTGCCCGGCGATCTTCTCGGGTAACTGCTCGAGCTCCTCCCAGGTCATGAACTCCGGGAGGTCGGGTCGTTCGACGCCTGGGCTCGGCATAGCCTCATGGTAGCCCGGCGGCAGCTCATTTCCGCTGGTCACAAACCGGATGAAACGCCGTGCTCACAGACCCGGATTTTGCCCCGGTGAACCCCTTGCCTACACTAGAGCGGTTGCCTGGGCACCTCCATGTCCGCATGCGTGCGCTCGGGCGATCGAACCTCCTCCGGTCGGCAAGTGTCGGCCGGACCATCCGAATTGTCGTAGGCCCACCGCTGGGCATGCCGATGTGCATGTCAGCGTTGTATGGGAACCGCGGCGAGAAAGGTGTCTAGGTCGAACCATGACCATGACTGATCCGATCGCAGACTTCCTGACACGTCTGCGCAACGCCAACTCGGCGTACCACGATCAGGTGAAGGCTCCGCACTCGAAGCTCAAGGCGAACATCGCCGAGATCCTCAAGCGCGAGGGCTACATCGCCGACTACCGGACCGAGGACGCGCAGGTGGGCAAGACGCTCATCGTCGACCTCAAGTACGGCCCGAGCCGCGAGCGCAGCCTCGCGGGCGTGCGCCGTGTCTCCAAGCCCGGTCTGCGCGTGTACGCGAAATCCACCAATCTGCCCAAGGTGCTCGGCGGCCTCGGCGTGGCGATCATCTCCACGTCCTCCGGCCTGCTGACCGACAAGCAGGCGGCCAAGCAGGGCGTGGGCGGCGAAGTCCTCGCTTACGTCTGGTAAGGGAGCAGGGACTATGTCGCGTATTGGTAAGAAGCCCATCGCCCTTCCGGCCGGTGTGGATGTGACCATCGACGGCCAGGACATCTCGGTGAAGGGGCCCAAGGGCACCCTGTCGCTCACCGTCGCCGAGCCGATCACCGTCGCCAAGGGCGAGGACGGCCAGCTCGAGGTCGCCCGTCCGGACGACGAGCGCCGCAGCCGCGCACTGCACGGCCTGACCCGCACCCTCGTGTCGAACATGGTTGTCGGCGTGACCCAGGGCTACGAGAAGAAGATGGAAATCTTCGGCGTCGGTTACCGCGTCGCGCTGAAGGGCCAGAACCTCGAGTTCGCCCTCGGCTACAGCCACCCGGTGCCGATCGAGGCGCCCGAGGGCATCACGTTCGCGGTGGAGTCGCCCACCAAGTTCTCCGTGTCCGGAATCGACAAGCAGAAGGTCGGCCAGATTTCGGCGGTCATCCACGGCCTGCGCAAGCCCGACCCGTACAAGGGCAAGGGCATCCGCTACGCCGGCGAGGTCGTTCGCCGCAAGGTCGGAAAGACGGGTAAGTGATCATGGCGCAAACCGAAAACCAGAAGGCCAAGCGCATCCCCCTGGGCAAGGACGTGTCGACCCAGCGCCGTCTGTCGAAGACGCGCCGTCACTTCCGTCTGCGCAAGAAGGTGGAAGGAACCACCGAGCGTCCGCGCCTGGTGGTCAACCGCTCCTCGCGGCACCTGCACGCGCAGCTGGTGGACGACTCGGCGGGCAAGACCATCGCCGCCGCCTCGACCATCGAAGCCGACGTGCGGGCGCTGGACGGCGACAAGTCGGCCAAGAGCAAGAAGGTCGGCGCCCTGCTGGCCGAGCGCGCCAAGGCCGCCGGTGTCGAGGCCGTCGTGTTCGACCGTGGTGGCCACGACTACCACGGCCGGATCGCCGCACTGGCCGATGCCGCTCGCGAAGGTGGGTTGAAATTCTGATGCGTAGCCTGCGGAGCATCCAGGAAACACAGCTGAGCGTTCAGCTGATCAAGAACGGAAGGAACGTCTGATGCCGGGACGTCAGAGGCGTGACGGCGGAAGCGGACCCGCCGGACAGAATGGCAGCGCCCCCGAGGGCGGCCGCGGCGACCGTCGCGGTGGTGGCGACCGTCGGGGCGGCGGCGACCGTCGCGACAACGCCGCCGAGAAGAACCAGCTCGAGCGGGTCGTCGCGATCAACCGCGTCTCCAAGGTCGTGAAGGGTGGTCGGCGCTTCAGCTTCACCGCCCTGGTGATCGTCGGTGACGGCAACGGTCTGGTCGGCGTCGGCTACGGCAAGGCCAAGGAAGTTCCCGCGGCCATCCAGAAGGGTGTCGAAGAGGCTCGTAAGAACTTCTTCCGCGTCCCGATGATCGGCTCCACCATCACGCACCCGGTTCAGGGTGAGGCGGCCGCCGGTGTGGTCATGCTGCGTCCGGCCTCGCCGGGTACCGGTGTGATCGCCGGTGGCGCGGCTCGTGCCGTGCTGGAATGCGCCGGTATCCACGACATTCTGGCGAAGTCGCTCGGTAGCGACAACGCCATCAACGTCGTGCACGCGACTGTCACTGCCCTCAAGCAGCTGCAGCGTCCCGAAGAGGTCGCGGCTCGCCGTGGCCTGCCGCTCGAGGACGTCGCCCCTGCCGGCATGCTGCGTGCGCGCGCTCAGGCTGCCGGAGGTGTCAAGTAATGGCAGATCTCAAGGTGACCCAGATCAAGAGTTCGATCGGCGCCAAGCAGAATCAGCGGGACAGCCTTCGGACCCTCGGTCTGCGCGGTATCCGCAAGACCGTGGTCCGCGAGGACAATGCCCAGAACCGCGGGCTGATCAACGTCGTGCGCCACCTCGTGACCGTTGAGGAGGTCTGACATGACCATCAAGTTGCACCACCTGCGTCCGGCTCCCGGCGCCAAGACCGAGAAGATCCGTGTTGGTCGTGGTGAGGGCTCCAAGGGCAAGACCGCGGGCCGTGGTACCAAGGGCACCAAGGCACGCAAGAATGTCCCGGCCGCCTTCGAGGGCGGGCAGATGCCGCTGCACATGCGGCTGCCCAAGCTCAAGGGCTTCACGAACCCGTTCCGCACGGAATACCAGGTCGTGAACGTCGGCGCCATCGCGAAGCTGTTCCCCGAGGGCGGCGAGGTCGGCAAGGCCGAGCTCGTGGCGGCCGGCGCGGTTCGCAAGAACCAGCTGGTCAAGGTCCTCGGCGATGGTGAGATCGGCGTCGCGGTCCAGGTGACCGTGGACAAGGTCACCGGCTCGGCGAAAGAGAAGATCACCGCCGCCGGTGGCACCGTCACCGAGCTGGGCTGACGGTACTCTGCATGACAGCGGCACCGGACGAGTGAACGGCTCGTCCGGTGCCACTGTTAGAGTTCAATTGTTGTCTGCCAAGCCTCGTCGTGGTTTTCGGCGTCCCTTCTGTGTCGAGCAGGGACATCGCTGAACATCCATGTCATGACCATGTCGTTCGCCAGGAGGATCAGTGCTTTCCGCCTTCGTATCGGCCTTCCGGACTCCGGACTTACGGCGGAAGATTCTCTTCACGCTGGGGTTGATCGCGTTGTACCGGCTGGGTGCCTCGCTGCCGTCCCCCGGCGTCGACTACAAGGCTGTCCAGGAGTGTATCGACCTGGTCTCCGGTGGTGAATCGGGCGGCATCTACCAGCTGATCAACCTGTTCTCCGGTGGTGCGCTGCTGCAGCTGTCGGTCTTCGCGATCGGCATCATGCCCTACATCACCGCGAGCATCATCATCCAGCTGCTCACCGTCGTCATCCCGCGGTTCGAGGAACTGCGCAAAGAAGGCCAAGCCGGCCAGACGAAGATGACGCAGTACACCCGATATCTGTCGATCGCCTTGGCGATCCTGCAGGCCACCGGTCTGGTCGCGCTGGCGGCCCGCCGCCAGCTGCTGCAGGGCTGCGAGAAGGACATCCTGGCCGACACCAGCATCTTCGGCATGATCATCATCGTGCTCGTGATGACCGCGGGTGCGGCTCTGGTGATGTGGTTCGGCGAGCAGATCACCGAGCGCGGCATCGGCAACGGCATGTCCCTGCTGATCTTCGCCGGTATTGCCGCCCGTATCCCGAGCGAGGGCAAGGCGATCCTGGACAGTCGGGGCGGCCTGGTGTTCGGTCTGGTGTGTGTCGCCGCGCTGGCGATCATCGCCGCGGTGATCTTCGTCGAGCAGGGCCAGCGCCGCATCCCGGTGCAGTACGCCAAGCGTGTGGTCGGCCGCAAGATGTACGGCGGCTCCTCGACCTACCTGCCGCTGAAGGTGAACCAGGCGGGCGTCATCCCGGTCATCTTCGCCTCGTCACTGCTGTATCTGCCGAACCTGGTGGCGCAGCTGACGGGGTCGCAGAACAACCAGAACCCGAGCTGGTGGCAGGAGATCATCCAGAAATACCTGGTGAACCCGGGCAACCCGGTGTACATCGCGATCTACTTCAGTCTGATCGTGTTCTTCACCTACTTCTACGTCGCGATCACCTTCAACCCGGAGGAGCGCGCCGACGAGATGAAGAAGTTCGGCGGCTTCATCCCGGGCTACCGGCCCGGCAAGCCGACCGCCGACTACCTCAACTTCGTCCTGAGCCGTATCACCCTCCCCGGCTCGATCTATCTCGGTCTGGTCGCTGTGCTGCCGAACCTGTTCCTCGACATCGGCGCCTCCGGTGGTACCCAGAACCTTCCGTTCGGCGGTACCGCGGTGCTGATCATGGTGAGCGTCGGTTTGGACACCGTGAAGCAGATCGAGAGCCAGCTGATGAATCGAAATTACGAAGGGTTCCTCAAGTGAGAGTTGTACTGCTCGGTCCGCCGGGCGCCGGTAAAGGCACCCAGGCTGTCCTGCTGTCGGAGAAGCTGGGCGTTCCGCACATCTCCACCGGGGACCTGTTCCGCGCGAATATCAGCCAGCAGACCCCGTTGGGCCGCGAGGCGCAGAAGTACATGGACGCGGGCGACCTGGTGCCCAGCGATGTGACCAACCGCATGGTGGAGGCGCGGGTCAACGAGCCCGATGCCGCCAACGGGTTCGTACTCGACGGATACCCGCGCACGGTGGATCAGGCCGACGCGCTGGAGAAGATCCTGAAGAACATGAACACCAAGCTCGACGCGGTGCTGCGCTTCGTCGTGCCGGAGGACACCGTGGTCGAGCGGATGCTCGCCCGTGGCCGCACCGATGACAACGAGGGTGTGATCCGCAACCGCCTGCGGGTGTACCGCGAGGAGACCGAACCGCTGCTGGAGCACTACGACGGCCTGGTCGTCTCGGTGGACGGCGTCGGCGAGGTCGATGACGTCAACGCGCGGGCACTTCGCGCGCTGGGCCACTGAGTCGGCTCACGATGGAGCGCTGAGGCGGGATGGTCTTCAACCGCAAGAAGAAGGTCGTGCCGTTCCGGACGGCAGGCGAACTGGATGCCATGGCGGCGGCCGGCGCGATCGTCGGCCGCGCCCTGGTCGCCGTGCGCGCGGCCGCCAAGCCCGGGGTGTCCACCCTGGAACTGGACGAGGTCGCCGAGCAGGTGATCCGGGACGCGGGCGCGGTGCCGTCGTTCAAGGGCTATCACGGCTTCCCCGCGTCGATCTGCGCGTCGGTCAACGATCGCGTGGTGCACGGGATCCCGACGGCGGAGGAGATCCTCACCGAAGGCGACCTGGTCTCCATCGACTGCGGGGCGATTCTCGACGGCTGGCACGGCGATTCGGCCTGGACCTTCGGTGTGGGCACGATCATCGAGGCCGACCGCCTGCTCAGCGAGGCGACCAAGTCGTCGATGGAAGCGGGAATCGCGGCGATGCTGCCCGGTAACCGGCTGACCGACGTTTCGCACGCGATCGAGCTGGGCACCCGGGCGGCCGAGAAGGAGCACGGGCGCGCCTACGGCATCGTCGACGGCTACGGTGGGCACGCCATCGGCCGCGAGATGCACCTCGACCCGTTCCTCGCCAACGAAGGCGAGCCGGGCAAGGGCCCGAAGCTCGTGGTGGGCTCGGTGCTCGCAATCGAGCCGATGCTCACGCTCGGCACCACCCAGACGAAGGTGCTCGACGACGACTGGACCGTGGTCACCGTGGACGGCAGTCGTGCGGCACATTGGGAGCACACTGTCGCCGTCACGGAAGACGGACCCCGGATCCTGACGCTGCGTCCGGAGTAGCGCACGGTGGGCGGCCTCGGGCGGCCCGGTTCGGTAACACTGCGCGGCGAGGAAACGAGCCGCACCGACGCCAGGCTTCCTGGTCGATCTCGCCGCGTCGCCGCGTGCCGACACCTTGCGCCGACACGCCCATCGGGCGATACCCAGCTTTCGCTGGATCGGTGACGTCGTTCCTTGCACCCGCGTCCTGCGCGTTGAGCCGAAGCGGTGGGCCCTGGTTGGTGCCCGTGCGGGGTGGAACGGTTACTTTCTCCTTGGTTCGATACTGTTCTGAACGATGCCGTCAGCGTATGGCCGGGCGGGTGGCGCGGACGTGAGTAGGCCGCTACTCGAATTGGCTTGGCGCGCGCCGCAGTTCGATGCGATCGGGCCGGTTTGTCGTCTCCGCATCGGTGACGGCAGCGTTGTGGCCTGGGCGTTTCGTCTGCGTAAGTAGCCGTTCAGTCCGCGGTGCGCAGGGTGGTTCGCAGCACCGAAGTGACGATAGGCAGGTCGAATTCGCCCTCTGCTGTCTCCGGCTGCCCGCGCAGATAGTCCATGATGCGGTCGAGCAATTCGGCCCGTTCCTCGGGCGGGATCACCAATGTGTGCGATTGCGTGCCGATCGTCGCCGTCAGCGACTCGGCCGTGCGCCGATGCCGATGCGGGAACGTCGAGCGTTCGAACTCGTGCTCATCGAACAGCGGGTGCGCGGGCAGAACGATTTGTCCGCTCGGTGGCTGGGCCGCCGACACGCTCGACCGGTCGACCTCTTTCAGCCCGGCGACCCACTTCACCGAGTCGTCGGCGGTGTTCCACAGGGCCGCGAGAACGCCGCCCGGCCGCAGCACCCGGAGGAATTCCGGGTAGGCGCGGTCCAAGTCGAACCAGTGGAACGCCTGCCCGGCGATGATCGCGTCCACCGAATCATCCGGGAGCGGGATGGCTTCGGCCGTACCGGTGTGTGCGGTGACGTCCGGGAACCGGCGGATCAGTTCGGCGAGCATGTGGGTGTCGGGTTCCACCGCGATCACCGACGCACCGATGGCGAGAAGACCGCGGGTCAGTTTGCCGGTGCCCGCGCCGAGATCGAGGACAACCGGTGGTCTCCGATCGGCGACGCGAGCCAGAGCCCAGCGGATGGCCCCGGCCGGATAGTCGGGCCGGTGCTGCGCGTAGGCCGCGGCACGAGCGCCGAAGGAACCCGCCCTCCTGTTGTGCAGGGCGAGCGCCTCATCGGCATGGTCGTCCGGGCTCCCCATCCGTCCCAGCTTACGGATGGGGAGCCGCGGCGGAACCTACGATGCGCCAGGGAGTCTGCGCACGCCCGCGCAGACCTCGGCGGCCAGGTCGTCGTATCCGACGGCCAGCTCGGCCAGGCGCTGCCAGGCGTCCCACAGATCCCATTCGGAGGCGCTGGCCAGGGCCGCATAGGCGTTCGCGGTGAACTGGGCCAGGCGGTCGATCACGGCGCCGACAGTCTCGGTGTGCACGTGTGCCGCGCCGTGGGCGGGCGGCAACTGCACCGTGATCCAGCGATCTATGTCCCGAATCAAGCTCGCGCGCAACGCGTCTATCTCGTCGAGCGAATCTTGTGCCGCGCCGAGCCTGCGTTCGTGCAATGTGGTGAGTTCGTGTGCACTGCGCAGCAGCGGATTGCTCTCCGGCAGTTCGCCTCGGCAGGCTTGCAGTACTTGATGTTTGGCGGGCAGTGCCCCGGTCGTCATCGTGCAGCCGTTCTCGTGCAGGAACGGACGGTGTCGACGATGGACGAGCCGGAAGGCCGGAAACCATTCTGCGGAGCCACGATCCAGTGCCGGTAGTCGGAGTCGGCAGCGGCGGGGGAGGGCAGGGCGATCTCACCGCCGCTGGGCACGATCGAGACGTTCAGGCGGAACAGCTCGGCGAACAGCCTGACGTCGTCGGGTAGATCGGGGCGGGTCAGAAAGGTCCACCGTTTGGACCGGACGTGCGAGATGATCGGACCCAGACCGATTCGTCGATGGGTGAAATCCTCGCGCACTCGCTGCCCCAATGCGGCGGGCATCGTGATCGCGCCGACGAATCCGGCACGTAAGACGATTCGGCCGATCTCCGGATGAACTCCGGCGGGCAGGTCGCAGGTGTGTCGATAGAAGGCGCATCGGGCGGTCGGGGTGTCCGCCAACGCCAGTTGGTCCATGGGGCCCTCGGGTAGCTTCAGGTGACTTTTTCCAAGCCGCTCGGACGGTACTGCGGCATCAATGCTGTGATCCGGTACACCGTGCGAGCGTTGTTTCAGTAGAGCACTCCATGGAGCGGATCAAACATTCCGTTCAATTAGTTCTCCAGAAATTCGTTTGCGTGCCGGTTACCGGCGGGTGTCGTGACCGGCCGGGGCATGGCGCAGCTCCCCGTTCACTTCGGCATACGCATGACCTGGTCAAATGACCTGTGGCGATGCGGGGGATGGGGCGCTGGGTATTTTGTTCACCGCTGCCGCGGACGCATGTGCTACCTTGCCGCAAATCTGCGCCGCGACAGGCGTATCCGGAGCCCGCCTCAGGGTGTCGTACGGAAGAACAGCGCGCGGTCGCCGTGCTCGGACAGCGGCGTGTCGACACTGATCTGGCGCAGGCCGCAGTCCGGCAGATAGGTGAGGTTGGCGAACACCTTGGTGTTGCCGAAGGCCGCGCGCAGCTTGCTCTCGGTCGCCCGGTCGGGGTTGTACAGAGCCAGCGTCTCGAAGTTCAGTGGCGCGAGCGGTTTCTCGAGGGGCGCTTGCCCGGCCGGACGGCCGAGCGCGGCGTACTGCGTGGCCGCGCCGTGCTCGTACCAGCACAGCTCATAGGCCACGTTCTCGGTGACCGTGATCGCCGCGACCGGCCAGTCCTGGGAGAGGCGCAGCGCCAGCGGGTTTTTCGCCACCGGGGTGAGTTCCCAGTTCAGGCTCATGACCGTGACCCAGCCGCCGTAGGGTTGATCGATCAGCACGATGTCGTCGCCGAGGGTGGGGGAGGTGTTCAGCTCGGGCTCGCGGATCTTCCACTTCGACTCGTGCGTACCGAGGTAACTCTCTCGGTCGAGGGGGTAGGCGTCGTCGACGGCATAGGCCGCGATGATCGCGGCGCGTACCTGGGCAATGGCGTCCCGTGCTGGCAAGTACACGCTCAGCGCGCCGAAGGTGGACCCGATCTGCACGGGCGTGGCCGGCTGATCCTGTTCGGTACCGGGCGCGAGCGGGCGCAGGCCGACCAGGGCCAGCTTCCAGTTGATCTCCTCGACGGTCGACAGGTCGCCGGAGGACTTGAACATGACCTGCTGCTGGGTGAGCCGTCCGGCCTGCTCCAGCGTGCGGCAGCCCAGTTCCACCAGCGCCCGGTGCGATTTCGGGGTGAGATCGAGGTCCTGGATACCGCACGCGCGCAGCCGGATCGACATGGTGGTCGAGGTGAAGGCGGCGTACCGCTCCCGGTACATGGCGATGGCCTGCTTGCGCGACCGGCCGACCATGAGCGTCCGCAACAGCGTGCTCAAACTGGCCAGGTACTTGCCGGACAGTTCCGGGTTCGCCGCGGCCAGGGCGGCGCGGATGCGGGCCGCCTCCTCGGTCGCGGCCACGGCGGCGTCCTGGTCCAGCCTGCCCAGCCAGACGCCGCATTTCGACAGACCGTCGGCACACGGGCCCGCGACCTCGGGATGCTCGCGCGCCACTTGACGGTAGACGTCACAAGCGCGACGGATCGTCGTGGTGGCCAGTTCCCTGCGGCCGCTGTGCCGCGCCGCCTGCTCGAAGGAGCGCAGGGCGTCGTTCAACTCACCCGCCAGGCGGGCGGTCAGCACCTGGCCCCTGGACAGCAGGCGCAAGCGGATCGCCACCGCTTCCTCGGCGGGCGCCAGCGCTTCGCGCGTGCGATCGCGCATCGAACCATTGGTCTTGGTGGCGATCAGTCCCTTGGCGAGTTCGCCGAGGGAAGTGGCCAAGCGCAATTCGGATTCGACCGTACGGTCGAGTGCCGCATATCGATCCGCGGCGATCTGGCGCTCCATCGCGTCCAGATCCATCGCGCTCCTCGTTTCCAGCATGATCCTCCGCCAACGCGCGGCAACCGCGCAACATAACCTTCTGCGCACCGAGTTTGTCACGCTTGCCGCCTGCGCGCACCTGTATCCGGCCAGGCAGGCGGGGTCGTTCGGCGGACCGCCACCCATGCGGCGGCTACCGGCGCAGCAGCAGGCATGATCGAGGGTTGTGCGAGCCCTATTGCAGCGCGTGAGTTCGGCGCGGGTGACCGTCGACGACCAGGTCGTCGGCCGGATCGACCCGGCGGCCGACGGTGTCCCGCACGGCCTGGTCGCCCTGGTCGGCGTGACGCACTCCGACACCGAGGCGACCGCGCGGGCCCTGGCCGACAAGGTGTGGCGGTTACGCATCCTCGACGGCGAGCGCTCGGCCGCGGATCTGCGCGCCCCGATCCTGGTGGTCAGCCAGTTCACGCTGTACGCGGACACCAAGAAGGGCAGGCGCCCGTCCTGGTCGGCGGCCGCTCCCGGCGCGATCGCCGAACCTCTTGTCGACGTCTTCGCGCACGCGCTGCGCGAACTCGGCGCAACAGTCGCTACGGGGCGATTCGGTGCGCACATGCACATCGACTTGGTGAACGACGGCCCGGTCACCGTCATGCTGGAGTTGTGAATCACAGCCCGCGCTTCGGTCAGTTGTTCTGCCGTGGTGTGCGCAGGAACGCCGAGGGCGCCGCATGCGCTACCGCCGAAACCGGCACGGGCAGTTCGTCGTCCCAGCTGTCGACCCGCCGTTCGAACAGCGCGCGAGAAGGTCCCACCGCGAGCGGCCCCGCGATGCGCACCAAGCGGAAACCCGCCGAGCGGTAGTAGTCGTGCAGGTCGGTGTTGGTGGTCCAGGCGTCCAGCCGGACCCACTCGCGTCGCTGGTGGCGGGCGAGCATTCCGGCATGGGCGAGCATCCGGTGACCGACACGATGGCCCGCGAACCGCAGGTCAACGATCATGAAATGGACGATCACCGCGCCGTCGAGTTCCCACCGCGACCACAGACCGGCATCGGCACGGTCGTTGACCGTGATGGTTCCCGCAGGCTCGCCCGCGATCTCGGCGATCCAGGTCTCACCGGCATCCAGCGAGCGTCCGACGGCGCGGGCGAAGATCTCGATGGGCAGGCCGCGTCCGGCGACCGTCCACTGGTCGGAGCCGCGCGCGGTGAGCCATGCCGTGCGCTGGACGCGCAGGCGGCAGATCGTGCCGAGATCTCCTATTGTCGCCTGGCGCAGCACGATCGTCATGGGCTAGGCCGAACCGGACCCGGGCGGATTGGCCAGTGTGGTCCGGATGACCGCGGTGCCTTCGGCATCGCCGAGTTCGTAGGCGAGCCGATTGCCGGTGGCCAGCGAGCGATGCCGCGTGGCCCGGGTGACCCGCTCGTGGGTGGCGCCGATACGTAGGTGGTCGAGCAGGATGGTGCCGGTGGCGACGCCGAGCACCAAGGCTTCCTCCGCACTGGCGGGCCGTGCGACGAGGGTGTCGCGGTGCGCGGTCTCGGCATGCCCCCGGTCGGCGAGGCGGCGGGTGGTGCCCTCCGGAATGTCGTGCGGGGAGTCGATCCCGGTGGCTTCGGCCAGATCCCGGGGATAGAAGCTGACCTCCCACGACCACGGTTCGTGGTCGAGGAACTGGACAACGGTCCTGGCCAGCACCCAGGACTCCGGCGGTATACCGAGCCAAGTCGCGACTTCGGGGCTGGCCGGCTCCATCTTCGCGCTGAACTCCTTCGACGGTTCCCGGCCCGCGGCCCGCGCGATCTCCTCGAAGATGTCGTGCGGTGTCTGCGGCCGGTCGGGACGGATAGAGTCGGTGACCACGGATTCCAGAACTTCTTGGTTTCGAACGATCGTCCCGCGGGAAGTAGCTGTATAGACCAGATTTTCGGTAACCAGCACCTGGATCGCGTTGCGGGCGGTGGTTATCGAGACCTGCATTTGATCGGCAAGCTCGGAATGACTGGGCAGTCGGTCACCCGGTTTCCACTTCGCTGCGCGGATCTCCTCGCGGAGGAGGTCTGCGATCCGGTGATACGTCGGACCGTCCGCCATCATGCTCCTCGGTTGGTCATGCAGGTAACGAAGTGTACTCTCCGTGACTCCCTACGGCCGGGTAACGCTTGACAGGTGCCTTCAGAGGTTTATTGTAATGAAGTCCTGATCCGGTGTTGTGCGGCGATGACGGCGAGGCAACGTGGCAGGTTCGGATACAACGGTCGTAATGGCCCTCCCCGGCACACCGAGGTGTGTCGACCCTTCGGTGCGCTCTCCGGCACCGGGATTGCTTCCCACGTCCGACCTATTGGTTCGGGCGTGTCGCGGGCACCGGGTAGTCGGTGGCCCGCTCCTGTGGTTCGCTCGTGATCTGGCAGTGCTACATGAGCGCCGCCTGGTCGGCCGCGGTGGATCGGTGGATACCGCCGTGGCGGTGATCCGCGAAATCGAGCGTCGCAGAGTCGAATTGGTGATGGCCATCGACGACTGGGTGATGCGCAGCGTGCCGCAGCATCGGCTCGGCGCCACGCTGCACACCGAAACGGTGGGCGCGGTGATCGATCGCCTCGCCGAGTCGTCGGTGCGCGCGCACCACGCGTTGATGACTCGGAACGCACACGACGAGCTGTTGCACAACGCATGGCATCATCTCGCCGAACTCGCGGACGCCTACGACGATCTGGTGCGCGACGTCATGGCGGGCAGGCGGCGTCTGCCCGAGTGGTGAGCGGCTGATCCGTTCGCCTTCTTGCCCGCCGGGCCGCGGCCCGGCGGGTGTCAGGGTTGGTAGCGGCGGTGATCGGTGGCGAAGTCGTCCGCGACGGTCGCGGCCAGTTCGACGTAGGCCCGCTTGGTCTGCTTGTGCAGCCGGTGCAGATCGATCTCCGCGCCCTCGGACATATGCGGGTCGAACGGGATGATGTGCACCGCGCGGCACCGGGACAGGAAGTACTCCCGTAGCTGCTGGATACCGACATTCGGCGATCCGGCCCGCGGGGAGTTGATCACCACCACCGCGTTGCGCACCAAGTGGTCGTGGCCGTGCAGCGACAACCAGTCCAATGTCGCTGCGGCGCTGCGCGCTCCGTCGATGGCCGGCGAGGAGATCAGCACCAGCGAGTGCGCCAGGTCCAATACGCCTGCCATGGCCGAGTGCATGAGTCCGGTACCGCAGTCGGTGAGGATGATGTTGTAGAACCGCTGCAGGATCCGGGCGACCGCACGGTACTCGTCCTCGCTGAACGCCTCCGACGCGGCTGGATCGCGTTCGCTGGCCAGCACTTCCAGTCGGCTCGTCGCCTGCGAGGTGTGCCTGCGCACGTCCGAATAGCGCTGGATGGACGAATCGAGGAGCAGGTCGCGCACGGTGGACCTGGTTTGCAGCGGCACCCGCTGCGACAGGGTGCCGAAGTCGGGATTGGCGTCCACCGCGATCACGCGGTCGCCCCGGATGGAGGCGAAGATGGAGCCGATACCCATTGTGGTGGTGGTCTTTCCGACACCACCCTTGAGTGAGAGCACCGCGATCCGGTAGTCGCCGCGGACGGGCTGCCTGATCCGCGCGACCAGTTCCTGGAGCCTGCGCTCCTCGGCGGACATGCCGGGGTTGATCGAGCCGCCGGACACGTGGTGCACCGCCTTGCGCCACCCCGATCCCGGCGCCTTCTTGGCCCGGCGCAGCGGCACGTTGTCGAGCGAGGGCTGCTGGAACGGCGCGCCCGGCGGCTGCGCGTGCGGCTGCGGGTAACCCGGCGGCGTGCCCCACTGTCCGGGCTGCGGTACCGGTTGCCCAGCGGCCTGATGTTCGGGGTGATACTGCGGAGGCGCGGAATGCGGGCCTACCGGACCCGATTCGGGTGCAGGGGCCGGTGCGGCGGCATTCCCCCACTGGGCGACGGGGGCCTGAGGCGGGAGCCCCGGCGCCTGGCCACTCGCGAATTGCGTTGGAGGACCGGCCGATATGTCGCTCGCCGCGTACGGGGCGCCCGCGTTGTAGGCCGTATCCGGCTGCTGCTGAGCAACCGGCTGCTGTGGCGGAACCGGTTGCTGCTGCGGAACCGGCTGCTGCTGCGCAACCGGCTGCTGGTCGACGTTCGGTGCGTGTTCCACCGGCGCCTGCGGAACCGCCGGGTCGTTGGACTCGGCGGACAGCCGGTGTCGTCCGCCACCGGCCACGGGGCGCGCCGACGCCGGACCTACTTCGGTCGCGCTGGTCCAGTTCGGGGTCGAAGCGCCCGAATCCCCCTGGACGCGAGTCGTGTTCGCCCATCCGGCCGCATCCGGTTGCGCGGCGCTTTCCGGCGCAGCGGCGGAAACAGGCGCAGCGCCGATCGCGGCGGGGCTGCGTGGTGCGGGCGAAACCGGGACTGCTTCACCCTGTTCGGCGTGCGGGACGGTCGCGGACAGCGCGGGGGCGGGTTCCACGACACCGTGCTCCGTGGGCCGCGGGTGCGATGCCGGTGCGGAATCGGCCGACGGACGGGATTCCTGCGCAGCGCTGTCGATTTGTGCCGCAGCGTCGTTCGGCGCGGGCGGGAGACCGGGCCGACCGCTCTGTTCCGATGCGGTGTGACCGAGCCAGGGTGGCGGACCGTCCGTGCCGCGCGGCGACCGGTACTCGTCGTGTGCCGGAGCCGGTGCGGGCGAGCCGGACCCGCTGCTGTGCGGTCGCTCGTGCGGCGCGGGCGGATCGGGCAGCGGTGGAAGCCGGCGTGGTGTGTCCGTCACGGATGCCTCGGCCTGCTCGGGCCGCGGCGCGGCGAGCCAGGGTGGCGGCCCGTCCGGAGTTACCGCGGTGGGCCCGGATGGCGCGGTCTGCGCCGGACGATCACCTCGGAGCGTCTGGTGGTCATCGATCGGGGGCGTGGCGTCGCTCGCGCCCGGTGCGGGGCCACCCGATGATGCCGCCGGGTGCTGAACCGGTGACGCGCTCGGGATCGGCAGAGCGGCGGTGTCCTGGTCGTGCGCTCGCTCGGCCGGGCTTTCGCCGGTGGGTGCCGTCGGGTCGCCGGTGGGTGGTGGCGTGGGTTGCGCGCTCGACGGCGTCGACGAGTAACCGCTCTGCCATGCCGTGTTGTCCGAGGCGGACGGGGACGCGGCGGGGTATCCGCCGTGCGGCGGCGGAGCGGATATATCGCTGCCCGTAGGAGCCGCGGGGTGGTTGCCGGTCGGCCACGTCTGATTCGGGCCGGTCGGCGGGATGTTTCGAGCTTCGCCACCCGGCTGAGGCGCCTCGGCCGGTGGCGCCGGTGCGGCGGGGACCTGGCCCGGAGGCGTCGACGCGGGCCACAGGCTCGGCCGCACCGCCGACAGCGCGGCGTCGAGCCGAGGGTTCCCGGTGGAGGGCCATCCGCCGTTCTGTGGACCGAGCGGAGGCCGGCCACCGGCGGCTTGGCCGGGCGCGCTCTCGCCACGCGAGGGCCGGGCATGCTCGTCGGCCGGTGCCGGACCGGGCCGCTCGTCGGCCGATCGGCGCGGCGGCGGTGGCGGCAGCTCCGGCCTGCCGGCCTGCTGGTCGTTCGACCCGGCCGGGTTCGCGGCCCTTCTGCCCAGCGGCTGGAAACCGGGGGAGGGCTGTGAGGGGTTGCGGGTGGGCAGGCTGTGCTGCGGAGTGTTGTCGCGCTGGGGGATGTGGTCGGGCTGGGGGGTGTAGTCGGGCTGGGGCGGCGCCTGCCACGAGTTGTCCTGCATCGGGGGCGTGCGGTCGTGGCCGGGGTGCTGCCAGGACTCGGGTGGGAGTTGAGCCGGTGCGCGGTCGTCCGGGGCCGGCGCGGGCGCGGGGCTCAGCTCGCTCTGCCGCTGTTCCTCGTCTGCGGCCCCCTCGTGCTTGTCGCGGCGCCAGCCCTTGCGGCGCTTCTCCGGGCGCGCGGCGTCCGGGCGGTCCGCCTCGGGCGCGCGGTTCTTGAATCGTCCGCGCCTGCGGCCAGGGGTTTCCTCGATGAGTTCTTCGTGCGGAAGGTTCTGTACCGGCGCTTCGTAGCCGCTCTGGCCGACCTCGCTCTCCGACAGCCAGGGCGGCAGCATGGGCAGGCCGTCGTTGCTACGGCTCACGACTGCGCCTCGCTGCCGCTCGGCGTGCCGACGACTCGCTCGCTGCGTTCACTCACGACTTCCCTCGCTGCCGCTCGGCTCGGTCGTGGCCAGGGGCGCTCTGCCGGTGACTCGCTCGCTACGCTTACTCACGGCCTCGCCTCCCTGCCGCTCGCTTCGACCCTGACCGAGGGCGCCTCCGCCGGTGGCTCGCTCGCTGCGCCGGCTCACGCATTCCCCTCGATCTGCTCGACCCAAATACCTGGACAGCGGCCAGTTTACGCGACAACCCGGCCCCTTCGCGGCGCAGCGCCCGAGGCCTGCCATGAGTGGGAAGACGGCTGCGAAACCCCAGGCGACACGGGTATACAGGGAGGCATTTTTGCCCGATCCGGAACGGATCGGTAAGCTGGAGCGGCGGTGCACCTACGCGCCGCCTGTTTGTGTGCGAGCGGTCCGCTCCGGCGGTCGATCCATCCGAGCAGACTCAGGCAAACAAACCAGGTTGAGCGTAACCGGGATCGCGGAGGACATGGCGAAGAAAGACGGGGCCATCGAGGTCGAGGGTCGAGTTGTCGAACCGCTGCCCAATGCGATGTTCCGGATCGAGCTCGAGAACGGGCACAAGGTTCTCGCGCACATCAGCGGGAAGATGCGGCAGCACTACATTCGCATCCTGCCCGAGGACCGCGTTGTCGTCGAGCTCTCGCCCTACGACCTGTCGCGCGGCCGGATCGTATACCGCTACAAGTGATCGCGCCCGGCGCGATCGGGTCGATGCGAACCCGGCAGTCCCGGCGTGAGCCGGGGCCGAGTCGAAAGACTCGCTACAGAACTTCCCCAGTCGCCGACTGGGGAAAAACTGTGTTCACACCCCTGTGAACCACAACAGATTGGACGGACGTGAAGGTTCAGCCGAGCGTCAAGAAGATCTGCGAGAAGTGCAAGGTGATCCGCCGTCACGGCCGGGTCATGGTGATCTGCGACAACCTGCGCCACAAGCAGCGCCAGGGCTGAGCGGAGGCGAGGGAGACCTCGTCCCACCCGCCCGAGGCTTGCCGAAGGCGCCGCTCGACGCGACACCAGCCAAGCACCGAACCGCAGTTCGGATTGGCAAGAAGAACTCCCAGCACCAGCCGCACGCTGCGGATATCAGGGTTCGCCCTGGGGCGTGTGCGCCTACCACCGGTTCGGAGGCCGGTGCCCCACACAAGACGAGGGGACGGACAGGGAGCAGACCTCCGCAACGATTAAGGAAACTGCCAGATGGCACGTCTCATGGGCGTCGACCTCCCGCGCGAGAAGCGCATGGAGATCGCACTGACCTACATTTTCGGCATTGGCCGTACCCGCTCCAAGGAGATCCTCGAGGCCACCGGCGTCAGCCCGGACCTGCGTTCGAAGGATCTCAGCGACGACGATCTGACGAAGCTGCGTGACTACATCGAGGCTTCGGAGTTCAAGGTCGAGGGTGACCTGCGCCGTGAGGTGCAGGCCGATATTCGCCGCAAGATCGAGATCGGCTGCTACCAGGGCCTGCGCCACCGTCGTGGCCTGCCCGTGCGTGGCCAGCGCACCAAGACCAACGCGCGCACCCGCAAGGGCCCGAAGCGCACCGTCGCCGGCAAGAAGAAGTAGGGATAACCGATGCCTCCGAAGTCCAGGGCCTCCGGCCCCAAGAAGACCCAGAAGTCGCGTCGCCGGGAAAAGAAGAACGTCCCGCACGGCCACGCGCACATCAAGAGCACGTTCAACAACACGATCGTGTCGATCACCGACCCGAGTGGCAACGTCATCTCCTGGGCGTCGTCCGGGCACGTCGGCTTCAAGGGTTCGCGCAAGTCGACCCCGTTCGCCGCGCAGCTCGCCGCCGAGAACGCCGCCCGCAAGGCGCAGGAGAACGGCGTCAAGAAGGTCGACGTATTCGTGAAGGGCCCCGGTTCGGGCCGCGAGACCGCGATCCGCTCGCTGCAGGCCGCAGGCCTCGAGGTGGGCACGATCTCCGATGTCACCCCGCAGCCGCACAACGGCTGCCGTCCGCCCAAGCGGCGTCGCGTCTAGCGGGAAAGGAATAGCGAACAATGGCTCGTTACACAGGCCCTATCACCCGCAAGTCGCGTCGTCTGCGCGTCGACCTCGTCGGAGGCGACCAGGCGTTCGAGCGTCGTCCCTACCCGCCCGGCCAGCACGGCCGCGCGCGGATCAAGGAGAGCGAGTACCTGCTCCAGCTGCAGGAGAAGCAGAAGGCCCGCTTCTCCTACGGCGTCATGGAGAAGCAGTTCCGCCGGTACTACGAAGAGGCCAACCGCCTCAAGGGCAAGACCGGTGACAACCTGCTTCGTCTGCTCGAGACCCGGCTGGACAACGTCGTGTACCGCGCCGGTCTGGCGCGTACCCGCCGCCAGGCCCGCCAGCTGGTCTCGCACGGCCACTTCCTGGTGAACAACAAGAAGGTCGACGTTCCCAGCTTCCAGGTCACCCAGTACGACATCATCGATGTCAAGGAGAAGTCGCTGGGCACCCTGCCGTTCCAGGTGGCGCGCGAGACCGTCGGCGACCGCCCGGTGCCGGGCTGGCTGCAGGTGATCCCGGGCCGGCTGCGGATCCTGGTCCACCAGTTGCCGGAGCGCGCCCAGATCGATGTGCCGCTGCAGGAACAGCTGATCGTCGAGTACTACTCGAAGTAATCGGCACGTGCTGCTGGTGTGTGGTCGCCCGAGACGGGCGGCCACACACAACCCCTGAGACGAGGCGTCAAATAGCGGGCGCCCAAAAAGGAGGATGATCCTAATGCTGATTTCACAGCGTCCGACGCTGACCGAAGAGGTCGTCGCCGAGAACCGCTCGAAGTTCACCATCGAGCCGCTCGAGCCGGGCTTCGGTTACACCCTCGGCAACTCGCTGCGGCGTACCCTGCTGTCCTCGATTCCGGGGGCGGCGGTCACGAGCATCCGCATCGACGGCGTTCTGCACGAGTTCACCACCGTCCCGGGCGTGAAGGAAGATGTCACCGACATCATCCTGAACCTCAAGGGCCTGGTCGTGTCCTCGGAGGAGGACGAGCCGGTCACGATGTACGTGCGCAAGCAGGGTCCGGGCACCGTCACCGCCGGTGACATCGTCCCGCCCAGCGGCGTCGTGGTGCACAACCCGGACATGCACATCGCGACCCTGAACGACAAGGGCAAGCTGGAGATCGAGCTCGTCGTCGAGCGCGGTCGCGGCTACGTCCCCGCCGTGCAGAACAAGGCCTCCGGTGCGGAAATCGGCCGGATCCCGGTGGATTCGATCTACTCGCCGGTGCTGAAGGTGACCTACAAGGTCGAGGCCACCCGCGTCGAGCAGCGCACCGACTTCGACCGGCTCATCCTGGACGTGGAGACCAAGAACTCCATCAGCGCGCGGGACGCGCTCGCCTCGGCGGGCAAGACCCTGGTCGAGCTCTTCGGCCTGGCCCGTGAGCTGAACGTCGAAGCCGAGGGCATCGAGATCGGCCCCTCGCCGGCCGAGGCGGATCACATCGCCTCGTTCGGCCTGCCGATCGAGGACCTGGACCTCACCGTCCGGTCCTACAACTGCCTCAAGCGCGAGGGTGTGCACACCGTGGGCGAGCTGGTCGCCCGCACCGAGTCGGATCTGCTGGACATTCGCAACTTCGGCCAGAAGTCCATCGACGAGGTCAAGGTCAAGCTGCACGCGCTCGGCCTCTCGCTCAAGGACAGCCCGGCGTCGTTCGATCCGTCCAGCGTGGTCGGCTACGACGCGAGCACCGGCACGTGGAGCGACAGCGGCACGTTCAGTGACACCGATGGCGGCGAGCAGGACTACGCCGAGACCGAACAGCTCTAGGCCCCCGGGGTAGGCGCCCCGGCCCGGCCTCGTACCCGTGGCGTGAGCGACGCGCCCGGAAGCGGTAGCAGAGCGTAACCACGCAGGGCGCCGGGAGCGCCGCAAAAGACACACAGGAGAACACCACAATGCCCAAGCCCAAGAAGGGTGCCCGCTTCGGCGGGTCGGCGTCGCACCAGAAGGCGATCTTCGCCAATCTGGCGACGGCGCTCTTCGAGCACGGCCGGATCACCACCACCGAGGCCAAGGCCAAGGCCGTGCGCCCCTACGCGGAGAAGCTGATCACCAAGGCGAAGGGCGGCACTCTGGCCGACCGTCGCGAGGTGCTGAAGGTCATCCGCAACAAGAACGTCGTACACGAACTCTTCGCCGAGATCGGTCCGTCGTTCGAGGGACGCGAGGGTGGTTACACCCGCATCACCAAGACGCTGCCGCGTAAGGGTGACAACGCGCCGATGGCGATCATCGAGCTGGTCCGGGAGAAGACCGTGACCAACGAGGCCGATCGCGCCCGTCGCGTCGCCGCGTCGAAGAAGGCGGAGGAGGCTCCGGCCGCCGAGGTCGTCGAGGAGGAGGCCGAGGAGGCCACCGCCGAGACCGCCGAGGCTCCGGCTGCCGAGGAGGCCGCTGAGGACAAGAAGGACGCCTGACGCCGAGCGTTCGGAGTTCGCGCACGAGCCCGCCACCCGCACTGGGTCGGCGGGCTCGTTCGTTTCGACCGGAGGATCATGTGACCGTGGAGGAATCGGTGGGATCGAGTGTGGACCGGCCGCCCGAGGACGTGCGGGGGACCGGCATGTCGCGGGTCCGGCTGAGCATCGCCTACGACGGCACGGATTTCACCGGCTGGGCACGTCAGCCCGGTCTGCGCACCGTGCAGGGCGTGCTGGAGGACGCGCTGAGCAAGGTGTTCCGTGAGCCGATCCAGCTGACCGTGGCGGGGCGAACGGACGCGGGCGTGCACGCCGAGGGGCAGGTCGCGCATTTCGACACGTCCGGCGAACTGGACGCGGAGAAGCTGGTGCACCGAATGGCGCGATTCCTGCCGAAGGACGTGCGGATCACGGGGGCGCGCTTGGCCCCGCCCGAGTTCGACGCCCGGTTCTCCGCCATCCGCCGGCACTATGCCTATCGGTTGACCACCGCGCCGTACGGGGCGGAGCCGCTGCAGGCCCGCAGCGTGGTCGCTTGCCGATCCGGCGTCGATGTCGGGGCCATGCGGGATGCTTCGCGAACACTGTTGGGGCTGCACGATTTCGCCGCGTTCTGCCGCCGCAGGGAGGGCGCGACGACGGTCCGGGAGTTGCAGCGCTTCGACTGGGTGCGCGACGGCGATCTGCTGGTCGCCTACGTCAGCGCCGACGCGTTCTGCTGGTCGATGGTGCGCAGCCTGGTCGGCGCGGTGCTCGCCGTCGGCGAGGGGCGGCGCACCGTGGAATGGGTCGCCGCGCTGCTGCGGGAGACGGAG
Organism: Nocardia sp. NPDC047648; assembly: GCF_040642815.1. Taxonomy (NCBI): domain Bacteria; kingdom Bacillati; phylum Actinomycetota; class Actinomycetes; order Mycobacteriales; family Nocardiaceae; genus Nocardia; species Nocardia sp. NPDC047648. The sequence goes on along the minus strand of NZ_JBEYSX010000018.1, from coordinate 39,119 downwards.
CGCTCCAGCTCGGTCACCGTCGCGCCCGCACACGGTTTGAGCCTGATCGCCGTCGACTACCCCGCCGACGGGGAACTCGCCGCCCGCAACGCGCAGACGCGGGAGATGCGGTCGGTGCCGGCCCCGCAGGCGGGTTGCTGCGGCGACTAGGAATGTGGGGCTGCCCGCACCCGTGCTCGGGTGCGGGCAGCGCGGCGCTCACTTCGACGATTGCGGGTACTGCTGCTGGGACTGTCCCTGCTGCTCGGCCTGCGCCGGCTGTCCGGAACGGCCGGTTTGTGCTTCGATCGTCCTCGGTTCCTGGGACGCCCCGGAGATCCGGATGCGCCGCGGCTTCGCGCGCTCCGCGATCGGAATCGTCACCGAGAGCACACCGTTGTTATAGGTCGCGCTGATGTTCTCGACGTCGACGTTCTCACCCAGCGACATCTGGCGCATGAAGGTGCCCGCGAAGCGTTCCGAGGCGATCCACTGGACGCCTTCCTCGCTCGGCACGGTGCGTTGGGCCCGCAGGGTGAGCGTGCCGTTGTCGACACTGACGTCGATCGAGCCGGGATCGACGCCGGGCAGGTCCGCGTTCAGGACGTAGTGATCTCCCGCCTTGAACAGATCCATCGGCATGAATCGCGGTGCGCGACCTGTTCCTGCGCTTTCACCGAGCAACTGGCGGGCGACAGTGTCGATGTCATGAAATGGATCGAATCTCAGCACAGCGATCACCTCCATCTCGTTAGTGGTGACGCCTGCCACGGCGGCGGGCGCCATAGCTGTGCAATAGCCACAGTAGCCCTCCTGAAGCGGGAGAGCATCAAGCCCGACGGATGCGCGACCGCGAGATCCGCCGGCGCGGAATAGCCGCCTCCGGGCACGTGTTGGCTCGGGACATGGCATTCGACAGTCTCGGACGGTTCGGAGTGTGGCGGGCGTTCAACGGGTTCGGTCCCGAGGACGCACGGGAATTGGAGCAGCTGGGCTACGGCGCGCTGTGGTTGGGGGCCTCGCCGCCCGCGGATCTGGCAGCCGTCGAACCGCTGCTGGAGGCGACCGAAACGATCACCGTGGCCACCAGCATCGTGAATATCTGGGCATCGCCCGCGAAGGAGGCGGCCGACTCGTTCCACCGGATCGAGGCGCGCTTCCCCGGCCGGTTCCTGCTCGGCATCGGTGCCGGACACCCCGAGCACACCGGCGAGTACCGCAAGCCGTACGACGCGCTGGTCGAATACCTGGACGACCTCGACGCCGCCGGTGTGCCCGCCGAACGGCGCGCGGTGGCCGCACTCGGCCCTCGGGTGCTGAAGCTGGCCGCCGAGCGGTCCGCGGGGCCGCTGCCGTACTTCGTACCCGCGGCGCACACCGCGAAGGCTCGCGAGATCGTCGGCCCGGACACGCTGCTGGCCACCGAGCACAAGGTGGTGCTGACCGACGACGCCCGAGCCGCGCACGCCGTCGCCGATGAGACCGTCGAGTTCTACCTGGGCCTGACCAACTACGCGTCGAACCTGCGCCGGTTCGGCTTCACCGACGCCGATCTCGCCGTCCCGCCCGGCGATCGGGTGTTCGACGCCGTCATCGCGTACGGCACGCCGGAGCGGATCGCCGCCCGGCTGTCGGAGCATCTCGACGCCGGTGCCGACCATGTCGCGGTGCAGATCCTCGGCGACAACTACCTTCCGGCGCTGCGCACCCTCGCCCCACTGCTGACCGCGAAAGCCTGAGCATCGGCTTCGCCTCCGGCCCCGGCCTCTTGCCGGGGCCGGAGGTGTTTTCCGGCGATCGTCCTAAGGGACTGTTAGGAAGCATCGAGAGCCATTCCGCGAGCTTGTGACTGTCGCCACACTGATCTGCGACGACGTGATGAGGCGTCGGAGGAGGAGATCTTGTGACTACGACACAGCCCGTGAGTGAGCGCCGGGTGGTCGCGAACGTGCTACGCGGATCCATCGGAAACCTGGTCGAGTGGTACGACTGGTATGTCTACGCCGCGTTCAGCGTGTACTTCGCGAAGACGTTCTTCCCCAAGGACGATCCGACGGCGCAGCTGTTGTCCACCGCCGCCGTGTTCGCGGTCGGCTTTTTGATGCGTCCGATCGGCGGTTGGGCACTGGGCCGGTATGCCGACCGGTTCGGCCGTCGTTCGGCGCTGACCCTGTCGGTGACCGTGATGGCGGCGGGTTCTCTGCTGATCGCGGTGACACCCGGTTACCAGACCATCGGCGTGGCCGCTCCGGCCCTGCTGCTGGTCGCCCGGCTCCTGCAAGGTCTGTCGGTCGGCGGCGAGTACGCCACCAGCGCGACATATCTGTCCGAGGTGGCCTCGGCGGGCAGGCGCGGGTTCTACTCCAGTTTCCAGTACGTGACCCTGGTGGCAGGCCAGCTCGTCGCGCTCGGGGTGCAGATCGTGCTGCAACAATTCCTCGACGCCGACCGGATGAACGCCTGGGGCTGGCGGATTCCGTTCGTGATCGGCGCCGCCGGTGCGCTGATCGTGATGTGGCTGCGGCGCGGCATGGACGAGTCCGAGCAGTTCCGCGCCGAATCCGGGCAGGCGTCGCAGAAGGCGACGGCCGCCGAAGCGGGGCAGTCGCGTGGTTCGCTGCGGATCCTGCTGCAATACCCCCGCGAGTGTCTGCTGGTGGTCGGGTTGACGCTGGGCGGAACGGTCGCGTTCTACACGTATACGACCTACATGCAGAAGTTCATGATCAATACCTCCGGCATCTCCAAATCGACGGTGGCGTGGATCAACTTCATCGCGCTGCTGGTCTTCGTGGTGCTGCAACCGCTGGCGGGAGCGCTGTCGGACCGGGTGGGCAGGCGCAAACTGCTGATCTTCTTCGGTGTGGCGGGCACGCTGCTCACCGTGCCGATCATGACGGTGCTCGCGCACACCACCAATCCGGTCGCCGCGTGGGGCCTGATGATGGTCGCCCTGCTGATCATCACGGGATACACCTCGATCAACGCGATCGTGAAGGCCGAACTCTTCCCGACGAAGATCCGCGCGCTCGGTGTCGGGCTGCCCTACGCCCTCACCGTCGCCATCTTCGGCGGCACCGCCGAGACGATCGCGCTCGCGCTGAAGAAGGGCGGCCACGAGTCGCTGTACTTCTGGTACGTCGCCGGCTGCATCGCCATCTCGCTGATCACCTACTACTTCATGCGGGAGACCTCGGCCTCGTCGCAGATCGACGGCGAGCCCACCGGCGCCGCGGCGGCCGAGCCGGGGCGGCGGATGGCCACCGTGCGTGACTGACCGTCCGGCACACGCGCCGGTCCCCCCGCTGTGGGAGGATCGGCGCGTGCGGCTTGCGGTGGTCGAGGACGACGACGGCGTGGGAGACGCGCTGGTCGAGGCCTTGAACGCCCGCGGTTACCGCGCCGAACGTATGCGTCGCGGAGCGGATCTGCTGGTCGCGCACCGCGACTTCGACGCCGTGGTCCTCGACCTCGGACTGCCCGACGGCGACGGTCTGCAGGTGTTGCGCAGACTGCGCGAGGTGAGTTCGGTTCCGGTGCTGATCCTCACCGCGCGCAGCGACGAACGTTCGATCGTGCGCGGCCTGCGCGGCGGCGCGGACGACTATCTGGTCAAGCCGCCGCGGATCGCGGAACTCGTCGCGCGGCTCGAGACGGTCACCAGGCGGGCGGCGGCCGCGGCGCGGCAGGCGCAATCGGTGGTCGTCACCGGTGACGTGCGGGTGGACCTGGGGGCACGCGTGGTGGAGGTGGCCGGTGCGCCGGTGCCGTTGACCCAGAAGGAGTTCGAGTTGGTCGAGGCGCTGGTGGAACGGCCGGGTGCCGCGGTGAGTCGCCAGCAGTTGATGGATCGCATCTGGGGCGACGCCTTCGTCGCGGTCTCGCGTTCCCTGGATGTGCACATGACCGGTCTGCGGGCGAAGCTCAACCGGCCCGGCCTGATCACCACCATCCGTGGATACGGGTATCGGTGGGGACAGTGAGCGCGGTCCGGCGGGCCGGAGGTATGCCATGCGGCGTCGCCTGCTCGTCGCGCTGACGTTGTTCGCGGCCATCGCGGTGCTGGCGTTCGCGGTGCCGCTGTCGCTGACCGTCGCCACCAGCCGCACCCAGCAGCTGGTGCTGGCCCGGTCCGGGGACGCCGACCGCTTCGCCACCCTGGCCGACGACGCGGTCACCGCGGGAGACAGCCGCGCGCTGGCCGACGAGGTACTGCGCTACCACGAGCTGTACGGCGAGAACGTGCTGGTGGTCGACGCCAGGGGCGCGACGACGGTGAACGCGGGCGCGGACGTGAACGATCGCGACATCGAAGCGGCGGTGGCGGCCGCCCGCCGCAATCAGCGTCCGCACGCGGCGGACAAGCTGACGCCGTGGGGCGCGCCGACCATGCTCGTCGCACGACCGGTCGGCACCGGTGTCCAGGTGAACGGCGCCGTGGTGATCGAGGCGTCGACGGCGCGTGCCCGCGGTGATATCGCACGGGCCTGGGCGGTGATCGTGCTCGGCGGCGTCGTCGCGATGGCGCTGTTCGTGCTCCTGGCGGTGACGATCGGCCGCTGGGTGCTGCGTCCGCTGGCGGCGCTGTCGCAGGGCGTGGCGGAACTGACCGCGACGCTGCCCAAGCCGCGCACGGGGACGATCGCTCCGGTGTCGATCGCGGGCCGCTACGGCGGGCCGCCCGAGATGCGCGCGCTGGTGGAGTCCTTCGACGCGATGGCTCTGGCGGTCGCCGATTCGGCGGACGCGCAGCGCCAACTGGTCGCCGACACCGCACACGCGATGCGCAACCCGCTGGCCGCCCTGACCATCCGCTTGGATTCCCTGGAGCCCGCGATCCCGGCCGGCGCGGCGAGCACCTTCCGCGGCGCGGGCGCCGAGGTCGACCGGCTCACCGCGCTGCTCGACGGCCTACTCAGCTTGGCCGTCGCCGAGACACCCGCGGCCTTCGACATGGCGCACACCGCCGAGGTCGACAACCGATGCGACGCCGTGCAGGTGGCGGCCGACCGATTCGACGCCTGGTGCTCGGCGTTCGAGGCGGCCGGCCAGCGACTGCGGGTGCCGCCCATGACCGAGCGCGCCGACGTCGCGGTCCCCGCCGACGTGCTCGCGCAGATGCTCGACGTACCGCTGAGCAACGCCACGCGCTACGCGGGGGCGGGCGCGCACGTCGATCTCGTCGTCGCGACGGAGCCGGGCTGGGTCACCGTGACCGTCCGCGACGACGGCATCGGTGTTCCCCCCGACGAGATAGACAAGCTGACCACGCGTTTCTTCCGTGGTTCGTCCGCGGGGAGCGGTGGCTCGGGGCTGGGCTTGCCGATCGCCGCGGCGTTGGCGCAGGCGCGCGGTGGCGTTCTCACCGTCGTGGCGACGCGTCCGCAGGGTCTCTCGGTGGGTGTGCGATTGCCCGCGGCGGAGGACCGGTGACCGGCCGCGAGCCGATCCTCCGGCGCGGCATCGATCGGCGCGGCTTTCTCGCGTTGGCTGTCGCCGCGGGTGTCGCGGGCTGCGCTCCGAGTGGCGGGGAAGCCACGGTGCGGCTGGCGTCGGGCGAGGTCGGCGGCTTCTATCACGCCTTCGCGGGGTTGCTCGGCCTGGCCGCCGGGAACATCGGAGACGTGCGAATCGAGCGGGTCGCCACCTCGGGCTCGCAGGCCAATCTGGCTTTGCTGGCGCGCGGCGAGGTCGATGCCGCACTAGCGCTCGCGGACTCGCTGCGAGACGACGCCGATCGGGTGTGCGCGCTGGGGCGGGTCTACGAGAACTACCTGCAGTTGGTGGTGCGCTCGGACAGCACGATCGGCTCGGTCGCGGATCTGCGCGGAACCCGGGTGAGCCTGGGTGCGGAAGGGTCGGGCGCGGCCCTGACCGGCGAGCGGATCCTGCGCGTCGCGGGGCTGGACCCGCATGCCGACGTGCTGATTTCGCACCGCCCCTTGGCGGAGGCGGTGGCCGCCCTGACCGCAGGCGAGGCCGATGCGCTGTTGTGGGCGGGCGGCGTCCCGACCAGGTTGCTCGCGGTGCCCAGCCGGATGCGGCTGGTGGACATGGGCGAATTGGCCGCGCCGATGCGAGAGCTGTTCGGGCCGGTGTACGACCGGGTAGCGATCCCCGCGGACGCCTATCCGGGCGGTGTCTCGGTGCACACCATCGGGGTGGCCAATCTCTTGCTCGCCGCCCCCGCCATGCCCGAGGAAGTGGCCGCTTCGATCGTCGAACTGCTGGTATGGCACGCCGACGCGCTGGTGCCCACCGAAGCGGCGGGCACCCAGTTCCTCGACGGGCGCTCGCTGATCAGCACCGGCTCGATTCCGCTACATCCCGGCGCGGCCGCGGTCTACCGCCGCTGGCACGGCTAGCGACGTCAGGACCGGACCAGGCGGGCGATGGCGTCGGTGGCCTCCTTGATCTTGGCTTCGGCCTCCGGGCCACCCGCGACGGCCGCGTCGACCACGCAGTGGCTGATGTGGTCCTCCAGCAGGCCCATCGCTACCGCCTGCAGGGCTTTCGTCATCGCGGAGACCTGGGTGAGGATGTCGATGCAGTATTTCTCCTCCTCGACCATCCGCTGTAGACCGCGCGCTTGGCCCTCGATGCGCCGCAGCCGCTTGAGGTAGTCGTCCTTGGCGGTGATATAGCCGTGCGCGGCGTGCTCGGCCGCCGTGTGGTCGTGGGGGGAATCTGCCACCGATGTCTCCTCGCTGCCTGCCGGTCACCGGAACCGGATCAATACCCCCCTAGGGTACAGTTTGCGGGCCGTCTTGTCAGGTCGGACCCGGGTGACGACCACTCGGCGGCCGCCCGAAACAGTCGACGAGCCGCCCCGGAAGCAGGGTAACGCGCGGCCCGCCGCGCGACGGCCGTCGCGGGACGAGACAATCGGGGTATGAGTTCGCACCCCCGGCCCGCGCTCGCCGTCATCGGCGGCAGCGGCTTCTACGATTTCTTCGACAACGAGGCGACCACCATCGAGGTCGAGACTCCCTATGGCGCCCCGAGCGCGGGGATCGCCGTCGGAGAGGTGGAGGGCAGGCCGGTGGCGTTCCTGCCGCGACACGGCAAGAACCACGAATTCGCGCCGCACACCCTGCCCTACCGGGCCAATCTGTGGGCCCTGCGCTCGCTGGGCGTGCGCCGCATCTTCGCGCCCTGCGCGGTGGGCAGCCTGCGGGCGGACTGGGGCCCCGGCACGGTCGCGGTGCCGGATCAGCTGGTCGACCGGACCTCCGGCCGTCCGCAGACCTACTTCGGCGGCGGCGGCATTCACGTGTCCTTCGCCGATCCGTACTGCGAGGAACTGCGTGCCGCCGCCATCAAGGCCGAGTCCGACGCGCTGCACATGATGCACGCGGGCACGATGGTCGTGGTCGAGGGACCGCGCTTCTCCACCCGCGCCGAGAGCCGGTGGTTCGCCGCGCAGGGCTGGGACCTGGTGAACATGACCGGTCATCCGGAGGCGGTGCTCGCCCGCGAACTCGAGATGTGCTATGCCGCTGTCGCTCTCGTGACCGATCTGGACGCCGGTCTGGAGGAGGGCGAGGGAGTGCACGCGGTCGATGTCTTCGCCGAGTTCAAACGCAATCTCGCGCCGTTCAAAGAACTCATCCGCCGCGCGGTGGCCGGGGTGGACGGCACCGACACGTGTGACCGCTGCCGCGTCCACGCGGGAGTGTCGCTGCCGTTCGAACTGCCCTGAGTCCGATGGTGGTCACCGGGGCGTTCGGCGGGCTCTGCCCCCTCGGCCGGAAGCCGTCAGCTCGGTGTCGGCGCGAAGGCTTCGGCGTGGTCGGTCGCCCACTGTTCGAAGGTGCGCGGCGATCGGCCGGTCACCTGCTCGACGGTCGGGTAGAGCGTCGCCTCGTCCAGCGTGCCCTCGACGAAGAAGCTGAGGAACGCGTCGACGTACTCCCTCGGCATGGTGGCGGCCAGTTCGGCCTCGGTCTCCGCGTCGCCGAGTTCGTGTGCCACGAGCGGCCGGTTCAGCACCGCGGCGAGCACAGCGACCTGTTCCGCCGGTCGCAGCGCCTGCGGGCCGGTGAGCTCGAGCACCTGCCCGGCGAGTTCGTCTCGCGTGAGCGCCGCGGCCGCGACCGCCGCGATGTCGGCGGGGTCGATCGCGCCGACCCGGACTCCGGGAAACTGCACGCGGACGACGTCGCCCGCGGCGAGTTGTGGCAACCAGCGCAGCGCGTTCGACATGAAGGACCGCGGGCGCAGCACGGTCCAGCTCAGTTCGGAGCCGCGCACCGCGTCCTCGGACAGCGTCATGTAGCGGGATACGGCGTTGTCCATGTCCCGTAGCGCGGCCGAACCGCCGGAGAGCAGCGCGACCCGGCGCACCCCGGCCTTGTTCGCGCGTTCCAGCAGGTCCGGCAGGTTGGCGTAGCCGGGGAGCAGGAACATTCCGTCCACGCCGTCCAATGCGTCGGCCAGCGTCTCCGGGCGATTCAGATCGCCGGTAACGGTCTCGGCGCCCGGCGGGAGCGTCGCCTTGGCAGGGTCGCGCACCAGTGCTCGCACCTGCTCGCCCCATCCGGTGAGGGTCCGCACGAGTTCCGCGCCGACATTGCCGGTGGCGCCGGTTACCAGGATCATTTCGTCTCCGTCTTCGTCTTCCAGTTCGGCGGTGCACACAGTGTTGCGCGGCCTGCTTCTTGCGAGCCGGGCCGCGAACGGGCGATACCCGGCTCGGTGGGCCGACGTCGTTGCGTGAGGGTTATACGCGGGATCGATTGCTCGCTGGTCCAGTGGTGTAGTCGCCTTCAGCGCCTGCTCAACGCTGTGCTCGTTCGGGATGTCTACTGCCGCGCGAAGGGTAGGGGTTTGACCGGCCAAAGCGTATCCGCTGTATTGGGGACCGGATATTCGCCACTGACGGGAAGCTGGTTAGCGCCAACTCTTCTGGGTACGTCCGCGCCGGGCGAATTGCGACTTGCGTTTCGGTACTCAGTGGGGGCCCGACAAAGGTGGCAAGCCCGGCTCGCGGGATGTTCCGCGCGCGGCGGTGCCCGGAGGTCGACAGGTCCCGAGTTAGGCTCGCGCGGTGGATACTCCGTTACGGCTCGAGGTCATCGTGGCCAGTGTGCGTCCGGAGCGGTTCGCGCCGGTGGTCGCGGACTGGTTCCTGCGTACGGTGCGCGCCCATCCCGAATTCGACACCGGCGTCATCGATCTCGCGGACACATCGTTGCCCGTGGAACTCACCGAGAACGACGAGACCGTGGCCTATCGCGCGCGTCTGCGGCAGGCCGACGCTTTCGTCGTCGTCACCTCCGAGTACAACCACGGCTACCCGGCGTCGCTGAAGACGGCTTTCGACACCGCGAAGCACGAGTGGCGCGCGAAACCCATCGCATTCGTCTCCTATGGCGGACTTTCCGGCGGGCTGCGTGCGGTAGAGCAACTACGCCAGGTCGTCGCCGAAATCCACATGGTGTCGGTGCGCGAGACGGTCAGCTTCCACCAGGCCAAGAAGGCGTTCGATGAAACGGGCGACACTCGTGACGGCGCCGCCATCGACGCGGCGGGACGAATGTTGCGCCAATTGAGCTGGTGGGCGCGCACTTTGCGATCTGCCCGCGCTGCTGACCCGTATCCCGGTTGACCGCTACTCCGGCTCGGCCGATGTGGTCGGCTCGTCGGAAACCGATACCAGCGCCAGGTCGGCCTGCACCGTGCCGGTGCGTAGTTGGTTGCCGATCACGCCGAGTCGGTGGATATCCGGATCGGCGTGATCGGTAGGCTTGGTCTGTCCGGACGCTCGTCAGAGAATGCGCGGGCGAGTCCGCAGTATCACTTCATTCACATTTACGACTGAAGATCGTCGCCGTCGGGTATTTCTGTTGCTCGCCGCACCTCGACCGGCGGAACGACTTCGGTCGATCACGCGCAGGTGAAACTTCCGGCGTGGATCGTTTGTCGCAAATGTGAGCCGACGATTACCAGTTCGCCGACCAAACGTATTTGAATTTTTCCTTGTCCGGCTGCTGGGAATAGCAGCGACTGATCGACGGATGCTGCTTTTTGAGCTCCGAGCGCGCCGATTCGCAGTCTTTCTTGGTCGTGCAGCTGACACCGAAACCTCCGGTGTGACAGCCGGACGGCAGCGCGTTCGCGACGCCCGGATTGAGCACCGCCGAAGCGATGCCGACGGTCAGCAACGACGTGAAGACACAGGCCGATACCCTCATGAATTCCCCTCCTGGAACTCCCAACCAGGACGGCCCGATCCCGAGCCGCCTTGCCAGACATTAGCTTTCCGATTTGGGAGCGTCAAACGAATGTCGCCACCGGATGAGTCGGCGTCGAATTCCTCCGGGCGCGCAGACTCGCGATTTCTACTGCGGTTGCATTGCCCGACGGCCACGGGGCTGGCCGATATAGGTGGCTTCGCTGGGAATGGACACCAGCGTCAGGTCGACCTGCGCGGTGCCGGTGCGCAGCACCACATGGTTGCCGATCGCGCCGGGCTGGTGGATGGCCAAGTCGGGACGGCTGGCGGGCCAGCCCATCGGATCACCCGTGACATAGATGGTGGTGACGCCCGCGTGCGGGGCGGGCGCGAGCACCCCGTCCACCACCGTGGCGGTGAATCCCGCGTCGGACTGGTGTGTTTCGGCCGCGATGGTCAGTCGCTCCGGATTGCCGATCGTGGTGACCAGGTTCTCCCATGCCCGCGCCCGATCGGTGCGGATCAGGATCCGTTCGCCGACCGCGAGCGCGCGGAACACCAACTGCTGCGCCAGATACAGCTCGCCGGCGACGTACACCGTCGAGATGCCCGCGCCGACGATGCGGACCGCCACACCGTTTCCCTCGTCGTCCGACCCGATCAGCTGGCCGCAGCCGGAGGAGGGCAGGTGCAGATCGTCGACGATGTCGATCAGGTGCTCGATCATCGGAACGGTGTCGTCCACACCGGGAACCGCGAGCGGCAGATGAGCCAGCAGCCCATCGCGGTGGCGTCCGTTCATCGAGATCATGCCCGGCAGCTCGGACCGCTCCGGCAGCTCCCGCGCGGTCAGCCGCCATGCGGCGCCGATGCTCACCGAGTCGGCCGAACTGCCGGGGCGCAGCCGCACCGCCACCGTCGTTCCGCGCGAGGGAGCCACCCAGAGCTGGGCGAGCAGATCGGACGCGAGCCGCTTGGGATCCACGGCGCTGCCGATGTTCACGTTGTTGCCGATTTCGGCATAGCGCCAGCGGTGTTCGAGGGTGCGCGGATCGTAGCCACCGGTGATCTGCAGGACCGCTTTGCGAATCTCGGGCGCCGTCAGGATGCGGGCGTTGCAGTCGGCGTCCTCGAGTGTGCGCATGATCCGCTGGGTGGCGATGGTGACCGCGCGCGAGGCGCCTTCCGCTCCGCCGCCGCGCCGGTCGGCGGCCTCCGGGCAGGCCACCGCGTCGAAACCGATCGCGAGCCACACCGTGCGGTGAGCGGTGGCGGGCAGCGGGCCGAGCAGCGATTCGTAGATCTTGCCCGCTGGTGTGCCGGAACGGCTGCGGTGCCCGTGGCTGATGATGTCGATGCCGCTGAGCAGGATGTCGTGCTGGTTCAGGCATTTCGCCAGCTCGGCGAGCGGAAGCAGGTGCGAGGCGTGCACCGTGGTGCGGGCGATCCTGGTCAGCCCGCCGGGCGGGGGCAGCACCTCGACCACCGTCACCACGCGGCTGCCGTCCCAGTACAGGCCGAGCGAACGTCCGTCCGTGCCGCGGAAGTCGACGGTGTCGCCGAGCTCGTAGTCACGGTGGGTGAGATAGCGCCAATACGTGGCGATCCAGTCCAGCAGGGTGCGTTTGGCGACGGGAACGAGCGGGATCAACGCGACGGCGACCGCCACGGCGAAGGTGGGAAGTCCGGGCAGCCCGGCGAACAGCGCGACGACTCCGGCGACCAGCCCGATGATCTGCGCGATCAGCAGGTTCTGCATCGAGACGCGCCCGAGAAGCGGTCGTGGTCCCGCGCCTGCCGGTTCCGCCATCGTCGTCCCCCAAAGTACCCGATATCGGCCGGTTCGCTGTGGCCGAGCTGAACAAGAGTCCTCGGGAACTGTACTGTGTTCCGCGAACGTGAGCACTGTTCGGGGGAGGAATAATGCCTTCAAAACCCACCACACGCTGGCAGGTGAGCGGCTACCGCTTTCTGGTCCGGCGGATGGAGCACGCCTTGGTGCGCCGGGACGTGCGAATGCTGCACGACCCCATGCGATCCCAGTCCCGCGCGTACGCGGCGGGACTGATCCTGGCGTGTGTCGTCCTGGCGGGCTGCGGCGTGCTCGCGTTGCTTCGTCCCCAGGGCAAGATCGGTGACGACAACAAGATCCTGATCGGCAAGGACTCCGGCGCCGTCTACGTGGTGATCGACGACGTGGTGCACCCGGCCCTCAACCTCGCCTCGGCCCGCCTCGCCGCGGGCGAGGCGGCCAAGCCCGCCACCGTGAAGGAGTCCGAGCTCGGAAAGAAGCCGCGCGGCCAATTGATCGGCATTCCAGGCGCTCCCGCCTCGCTGCGCTTCGACAAGGAGGGCAAGGGGCGAGCGTGGACGGTGTGTGACACCCTCCAGCTCGACGGCACCAACAAGGCCACCACCTCGGTGCTCATCGGCGACGTCGAACTGGGGGCCAAGGCATCGGCGATGGAGTCGGGTAACGCCTTGCTCGTCAAGGGCAAGGACGCCACCTACCTCGTCTACGACGACAAGCGCGCCCGCGTGGACATGAACAGCAACGCCGTGACCGAGGCGCTGGGCATTCGCAATGTCGCACCGCGGCCGGTCAGCGAAGGCTTGCTCAACGCGATTCCCGAGGTACAGCGGATCGAGGTGCCGCACATCGACGATCGAGGGGGACAGCCCGGGTACCGGATCGGTGACCACAAGATCGGTGAAGTGGTGCACGAGCCCGGGTCGCAGCAGTATTTCGTGGTCCTGCACGATGGTCGCCAGGAGATTTCCCAGCTGACCGCGAACATCATTCTGAACTCTGATCCGGCCGCGGGGCGCAATCCCACGATCACCGCATACGACAAGAGTGAATCGCCCGTGTCGACGGCGCTGTCTGTAGAGCACTATCCGGCCACCGCGCCGTCGCTCGTACAGATAAAGGATCGTCCGACCAGTTGTCTGTCGTGGGAGCCGATCGCTGCCGCGGAGGGCGGTGGTGGCAATCGCGCGAAGCTCTCGTTGATCACCGGCGTCGGTCTGCCGATGCCTGGCGACGCCCGTCTCGTTCCACTGGCCCAGGCCGACGGAGATGGCCCGAACGTGGACTCGGTGTACTTCAAGCCGGGTTCCGGCGCATTCGTACAGGGCACCGGCATCGAGCCGGACAGCCAGCGCAAGGACAGCCTGTTCTACGTCGCCGACACCGGTGTGCGCTATGGCATCAGGGATGCCGAGGCGGTCAAAGCTCTGGGGATGAGTACGGATTCGGGAGTGAAGCAACCCGAACCGGCGCCATGGCCCATCCTCGGCCTGCTCGCCTCCGGCCCTGTCCTCAGCCGTCAGGACGCGATGGTGGCTCACGACGGCGTCGCGCCGGATGCGAGCCCGGCGAAAGAGCTTGTGAAAAGCCAGAATTGAGGCCGTTGCCCGGAATTGGCCGGTGCTGTCGACTCCGGTACCCTCCGAGTTGGCGAAAGGGAGTTTCGCCATAGATAAGGGAGGGATTCACCCATGAAGCGCACCATGTACGCCTTGGCGATCGGTATCACCGCCGCGACCGTGGTCGGCACTGTCGCCACCTCGGCCGCCACCGCCGAACCGATGCGTACCAAGCACGGCATGACCTACAAGGAATGCATGACCACGGGCAAGGACAGCTTCCGGCGGATGTACGGCAAGGAAGCGGTCTGCGTCGAAGACGGCTACGGGTACTACAAACTCGAGCCCGCACGCGGTCAGTAAGAAGCCCGCACCGTCACCTCGCCCGAGATCAACGGCACATGGTGGAGACCTGTTGTCGTGAGACAGCACAGCCATGTGCCGTTGATCATGGTTTCAGCGTTCCTCGCGGACGCCGAATCTGCGGCGGATCGGGAACGATGCGAGCATGCCCAGGATCAGGAGCGCTGCGACGCTGCCACTGCCGATCAGCGCCACGTTGCGGGCGCGGTTGTCGGGCGGCGGGGCTGGTGACGGGACCTGTAATTGCACACTCTGGGCTGCCGCGGGTCGCTTCGGCGGAAGCGCTTTCGGCACTTCGGCGGTCAGCGCGGCGACCGGATCGATCGCACCGTAACCGACATAAGGGTTCCAGCCCTCGCCCGGGGCATGAGCTGTGGCCTGGATACGTTTGATCACGTCGAGTGCTCTGAGTTCGGGGAAATGAGCGCGGACCAAGGCGACGACCCCGGAAACATACGGCGCGGCAAAGCTTGTCCCCTTGAGCGGTACGAGGCTTTGGTTGTCGTATTTTCCTGTGATGGTGCCGGTTCCGCGCGGATCCAGCGAGACGATGTCCTCACCCGGTGCGGCCACACCGACCCAGGGGCCCGGCACGGTGAAACTCGACGGCGCGCCGTTCTGGTCGATCGAGCCGACGGACAGGACGTAATCGTCGTAGCGCGCGGGCGTGACGTTGGTGGTCACATGGTTCCACGGATCATCGGTCGGCTTCAGCGGATCGATTCCAGGATTGCTCGCCTTGCATTTGTCGTCGGTATTGCCCGCCGCGGCCACCACGACGGCGTCCATTTCCAAGGTGGCATAACGCACGGCGGCGCCGACCGCTCCGTCGCTGAAGCTCACGCCATTGGGCACGCAGGAGACGAGCGAGATGTTGATGACCGAAGCGTGCCGGTCGGCGGCGCGCCGGATCGCGGCGGCGAGCGCATCCACCCTGCCGTACCCCCGGGGCGGATCTTCCGGCTTCCTATCCTGCCGGTTCGCGTAGTCGTACAGCGCGCTGGTCTGGCGGATCGACAGAATTCGCGCCTCGGGTGCCACGCCCGAGAAGCCCTGTCCCGCTTGTGGCTTGGCGGCGATGATCCCGGCAACGACGGTGCCGTGCGCATCGCAGTCCTCGCTGACTCCATCGCCGCCGTCGGCCACGAAGTCGCCGCCCGCCTCCAGATCGGGCAGGCGGGGGTGACGAGCGACGCCCGTATCGATCACCGCGACGAGCTGGCCCTCGCCCCGGGAGAACTCCCATGCGTGCGGCAGGTCGAGGGAGCGCTGTGGTGCGGGAGCGGCGGGACCGTCGCCACCCTGCTGGGTCGAATAGCACGGCGTGTTGCCCGGACGCTCGGTCTTGTCGAGCGGCCGTGCGGGATCCCCCGCGGGCAGTTGTCCTGGATCCACCGGCGGTGGCCGATCGGCGTAGGCGATGCCTTGGCTCGCCCCCACTCCGAACGACATGCTCAAAGACAGCACCGCGGCGGCCGCCCCGGTGCGCAGTGCCCGGTTCACAGCCCGCGGACGAGGGCGTAGAGATCCGTCACCCAGAAGACCAGCGGCAGCACTGCGGCGACGAACGTGTACTCGAGCAGTTCGACGCCGCGGCGCATCGGCGGGGTGGCCGACTGGTTCGGGATGATGATGCCGAGGATCAGCGCCGCGACCAGGACCACCATCGCCGCGCCGAAGACGGCCAGCGGCTGGTGCATCGCGAAACCGGCGCCCACCAGCATGATCAGCACGATGCCCGCGCCACCGGCGATGAGCACGACGGCCTGCTCCGCGCCCGCGTAGGTGCGGCTGCGGAACATCAGCACCGCCGCGCAGACCAGTGCGAGCGCGATGCCCTGCCAGTACGGGTCGTCGGAGGCCGGATCGGTGGCGGCGAGTGCGCCCGCGGCGGTGACCAGCGTGGTCGCCGCGACCAGGCCCGCGAGGTACTTGCGGGCGTGTTCGGACTTCACCCGCAGCGCCTCCATGGTCGGCAGCGCGCGGTGATCGTCCGGGTCGTCCTCGGTGGGATCGATGGGGGTGCCCGGCGAAGGGACCGGCGGCAGCGGCAGTTTCGCCAGCAGCATGGACACCCGGGGCGCCAGGGAGAGCCCGCCGAGGCCGAGCGCCGCCGCGCCCGCGCCGATCGCGCGTTCCGGATGGTCGGTGAGCAGGCCGACCAGCGCCGCGGGCACCGCGTATGTCGCGAGCGTAGCCACGCCGATGAACAACGCGAGACCGACGCCGATGACCCGCCAGGCCAGGATCGCCGTCGCCCCCGCGAGAACCGATCCGAGCAGGATGTGCGCCCAACCGTAATCGTCCGGCACGAAGAGCATTCCCGCGCTGAACGCGGGGGGCAGTGCGCACCCGCCGAGCACCAGTGCGGTGCCGGTGTCGCCGTACATCCTGCTCAGCACCATCGCGCTCACGACGAGCAGAATCGCGACGATCAGCGCGATCGAGCCGCCCACCCCGATCGGCAGCGAGCCGGGGGACAGCAGCAGACCCAGGCAGCCGACCATCATGGTGATCGCCGCGAGCACCGAGCCGGTGATCCGCGCGATCCGCGGAGTCCAGCTGCGGTAGTGGTCGGTGTCGGCGATCGCGACGTTGTACATGATGTCGTCGAAAAGCGGTGTCGGCGCGGTGTGCGAGGCGCTTTCCAACATGAGCAGTTCGCCGTCGCGGACACCGTGCTCGCCGAGGCTGAGCGAGTTCGAGAACGGCGGATGGCCGATCCGGGCGAGCACCCATTCCGCGGGCTCGTAACGCTCGCCCTCGTTGTCGAAATCGTTGCTGCGGCTGTGCTGGGCGACCATGTCGACCACACTCGGAATCACCAGCGCGACCGGCACGTCGACCGGTATGGCCATGTCGACCTGAGTGTGCTTGGCCAGAATCGTCACCCGGGCGAGATCGGGAGCGCGGACGATGCCGCGCGAGGATTCTTCGTCGATGTGGTCAAGTCGCGCGTGCGTCAAGCTTCCCCCAACTCGGTCTTCTACCTCGTGATTCCGCGGCCCCGCAGGCCGGGGGCGAGCTTGCGAACCCACGGTCCGGGCAGCAGAATGCTGGTCGAACTGTACGACATGTCGGCTGTGACCTCTACACTGAGGCCGGATCACAGCTGGCCGAAGGGGGATTCTCGTCGATGAGCACTGTCCGCTTCCAGCGCCGTGCGCGCCGCGAGATGCCTCGAACACCCGGCGGCGAGGTCACGCTGCAGCCCCCGCCCGAAATCCCCCGGGTCACACCGGGAAACCTCGTCATGAAGCTCATGCCCGTCGTGATGGTGATCGGCATGGTCGGCATGATGGCGTTGCTGTTCACCCAGGGCGGCGGTATCGCCTCCAACCCGATGAGCATGATGTTCCCGCTCATGATGATGTTCTCGATGGTCGGCATGTTCGCCGGTCAGGGCGGAGGTAAGGGGCAGAAGGCCGCCGAGGCGAACGAGGATCGCAAGGATTACCTGCGGTACCTCGACCAGGTTCGTAAGGACGTCGACGAGACCGCAGCGCAGCAGCGGGCTTCCGTCGAATGGAGCCACCCGGAGCCGGGACTGGTCTGGATGCTCGCAGGCACCAGTCGCATGTGGGAACGACGGGCGGGGGACAAGGACTTCTGCCACGCCCGCATCGGTCTCGGCGGGCAGCGCCTGGCCACCAGGCTGGTCGCCCCCGAGACCGGCCCGGTCGAGGAACTCGAGCCGATCGCCGCGGTCTCGCTGCGCCGCTTCGTGCGCGCCCATTCGACCGTGCCCGATCTGCCGACCGCCATCGCGGTCAAGGGCTTCGCCACCATCGCGCTGGACGGCGACCGGGCACAGGCGCGCGATATGACCCGCGCGATGCTGGTGCAGCTGTGCATGTTCCAGGCGCCGGACCAAGTGCTCGTCGCGGTCGTCTGCGGACCGGACACCGCGCCGGAGTGGGAGTGGACCAAGTGGCTCCCGCACACCCAGCATCCGGACGTGCAGGACGGCATCGGCACCCAGCGCATGTTCTACGGTTCGATCCGGGAGGCCATGGCCGGGCTGCATCCGTTGCTCGGCAATCGGGTCAGGTACTCGCGCAACCAGCCGGCCAACGCGAACATGGTGCACATCGTCTTCGTGGTGGACGGCGGTCTGCTCGAGGCAGAGGACGATCAGCTGCGCGAGTCCGGCTACGAGGGCGTCACCATCATCGACCTGTGCGGTTACGCGCCGCGCTTGGCGGTGTCGCGCGGCATCAAGATGATCGTCGAGAACGGCGAGTGCGTCGGCCGTGGCGCCACCGGCAATCAGGAGCGCTTCGCACTGATCGACCGGATCAGCCCCGAGCAGGCGCAGCAGGTGGCGCGCAGGCTCGCGCCCTACCGTGCGGCCACGCAGCGCAGCAGCGACGTGGAAACCGACGACTCCGAGGTGATCTCGACCTGGAGCCAGCTGATGGGTCTCGGCGATATCGGCGCGTTCAACCCGGAACACGCCTGGCGGCCGCGCTACGGACGAGAACGCCTGCGCGTGCCGTTCGGGGTGGGCGCCGACGGCCTTCCGGTGGAGCTGGACATCAAGGAGGCCGCCGAGAACGGCATGGGCCCGCACGGTCTGTGCATCGGCGCCACCGGTTCCGGTAAGTCGGAGTTCCTGCGCACCCTGGTGCTCAGCCTGCTGGCCACGCACTCACCCGACCAGTTGAACCTGGTGCTGGTCGACTTCAAGGGCGGCGCGACGTTCCTCGGCTTGGAGGGTGTTCCGCACGTCGCCGCCGTCATCACCAACCTGGAGGAAGAGGCCGACCTCGTCGACCGCATGAAGGACGCCCTGGCCGGTGAGATGAACCGCCGCCAAGAAGTGCTGCGGGCCGCGGGCAACTTCGCCAACGTCTCCGAGTACGAGAAGGCCAGGGCGGCCGGCGCCGACCTGGATCCGCTGCCCGCGCTGTTCGTGGTGCTCGACGAGTTCTCCGAACTGCTCACCCAGCACCCGGATTTCGCGGAGCTGTTCGTCATGATCGGCCGCCTCGGCCGCTCGCTGCACGTACATCTGCTGCTCGCCTCGCAGCGCTTGGAAGAAGGCAAGCTCAAGGGCCTGGAGGCCCACCTGTCCTACCGCATCGGCCTGAAGACGTTCTCGGCCAACGAGTCCCGCCAGGTGCTCGGTGTGCCGGATGCCTACAACCTGCCGAACAACCCCGGTGGCGGCTATCTGAAGGCGGACTCCGGCGAGATCCAGCGCTTCCAGGCTTCCTACGTCTCCGGCCAGTATGTCGGCGGTGGCTCGCAGCGCGACATGATCGTGGCCACGCAGTCCGGCGAGATCGACGTCAAGGCAAGGCCGTTCACCGCGACGCATGTCGATTTCCGCGCGGCGGACCGCGTTCCGCTGCCGCCCGAACCGAGCCTCGAGCCGGAGCAGGACGAAGACGGCGAGCAGCTGTCCAACCTGAACATGCTGGTCTCCCGGATCCGCGGCCACGGCCGCCCGGCGCACGAGATCTGGTTGCCGCCGCTGGACGAGGCGCCGACGCTCGACCAGCTCCTCCCGCGCTCCGTCCTCACCGGCGAGTACTCCGCGGTGTCCACGCTGCGTGCCCCGATCGGCATCGTCGACCGGCCCTACGACCAGCGCCGCGACCCGATGGTCATCGACCTGTCCGGCGCCCGCGGCAATGTCGCCATCGTCGGCGGTCCGCAGTCCGGTAAATCCACGGCGCTGCGCACGCTCATCATGGCGATGTCGTTGACGCACACCGCCGAGCAGGTGCAGTTCTACTGCCTCGACTTCGGTGGCGGCACCATGTCGAGCCTGCAAGGGTTGCCGCACGTCGGCTCGGTCGCCAGCCGATTGGACGAGGACCAGGTCCGGCGCACCATCGCGGAGATGACCACCATCGTCCGGCAGCGCGAGGCGCGCTTCCGGCAACTCGGCATCGAATCGATGACGGACTTCCGCAGACTGCGCGCGATGGACCCGGCCAGTAGTCCGGGCGCCGCGGGCGCGCACGAGGATCCGTTCGGCGACGTGTTCCTGGTGATCGACGGCTTCAGCTCGATCCGCCAGGACTTCGAGATGCTCGAGCAGACCATCATGAACCTCGCCGTGCAGGGTCTGTCCTACGGCGTGCACGTGGTCATCGCGCTGAACCGCTGGGCGGAGGCGCGGCCCGCGCTGAAGGACCAGATCGGCACCAGGATCGAGCTGCGCCTCGGCGATCCGATGGACTCCGATCTGGGTCGCAAGTTCGCCTCGCTGGTCCCGCAAGGGCGGCCTGGCCGCGGTATGACCCCCGAGTGCCTGCACATGCTGACCGGCCTGCCCCGCATCGACGGCACCCCCGACCCGACCAACCTCACCCAGGCCGTCGCGGACGCGGTTGCCACCATCGCCAGGCTGACGCCGGGCCGTCATGCCCCGCAGGTGCGCATGCTGCCCGAACAGCTTCCGCGCGAACAACTGCTGTACCTGGCCGGCGATTGGCCCTCGCAGGTCGACCCGAACGCGAAGTGCCTGCGGATCCCGTTCGGGATCAACGAATCCGAGCTTGCGCCGGTGTACATCGACTTCGCGGAGAGCCCGCACTTCATCATCATCGGTGACACCGAATCGGGGAAGACGACGCTGCTGCGCTCGCTGATCGAGGGCATCGCCGCGTCCAACACCCCCGACAAGGCCCGCTTCATTCTCGGTGACTACCGGCGCAGCATGCTCGGGCTCGTCCCGGAGGGTTATCTCGCGGGCTATGGTTCGACGGCGCCGCAGTTCACCCAGAACATGAACGACCTGGCCGCCTATGTCGGCAAGCGCACTCCTGGCTCGGATGTCACTCCGCAGCAGTTGCGGGATCGCTCGTGGTGGAGCGGGCCGGAACTGTACGTCATCATCGACGATTACGACTTGGTCGCCACCTCCGCGGGCAACCCGGTCCAGGCGCTGCTCGAGCACTTGCCCCACGCCAGGGACCTCGGCTTCCACGTGATCATCTCCCGGCGTTCGGGTGGTGCGAGCAGGGCGATGTTCGAGGCGACGCTGGCCAGGATGCGGGACCTGGGCTCGGCGGGCCTGATCCTGAGCTGCAGCAAGGATGAAGGCGTCCTGATGGGCACCAAGCGGCCGAGCCCGATGCCGCCGGGCCGAGGCACCTATGTCACCCGGAATATGGAGGGCCTGGTGCAGACGGCGTGGATGCCGTCGCCCTGATGTCCGAGGTCGAGCTCGTCGTCACGGAAGCGCGTATCTGGGCGCGCGGCGCCGACACGCACTGGGACATGCCGCCGTCGGTCGTTCTGAGCAGCAACGATTTCGACCTCGTGGTGGGGCAGCCGCTGACGCCGCCCACCCAGGTCGGTTCGGTGATCCAGTTCGTGCCCGCCGACGCCATCGCCCTGCCACCACGCACGCCTTCGGTGGTGGACGCGATGGGCGCTGTCTTCGCAGGTCTGCTCGAGAATCTGCGTGTCGCGGCCCCGTGTGCGCGGATGACATTGATCTGCCCCACCGAATGGGGCGCCGGCCGTCGCGGCGTGCTCGACCAGGCGGCGCGCCGCTGCGCCACGGACGTCGTATTCGAGGACATCGCGGTGCGTTCGGTCGCGTCCGACGAGGGCACCAGCCATAGCAGGCGAACCCTGGTACTGGAGTTCGGAATGCTGGCCACCACCGCCTCGGCGGTCATCCGCAGCCATCGCGGCGTGCATCTCGAATCCTGTGAATACGAGCCGACCCTCGCATTGGCCGAAATCACCGCGGAATCGACGGGATACGCCGGTTTGTGCAGCCTGATCGCTCGGTTGCTGGACAGCGGCCCGGTCGATCTCGTTCAGGTGGTCGCTATCCCGGATTCCTCGAAACTCGACCTGCTCCGTGCCGCGATCGATCAGACCGCGGGCGCCGACGTCGAGCTACGTACCGTCGCCGGTGCCGATCTCGTCCAGGGCCGCCGGGCCGAGCCGAACGACCGGCACGAAGCGTCGACCGCCCCGACCGAGTGGATGCAATCGCTCCGGGAACGCGCCGCTGCCCAGCAGCCCCGACATGACACAGCGCGTTTGGCGGTCGTCGCCGTCGCGGCCTTGGCGGTCGTCGCTCTGATCGTCGCCGGTGCGGTTATCTTGTCCGGTCGCCGAGGTGAAGAGACGGCAGCGGCGCCGGGCACGGGAGCGGCATCGCCGATCGCCGCGCCGCCGCCGATCGGCCCGCCGGATGAGGCGCCACCGGAAGCATTCGGCCGCCTGCGATTCCGCGTTCCGCCCGGCTGGCGCGTCACCCAATCGCCCGATACCGGACGTGCTCGTCTCGATTTGGTGCCCGAAGCCGGTGTTCGACAGCGAATTACGGTGATGCAGGCACCGCTGACGGCGTCGTCCAGTTATGCGCAAGTCGCGGCGAAGCTGGAGACACAGATGGCGCAGCGGCCGCCGGGGGTACTGACCGACTTGCAGCGCGACGTCATGTTCGGTGGCCGTTCCGGCTTGGCCTACCTGGAACATCCGGGAGACGGATCAACCGTTCACTGGCATGTTCTGCTGGAGTTCGGGATTCAGATCAGCATCGGCTGCCAGTACGCGGGAGACGAGTGGGGGCAATTGGAGGCCCCGTGCTCGCATTTCGGAGACACCGTTCGCGTCGTCCCGTGACCTGCGCGGCCGTGCCGATAAGTGGTCGAATGTTGCTCTGTGCAGAATGATTCGAGCCCCCGGAACCGAAGTACCGGGGGCTCGAATCAGCCGAGACGGGATCTCAGAAGAGGCCCGCCAGCGCGGTGTCGGTGCCCTGCAGGTCGGAGTTTCCGCTGCTGACCATCTTGCCCGCGCTTTCCAGCGTGGTGTTGAGCTGCGTGACCTGTGTGTTCCACTGGGCCTGCAGCGAGGCGAACGCGTCGTTAGCGTCACCCTTCCAGTAGTTCGTCACGAAGTCGGTGACCTGCTTGTGGAAATCCTCGAGCATGGTCATGACGCTGCGCGCCTCGGCCACGATGGCCTGGGCGCCCGCCTCGACCTCGCCGAAGTTGGAGGCAATCCGACCGGGATCGTTCGCTACCATGTGGAGCTCCTTGTTGTCTGTGGTACGGCTATCGGATCAGGGAAGGTCCAGGCTGGAGGCCTGCGCGGCCACCTGCTGGGCGAACTGCTGGTCCTGATCGGCGAACTTCCGTCCAGCGTGGGCGAGCTTGTCCGACGTCTGATCCAGCTGGTCGTTCAGCTTCCGCGCCTGGGCGAAGTAGCTGTCCATGAAGGTGTCGAACGCCTGACGCGCCGCACCGCTCCAGGTGGCGGTGGTCTGATCCGACTTGCTGTTCAGTGCGGTGATCGCGGTCTGCAGATCCTGGTGCCGCTGCCGGCAGTTGTCCACAAACTTCGAGATCGCCTCTTCACTCGCTTCGAGCTGTCCTGCCATTTCGGCTCCTTTCGGTTCCCGTCTCGGCCAACGGCGGAAGCCTCAGTTGGCCTGTACATCTGGTTGGACGCGGTGTGGCTCTGATCGGTTCCATCCGACTCGAAATAGTTCGGCATCGCCCCACGGGATCAGGACCCTGCGCCCTTCGGCCCGGCTCTTCCGTGATTTCGGCGGCCGCGTACGGGCCTGCTCGGAAGACCACGACGCAATCCGGGTCCGCATGACTTGTAACGCCAGCGCTCGGCTCCCCTCCTTCCCCCTGCTCGCTGCTGTAATGATCGGCGAGTGGGCTGGCTGCGGTACACCTTACCGAACGCCTAAGTTCGCCGCTACCAGCAGAATGGCGAAAACCAGTGGTCCCGGAATTCGAAAAGCCAACCAAGCCTTCGCTTCAGCGAAGGTGACCGATTCACTTCACGCGATTGCGCAGCACCGGTACCAGACGGTCGAGCAGGGTCTGTTCGGACGATTCGCTCCAATTGCGGACCGCAGCGACGGCCGCGGGATCATCCAGCGGAATCACCGTGGCGCGCGTACCCGCCACTTGGTAGGGCAGACCGAGCAGTCCACCGCCACCGGCCTTTTCGTCGCTGCGCACGGCCAGCACATAGCCGTCCGCCGCGGCCTCCAGCCTGGTGGAGCCGGTCAGTTCCCGAGGCGATGCCTCGTCGCCCTGACGTGCGTAGTTGAGGTTGTAGACGAATCCGAGATCCTCCAGGAATTTCGTCTGCGGAGTGCCACCCAGGAAGATCGAGACCTGCGAGCCGCGTGGCACGTCCACCATCGTGATCGTCTTGCCCCGGAACACCGGATTGTCCGCCCGCGCCCGGTCCAGCGGCGCCAGGGCGGCCGTGCTGCTCGGCGTGGTGGCCGCGGACGCGGGGCCGGACTCGTCCCGGTTCAGCGCCCAGATGCCGATTCCCGCGGCGAGGGCGACGGTCACGATGCCGGCGGCCGCGGCGAGCAGCCAGTTCTTGCGCGGGGGCGCGGCGGTCACCCGACCGGAGACGGCGACTCGGGGATCGGTCCCCGGCCGCGGATCGAAGACCTGGACCGGATAAGTGGGGGAAGTGTTGGTGGCGACGGGGTTGTAGCCGGGAGTCAGAGCGCTCGCGGCGGCGTCGGTGAATTCGCGGCAGCTGTGGAATCGTTCGGCCGGGTTCTTCGCCAAGGCGCGGGCGAAGACGTGGTCGAGGGCCTGCGGAAGGCCGGGATTGACCGCGGTGGCCAGCGGCGGGGGCTCGTGGAGATGGCCCATCATCACCAGCGCGGGTTGCGTTCCCGGGTAGGGGTTACGTCCGGTGAGCAGTTTGAAGAACGAGCACGCGAGGCTGTAGACATCGGCGCGGTGGTCGAGCGGGCTGCCGGTGAGCTGCTCGGGCGGGGCGTAGGCGATGGTGGCGACGAAACTGCCGGTCTGGGTGAGTTCGGTGGTGTCGTCATTGGATTTGGCGACGCCGAAATCCGTGAGCAGGACGCGTTCTTCCTCACCGTCGGCGGGGGAGGAAAGCAGGAAATTCGCCGGTTTGACATCACGGTGCAGCAGGCCCTTGCGGTGCGCGTAATCGAGCCCTTTACCGACCTCGGTCGTAATACGCAGGGCGCGCAGCGGATTCATCGCATGCGGATCGCGGGCCAGTTCGGCGGCGGCATCGGTGCCGTCGACGTATTGCATGGCGATCCACAACTGGCCGTGTTCCTCACCGCGGTTGTAGACCGAGACGATGTTCGGATGGTCGAGCCCGGCGGCGAGATTGGCTTCGCGTTCGAAACGGGTGCGGAACTCGTAGTCGCGGCTGAGTTCGCCGCCGAGCACCTTCAGCGCGTCGGTTCTGGGCAGGCTGGGATGTTTGGCCAGATACACCGTGCCCATGCCGCCCGCGCCGAGCACCCGCAGGATGCGGTACCCGCCGACGATGGTCCCGGGGCTCATCGGCATCTTCACGATCTCCTGACTCCACGCGGGCCGCTGGCGTTCGCCCCGCAGCATACTCGACCCGATGTGCGACGAAAATGCGGCATTATCGGCTGTTCGCGAAAACGGAATATTGTGCGGCAGCGCGCTGCTGAGCGTCCAGCAGTTGATTCGCCGCGACGAATCCGACGTATTCTTTGTACGCGACGACGCAGGTGAATCGCCGGTCGTCGAATAGTCCGGACCGGTTCTCCACACATGCCGAATCGGGCAGATGCGGCGGCGGATCGACCGGACGGGCAACCACCGTGGGCGTGATACGTTCCGTGACAACCCGCCGCGCCGTCCCCGCGTCAGCGGTGCGGATCACCAATGTGTCGCCGTTGGCGGCGAATTTATCGGCGCCCATCGCTGTGAAACGTTGTTTCGCGTAATCGAGGTCTCCGGTGTATTGCATGATTCCGCGCAGACCGAACAGCGCGTTCGAATCGTCGTAGCTCGGCGACTGGACCTTGGACGGATTCAGGGTGCGGCTCAGCAGATGGTCGGGGTCCCAGGGCAACCGCAGCATCTCTTCTTCGGTCAGCGCAGGGAGCTGGTCGAGCAGGGGCAGCTGAACGTCGTACGCCTTTTCCGCCAGCGCGGTGAGGGCGGCGCGGTCGGGAGCGTTCGCCGAAAGGAGGAACGCCACTACGTAGGAGCCGTGCGCGAGGATTGTGCGCAGGAAGGGTGAGCCGGGACGCCAGTGTGCTCGCGCCTGTGGCTGCCGCGGCAGTGTGACCGGCTCGTTCTGCTCGCGGTAGGCGCCGAAATCGGCGTCGTAGAACTCGGTCGCGGCCTGCCGGGCGCGCTCCGGGTCGGGGAACTGCATGACGATCGTGCCGACCGTCGTGGAATTGGGCCGGGGCTTGGTCGGCCATCCGGACGCGATCAGGCTGATGTCCTGATCGGAGCCGTTGGTGTGGAACCCGAACATCATCCGGTTGCGTTCCGCGATCGGCCGCAGGTCCGCCGGGTTCCCGAGTTCGCCGGGCAGCGTCCCTTTGCTGATGCTGGAGGGCGTCCAGCTGTACTTCATCCTGGGGTCGATGTCGTAGGCCGACGCGACGTGGTCGGCCAGCCGCATCGCGGCAACCTTGTTCATGTCGATGAACAGCGGCTGGTAGTCGTCGTCGTGCGCGTTCGGCGGCTCGGTGGGGTAGTTGCCGGTGTCGAGATCGCGAATGTCGATCTCACCCGGCTGCGCGGTCCCCGTCATCGTCGAACCACAGCCGGTGAGGATCGCGGCGGTCACCGTGCACGCGAGCACGGCGACGGCGGTACGGAATTTCGTCATGCGGCATTCACCAACAATGCGTACTGGGCGGAGATGCGTTGTTGCGCGTCGAGCAGCTGATGCGACCACGCGAACGCCGTGTAGCGGTCGTAGGCCACCGAGCAGTAGAACCGGACGACCACCGTCTTGTTGCCGATGTATTCCTTGCAATGCGCGGCGGGCAGGCCTTTCGGCGACTCCGCGGCGCGGAATTTCTTCGACAGCCCGCCGCGCTGCTCGCGCAACTGCACGGCGGCGTCGGCGTCGCGCGTGCGGAACAGATCGGTCCCGTCGGTGGCGTACCGATCGACCCCCGCGGCTTCGATGATCCTGCGGTCCTCGGCCGAATCGGTGGTGAAGTGCAGGGCGCCTGCGCCGGTGTACGCGCCCGGCGGGTCGATCCAGGAGTCTTCCCGGGGTCGCGGCAGCGCCCGGTTGAGCATGCCGTCCATATCGATCGGCGCTGTCATCAGCTGATCGACGGGGGTCGGAGTGAACCGGCCGATCGCCGGGACGACAGTGTCGAGGCTCTTCTCGACCAGGCTGAGCAGCGGCGGGAGGTCGACCTTCTCCAGGAAGATCTTCACGTAGTCGAAGACCCAGGTGTAGACGACGAATTTGCCGGTGGCGAACCACGACCCGATCGACTGTTCCTGCGGCTGCCAATGGGCGTGCGCGGCGGGGTACTTCGGGATCTGCACCGGCGTGTTCCGGTCGTTCGCCTCGAAGTCGACGCGTTCCAAAGCCGCTGCCGCGGCGGCCGCCTTCTGCTCGTCGGGGAAGATCAGCACGGCGTTGACCAGGTCGGTGCCGCGGTTGTCCGGTGCGCTGCCCGCGCTGCTGAGGAACCCGGCGACGAAATCCGGGGCGGCCTCCGCGAAGCGGGAGACCTGCATGATGCGGCCGAGCGAACCCTTCGGATCGATGAACACCTTGGCGATGGACGGATTCGCGGAGACGAACGCCGGGTCGATATCCGACGACAGCGGAACGAAGTTCGCCAGCCGCTCCGCCTCGATCATGCGCGCCTGCTCGGGGTTCTTCGCCGTAGCGAGCGCACGCGGCTGAGTCGGGTAATTGCCCACGTCGAGCTGAGCCAGATCGACGGGCTGCGCGGGCCGCTCCGTCGCGGCCTCGGAGCCGTCGCACGCGCCGCCGCCCAAGGCGACGGCGCCGGCCAGCACCAGGGCACAGGCGGTTCGAATCGGTCTGGACATAGCGCCGTGCTGCACTCTTCCCTCCCCTGACTGCGGTAGTTGCGCCGGATCCTACGTGGGCCGACCCATGGCCCGGGATCGCGAAGGCGCCGGGCGCCTACCGCTGCTCATCTCAGAAACTGTTCGCCAACAGCGCGTACTCCGCGGCGACCTTCTGTCGTACGTCCGGTTCCTTATCACTGGTGACGACTCCGACGTACCGCTTGTACGCGACGTAGCAGCGGTACTTGTACTCCCGGTCGGGGTCGCCCTTGCTGTTGAGCTGTAGGCACTTGGCACCGGGGACGTCCTTGGGAGCGCCGAGGGTGTCGTAGTGCGCGCCTTCGCTTTCCAGCAAGCCGGTGACCAGCTTCTGGGCCGCGGCCGCGTCGCGGGTGCGCGCCACGTAGCTGTCGTCGACGAGGCCGATGTGGTCTACGCCCGCGTCTTCGATCAAGCGCAGGTGTACCGACTCGTCGTCGGCGCGGTGCACCGTGTGGTATCCGCTGTAGACGGCGAAGGTCGCCGGGTCGGGCGCGCGGTTCTTGCGGTCGGTCACCGCGACGCGGGCGAGCAGGTCGTCCGGGTCGGCCTTCAGGGTGTCGAGTTTGCTCACCGGCGTCGCGGTGAACCGGTCCAGCTGCGCGACCTGGGCGGCCAGCGTTTTGTCGACCCACTTCACCAGGTCGTCGCCATCCGCCACCGGACGCTGGATGAACAAGGAGATGACGAATTCCTTGTGCGCCATGAAGGCACCGACGTTCGGGACGCCCGGCCGCCAGTGGATGTAGGCGTCGGCATACTTCGACGATGTCAGTTTGCGGTTGTCCGGCGAGACGGCGATGTCGACGTCCTCGAGCTCGCGTGCGGCGAGCTTGGCGGCGGCCTCGTCGGGAAAACGGAACAGGGCGTCGGTGACCGCGGTGGCTTCCGGCGCCGGATTGGTCTGGCCTGCCGGATCGGGGCGGTCGGCGCCGCTGGCCGCGTATCCGACGACCAGCTTGCGGTTGTCGAAGACCGGCCTGGACACCTTGGCCACGAAGCCCAATGCCTGCTCGGCATCCGCGACGACGGTGCTGCCACGACCGAACTTCAGCACGGGGTCGATGCGCACGGTGGGGACCACGGCGTCCGACATCCGCATGCCCTCCAGCAGTGCGCCTTTGCCGCTCGAATCCTGGCTGTACTCATGCTTGTCGACGGGATAGGTGCCGACTTCCAGCGTGCGTACGTCGATCTCACCCGCGGTCGGCGTACCCTGCACGCCAGAGCAACCGGCCAGCATCCCTGCCAGTGCCAGACATGACGCGGTGAGCGCGATGCGTTGCGTCCGAACCATCACAGGCCCCTCGTTCCTCCCGTTGCTGACACTGAAGTTACCCGACGGACGCCGGGGAGGGGGACCGATGGCCTTCCTATCGCAATACCCTTTGTCGGTACCCTTGTCGGTGTGACGACGACCCCGAACCACACCTCCGGCGGAGGCCGATACCGGTGAAGGATCGGCAGGTCGAGGTCGTCGTAGGCAGCCACGCCGTGGCCCGGGTCGCGGGTGCGGTGGTCGTGGTCGCGCACCGCAAGCCGGGCAGGCCGACCCAGGACTCGCCCGCCGTCGTCGCCCTCGAGTCACTGGCCGAACTGGTGCGCGACGCGACCGATCGGGAGCCGGGCGGCCCCGGCGCCCTGGTGGCGCGGCAGGCGACGCGCTGGCTGATGAAGCACGCCGAGCAGATCAGCCCGGGTGAGCCGATCGACTTCGGCATCCTCTCCGCCGCCGAGAACGGGGGCGTAGCGATCTTCCTGCACGGCGCGATCACCGCCGTGCTGGCCGGCGACGGCGTGCTCGAGCGATATCGCGGCAGCGACGCGGCCTTCACGGTGGATCGGGTCGCGGCGGTCCCGGCGCGGGCCGCGGCCTTGTTCGTCGACGACGGGAAGGGCCGCATCCCGGACCTGCCGCCCGAGCCCGGCATCGGCAGGTTGGTCGAGGGCATCGCCCAGGCGGGTGGCGCGATCGTCTGGTCGGACGGTCCCCGCGTGGGGATTTCCGGTAATGGCGGCGACTCCCGTTCGGCGGGTATGCATCGCCGCCCGGAGACATCGTCGCTGCCCACGGCGCGCGTCGAACACGAGCCGCCCGCCGAGACCGGACGGCGGCAGCGGCCCGAGCCGCAACCGCAGCCGGTGGCCGGGCGCCCGCGGTATCCGACCGCGCCGTCGACCGCGATGCTCGACGCGGAGACCGAGCAGACGCCGATCGACCCGCACCACGCGCCCACCCAGGTGGGCGGCACCAATCCCGCGCCGCGGCCCGACCCGGAACTACAGCGCAGGCTGGAGGCGACCGCGAAGGCCACCGTGCTGACCGTCAAGGTGATGGGGTTCAAGTGCGCGCGTGCGCATCCCAGCGATCCGCGGGCGGCGTTCTGCACCGTCTGCGGGATGCCGGTCGACCAGACCCAGGCACTGATCGAAGTGGTCCGCCCGCCGCTGGGCATGCTGATCCTCGACGACGGCATGACCTACATGCTCGCCGCGGACGCGGTAGTCGGTCGCGATCCGGAGCGTTCCCCCGCCGCGGAGAGCGGACTCGTGCCGCTGCGCGTCGACGACGCCTCCGGTGGCATGTCCAGGGCCCACGCCGAAATCCGCCTGGTGAACTGGGATGTCACGGTGGTGGACGGTGGTTCGACCAACGGCACCCGCACCCGCCTGCCGGGCTACCGCGACTGGGTGCGCTTGGCGCCGCACCAGTCGATGGTGCTCGTACCGGGCACCGAGATCATGCTCGGCAATCGCGTGCTGCGCTTCGAACTGGCCGCGCCGCCGCCGTTCGGCCGCTGAGCCGCTACGAATAGCGCGCTGCGCAGACGCTCTCGCCGCTCAGGACTCCGGCGCGGAAGGCCTCGACGCGCGAGAAACCACTGGGCACGGTCCTGCCTTGGGCGTCACTGGCGGCCAAGCCGTCGGTGAGCAGCCCCGAGACCGCCTCGTCCAGATCGCCGGTGGCGAGCTTGATGTCACCCTGACTGATCGGCCGCCCGGATTCGGCGAGCTTGCCGGTGACCACTCCCGACAGGCAGGCCGCGCGCAATCCGGTCTTGGCGCCGACCAGGCTCTCGCCACGGCTCTGCTGGACGGCCAGGGTGTAGCGGGAGATGAATACGACGTAGCCGTTGTAGTCACCACTCACCTTGAGCGGCAGGGGGTCGTCTTCAGCGGAATTCGACGTTCCCCGCTCGGCGAGGCCGGGAATGTCCGTGGCGATCGTGTTCTTCGCCGGGCAATACGACACCGGTTCGGTGACCGCACCGTCGCGGCAGTCGATCTCGGCCCGGGAGTAGTCGTAGGTCGGCTCCTCGTCGATCGGCAGGATGGCTTCGAGCGCCTTGGTGAGTTCGATCAGCGTCTCCTTCGTGATCGGGAACTCACCGTGCCCTTGGTCGTCGCTGAAACTCTGCGGCAGATTCGCGCGGCGCTGGTCGATCTCGTCCTGATCGATGCCCTTGCATCCCTTGGGGCCGTCGGTGAAACCGATCTGCACCGCGGTGACGCGTTCGAAGGCCGAGCCGTGCACGCTCTCCGGATCGTCGGGGTCGGAGTCGCGGATGGCGACGGTGGCCGCGAGCACCGAGTTGAGGCCGTCGGAGGTGTTGATCGTGAAATGCCTGGCCTTGCCTTCGGCGACGTGCCGCATGAACGCGCCCGCGAAGCAGTCCGCCTGCTGCTCCTTCACGATCACCGGATCCTTCGGGCCGACGATCTTGGCCATGGTCTGCACCGCGTGCCCGTACTCGTGCGCGAGCACCATCACCACGGACATCTTCCCGAAGGCCTCCTCCATGGTGGGAAGCAGCACCGACCGATCCCAGCCGATGGAATTGTCCAGGCGGCAGTAGGCGGCGTTCACCAAGCGGTAGGTGGTCTCCTTGCAGAATTCGACCGCCTCGCTGCGCCCGGACTTCGCGCTCCAGGACAGCAGCTTGTCCACCGGCTTGAACTCGCCCTGGAACTCCTTGCCGAACTCGCCGCGCCAGAAGGTCTGGATGTCATCGATGGCGTTGAGCGCCAGCGTATCCATGGACCCGCCGTCGCCGTTCGTCGCGGTGAGTGTGCTGTCCGGGACGCCGGTGCGCGGGCCGCTCGGGCCGCTCGTGGTGGGCAGTCCGGCGACCTTGAACGGGTCGTCGTAGATGGAGACGGCCCGGCCGTCGACCACTCGGACACAGCCCCCGACCAGCGCCAGAATACTGAGCAGCGCCGCGACAAGCACGGTCGCACGGACTCTCGGCAAGGCTCCCCCTCGTCGGCCGCTATACGTTCACATCGGTCGCCGGATCGGGGCAATTGGCGCATCGGGGGCACCGCCGATGTCCGGGTGATGGAATAGTATCCGCTGCATGTCTTCACCGGGGGCGCAGACCATCACCGTGCGCCATGATGGAAACGAACGAGTATTCGATTCGAGCCAGCAGGTCACGATGGGCCGTGCGCCGGAGGTGACGCTGTTCGTCGACAGCCCGCTCGTTTCGCGTGTGCACGCGACGCTGGCCTGGCAGGGCAGCGCCTGGGTGTTGACCGACAACAAGAGCACCAACGGGGTGTTCGTGGACGCGCGCAGGCTGACCCAGCCCGTGTCGATCGACCGCCCCACGCAGGTCCGACTGGGTGACGCGATCAGCGGCCCGCTGTTGCACCTGCTGCCTGCGAACCCGCAACCACCGCAACGGCCCTCGGCGCGCCCGCCGCAACCGGCGCAGGCGCCGCAGCCTGGACCGCCGCCGCACGCGGTCCGGCGGCCCGCGCAGCAATTCCAGCGTCCGAGCTATCCGCCACCGCAGGACGCGCCGTCGCCCGCGCTGAACGTCAACATGACGACCAGGGCGGACACCTCGAACATGCCGCCGGTCCGGGCGCGGGCGAGCACGGCGCCCATCGCCCGCCCCGACCGCATTCCCGCGAGCGGTCTCGGCATCGGCCGCACCACCGACAACCAGATCGTCGTCAACGATCCGCTGGCCTCGCGCAAGCACGCCCGCCTGGTCGCCTCCGCGGAGGGTCTGACCATCGAGGACCTCGGCTCGGCGAACGGCACGTTCGTCAACGGGCACCGCCAGCAGCGCGCGGTGCTGCGCGAGCGGGACATCATCACCATCGGCAACATCGACTTCGTCGTCCAGCAGGGCACGCTGGTGCACCGGCAGAAGCCGGTCGCCGAGCAGGGCCTCGCGGTGCACGGGGTCGGTTTCACCGTCGAGGGCAACAAGCAACTGCTGGTCGATGTGAACATGTCGGCCAGCCGCGGGACGCTCACCGCGCTGATCGGCCCGTCCGGCGCGGGTAAGTCGACGCTGTCGCGCCTGATCGCGGGCACTACCCAACCGTCGGGCGGCGTGGTCACGTTCGAGGGGCGCAATCTGCACGCCGAGTACGAGGCGCTGCGTTCCCGCATCGGGATGGTGCCGCAGGACGACGTGCTGCACCGCCAGCTCACGGTGCGCCAAGCGCTCGGGTTCGCGGCCGAGTTGCGGCTGCCGAGGGACAACAGCAAGCAGGACCGGCAGAAGGTCATCGACGGTGTACTGCAAGAGCTTTCGCTCACCGAGCACGCCGACACCAGGGTCGACCGCCTGTCCGGCGGCCAGCGCAAGCGCGCCTCGGTGGCGCTGGAACTGCTGACCGGTCCGTCGCTGCTCATCCTGGACGAACCGACCTCGGGCCTGGACCCGGCGTTGGACCGGCAGGTCATGGTGATGCTGCGCGAACTGGCCGACGCGGGCCGCGTGGTGATCGTGGTCACCCACTCGGTGGCGCACCTGGACATGTGCGACCAGGTGCTGCTGCTCGCGCCCGGCGGCAAGACCGCCTACTGCGGCAACCCCGCTGGCGTCGGCGCTGCGCTCGGTACCAGCGACTGGGCGGAGATCTTCGCCAACGTCGCGGCCAACCCGGATCAGGCGTTCGCGGCCTATCGCTCCCGCCAGGCGTTCGCGCCGCCACCGCCGCCGCCCGCGCAGCCGTACGGGCCGGCGGGCAGTCCGCCGCAGTCCAGCCGCGGCAAGCAGTTCTCGACGCTGGCGCGTCGTCAGGTCCGGTTGATCCTGGCCGACCGCGGTTATCTGACGTTCCTGGTGATACTGCCGTTCATCCTCGGCGGGCTCTCGCTGGTGGTGCCGGGAAAGAACGGTTTCCAGCGCGGCGCGCTGAAAGCGCTACCCGATGGCACATTCGTGCCAGAAGGCGGCAGTGAGACGCAGCAGCTGCTGGTGGTTCTGATCCTGGGCGCCTGCTTCATGGGTTCCACGCTCACCGTGCGCGACCTGGTCGGCGAGCGGACGATCTTCCACCGCGAACGCGCGGTCGGGCTGCTGCCCTCGGCTTACCTGATGGCGAAGATCGCCGTGTTCAGCCTGACCGCACTGCTGCAATCGGCGGTGCTGGTCGGCATCGTGCTGGCGGGTAAGAAGCGGCCGGGCGAAGGGGCGGTGCTGGCGGCCGGCAGCGCGGAGCTCTACATAGATATCGCGCTGACCGCGATCTGCTGCGTGGTCGTCGGCCTGCTGCTCTCGTCACTGGCGAAGTCGAACGAGCAGGTGATGCCGCTGCTGGTGGTCGCCATCATGTGCCAGCTGGTGATGGCGGGCGGGCTGATCCCGGTCACCGGGCGGGTCGTGCTCGAGCAGGTGTCCTGGCTGTTCCCGGCTCGGTGGGGATACGCCAGCGGCGCGTCGACGGTGAACATCCGCGAACTGTTCCTGAACGCGCAACCCGACACGCTCTGGCAGCACAAGCCGGAGATCTGGGCGCTGGACGTCGGCGTGCTGCTGCTGATCACCCTGGTACTGGCGGTCATGACGTGGCGCCGGCTGCGACTGAAGAAGTCGTCGGCGTGACGCGGTTCGAACGCGACGCGAGCGCCCCGGTGCGCGAAAGCGGCGCCGGACGGCAACGGACGGCACCGACGAGCATCTCGGCCGCGAACCGGGCACACTTATGCCTGTGACGGTGCGAGTAGGGGCAGTGCATCTCGGCTGGGATGTGGTGTCCGTGGCCGCGGGTGGTGGTGGCGTTCCCATCCGCCCGGTGCAAGTGGAAGGTATGTGGACGCCGCCGGCATATCTGCTGGCGGATTCGTCGGGCCGGTTGCACACGGCGGGCGTGGAACGCAACAGGCCCGATCTCGGGATGGCGATCGCCGACGTGCGCGACATCCTCGGACATCCGCAGATCGTGGTCGCGGGCGCCACCTGGCCCGCCGAGTTGGTCTTCCGCGCGCGCATGTACAACCCGCTCGCGGAGATCGGCAAGCACTTGCGCGGTAAACCGGACCTGGTGGCGTTGCCGTTCCCGGACAGCTGGCCGGACGAGAAGGTCGAGGTCTACGCCTCGATGGTGGAACAGCTCGACGTCGTCGTCGAGCCGTTGCCGGAGAGCGTCGCGCTGTCCGGCTACGTCCGCGCGCTCGGACTGGTGCACCCGCCCGACCGGTCCAGGCCGAACGGCATCGGAGCGACGGGCGTGTACTCCGACGGCCGCAGCATGCTGGTGGTGGCGGTGCACGGCGACGACGAGCAGCCCACCGAATCGGTCGACGTTCCGGTGGACGCGGAGGCCATGCGCGACGCCCGCTCGGCGGACGACGTCGTGATCGAGGTGATGGCGGCGGCACGTTCGATCGGCGCGGACACCTCGACGGTGCTGCTGTCGGGCAATGTGCGCTTCAACGACGCGCTGCGGCTGGCCTTCCAGAACCATCTCGGGCACCGCCTGCAGGTGGCCGACCATCCGATGCACGCGCTCGTCCTCGGCGCGGCGCACCTGCTGGTGAGCGATACGGAGGCGGGTGAGCCGGAACCGGCGAGCGGCCACGCCGAACCCGCGCCCGCTCCGCAGCACCCCGTCGAGTACCCGTCGCAGGCCACGCCCCCGCCGCAACCGGCGGACGCGGGACAGCGGTCGAGCAGGCCGGTGCCCGGCGTCCAATACGGGCCCGGATATCCGACCCAGCCCGACGAGGCGACGACCAGGATCGGACCCGACGAAGCGCCGCGCGGCCTCCCGCCGAACCTCGCCGAGCTGGGCAGCCGTTTCACCCGGCCGCCGAGCGCGTCCGAGGATCAGCAGGCAGGCGGCGGGCTCGCGGGGCCGCCGCCCGGGGGGCCGGTGGCGCCCCTCGGCCCACGGCCGCCCTATCCGGGCGCACCGGAGCAGTCGCAGTACCCCGGCGGCCAGGGCCCATGGCAGGACCAGGGCGCCGAGTCCGACGACGAGGACCGGCACCGCAAGGGCAAGCTGTGGAACAAGATGAAAGGCAACTTGTTCGGGGCCAACACCGTGGTCGGGGCGGTGGCGCTGGCCGTGGTCGCGCTTCCGTCCGGGAATCATCGGGTGGAGCTGACCGCGGAGTCGGTCGTCCTGGACACGGGTTCGGTCGTGTCGGAGAAGATGGCCGCGGCCGATCCGGTCGCCTGTGCGACCGCCCCGTACGCGATCACCAAGCCGCGACCGGGGGTCACCAACGCTCGCGGGGACCAGCGGGAAGTGCGGGAAAGCACCGCCGAGTGCGGAAGGCCCGAGGTCGATACCCTGCGCTACCTGATCCCTGGACCCCCCGGCGCCATGGACTTCGGCCCGCCGATCGAGACCTGAGGCGATTTCTTCCCGCGATACCCCACTGGTATCGTGGCTCGTCGGCGTGTGGAACGTCTGCCGAGTCCCGGGTCTCCACCGGCCGCCGGGAACACCTCGACCACACGCTGGGCCGGCAACACCGACGACAGACAGGGAAGCACTGTGCCTACGTACAGCCCCAAGGCGGGTGACGTGACCCGTAAGTGGTACGTCATCGACGCCACTGACGTAGTGCTCGGCCGTCTCGCCGTCCAGGCAGCGAATCTGCTGCGTGGCAAGACGAAGCCGACCTACGCCCCGCACGTCGATGGTGGCGATTTCGTCATCATCATCAACGCCGACAAGGTTGCCATCAGCGGCAACAAGCGGCAGGACAAGCTGATCCACCACCACTCCGGGCACCCGGGCGGCCTCAAGTCGCGGACCGTCGGTCAGGTGTTGGAGACGCGTCCCGATCGGCTCGTGGAGAAGGCCGTCAAGGGCATGATCCCGAAGAACAAGCTCGGCAACGCGATCGCGGGCAAGCTGAAGGTCTACGCGGGCCCGACGCACCCGCATGCCGCCCAGCAGCCCATTCCGTTCGAGATCAAGCAGGTGGCCCAGTGACCGCTCCCGAGGAATTCAACGAGGACTTCGTCGAGGAATTCGACGCTGCCGAAGCTGTCGAGGACGGCGCGGGCTACGAGGACTCCGAGGACTCGGCGTCCTACGCTCCGGTCGTGATCGACCGCCCGGTGCAGACCGTCGGCCGCCGCAAGGAGGCCGTCGTGCGCGTGCGCCTGCTGCCCGGCTCCGGCAACTTCGTGCTCAACGGCCGCACCATCGAGGACTACTTCCCGAACAAGGTGCACCAGCAGCTGGTCAAGTCGCCGCTGGTGACCGTCGAGCGCACCGAGTCCTTCGACGTGCACGCCCGCCTGGTCGGCGGCGGCCCGTCCGGCCAGGCAGGCGCTCTGCGGCTGGCCATCGCCCGCGCGCTGATCGAGGTCACCCCCGAGGATCGTCCCGCCCTCAAGCGGGCCGGCTTCCTGACCCGTGACCCGCGTGCCACCGAGCGCAAGAAGTACGGTCTGAAGAAGGCGCGTAAGGCGCCGCAGTACTCGAAGCGCTGATATCGGCATCGTCGATCTTCCGCGTCCGGCGCCCCAGCGGTGCCGGACGCGGTACGGTCGTCGCGGCAGCTGTACGAGAGCAGGCTCCCAGCGAACAGCTGGTCGCCTGCTCTCGCGCTGTATGAACACGCGGCGTTCGCGGGGCCTTCGTGGTGCACAGGCCGGTGCCTCCCAGGTCGACGCCTACGCCACAGATCATCAATGAGGGGCGAGGTATGGGACGGTTGTTCGGCACCGACGGAGTCCGCGGGCTTGCCAACGAGTCACTGAGTCCGGAACTGGCGCTGCGCGTTTCCGGCGCGGCCGCGCAGATCCTGAGCCGGGGCAAGGTGCGGGCGCTCGCGGTGGTCGGCCGCGATCCGCGGGCCAGCGGGGAAATGCTCGAGGCCGCTGTGACCGCGGGTCTGACCGCGGCGGGCGTGGACGTGCTCGCGGTGGGGGTGCTGCCGACGCCCGCCGTCGCCTACCTCACCGGTTTGTACGACGCGTGCCTCGGCGTGATGATCTCCGCCTCGCACAACCCGATGCCCGACAACGGGATCAAGATCTTCGCCGCAGGCGGGCACAAACTCGACGACGCGATCGAGGACCGGATCGAGGCGCTGATGGCCGCGCAGACGCCGTTCCGCCCGACCGGCGCCGGCATCGGACGGGTGCGCAACGCGGCGGGCGCGCGTGATCACGGGCTCAGCATCCCGGACCAGTACAGCCTCGCCGGCACCCACGAACGCTACGTGGAACACCTGGTGGAGGCGACCGGCCAGGACCTATCCGGACTGACCGTCGTGGTCGACTGCGCGCACGGCGCCGCCGCGGAAGTCGGGCCCGCCGCCTACCGCGAGGCCGGAGCGACGGTGATCGCCATCAACGCCGAGCCCGACGGGCTGAACATCAACGACGGCTGCGGCTCGACCCATCTCGATCAGGTGCGGGCCGCGGTGGTGGAGCACGGCGCCGATCTCGGTCTCGCGCACGACGGCGACGCCGACCGCTGCCTGGCCGTCGACGCCTACGGCAATGTGGTCGACGGCGACGCGATCCTCGCGATCCTCGCCCTGGCCATGCACGACGCGGGCGAGCTGGCCGAAAACACCCTGGTCGCCACCGTGATGAGCAACCTCGGGCTGCACATCGCCATGCGCGCGGCGGGAATCACCGTGCGCACCACCGCCGTCGGCGACCGTTACGTGCTCGAGGAATTGCGGCGCGGCGGTTTCACCCTGGGCGGCGAGCAGTCGGGCCACGTGGTGTTCCCCCGATACGGCACTACCGGCGACGGCATCCTCACCGGCCTGCGCCTGATGGCGCGGATGGCGCAATCCCAGCGCACCCTGGCCGACCTGGCGAGCGTGCTGCAGACCGTGCCGCAGATCCTGGTGAACGTGCCGGTCAGCGACAAATCCGTGGTCGCGCGCGCACCCGAGATCCGGGAAGCGGTGCTGGAAGCGGAGCGCGTACTGGGCGACTCCGGCCGAGTACTGCTGCGCCCCAGCGGCACCGAGGAACTGGTGCGCGTGATGGTGGAGGCCACCGACCCCGGCCAAGCACGCCAGCTCGCCGACGACCTCGCCAAGCGGGTTGCGGCTGTGTAG
The DNA here is from genome assembly GCF_040642815.1 of Nocardia sp. NPDC047648. Taxonomy (NCBI): domain Bacteria; kingdom Bacillati; phylum Actinomycetota; class Actinomycetes; order Mycobacteriales; family Nocardiaceae; genus Nocardia; species Nocardia sp. NPDC047648. The sequence goes on along the minus strand of NZ_JBEYSX010000018.1, from coordinate 106 downwards.
TTTGGCCGCGACTTCGTCGCGGCGTGTTCGCGGCCCCTTATGGCTCGCGTTTGCGCGACCGCCGCTGGCGACTTCGTCGCGGACGCGGCGGCCGCGCAAACGCGAG